>JBOFGK010000064.1:0-1784 GCA_051649085.1 Mycoplasmatales bacterium | reverse complement strand
AATAAATTAAGTTTACGTTTTGGGGAAAGAAAGCGTATGATACTTGTAAATAAGTGAAGAGAGAAGAATAAGTGTAGAATAAGTGTAGATGGAGGGGAAATGAATAGGCTGTACAATTTGTATGAGCTTGAAAGTATTAACTACAAATTAGTTGAAAAAATTGTAGAAAGTTCAGCGCTTGATGCTGTTCAAAAAAATACTAGGCAGGAATTCAAACGTTTTTGCACGAGTGACAAAGAAATAAATGCAATTATTAAAGAACTGAAAATGAGAAGAAATTTTTTTGATTTTGATTCTGTTTTTGGTTTAATTGAGTACGGTGTTTCAGTAAGAATACTTGAACCGTTTAAAGGTGATCAGATAAATATCCGCACATATAATTTGAATACTATTAACATGCTTAAATATGAATATGGGTTTTCAACCGTGAAATTTGAAAAAATCAGAAAAGCTTTTGTCAAATATTATATTGTTGGAAATCAATTAAATGAAAATTTCTATGATGATTATCAAAAAGTGTATAATTATTTCGTAGAAAACAAATTAGGGCAGACCATTGCTAAAACAGATTTATATATTAAGTTACGTGAAATTGGGTTCAATAAAAAAAATTTTCAAGACGTAATCGAAGAAATGCTCTTTGATCGTACGATTGTAAAAAAAGGAATTGGATTAGAGCTGTCATTATTACCACTTGAAGAAGAAATTAAACTTGCACCAAAGAACGAATTGTTTGAGATGCGATTAACTGGTTTGACACTTGAGGAAATTGGTGAGAAAATGAATATTACACGAGAACGTGTACGCCAAGTCATTAATACGTATGTGAAGACACTTAAATTAACACAAGTTGATATTTATGCAAAATTATTTTGCACTTACCGATTATCCGAATCAGAATTTAAATACATGACTAAATTATCAAACAAAGAATATTATTATTTATGTGCAAGATATAGTCGTGGAGTAGAAGATGTAGTAAATTTATTGGAAGATAAACAATTTAAATATTTAAATTTGGATGTAGACATGTTTGAAGAATATAAAGAAGCAACAAATGAAATTAAAATTAAACCACATTCAAGAACAAAAATTGTTCAAAGATTTGTAGAAAAAAATATGAAACAACCAATGCGAACAATTGATGAAGTGTGCGTGGCGATAAACGTTTTTTCTGAAAATTTAAAATTAGAAAATCCAATTGTGTTTGAAAAACGACAACTTTATGGTTATTTAACGAGAAATGGAAATGTGTTATTTAGTTATGGAAATAAAGTGAGATTTTATGATGTTCAAAAAAATTTCCACCAATCTTATCGTAAAATTATTCGTGTTGTTAATGAGCTGAAAAAAGGATTTTATTCAACAAGTTATTTTATTAATTCACATTCGAGTTTATTTGTTGACGAACTAAAATTACAAAATGAATATGAAATTCACAATTTTCTTCGACAAACGATAGAAGACTTAGATATTGTATTTGAACGTACGCCACATTTCAGTATTGGTGGTATATCTAAAGATGAATTCGTAAAAGCAGAAATTCAAAAGTTCGGTGTATTTGAGAAAAAAGCATTTATCAATCACTTATATGATAAATATGGTTTAGGTAAAAATGCATTTGAAATTTATATTGATTCACAAATGAAACAATATAAGAAAAATGGTTTATTAGTTTTAAATTTAGATTTACAAAACGAAAGTCCGATTACAGATGTTAAATTAACTGAACTTATGTATACAAAAGAAGAAGTTAAAAAAATATTTGAAAATGCCTTTCCGGA
>JBOFGK010000063.1:0-5975 GCA_051649085.1 Mycoplasmatales bacterium | reverse complement strand
ATATTGGAACTAAGCAAAGAAAATTTAAAAAACAAAGTTATCGTTACTACATTGAAAATGAACTTATCCCATTTGAAATTGTTGATGGCGTACTAGCTAATGAATCACAAGCTGTGATGACAGCTTTTTTCAAAGAGTTAAGAGAGGAAAATAATGATTGATATTAAAATAATTGAAACAGACAAAGAATATGTAAAAGCAAATTTACGTCTACGTTTTAAAAACTACGACCAAGAAATTGATGAAATAAGCAAACTATACGCCAAATATAAAGAGAATTTATTAGAAGTTGAAGCTTTACGTGCCAAACTTAATGAAAAATCTAAATTAATCGGTGAATATAAACGTGAAGGTAAAGATGTAGCTAGTTTATTAGCGGAGATTGAAGCAATTAAAAAAGGACTAGAAAACGATCAAGCAAAAGATTTGAAACTTTCATATGAAAAAATCTTAATGGGAATTCCTAATTTAATTCAAGACGATACCCCAATTGGTGAAGACGAAGAATCAAATGTTGAAATTCGTAAATTTATGGAGCCAAAAGTATTTAATTTTCCAGTTAAAGCGCATTACGAATTAGAACTTGCAGATGGACGATTTGATTTTGAAAAAGGTGCCCAAATTACTAAAAGTCGTTTTGTTGTAACAACAGGGTTGATTACAAAAATGGAACGAGCACTTATGAATATGATGCTTGATACTCATTCTAAACATAAATATTTAGAAGTTGCTGTCCCGTTTGTTGTTTCGGATGAAACACTATTAGGATCATCAAATCTACCAAAATTTGAAGAAGACTTATTTAAAATTGCTCAAAGTAATGATGCTGATGATAGTGCATTTGCCGATCTTGGAAGTCGTGAACTTTATTTAAATCCAACGGCCGAAGTTGCTTTATGTAGTTTTCATCGAAATGAAATTTTAGATGCAGCAATGTTACCAATTAATTATTGTGCATTTGCACAGTCATTTAGAAAAGAAGCAGGTGGAGCTGGACGTGATACACGAGGTTACATCAGAATGCATCAATTTGGTAAAGTTGAGATGTTTAAATTTACTGATGCTGAGACTTCAAATGTTGAACTTGAAAAAATGGTTGAAGATGCTGAACGTGTGTTGCAGTTACTTAAATTACCATATCGTGTCATTCGACTGTGTAGTGGAGACATGGGATTTTCTTCAAGTAAAACGTATGATCTAGAAGTATGGTTTCCATCACAGGCTAAATATCGTGAATGTTCATCTTGTTCAAACGTTCGTGATTTTCAAGCGCGTCGTGTGATGACAAGAACAAAAATTGATGGAGAGACACGCTTTGTACACACTCTTAATGGTTCAGGACTGGCAACAGGAAGAATTTTGGCAGCTATTTTAGAAAACTATCAAAATGAGGATGGGACAATCACGGTTCCAGAAGCACTACGTGAGTACCTTAGATGAGACATTTAGCTTTCATTAAAGATAACTGTGAAGTTTGTACAATTTTAATTGAATCACTAAGAGTTGCTAATTTATTGAAAAATGTCGAAATTATTTCAAGTGAAGAAAATCCTGAACTATGTAAAGACTATTCAATTACAACGGCTCCAACCCTAGTTTCGCTGAAAAATGGAATTGAACAAGATCGATTTTACGGGAATAAAAAGAAAGAATACTTAATTGAGTATTTCAATCAATTTACAAAGAATAAAGTAGGTATATAATGAAAGAATATGATGTAATTGTAATTGGTGGTGGACATGCTGGTTGTGAAGCTGCGCATGCCAGTGCAAGAATTGGTGTAAAAACATTACTCGTTACATCATCAATTAAAACAATCGCACAAGCGCCTTGTAATCCTTCAATCGGAGGTCCGGCTAAAGGGATTGTTGTTCGAGAAATTGATGCACTCGGTGGTTTGATGGGTAAAGTAACAGATCAAAGCTTAATCCAAATTAAAATGCTAAATCGCTCTAAAGGACCAGCTGTTCACGCTCTTCGTGCTCAAATTGATCGAGAAGTTTATCCGGAAAAAATGCAACAATTTATTTTAAATACTCCAAATTTAACTGTTCTTGAAGCGAATGTTGAAAATCTTTTGTATGATCAAAAACAAACTCAAATTGCTGGAATAAAGCTAAAAACTGGTGAATCAATTATGGCCAAAGCAGTTGTGATTACAGCAGGAACATTTATGGATTCATACATTATTAATGGAAGTAATAAAACCTCAAGTGGACCGATGAATCAACCGACAACAAGAACTTTATCAGATAGTTTAGTTGAACTTGGAGTGCAATTATTTAAACTTAAAACTGGAACACCTGCTCGAGTTAAAGCTTCGACGATTGATTTTTCCAAAGCAAGTCTAGCACCAGGTGATGATGAGCCGTTAGCATTTAGTTATGTTGATCCTATTTATTCAGATCCACAAACATTTTTACCATGTTATTTAATTCATACAACTCCAAAAACACATCAAATTATTAATGAGAATTTAAAAAAATCAGGAATGTTTAGTGGAGTGATTGAAGGAGTTGGTCCAAGGTATTGTCCATCAATTGAAGATAAATTGGTTAGATTTGCCGACAAAGAACGCCATCAATTATTTTTAGAACCGGAAACAAGAAGCGGTGAAACAATTTACGTTCAAGGCTTTTCAACATCAATGCCTTATGACGTTCAAGATAAAATGATTGCTAGTTTACCAGGTCTTGAACAAGCTGAAATTGTGCATTATGGATATGCAATCGAATATGATGCTGTTAATCCAATGCAACTTAAAGCGACACTTGAACTTAAAAACGTTGCTAATTTGTATACCGCTGGCCAAATTAATGGAACAAGTGGTTATGAAGAAGCAGCAGGACAAGGATTAATTGCCGGTGCCAATGCCGCTTTAAAAGTAATTGGCGCAGAACCATTAATTTTAAGTCGTGCCGATTCATATATTGGTTTAATGATTGATGATTTAATTACTAAAGGAACAGAAGAACCTTATCGCTTATTAACTTCAAGATCTGAATATCGTTTAATGCTTAGAAATGATAATGCAGATACTCGACTGACTAAATTAGGTTATGAACATAAATTAGTATCTGAAAATCATTATCAAAAGTTTTTAGCAAAAGTTGAACAAATAACTAAATTGCAAGCAGTTTTACAGGAAACAAAAATTAATGATGCACTAATTAAACCTGAAATAAAAGAAAAATATAGTTTAGAGCCATTAACATTCGGACTAATGGCGAATGAATATTTAAAACGTCCAAATGTAAGTGCTAGTATTATAAGTGAAATTATCGATTTATCGGAATTCACAGATAATGTTAAACTTGCAGTGGAGATCGAAATTAAATATGCTGGTTACATTGAAAAGTTAATGCGCCAAATTAATCGAAATGTTAAGTACGAGAAAATTAAATTATCAACAGCACTTAATTATTTAGAAATTGAAAATTTAGCGTTAGAAGCAAGAGAAAAGCTGAATAAAATAAAACCTGAAACAATTGGTCAAGCATCAAGAATCTCTGGAATTACCCCTGCAGATATTTCAGCATTATTGATTCACTTAAAAATGGAGGGATAAGATGAGTACAAAAATATATTTTAATCATGGATGTATGAATTCAGGTAAATCACTTGAATTAATTAAAGTTGCCTACAACTATCGAGAAAATGGGATTGAATGTTTAGTTTTAAAACCTGAAATTGATACAAGATCAATTGGTAAAATATTTTCTAGAACCGGTTTAACTTTAAATGCAATTGATTTACCAACCGATGAACCACAAAAAATCCGTCAGATTTTAGAACGAGAAATTGGCGATAAAAAAATTATTTTAGTTGAAGAAGGAAATTTTTTTTCTAGTGAGGCAATTGATGAAATAGTTAGTTTTAGCTATGAAAATATGCTACAAAGTTTAATTTTCTTCGGCTTAAAAGTTGATTTTCGTGGAAATTTATTTGAGGGAACTAAAAGAATTATTGAGCGTGCTGATAAAATTATCGAATCAACCTCAATTTGTTGGTGTGGGAAAAAAGCACGACAAAATGGAAGAGTAGTTGATGACAAATTAACGAAAGATGGCCCAACAATTTTAATTGACGATGATCATCGAAAAGTTGAATATGTAGCACTTTGTAATTATCATTATTCAATGGGTTTATTAAAACCAAAAGAAAGTTTAAACGACAAAGAATAACACTACTTTAAAAGTAGAATTTAAAAAATAAAGAATTAGGAGTATACAATGAATAAATATGCAATTTTCGGACATAAGAATCCAGATACAGATACAATTTGTAGTGCACTTGCCTACGAATTAGCTTTGAAAAAACAAGGACATGATGCTCAAGCTTTTAGACTTGGAAATATTAGTGGAGAAACAAAATTTGTGCTTGATTATTTAAATCTTGAAGATCCACAACTTGTCAATCATGCAGATGATTTAAGTGAATATAAAATTATTATGGTTGATCATAATGAATTTAACCAATCAATTGATGGAATTGAAACATTAGAAATTGTTAAAGTAATTGATCATCACAGAATTAGTAATTTTCAAACGACGAATCCAATATATATGCGTATTGAACCAGTTGGTTGTACATCGACAATTTTATATAAAATGTTTATTGCGAAAAAGTTGGAGATTGATAAAGTAATGGCAACATTAATGCTAAGTGCAATTATTTCAGATACATTATTATTTAAATCACCAACAACGACAGAACAAGATGTTGATGTTGCTCAAAAATTAGCGGTACTTGCAGAAGTAACATGCGAAGAGTATGGATTAGAAATGCTTAAAGCAGGTGCTAAACTTGATGGGAAAACTGCAAAAGAAATTATTAATATAGATTCAAAAACTTTTGAAACAGAAGAAGGTACATATGAAGTTGGACAAGTTTCGACAATTGGAATTGAAGAAATGCTTCTAACATATGAAGTAGAACTTGTCGCTGAAATGAATGCTAACGTTGTAGCAAAAGCATTAAAACAACACATTTTAATGGTAACGGACATTTTAACAAGCGATTCATACATTTTAGTGACTGGAACAAACTTAGAAACATTTGAACAAAAATTTAATGTACAACTAGAAAATGGAAAAGTGTTAATGCCTGGAGTAGTTTCTAGAAAAAAACAAATAATTCCATTCTTATAAGGACGATAAATGCAATTTGAATTTAAAGAATCAGAATTTCCAGAAAAAATGAATGACGAACAAGAACAAATCGAAATTTTCTCAGAAAAGCCTGATAGTTTCTTTCAGTTTGATAAAAAAATGAAGCCAAAAGGAACAGCTCTTAGAGATTTATTGATTACATCATTATTTTTAATTTTTAGCTTTGTAGGGGTTATTGGGATTGTCCTTGTCTATGGATTTGTAACTGGTAGCATTACAAATCAAACTAGTTTAGCAATTGCCGGAGTTGTTATTCAGATGGTTTCTGGTTTTGTTGCCACCTTTTTACTAATAGGACTTTTTTTTCGCAAAGAATATGCAAAAGATACAAAAAACTTTTTCACAAATGGACTATCATATTTTAAAGTTCTAGGTTATTTTTTCATAATGCTAATTCTCTTATATTTTACTAATGATTTAATAGCAAGAATTTTCCCTGATTCAGGTACAACCGTTAATCAACAAACGATTGAATCGATGATTAATAAAGATACAATTTTACTGTTTGGACTATTGATTTGTGTTTATGCGCCAATTGTTGAAGAATTTACTTATCGATTTTTAATCATTAATCGAGTTTTAGGTAGAACACCGTATTTGATTAAATTAATATTACCAGCTTTGTTTTTTGCGGGAATCCATGTTGATTTCATGCAGCCAACTACCCAAGTATTATATGAATTATTTTCATATGCTCCAATCGCTCTTTGTTTAGGCTTCATTTATATTAAAGAAAATAATATTTGGTATTCAATTTTAATTCACTGCTTTTATAATTCTGTTGGTTTTGTGGCAATTCTTTTT
>JBOFGK010000062.1:0-9684 GCA_051649085.1 Mycoplasmatales bacterium | reverse complement strand
AATTCTAACTGGTAGTGTATTGATGAAAAGACCAACTGTTGCCGAAATTCCATCGATATCAACATTTCTACCCGAAACTACTTTTCCAAATAATACGTCATCAACATTATTATATTTTTGTAGTAATAGTGCCCACGTTGTTTCTAAGATTGTACTAGTTGTAATTTCTAAACTTTTTGATAACTTTTGGACTTTAGTTGTTGTCACTTCATCCAATTCCAATAATACATTACTAGCTGATTTTTCTACATCTGAGTCCATCGTATCAAATGCACTTGCTCCATCATATCCTTCAAGATATGTTTTATAGTACTCTAATCCATCTTGTTTATCTTTATTTGAAACCCATTTTTTGTATTCTGTATAAGCTGAATCATTCTCTTCACTATGAATAAGCTTTTTCAATTCTTCGATCGAGAGTCCTTTAACAATTAAATTATAAAATTTGATTAATTCATTGAATACAATTGATGTACTCCATCCATCTACTACTATATGATGACATGATAATATAAATTTTGATTTAGTAGCTGACTCTTTAACGATAATTGCTCTTATTAAACAATCTTGTTCTAAATTAAAACCTTTGTTTAAATCATCTGCTTTTAATTGATCTATTTGGATATTTGTTTGATTATCATAATACGCAACTTCAACATCTCGTTCTTTATAGATTACTTGAATTGGATTAGCATATTTTCTAAATTTAATACTACTCTTGAGTGCTTTATGTTTATTGACAACTAATTGTAAACTTGCTTTTAAAGCAGAAGCATTCAAAGAACCTTCAATATCTAATGTATTTTGAATTGTATATTCAGATGTTTCTCCTGTTATACTATGATACAGCATTCCTTCTTGTAATATTGATAATGGCGTTACTTGCTCAATATTATTAAGATCTTCACTAGTTCTTAATTCTTGATAATCTTCCATCTTTAAGAATGTTGCTTTTAAATCAGATGGCGTACAAATAATATTTTCAGAACTTGTACAATGTGTAATAACACTCGTTATAGCTTCTTCAAATTTAGCAGTTAGTTCTGTAATCACCTCTAGTGACAAAATTTGTTCATTAAATGTAAATGAAATATTAAATTTATCATTAGTTATTTGGGCTACAATATCGATTGCATAACCATGGTAGTTTTTAGAACTTATCGAGTCCCCCGTTGGGATTGTCCCAGATTTTATTATCATATTTTCGTTTAATTCATTTGTTAAATTTCCCAAATAATTAAAACTTATATCTGGACTAGCATCAAATGTATCATCAGATAAGAATTTCAAAATATTATAGCCGATTCCTTTATTTGGTACTCGTCTTAAATTCTCTTTAACTTCGATTATTGTATCCTCAATTGAATTAGTACATTTTAAGTTTACTGGATAAATTGAAGTGAACCAACCAATAGTTCGGTCAATATTTAAACTGTTACCAATATCTTCACGTCCATGTCCTTCTAATGCGATTGAAACACTATCTTTTTTTGACCATTTTTCAACTGCCATAACTAAAGCTGATAATAAAATATCATTTATTTCTGTAGAATATTTTTTATTTGTATCAAAGATTAGACTTTTACTTAATTTTTCGTCTAATGACAAGGTTGTAGTCTGATATGTATATCCAGTTTTTTCAATATCACTTGACATATTTTTGAATTTTTCTTTACTCAATTCACCATTTTTGGCTGCAAGAACGGCATTTTGCCAGTAGACTTTTTCTTTAGCAATTTCTTTACTATTAGCATATTCAATTAATTCATTACTCCAATCTAAATATGATGCTGTTTTCATTGGAAGTGGAACATTACTATTTTGTAATAAGTTACGATAAGAGTTTTCAAAATCTTCAATGAAGATTCGCCAAGATACTCCATCAATAACTAAGTGATGGATTGCGATAACTACTTCTATTTCTGACTTAAATTCGAAAGTATTAACTTTAATTAATGGTCCTTGTTCGATATCAATACTTGCATTTAGTTTACTATTTTCTAACTCGATAGTTTCTGTTAATTCATCAACATTTTCATAACTTGCATAATCAAATGTATTCAAAGTAAAAAATTTATCTTCTGCAAACGCATTTATTGTTTGAACACCACCACTAAATGTTGCTCTAAATATATCATGATGTTTTACTAAGGCGTTGAATGTTGCCTTCAATTTATCAAGGTCAAAATCATTTTTGGCGATTTTTATTCCGATACATTGATTGTAATGATTTTTAACCGCTAATTTTTGCTGATAAAAGTTTTTTTGGATCGGCGTAAGTTCAACAACTCCTGTTATCTCTCCTTGCTCGTAAGTTTTTAAATTTTCAATAACTTTGGCAATTTCACAAATACTACTTATTGTTTTTCGCTCTAAAACATCTTTAACTTTTATTTCATAACCTTGTTCTCTGAATTTAGAGACAACTCTAATTGCTTTGATTGAATCTCCACCTAAATTAAAGAAGTTATCATTAATTCCAACATTATTTATATCTAAAATGTCCGCAAATACTTGTACTAAGATAGTTTCACATTCATTTCTAGGTGCTGCATACTTAGTATCTACTTTAGTATTTATAATTGGTAAGGCTTTTTCATCAAGTTTTCCACTTCTATTAGATGGTATTTGCTCGATTTGCATAATATATTGTGGTACCATGTATTCAGGAAGCGTTTTTGCTATTTCCTCTTTTACAGTATTTATTGATACATTAGCACTCGAAACAAAGTAGGCATTGAGATCTTTTTGATTAGCTTTTTCTCTAACGATTACAACTGCATCATCTACTCCACTTACAGCTTTTATTACATTTTCGATTTCCGCAAGCTCTATTCTAAATCCTCTTATTTTTACTTGACTATCCGTTCGACCTAAATATTCAATACTTCCATCACGAAGTATTCTTCCTAAATCACCAGTTTTATACAGTCTTCCTGTTCCAAATGGATTATCAATAAATTTTTCATTTGTTAATTCCTCGTGGTTTCGATAACCTCTTGCTAGACCGACTCCACCAACATATATTTCACCAATCATCCCGGTACCACATAACATATTGTCTCTACATATGTATACACAAAAATTATTGATTTGGCTTCCAATCGGAACTTTATTATCTGCCTTATGATTAGTAACATCGTAATATGAAGCGACAATTGTCGTTTCAGTTGGACCATAGGCATTAATAATTTTTTCAACGTTATTACAATTATTTAAAATTTCTAGTTTAAATTCTGATCCACCACTAAACAATATTTTCATATTATTTATGTTCATTTGCGTCGACAAAATTGGTGGCAATAATGCTACCGTTATTTTATCAGAAATATAATTTTCTAAATATTCGACATTATACGTATTGTCTTTTTGGATTAAATGTAACTGCCCACCTATTAATAATGACTGAATTATTTCTAAAACTGAGGCATCAAATGTATAATTGGCAAATTGTAAAATTTTATCATTATTATCGATTCCAAAATCGTTAATGAAGACATCTCTTAAATTTTTGATCCCAAAGTGCTCGATCTCAACCCCTTTTGGATTACCAGTTGTACCTGATGTATATATTACATACGCTAAGTCATTTACTTTATTGACTCTGTTTAAGTTTTCACCTGTTCCTACATAATTTGCTTGATCATTTACATCAATCCACACTATTTGATCTAAACTAGTGCTGTTTTGATTAGCAATTAAGATTTTTGTTTCTGAATCTTTTAAAATATAGTCTAATCGATCTTTTGGTAATTCATCAGAAATTGGTAAATAGGCAGCCCCTGCTTTCATTGTCGCAATCATCGCGATTATCATTTCAAAACTTCGATCTAAGACAATTGAAACTACGTCGTTTACTTTGATATCATGTGCTCGTAATTTTTTAGCTAGTTGGTTTGCTTTGATGTTTAGTTCTGCATAAGTCATTGCTTCATTTTCAAAAATTACTGCTTTGTTTTCAGGAAATTTAGCAACTATCTCTTCAAACATTTCGACAAATGTACTTGGAATATATTCTTGTTGTTGACTATTGAAAGTAGTTAATAGTTTCTTTTTTTCATCAGCAAGAAGTGGATCAATATTATCAATTAAAATATTATTATCGTTAATTACCACATTCAAGATTTCTGAATATGTATTTAAGATTGATTTAATTGTATCAGCTGTAAATAAATCTGGACAGTATTGGCACTGAATTTCGTATTTTCCTGCAACTTTTGCGGCAGTTATTGAAATGTCAAACTTCGAAGTATTGTCTTCAAACTGAAGACTTTTAAAACTTACATCATCAATATTAATTTCAATGTTTTCATTATTTTGCAATGTAAACATCACATCAAAAAGTGGATTTCTCGAAATATCTCTAATTATATCTAATGATTCTACTAAATCTTCAAATGGATATTCTTGATTTTCATAAGCTTTAAGTGCGACATTTTTTACATCCTCTAAAAATTCTACATACTGTTTATCGCCTTCAACCATTGCTTTTAATGCCAATGTATTGACAAAACTACCAAGCATATTTTCAGTTTCTCTACTTGTTCTACCAGAAATTGCCGTCCCAACGACAATATTTTTTTGATTACTAAATTTATTAAGTGTTATCAAAAGCGTTGAAAGTAAGATCATGAAATCAGTTGTACCTGTCTTTCTTGACAGCACTTCTAGTGCGCTTACACTCTCTTCATTTAAATCAATACTAAATGTACTTCCCCTATTACTCTTAACTTTCGGTCGTTTAAAATCAAGCGGTAAATCTAATATTTCTACTTCTTCTAAAGTATCTAACCAATACTGTTTTTGCGCTGATAAGTCTCTTGACTTCAGCCATTCACTATAATCTTTATATTGTAATTCAAGTGGAGCTAATTCTTCGCCACTATAAATTTTCATAAATTCGCTAATTATAATGCTCATTGACATTCCATCCGAGATTATATGGTGCATATCCATTAATAAATATTTTTTAAGTCCCAGCTCGACAATTTTCACTCGTAAAAGCGGAGCACTACTTAAATCAAATGGCACAACAAATTCCTTGATAATCACATGAATTTTTGCATCGATATTTATAGTTTCAGTTTCAAGTATTTCAGATTGGACTTTAAACGGGACATTTGGTAAAATTTTTTGAACTAATGTATTATCTTTTTCTTCAAAAACAGTTCTAAAGGCATCATGTCGATTAATTAACTGTTTAAATGACTCTTCTATCTGATTGATGTTTACATTACCGGTAATTTCTAAAACTAATGGCATGTTATAAGCTAAAGAAGTTTTGTCGATAGAATTTATTAAATACATTCTTCTTTGAGTTGGTGATAACTCAAAAAATTCTCTGTCTTCGACACTTGTTATTCCAACATATTCCTTTGTCGTTAAAATGCTTTCACTTAAAAGTCTAACTGTTGGCATCGTAAATATATCTTTTATCGCGATTTTATTTCCTGTTTCAGCTTCAATTCTATTAGCAAGTTTTGTTGCTTTTAATGAATGTCCACCAAGTTCAAAGAAGTTATCATCGATTCCGATTTTTTCAACGTTCAATATTTCTGCAAAAACTTCAGCAATTTTTTGCTCTTGTTCAGTACGTGGCTCAATATATTCATTTTGGCTTATTTTTTCGATTATTGGTAGATTTTTTTTAGCTAATTTTCCATTTCTTGTTAATGGAATTTCAGCTATTTGCATTATATACTGAGGAATCATATAATCAGGTAAAGCAGTAACTAAATGTGCTCTTATTTCAGAAGTTGTGAGCTTTTCAGTAGCAACATAATAAGTACAAAGTGTTTTTTCACCATCGACATTGGATACGACTGTTGCAACACTTTGAATCCCTTTAATCGCTCTAATTGCATTATCAATTTCTCCGATTTCAATTCTAAATCCTCTGATTTTTACTTGATCATCAATTCTACCTAAATATTCAATATTTCCAGTTGGTAGCCATCTAGCTAAATCACCTGTTTTATAAATTTTTCCTTCACCAAAAATATTTTGGACAAACTTCGAATCAGTAAGTTCTTGATTATTTTTGTATCCTCTTGCAAGTCCAATTCCTCCAATATGAAGTTCCCCAATCATTCCGATACCACAAAGTTTTTCTTCATTTAAAATGTATATTTGGGTATTATTGATTGGTTTTCCAATAGAGATTTTTTTCGCTTTTTGTTTATTAGTTACTTCAAAATATGTTACTCCAACTGTTGACTCAGTCGGTCCATAGGCATTGACTAATTTCTTGACGTTCGTAAATCTAGTTAGAATATCTACATTAAATTCCGAACCAGCTGTTAATACTAAGTTCATGCCACTAATTGTAATTTGTGAAGCAACGGCTGGTGGTAATGTTACAACTGTGATTTTTTCATTTATATATTTTTCTAAATAATTAATGTCTTTGATCTCACTTTCACTTATTAAGTGTAATTCTCCACCAATTAATAACGACATAATTATTTCAGAAACTGAAGCATCAAATGTATAACTTGCAAATTGCAATACTTTATCAGTCGATTTTATTTCAAAATCGTTTATATATGATTCCATTAAGTTATATATTCCCTTGTGCTCAAGTTCAACCCCTTTAGGCTCACCTGTCGTACCTGATGTATATATAATATACGCTAAATCATTTATTTCAATTGCAATCTTTAAATTTTCACAACTACCAATATAATTGTTTTTATCATATGGATTTATTACTAAGATTCGCTCATCGATAGCTACTGACTTATCAGTTAGTAAAAGTCTTGCATTAGAATCTTCCATTATATACTTAATTCTTTGCGCAGGTAAGTCAGGTGATATTGGTAGATATGCAGCACCTGATTTCATTGTAGCAATTATGGAAATGATCATCTCAAAGCTTCGATCTAAAACTAATGCAATTGTTTCACCTTTTTTTATGTCATTTTTGATTAGTGTTTGCGCTAATTTATTTGCTAATTCATTTAATTCTGTATATGTTAATGATTTATCTTTGTCAACTAACGCAACCTTATTTGGCATAGTTTTTACTTGGTCTTCGAACAAATCAACAAATGTTTTTTTATTAGTATAATTTTCTTGTTTATTGAAAGTATTAATAATAAGCTCTTTATCTTCTAAACTACAAAAATCTAACGCTTCTACTGTTCCTTCTAAATTCTCGATAGAATTGATAATTATATGTTTATAATTATTTAAGAATCTTTCAATTTCATTTTCATCATAAACTTCATTATCATAACTTAGTTTTATCGTAATTTCATCATTAATAATTCCGACAATAAGTGCTAATGGATAATTATTAGTTTCACTACTATCGACTAATTTAATATTTAAATCTTCAAATCCATCTAATGAATCTTTTTCAACTAGATAGTTTTCGAAGACAAAAATCATATCAAATAGTTTACTATGATTTACTTCATTTTGAATATCTGCTAATGAACTTAGATGATAATTTGTTCCTTCTAAAAATTGAGTTTTAGTTTTTTGTAATAAAGTTGTGATTGTTTCAGTAGTGTTTGCAGTAATTCTTGTGGGAATTGTATTAATAAATAAACCAACTGCAGCTTCTATTCCAGCTAAATCTACATCTCTACCTGAAACTATTTTTCCAAGGACAACATCAGAAGTGTTATTATATTTTTGGATAAGTATCCCTAAAACCGTTTCAAAAAACATACTTACAGTAATTGCTTTATCAGCTAAATTTTGTTTGATTTTATTATGAATTTCACTATCTAATTTTATTACTTTTTCATACGAATTTTTGTCATTAGTGTTTTGCTCTTTTAGTTCTAAAGCATCCATTCTTGCAACTTCTTCGTAATCTTCTAATAGATTTTTCCAATAATTTGTAGCTTCATTTTTTTCTTGTTTTGTGTACCAATCAATATATTCTTTAAATGAAAGGGTATTTGCTTTTTCTTCATTAATAATATACATTGCAGTCTCAAGATCACTTTTCAATAAAATGCTATAATATTTGATTAAATCTCTAGCAATTAGTGACGTACTCCATCCATCTACTACAACATGGTGCATCGATATTATCAAGTTATACTCATTATTCGATAATTTAAATAATGTTCCCCTTATTAGACTGTCAGTCTCTAATTTAAAACCTCTTTTGATATCTTCTTTTTTACATTCATTGATTACATCTTTGGCAGCTAAATTGTCTAAATCTGTAAAATCCTTAGTTACAAATTCCAACGGTTTAACTTTTTGAGTCACCGTAAGTGGTTTACCTTTTTTTTTCAATACAACAATATTAGATTTAAGAATCTCATATTTTTCTGTTAACAAATTAAAGGCTTTTTCAAATAATTCCATTTCGATTTCACCAAGCATTTCAAAGTGAAACTGAAGGACATATTGTCCTTCATTAGTTTCAATTAAATTTTGAAATAGCATACTCTCTTGAAGAGCAGTTAGCCCATGAATTTCTTTTATATTTTTATTTTTCATCTTCTACTCCCTATTAGAACAAATCGTCTAACTCATCTAAATCATCTTGTTGTAACCCTTGATCTTCTAAATTGAACAATGTTTCCGTTTCTGTATCAAGCACATCTTTATTTTCAAATTCTGAACTATCGTTGGTAGTATCATCTACTGCTTTATAAGTTATTTTACTTGCAATATCTTTTAATATTGCTGATCCCATTATTTCATTTATACTAATTTTATAGCCTAAACTTCTTAATTTTGTTGTCATTTGAATTGCCTTTATCGAATCTCCACCGATTGCAAAGAAATCATCTGTAATACTAATTTTTGAAATCTCTAAAATTTCTTCAAGCATGTTTACTAATAATATTTCATTAGCGGTTGTTGGTGCAACATATATTTCGACTTTATTAATTTTTAACTCTAGTAATTTTTTTCGATCAATTTTACCATTAGCTGTTAACGGAATATCTGTTAATTTGACAAAAATACTTGGAATCATATATTCTGGTAATACTCTTCTTAGTTCAGTCTTTAAGTCAATTTCTGCTATCTCAGTATCTGTTGCAAGATAAGCTACAAGTGTACTATTATTATTGATTTCTTTTACTAAAACAACTGCTTCTGAAATCTGGTCATTAACTTTTAGCTTAGCTTCAATTTCTTGGACTTCAATTCGATGCCCTCTAAGTTTTATTTGGTTGTCTTTTCTACCTTTATAGATTAACTCTCCATTTTTATTCCATTTTGCTAAATCACCTGTTTTGTACAACATTCCTTCACCAAACGGATTTTTTATAAAACTTTCTTGTGTAAGTTGTTCTGAATTTTTATATCCTCTTGAAACTCCAGCACCGGCAATTGCTAATTCTCCAATACTCCCAATTGGAACTAACTTATCGTAATTATCTAAAATATATATTTCAGTATTTGCAATCGGTTTTCCAATTGTTATTTCTTGACTATTTTCAATTTTCGAAATTGTTGACCAAATTGTAGTTTCTGTCGGTCCATAGGCATTATAAATATCAATATTTGTATTAACTAATAAATCTTCAGCTAGTTGCTGAGGTAATTCTTCACCACCAGTTATTAGAACATCTATCTTGTTTAATGCTTGTTTGAAGCTTGGATTTTCTAGTAACAATTTGTATCTTGAAGGTGTCGTTTGGATAACATTAATCTCATTATCATTAATTATTTGGGCTAACTTATCACTGTCGATACTTTCTTCTT
>JBOFGK010000061.1:0-25146 GCA_051649085.1 Mycoplasmatales bacterium | reverse complement strand
TTTGTCAAGTAATTATTATATTCCTTGACGGGGTTCCTATCTATTTAGTTTTCAGAGTTCTTCGTTCGTTCACAAGATAAAGTATATCATTAATTCAATTCAATGTCAAGCGTTTTTTTCTTTTTTTTCACTTTTTTTTATTTCACCTGTTTTTGCCGCTTGCTCAATTGTATTTAAAATAGCTTTATCAATTAGTTTCACTATCCTTTTTTTCGCAGTCTGTATATAAGGATAAAATAGTGAATAATTAAAAAACGCGGTCCAACATTAAATGTTGTCCCCCGACATTTGTACGACAATGATAAATTTGATGTATCCCTTGACAGAAAACTAATATTCTTTATTCGTTACTAGATTATTACCATTATCGTGTGTAATAGTGATTTATCTACTATTACAATTACATTATATCAATATTTGTTACAACTAATATTAGTTTTTTGTCCCCATCAAATAAGATAAACAGATTATTTGAAAGTTTTTATTCTGCGAGCATTAAATTTGATAACTTCTTTTTTTGTTTCTAGATCATATTCGTCAAGTTCAGTAGTTGAAAATAAATAATCAAAATATTCTTGTCCAAGCCCATCTGGAATAATAAACTCTGGATTTTTCTTCAATTTAACTTTTTTCGAATCAGTTGCTAAATCTGAAAAACAAACAATAAAATTATTTTTCACTTCAAAATCAATTGTCAAGTCAACTTGTTCTGCTTCGGATAGTCCTAAGTCACTTATTTTAACTTTTTTCGCATCCAAATACACTTTCTTCGAAAATTGACCAGGGATTTCATTTAAAATTTCATCAATTTCACTTGCTTCACCATGTAGTAATTCTTCGTTTTCTGTATATACTTGATCTGCTATTTCCAATTCATAATCAAAAGATTCTTGTTCAAACAAATCACAAATATGATCAATCAACTCACTTATTAAAATATTATTTGACGTAATAAATTCCGCTTCAATCGTATGCGTCTGACTTAATTGTTTTACTAAAACTTGCATTTTACCTTCTTTCTTGTTCATACCAACTTGTCTTTTCAAGTTTGCTGATTAAATAATTCACTTGAATACCTGTTATCACAATAACAAAAAGACTTACAATCGAAATAGGTCCTTTAAACACTAATGCACCAACAACCGCTACAATATCTGTAATAATTTTAGCCTTTGTAAATGTCATATTAAATCGATGTGCTATAGCTAACGTGAATCCTTCAACATGGCTTGCTGCCACATTTGTCGCTAAATAAAGGGCAATTCCCAGCACTTGAATTTCAGTCGCAACAATTACGAGAACAACTCGGTAAATTGTTGGTAATTGATCTAGTTGAGAAAAAAAAGTAAGCACAAAAAAATTAATTAAAAACCCAAAAAATAACACAATTAACAGCGAAATTGGACTTACCCATTTTTTTTGAATAATTGATGAAATTATCAATAATAAACTTCCCCAAAAATAGATAGATGAACGGATGCTTATATCAAACGTTTCTGCAAATCCAACAAAAAAAGCATCCCAAATTGATGTTCCGTATCCAATCCCAATTAGCATTCCAACCCCACATGCTAAAATAGAAAGCCCTATAAAAAACTTTATATATCTTTTCACTTATCCTCACAATTCATCGCCACCATTTAAAAAAATAACCAAACCTAAAGTTTGATTTAATGGTGGTCCTGGACAGAATCGAACTGCCGACACATGGATTTTCAATCCATTGCTCTACCGACTGAGCTACAGAACCATTATTTAATTTTAAAATGAATTGGCATCGACCGTATCTTGCACCGTAGTACTACATCAGGCGTGATTGAGCTTAACTTCTGTGTTCGGAATGGGAACAGGTGTAACATCAACACAAACGATACCAAATCATGGTGGTCCTGGACAGAATCGAACTGCCGACACATGGATTTTCAATCCATTGCTCTACCGACTGAGCTACAGAACCATTTGTAACTTAACACTAGTACATTGTATCATTTTTTTTTAAGCTTGTCAAATATATTTTTCTTTTTTTAAACATTTTTTTTAAGCTTTGCAAAATAACATAGATATACAAGATAATACTAAGTGCTAATCAGTTACATACTTAGTATTTTTTACCATTAACGCTTTTTATTTTTTAGCTGCTGAGATTTTATATGGCCATAAATATCTATTGATAAGTAAAGCAACCGCTACCCCATATGACGTTTCAAGCGTTCTAATTATTACATATTGAACATATTGAGTTTCTTTTAAGCCATATGTTGATAAGATTACAACACAAGCGACTAAAATTCCCTCTTTTATTTTCATTTGATTTAATAGATAAATTACTATCACTATTGTCACAAATACAAATAAGGACTCAAAAGCTACTGGAATAAAATTTATATAAATAGAATAAGAAACAATCGTAATCACTCCACTAAATAATGTCCCTAAAACCCGATGTTTTCCTTTGTTAATTGATATATCCATTGACGATTGCATCGTAACTACAACTGCAATTCCCGAAAATAGATAACCAACCTCCATCCCTGTTAGAACTGTCATAATCTGAGCTGTAACAATACAAATTGCAATCGAAATTGCGGTTTTTAAATTTCTTTTACCAGGTACTTGCATTTTACTTCTTCCTTTCTATCAGCTTTGCTTTTTCTTTTTTTGTCAGTTTTGCATAAATAATTTCATATGATTTATCAATTAACTCAAAAAACAATTCTGTCGGTACATCTGAATCAAACATCACCGTATTCCAATGTTCTTTATTCAGATGATAACCTGGGATTATCCCTTCAAACATCAGTCGTAAAGCTTGATTTTCATCTGGATGATTTTTTAAACTAATCGAAGTTTTTTCACTCCCAATAATTGCAACCATTTTACCAGCTACTTTATATACTCTAGTTGTTTCATCAAAAGGAAAATCGAGTGTCACATATGTAAGCTTCATTAAATATTGTTCAATTTTTTCAAAATGCACCATTACTTTCCCCTCCAAACAAGTCATTATTTTAAATAACTACCAATAATTATATATACCATACTGTCTTTAGCAAATATAACCTCATTTTATATATACCAAATTCCGATTGGAATGAACATTTCAAGTGTTACTAATATAAATGAAATTAACATTACAAAAAATGTTAACTTCAAATTTATTTTATACACTTACCAAAGTTGCTTAAGCATTTTTAGAAATTTTTATCGGCTCAGGAAACTCTTGTCCAAAAGTTTCTATTTCAATTGTTTCAATAATTACAGTTTCTGTTGGTGTTCCATTGTTTGTTCCAATTTCATTAAATTTTTCAAGTAATTCCAATCCTTCAATTGTTTGACCAAAAATTGCATAATCTTCATCTAAAAATGGTGTATCAGTTAAAGTAATATAAAACTGACTACCCGCAGAATTCCTTGCCATTGAGCGTGCCCAAGCGATTGTTCCTTTAGTGTGGGTATGCGGATTCTCAAAACCGTTACTTGGAAATTCCCCATCGATTGTATACCCAGGTCCACCCGTTCCGGTTCCCAACGGACAACCACCTTGTAAAACAAAGTTTTTTTGAATTCGATGAATTGTTAACCCGTCGTAAAATCCACTTTTAGCTAAAGCAATAAAATTGTTAGTTGAATTTGGTGTATCTAAATATAATTCGACTTTAAGTGTTCCGAAATTTTTAAATTTAATTGTTGCAACTGGTTGTTTTTCCATAATTTCTCCTAATATATTATATATTTTCTTTATATTAAATGAAGTTAATTCATTAATTGTTTTTCTTTTTTTGATCCGAAGATTGATAATTTTCTTCTTCATTTTTATTTCTAAACATAAACGAAAGTTTAATTCCGTGTAATCCAAAGGCTTTTTTAAAGTAATTTTCTAAATAACGCTTGTACGAAAAATGGACGATTTCTGTATTATTTACAAAGAATAAGAATTTCGGTGGCTTACTTCCCGTTTGAGTTACATAATAAAACTTAACTGGACGTTTATGATATGATGGTGGTGTTTTTGACATAACAGCTTCATTTAAAACAGCATTAAGTTTAGCTGTCGGAATTTTCCTAGTATATTTTTCGAATAAATCGTTAATGATTGGAAAAACCTTCATAACTCCTTTACCGGTTTTCGCAGATAAAAAGACCATTGGTGAATCAGCAATAAATGGCATTTTTGCTTTTAATTCTTCCTCATACATTTTCTGTGTATTCGTTTCTTTTTCAATTAAATCCCATTTATTAATAATAATAATAATCGGTTTCATCTCATCAAGAGCATAACCTAAAACTTTTTTATCTTGTTCAACAAGCCCACGTTCAGCATCGACTACCCATAAGACAATATCACTTTTTTCAATTGCTTTTAAAGATCTAAGCACACTGTATTTATCAACACTTTCATAGACTTTACCACGTTTTTTAATTCCGGCTGTATCAATAATTTTATACTTCACTTCATCATATTCGTATTCTGTATCAATTGCATCTCGTGTTGTTCCTTCGATATCTGAAACAATTGAACGTTCATCATTAATAATTGTGTTAAAGAGTGATGATTTTCCAACGTTAGGACGACCAATTAAAGAAAAGTGGATTAAATCACTTTCAACTTCAACTTCTGCTTCAATATGTGGTTCGATTAATTCTAGTACATCGTAAATACCACTTCCGTGAACAGAAGATATATTGACATAATGCTCAAATCCCAGCGTATAAAATTCATACGTATCATTAATCAGTTGTTGATTATCAACTTTATTAATTACAACTATTACTTCTTTATTTGCACGTCTTAATAAGGTTGCAATCATTTCATCATCTTTAGTTACTCCACTTTTAACATCAACTAAAAAGACAATCAAATCACTTTCATCAATCGCAATCTCAGCTTGCATTTTAATTTCGCTATTAAAATCAGCATTTTCTAAAGTAATTCCTCCTGTATCAATTAATCTAAATGACTTATTATGGTACGTTACTTTTTCGTATAAACGATCTCTTGTAACTCCTGGCATATTCTCCACGATTGCTTTTCTTGATTCTGTAATCCGGTTGAAAAAAGTTGATTTTCCAACATTTGGTCTTCCAATAACTGCGACTGTAAAACTCATTATTTTTCCTCTTTTCGAATGCATTTTAGCATTTCTTCAATTGTTTCTTCTGGTGTTTGATTATCAGTTAGCATATAAATAGCATCAGGTACACGAATTAGGGGGCCAACCTCACGATTCATATCATCGAAATCACGTTTTTCAATACTAGCTTTAATTTCTTCAAGTGATACAGTAATATTCATTGCTTGATTTTGTTCAAATCGTCGTTTTGTTCTAACATCAACCGATGCGTCTAAATAGATTTTTACATCAGCATCCGGAAACACGACACTACCAATATCTCTGCCTTCAATAACCATTGATTGCTTTTGACCAATCGCTCTTTGTACTTTCACTAAAAAATCTCTAACAATTGGATCTGCTGTGATTTTTGACAAAATAGGTAAAATTTGTGGTTCACGAATTGCATGTGTTGCATCTTCACCATTTACAAAAATTTTATCTTCGTCAAATTCAATTTCAATACTTTCTAAAAACGCCTGTTTGTCTTGATTTTCAAGTGTAGTTAAATTTGCTTTGCACATCACAAAAGCAACAGCACGGTACATAGCTCCTGTATCTAAATATGTTATCTTCAATTTTTCTGCTAACATTTTAGCTACTGTCCCTTTTCCACTACCTGCTGGTCCATCAATTGCAATTATCATTTTACTCCATTTCAATAAATACATTATAACATATAATTCCCTTTATTTCTCCAGTTTTATAGTTTATTTTACTATAATAAGTCCAATTTTTCAAAAAAAAACAAGTTAGAATATTCTAACTTGTTTTACGAATTAAACTAATCCGTTGTATGCTTTAGCAACAATTTCATCTAATTTTTCAATTTCTTTTTTAGATAATTCTCTTGTTACTAAGCGCTGTAATTCTTCTTCTACTTCAATAATTTGTTCACAAATATCATAACCTTTTTTTGTTAATGCTAATACTTTTTTGCGTCCATCACTATCATCTCCATCACGTGTTAAGTAACCTTTTTTTTCAAGTGCTGCGACAAATTGTGAAGTTGTAGCTCGATCTGAACTTAGGTTTTTTTGTAAAACTTTTGCAAATTTTACGTCATTATCTTTGATTTCTTTTAGAACCATTAATTGGTTGTATGTGATATCTGTCTCTCTTAATTCCTCATTGTATTCTTCTCTGAATACTAGCGATAGCTTCATGAATGTATGTAAATCCATCTTTTCTCCTTGTATAATCTCACTTAGTTTGTTATTTCATCTTACTTTATAAAAACTTATTTTCGATCGTCATTTATAAATGAATAATATGCTCCGATTAAGAGTCCACCACCTATAAAGTTTCCGATCAATGCAACTATTATGTTTAACAACGCTTCTACACCGTTGATTTCTACACCATTGAAAAAACCAACTAAAAATAATACTGAATTGGCGACACTGTGTTCAAGTCCTAATGTTACGAAAATAAACACTGCAAAGATAATTCCTAAAACTTTAACAATTTCGCTTTTTACGTGTCCCGAAATACATAAAAGCATTGCTATGTTTATAAAGAAATTACAAAAAATCGCTCTAACAAATGCATCAAGTATCTTTGCAGCATCATAGCCACCACTAGCACTCGTTGCATAATATTCTAGTTTATGTTGAATTGTTGATGACATTAGTTCTTGCATACTTGAGGTAAAAATTGTTGTTTGTCCTAATAAGAACGATATAAACAATCCACCTAATATGTTACCTAAAAATGTGAAACCTAAAATTTTAAACATTTGTTTCCACGAAATTGCACCAAAATATCTACCGACAGACGTATACATCATATTGGATGTCGTTAATTCTGACTTTGTAAAATAAATGAATATTAATGCAAATCCGAATAACATTGCTGCTATAAAACTTCCAATTGGTTTTAGAGTTACTGTTCCAACAGGAATACTATCAAACGTAGCAATTACCGAAAAATAAATCGTGTACATAAATGCAAGAATAATCCCTGACATCATTGCACGCATCAAATATTTTAATGTAATTTCATTCGACATTTGACTCTTTAATTCTGATTGTTCAACAGCTGTTGTTACAAAACCTTTTCCAAGGTATACATCTTTCTTCACTTGTCTCCTTAATATATAGTTATATAGTATATTTTACTACTATAAACTCACTTTAAAAAAAATAATATCCAGAGATATTATTATTTTTTCTTCTCACGGTGTGCTGTTGACTTGTTACATTTAGGACAATATTTGTTTAGTTCTAAACGTTCAGTGTGATTTTTTTTGTTCTTCTTTGAAATGTAATTTTCATTTTTACATTCCGTACATTGCATTGTAATTGTTTCACCCATCGTATGCCTCCTTTTGTTATTTCAAATTAAATACATCGAAATATTTAAAGTTCAATTTGATCGAGTAACATTTAACGTTTACTCATTAATTATTATATCATTTATAATTAATTTGTGTACTTTTTTTCATGTTTTTAGTTTTTTTTCGTACAGTTACCTTATGTTCAACTATAAAACAGCTGTTTTTACAAATTATTCACGATATTTTTCGTTATAAAAGCAAAATATATGTGTTATACTATGGTGGGGAAAATAATTAATTGCTGTCTAACAGCAACAAAAAAGGAGTAAATTATGTTAGAAATATTAAGCAGGGTTCAATTTGCCCTAACGGTTGGTTTCCATTTTCTATTCGTGCCAATGTCGCTCGGTATAAGCTTTTTAATGGCAATCTTTGAACTTAAACATTTTAGAACTAAGGATGACCGTTTCCGAAAATTAGCTGATTACTATTGCAATATTTTCATAGTAATCTATGCAATTGGAATTGTAACTGGGATTGCCATGAGTATTCAATTCGGAACAAATTGGGGAGAATTTTCAAAATTTATGGGGGATACATTCGGAACACCACTAGCACTTGAAGCATTAGTTGCACTTTTTTTAGAATCAACTTTTACAGGGATTTTAATTTTTAGACGTCATAAAATTTCACCCAGGTTTAGACTCTTAACTGTGCTTCTTGTCTTATTTGCAACTTCAGCATCTTCACTTTGGATTATAACAGCTAATGCATTTATGCAACATCCCGTTGGTTATACGTTAACTGCTGATAAGACTAAAATTATTTTAAATGATATTAGTGCGGTTTTACTCAATCCATATATGTTTCAAATGGTATTTCACACTTTGATTTCCGCTTTTTTATTAGGTTCGTTTTTTGTTTTAACAATCACATCATATCGTTTATTGAAAGCGAATATTTGCGATGAAGAAAAAAGTATTCATGCACTTGCTGCAAAAACCGCTGCAAAAGTTGGACTCGTTGCAGCTATTTTAATGCCAATTTCTGGGGAACGTTTCATGCTATTTTTACAAAAAGTTAACCCGAGTAAATTTCAAATTTTCATTGGAAATTATTCTGGTTATGTTGCTGAAACGGAAAAACTTGTACAAAGTTCTGGTATTGCAGCCGAACCGATGCGCCAGTCACTAGCGAATGCACTTAATATTAGTTTTTTACTAATGGTTTCATTAGGAACTTTTTTCATAATATTTTTGTTTTTTACGTTAGTACTTCACCATAAGTATTTAGAGTCACGATTTATGCAAAAAATTTATCTTTACACAATTTCCACGCCGTACATTGCAATTTTAGCCGGTTGGTTTATTGCCGAATCTGGTCGACAACCATGGACAATTTACGGACTTTTGCCAACAAATCAAGCCTACAGCCATGTGCCTGTTAGTGTTGTTTGGTTTTCAATCATTTTAACGTGTAGTTTATATTTAATTTTATTTGTTGTCATCTTTTATTTAGCCAAACAACAAGCAGATAAAAACTTACTGAACATTAAGTATACGTATGTCAAAGGAGATAAATAATGGATCATAATTTTTTAGCCAATTTTTGGTTTTTTGTTGCCGCATTAGTTTGGGCAATCTATGTTTTTCAAGAACTTTTCAGTACTGGCATTGGAATGCTTAGTATCTTTTATTGGAAAGATGAAAGACGTTTTCGAAAATTTCATACAATTATTGGAACACATTGGGATGGAATCCAAGTTTGGTTAATTTTAGCTATTGGTGGGATGTTTGCAACTTTTCCAGTTGCTTATGCTAATACGTTAACCGCACTCTATATTCCTATTTTTTTACTGCTCTACTGCATAATTTTACGTGGTATTTCAATTGAATTGATTTATAAAACATCAAATGTTCGCTATCAATTCCTAATGAAATACACTTGGTCAATTGCAAGTTTAGTCTTGATATTGGTGGTTGGAACATACCTAACAAACCAATTCACTGGCTTACCGATAACAAATGGTATTATGAATGATTCATTCTTTTCATTTTTAGCCATCTTTTCGCCAGCAGGACTTGCTGGGGGCTTACTTTTCGTTGTACACGCAATCGTTCAAGGTTATTTGTTTTTAACGATTAATAGTTCAAAAGACATTACTGCTCCTCTTTTTCCGTTTGTTAAATGGGCGAGTATTATAGCAACTATTTTATTAATTTTAGTTTTAACACTATTAAATTCTAAATACAATATTTTTGCCGATGGTTTATATGCAGATTTTTCAAAAATTTATTTATTGCCAATTTTAACTATTAGTTTAGCGTTAATTACAAATTTATTTGTCGTATTAAACTTACCAATTCGTGCATTCATTTGTTCCTCACTAACTATTGTTTTATTTCTGTTTTCCGGTTTTTCATCAATGTTTCCATTTATTGGTCTATCGACAACTGATCCAAAGAGCAATTTATTAATAATCGATGCCGCCGCTTCAAAAGATGCTCTACTAATTATGTTTGTAGCCTTATGTATATTGTTACCAATCATCCTCTTTTACCAAATTTACAAATACTATCGATTCTGGGGAGATGTTCAAGACGACGAACTTGAATGAGTTTTTAGATTAAAGAAGGTTTTTATCCATTATAAACTAAGTTTGAGAAATTTAGAATTTTTTTCTATTTTCCAAACTTTTTTGCTTTTTTATATTTATTTTACTAACTTTTCTAAATCAAAAAGCGTCAATATGATATAATATAAGGTAGGCTTTAGAAAAAATAAGGAGATAAATATGTTAGAAATATTGAGTCGTGTGCAGTTTGCACTTACTGTTGGTTTTCACTTCATTTTTGTTCCCATGTCAATTGGAATAATCTTGCTTGTGGCAATCTACGAAATTAAACACAATCGTACAAAAGATGATCGCTATCGAAAGTTAGCTGATTTTTATGGAAATTTATTCATCGTTAATTATGCAATCGGAATTGTTACCGGAATTGCAATGAGTATCCAATTTGGAACAAACTGGGGTGAATATTCAAAATTCATGGGTGATGTATTTGGTACACCACTTGCCTTGGAAGCATTAATTGCCTTTTTCTTGGAATCAACTTTCACAGGAATTTTTGTTTTCCGAAGACATAAAATGACTCCAAAGTTTAGAATGATCACTGCTTTACTAATCTTATTGGGAACTTCAATTTCATCATTATGGATAATTACAGCCAATGGTTTCATGCAAAATCCAGTTGGATTTGAATTAGCAGCTGATGGAAGTCGAGTTATCTTAACCGATTTAGTTGCAGTTTTAACTAACCCTTATGTTTGGTATATGTTACTTCATACAGTCGTTGCTGCATGTTTATTAGGGGCATTCTTTGTTTTAGCAGTTTCATCATATAAATTACTTAAAAGTGATATTTCTGAAGAAGAAATTGAAATTCATGGTATTGCTTCAAAAACAGCAGCAAAAGTTGCATTTGTATCTTCACTTTTACTTCCAATTATTGGTGAAAGATATATGCGATTTATTATGGAAATTAATCCAGCTAAATTTAATGCCTTTCTTGGAAATTATCAGGGCTATGCTGCCGAAACAACGAAACTTGTTCAAGAAACAGGTATCGATACACAACCGATGAGGGAAGCACTTGTTCAAGCTGTGAACATTGGATTTTTAATCATGGTTGGACTAGGTACATTCTTTATTATCTTTTCGTTTTTAACAATTGTCTTGCATAAACGTTACATGCAATCGGCTACAATGAAGAAGATTTATTTATGGACTTTGATTACACCTTATATCGCAATTTTGGCAGGGTGGTTTATTGCTGAATCTGGACGTCAACCTTGGGTTGTTTATGGTCTAATGCCAACTAAAAACGCAATAAGTCAAGTTCCTGTCAGTGTCGTTTGGTTCTCAATTATTTTAACTTGTTTATTATACGCTGTATTATTTTTCGTAATCTTCTATTTATCGAAAAAACAAGCTGATATAAAAATACTTGATATTAAATACACTAATCCAAAGGGAGGTAAATAATGAGTCATACTTTTTTAGCCAATTTTTGGTTTTTCGCCTTAGCACTTGTTTGGGCAATTTATGTAATTCAAGAAATGTTCGTTACAGGGGCTGGAATGCTTGGTCTTAAATTTTTAGATGATGAAAGTCGTTATAAAAAATTTAACGCAATCATTGGAACCCATTGGGATGGTATTCAAGTTTGGTTAATTTTAGCAATTGGTGGGTTGTTTGCAACATTTCCAAATGCTTATGCTACTACTTTAACAGCGTTATATATTCCAATTTTCTTATTACTTTATTGTATTATTTTCAGAGGCCTATCAATTGAATTAATTTACAAGACAGATAATAAGAAAATGCAAAAAATTATGAAGTATACATGGGCAATTTCAAGTTTAGTTTTAATCTTAGTTGTTGGTACTTATTTGACAAATCTTTTTACAGGATTACCAATAAGTAATGGAACAATGAACGATACTTTCTTTTCATTTATTGCTATCTTTTCACCAGCAGGACTTGCTGGAGGTGTCATGTTTGTCCTATTCGCACTTGTTCAAGGATATTTATTTTTAACAATCAACACTTCAACAGAAATCACAAACAAATTTTTCTCAGTTGCTAAATGGGCAATTGTTGTTGGAACACTAGTTTTAATTTTCTTGATGATTGTTTTCAATCTTCAATACGAATCTTTTTCAGATGATTTATACACAAGTGCACCTATTTTCTACGCTTTACCATTCCTTGCTATTTCCTTAGCTATTATCACAATTGGTTTGGTTTGGTCGAAAAGAGCAGTATTAGCTTTTATCTCATTAAGTTTAGCAACACTAATGTATATTTTTACAGGGTTTTCTGCAAGCTTCCCATACATTGTCTTGTCAACTACTGATAAAGCGAGCAGTTTATTAATTGTTGATGCAGCTGCAACAACAATGCCTTTACAAATCATGATGATTGCAACATTAATCTTTTTACCAATCGTGATTGCTTATCAATTATTTAAATATATAAAATACTGGGGTGACATACATGAAAATTAAACTAGCGAAAGATGCTTTCTCCCAAATAGAAAAGTATAACGATCCTGAAGATGCAATTCGCTATATTAGAAACGCATTAATATTCTTAGCCGTTTGCTCGGTTGGGTTCAACACTTATATGAATGTAGCATTTGGAATTAAAACTTTAGCAATTATTGTTGTCGCAATTATAGTAGCTTGGCAAAGTGAATTAATCTTTTTTCGAGTTTTTCGTAAAGTAGATCATAAAACTGCTCTAGAAATGTGCCATACAAGTTATCCGATTATTACAGGTTTAGTATTTGCATTACTATTACCTGTCGGAACTTCTTTGTTTGCAACAAGTGTTGCAACAGTATTTGGTGTTTTCATTGTTAGAAATGCATTTGGTGGATATTCATTCAATGTCTTTAATGCGGCTGTTGGAGCAAGAATTTTTGCTCAAGCAGCTTGGCCTGACCAAATGCATGCAAAACTTACAAGTTCTGTTTTATTTGATAAAACATTGCTTTATTTCTTTCCAGCGCAAACACAGGCAATTGCAAGTGCTGGCGGAACTAATTTTGTTGCGGATACTGTTAGTGGTGCTTCAGATGTTGCCTCAGAAGCAGGTGATGTCACAAATACGATATTAAACGCTGCTGGCGATCCATTACAAATTGTTTTTTCACAAAGTAATCTAGCAATTCAAGAAATGTTGACAAATGCTGGAGTAAGCGATTCTCCAATGCAAATTTTAGATTTATTTAATTCTCAATCGTTATACATGCTTGGTGCCGTACCATTCTTTGTTTTAATTCCAATCATTGCCTATTTAGTCTATAGACGTGTATTACCGATTACTATCCCCGTAACTATTATTGCATTTATTAGTGTTATCTTATTGACACTTGCAACATTTGGTAATTACCCATATATAAATATTATTTTTTACTTACTATCAGTAACAAATTTATTTATTATTTTCTTTACTGCATGCGAACCTTTTACTGCACCTAAGAAAAAAATGGGACTTGTAATTTATGGAATAATAATTGCTTTTGCAGGGCTTTACATTAATTTTTTAGCAGCAACAACTTTAGGTCTTTTATACGCTGTTCTTTTCGCAAATATGTTAACTCCACTTATTAATATTAAAAGTGCTGATGAAATCCGTAAACCACAAATCTTAAAGATTGGTTTAATGATTGTAATTGCAGTTGGATTTGCACTATTTATTAATTTTATGGATACTGAAAAAGCAGCTGAAACAGCATTTTACTTTATTGGAGGTATTCATGGTTAAAATTGTTAAGTCAACATTTGTTCTAACTTTAGCTACAATTATTTGTACGGGTTTAATTACCGTGGTTTATACAACAACAAATCCCGTTTTAGAAGCTAGAACAAAAATTGAAACAGATACAGCAATCAAAACATTGTATCCAAATGCACAAAATATTGAAATTATCAAAACATCTAAAGATTTTACTAAACCATCATTAATCAATTTATTTAAAGTTGATGTTCCAGCCGGTGATAAGTCAGAAATCTATTTTGTTTATCAAACAAAAACTATTGGGAAAAACAGTTCAGGAATTGAATTACTTATTTCTTATAAAGAAGATGGAACACTTCAAAACATGGATGTTATCAAAAGTTATGAAACAACAGGTATTGGAGATGTAATTGACACACCTGATTATCAAAAAGCTTTTTATGGGCAAAAAGCTGGAAAAGTAAGCGTTGATACAATCACAGGAGCTACTATGTCAACAAGCGCTGTTAATCAAGCGGTTGCTGATTCATCGGCAGATTTTTTACAGGGGGTTAAATAATGAATTATTTTATTACACGTTTAAAAACTGCTGTTTTCGATGAAAATCCAACGTTTGTTTCCTTTTTAGCTCTTTGTCCAACACTTGGAACAACTAGTTCAGTTGCAAGTGCCTTTTGGATGGGAATAAGTGTTATCTTTGTACTGACACTTTCAAATATTATTGTTTCAATGATTAGAAAAGTTGTTCCAAATGAAGTCCGTATTCCTGTCTACATTACTATCATTGCAACCTTTGTGACAATTACAGAAATGGTTTTACGTACGTATGTTCCAACAATTTATGATCAACTTGGAATTTTCTTACCACTTATTGTTGTAAATTGTCTAATTCTTGGACGTGCTGAAGCCTTTGCAAGTTCAAACACAGTTGGAAAATCCGCAGTTGATGGTTTAACAATGGGAGCAGCATTTGCCTTAAGTTTACTTGTACTTGGTGCAGTTAGAGAATTAATCGGAACTGGTAAGCTTTTTGGTGAAACAATTTTTGGTGGAAGTGAACCGATGGAACTTTTTACAACACCAACTGGAGCATTTATCGCTTTCGGAATTCTTGCTTGGATTTTCAATGAAGTACGTGCGAAAAGCAAAAGGAGAGGCTAATGGAAACTATTTATGATCTAATTGCTTTTGCGCTAGGAGCGTTCTTAGTGCAAAACATTATTCTAACCCAATTTTTAGGACTTTGTTCATTCTTTGGAGTTTCGAATAAAGAAAAATCAGCAGTCGGAATGGGACTAAGTGTATTATTTGTTATTACACTTTCATCAATTGTTACTTGGACATTATATACTTTCGTTTTAGTACCATACGAATTAACTTATCTAAGAACACTTGTTTTCATTCTTGTAATTAGTAGTTTAGTACAAATAGTTGAAATGTTCATTAAGAAAATTTCTCCTGTTTTATACCGAACATTAGGAATTTATTTACCATTAATTACAACAAACTGTGCAGTTTTAGGAGTCGCTGTTCTTAATATCGATAGAAACTTCGACTTTGTTCAAATGTTAATTTTCTCAGTTGCAACTTCATTTGGTTACACAGCTGTTATTTATATTTTCTCATATATGCGTGTCCAAATGGACAAAGCACCAATCCCACGCCAGCTTAGAGGTGTACCTATTGCATTATTAGCAGCAGGAATGATGGCACTTGCCATGACGGGGTTTTACTAATGATAGCTATATTATTAATTAGTGCTTTAATTGTACTATTCACTTTCTCATTTTACTTTAATCATAAAACTGAAAAAGGATTTGATTTAACAAATTTTAGAGAAGATTGTACTACTTGTGCAAAAACAGATTGTGCTCTTAATCCAAATTATATGCCAGAAGGAGATGATGATGATGATCAATGATCTTATTCAAAGTGTCGTAGTCGTTGGTGCAATTTCTGTAATTCTAGGAATAATCATCGGTTTATGTTCAAAAATATTTTATGTTGAACCAGATGCACGAATCGAACAGATATACGAATTACTTCCACACTTTAATTGTGGTGCATGCGGTCATGCAGGATGTATGCCAATGGCTGAAGCACTTGTTGCCAAAGAATCAGTTGTTGCAGGGTGTAAACCAGCCTCAAAAGAACAACGTATTGTATTACAAGAAAAACTTAAAGAACTTGATATTTAAAGATAAATATTTGAAGAACAACTACTAATAACAAAATACAATCATTATTCATATAACAAAAAAGACAACCAACTAGAGATTTAAGTTGGTTGTTTTCTATTTACATTAATTTATATTAATTTATATTAATTTACACTATTCTTTCTGTTTATCAACGTAATTAATTTAATTCGGTTAATTTGATTTGATTTTTTTCTTTAAGGCAATAACCATTAAGGCTGAACCAATTGTTCCGGCAACGATACATAGTAAATAAACTAATAAATTGTTTGTTGCACCTAAAACTCCAACAATTGGACCACCATGTGGTACATTATTTGTAATTCCAAAAATTAAAGCTAATGTTGAAGCAATCATTGAACCAAACATTATTGATGGAATTACACGTTTTGGATCCTCAGCTGCAAATGGAATTGCTCCTTCAGTTATCCCAATTAATCCCATTAAAATCGCAGCCAATCCTGTTGCACGTTCTTCTTCTGTGAATTTTGGTTTTGCTAATAATGTCGCAAGACCCATTGATAATGGAGGGACTGCAATTGCTGCTGCCACAGCTCCCATAATCTTTGGTTCTCCTGCTGCAATTGAAGCTACACCAAATAAGAAAGCTGTTTTATTAACTGGACCACCCATATCAAAAGCAACCATTGCCCCTAAAAGCATTCCAAGAGGAATTATCGTTATTTGATTTTTAGCTAAAAATTCTAGTGAATCATTTAAACCATTCATTAATAATCCAATTGGAAAACCTAAGAATAAAATAAATGATAAACTAATTATTAAACTACAAATAATTGGAATTACAAAAATTGGCATTACCGCTCTTAAGTCTTTAGGTACTTTAATTTTATTAATATACTTAACTAAGTATCCAGCCATAATTCCGACTACAAGTGCTCCTAAAAATCCAGTTCCAGCTTCTGTTCCAAGTAAGGTTGGATCATTCGCAACCATTGCTCCAATCATTGCCGGTGCAAGTGCTGCACGACCCGCAATTGCATAAGCAATATATCCTGCTAAAATCGGAATCATTAGCGTGAATCCAAATGATCCAATTCCTAAAATCTTATTCCAAAAACTTCCTTCAGGAATTGCAAGTCCATCAGGACCAGGTTGTCCACCAAAAGAAAGTGAAATTGCAATTAATAGCCCTCCAACAACTACATATGGAATCATGTGTGAAACTCCATTCAAAATTGCTTTCATAACTGATACATCTTCTGCTGAAGTTTCTGTTGATTCTCTTCCACTCTGTAAAGCTGTACGATCAACTTCCGCAAAAATCGATTCAGCATCTTTTAAAGCACGTTTAATCGGCACTTCTAGCACACGTTTTTGATTGAATCGTTCTTTAGCTTCAATTTCCACATCAGCAGCAATAATTACTCCATCTGCACGTTTTACATCTTCCAATGTTATTTTATTTTCAATTCCAATTGACCCTTGTGTTTCAACTTTAATTTCAAATCCAAGGGCATGTGCAGCTTTTTCAATTTTTTCAGCTGCCAAAAATGTATGAGCTACTCCAACTGGACATTTTGTTACTGCTACATAAAATTTACTTCCTGACTTTTCAGTTGATACATTAGCAGTTTGCTCATTTGTTTCAATTCCTTTAATTGCCGTGATAACCTCTTGAGCATCAGCTGTTTTCAAACAATTAATAAACTCATTGTCCATCAGTTTTCTTGTTAAATTTCCAAGAATACGTAAATGCTCATTTTCTGAATCTTCTGGAACAATAATTGCAATTATTAAAGTCGTTGGATTCCCATCCATACTTGGCCAATCAATACCCGCTGTTCGTAAAACAACGATTTGTGGTTCAGTAATGTTCATAATTTTCGCATGTGGAATTGCTATTCCATTTTCAAATCCAGTACTTGTTTGATTTTCACGCTCAATAAAATTTTTGAAAAGTTGATCTACATCTACGTTTTTAATTGTATTTGCAATTAATTTTTAAAGCCTCATTTCTCGTTTTTATCTCATTATTTGTTAGTACATTATTCACATCTAAATTCATTCTTCTCCTTCTTTAATCAAAAAGATATTTAAATTCACCCTTATTTACCTTTTACTTATATTATTTTTTTATCCTCTTATTTATTTGAATATTTGGTATCCATTTTTCAATAGCTGATTTACTAAATTTTCGATCACTTTCAATTGATACATAGGCACAACTTGTTGCATAGCGTAAACTATCAATAAATTCAAATTTTTGACTCAACCCATAAATCAAACCTGCAATGTATGAGTCACCTGCCCCAACTGTATTTAAGACTTTAAGACTTTGATTTTTTGTTTCATAAATCTCATCCCCTAAAAAGGCAACTGATCCTTGTTCACCCCGTGTTATTATCGGGTAGCTAATACCCATTTTCAATAATTTTTCTCCATACTCATCAATTGAAAATTCTGTTTTCTCCTTGAAAAGAGTAAGTATTTCTTCACTGTTTGGTTTGATTACTAACGGCTTTAACTCTTGAATATGCCCTAAATCTATTTGTGCAATATCAATAATTAAATTATTAGTAATCGTTCGAATTTTTCGAGCAACCTCGATTACCTGCTGATAATTTTCGGGATGAGAATTACCAGCAATTAATACGATATCATCTGCTTGTAAATCAGCTAAAATAACATCTGAAAACTCATCAATTTGTGCCTGAGTCAACTTAATCCCATGATCATTAATTTCCGTTATTTGCTTATTTTGATCAACAATTTTATAATTTGCTCGAATTGATTCATGTAATACTAAGTGACAATTAAAGTCTTTTAATTTTTCCTCCATAAATATTGCTTCTTTATTACTTGTTAATGTCAAAAGTTTAAAATCAACATCAAGCGAATAAAGTACATTTGCAACGTTTAAGGCCTTTCCACCTAATTCTCGTTTCCGGGTTACCATTCGATTTGTTTTTCCAACTTCAAATGTTTCAAGTTCAAAATAAACATCGATTGCCGGATTAAATGAGATTAAAAATATCATTTTACCACATCTTTCTTAAATAAATATAAACAAACTGCACTCGCGATTGCTCCGATTACGATACATCCTAAATAGACAAGTGGATTATTCACTAATGGGAAGACAAAGATTCCACCATGAGGTGCCGGTAATGTAATTTTCATAAGCATTGTAAGTCCACCTGCTAATCCACTTCCTAACATTAAAGCAGGAATCACTCTGGCAGGATCGTTAGCAGCATAAGGAATTGCGCCTTCAGTTATGAATGAAAGTCCCATTATAATATTAGCTGGTCCTCCATCCAATTCTGAACTAGTGTATTTCTGACGTGATACAAAAGTGGAAATTGCAATAGCAAGCGGGGGTACCATTCCTCCAGCCATTACTGCTGCCATAAATGTTTGATTTCCTTCACTTAAAAGCAGAGTTCCTGTTACATATGCTGCCTTATTAATTGGTCCACCCATATCAGTTGCCATCATAGCTCCAACAATTAAACCTAATAATAATGGTGAGAAACTTTCGAGACTTTTCAATCCATCTGTTAAACTCGTATTTAACCAAGTAATTGGTAAATTGAAAATTGTCATGAATAGTCCCATTATAATTGCCAACACAAGTGGAATAAATAATATTTGCATGGACCCTTGAAGTGCTTTTGGTAATTTCTTTGCAAGTTTAACAACTTCTCTTGTAAGTAGTCCTGCACAGATTGCTCCAACAATCGCACCTAAAAATCCACTTCCATCTTGACTTGCCATTAATCCAACTAAAAAACCTGGCATTAATGCTGCACGATTTGCAATACTAAAAGCAATATATGCTCCAAGGATTGGTAACATCATCGAAAACAATAATCCACCAATTGAACCAAAAAATGTTCCAAGAGTTTCATTGGCAATTATCGGTTGTAATCCTGCTGCTAAATCATCCGGTGTTCCAAATACAAATCGTAGAGCAATTAAAATCCCTCCTGCTACTGTAAATGGTAGCATATGCGTAACTCCATTCATTAGTGACTTGTAAAACGAAAATTTTGTTTCACTTTCACTTGAACTATCAGTTTGTGCATTAGCTTGATCTTGAGCAAATTCTGGAGCGGTTTTTACTTCTTCAAATAACACACTCGCATTTTTGATTCCTGCTTGAACATTTTTACGAATAACTTTTTTTCCCGTAAAACGCTCAAGTGGAATTTGAACATCAGCACAAATAATTACACCATCAGCCTGTTCAATTTCACTTGTTGTAAGTAAATTATCAACTCCTGATTGTCCACGTGTTTCCACTTTTATCTGATGACCTAATTCAGTCGCTACTTTTTGTAAATTTTCAGCAGCCATATATGTATGAGCAATTCCCGTTGGACATCCAGTTACAGCTACATAAAATTTTGATGTTTCTGTTTTTTTACTAATAAAATTTTCTTTTTTTACATCAGTATCCTGATTAATAAATTCCACAAGTTGCTCATCAGTTAATTTTTCTAAACTACCGCTTTCAATATTCATTAATTTTTGAGCAAGCGTTGATAAAACTTTTAAGTGTTGATTATTTTGCTTTACATCTGGTACGAAAAGCGCAAAAATCGTTGTAACTTTTTGACCATCTAAAGCTGCCCATTCAAGTTCAATTGTACGCACAATAACAATTAATGGCTTTTCTAGCCCAGTAAGTGTTGCGTGTGGAATTGCAATTTTCCCTTCTAATCCAGTTGTCGATAAACTTTCTCGTTCTTCTAGTTTTTTATATACTTCAGCTTGATCAATTGTTGGGATCTCACTTGACATTTTTTGAGCGATTAATTCAAAAATTTCACTTTTTGTTTTCTGTTCTTCATTTTTTAACATAAGGTTTGTATTCGTTAACATTTTTCATCCTCCTAAAAAAATTATACCATTTAGAAAAAAAAGAAAGTGGATAAATTCAACTTTTCTTTTTTTTCTGAAAATATTTTACTGTTTTGTCATCATTTTTTGAAAACTTGGTTTTATTATTTCCATATTTTCTTTTTTTTTAGCATTTTCTCTTTGCTCAATTCGATTTTTAAATTTAATTATTCTTGGACGATTATATCTTTGAGCTAACACAAATGGAAGATTTACAAAAACCGCATAACAAAACATTCCAAAAACAATAATAGGCGGTAAAAATAAGCCGAAAAAAATAAACGGGAAAATTGTTAATATATGACAAAATTCTGCTCGACATGATTCAAGTAAAAATTTATCTAGATTTTTAACTGACATGTCATTTAAGTTTTTCTTATTATAACCGTCTTGCTGAAAGGAACTCGCATCAGGTAAGTGTTTCTTCCATTTTTTTATTTTAAATAGACTTTTATAAATCGTTCCATTTTTCTCAAACTTTAGTGGTCGAAACAACCAATTATTAAATTTGTAAAAGTCATCCGTAATCATTCCACTCACTACTGCTATTGAGTAATGAAAGAATGCCCATAAAAGAATACTAAGTACGATACTTGTTGGTAATGTAAAATGATATATTTGCATTTGTTCGAGAAAGATATTCTCTCCCCTTTCTAAAAAGATATGTATTTTTGCTAATCACAAAAGCTCTTTTTCAAATTTAAATTAAAACTATTTTTTATAATTTGTAAAAGCACTTTAATCGAAAAGCATCACATATATTATAGCAAAAAAATAGTAATAATTCATTAAAGAGTTAATTTAAGTAATAGATTTTATATATTTTATAATCATTTGGTTTAAACTTTCTATTCATTCTAAGATTTATTTACATTAATATTTGATTTTCGATAAATTAATGCTTTTTAAAAGATTGATTCAGACTTTATAGCAGATGTATTTGAAATAAGTTATTTTTTTGATAGTTTTTTATGTTTATTTTCAGGGTGAGTATCGACTTGAAAAATAAATAAACGCTATCATTTATATGATTAATTAGCTAATTCAATTGTTTTCCAATAAAATTCATTTTTTTCACAAAAAACATAAAAATAATTTGACAAAAAGTAAATTATATGGTATCATTAATAGTGTGTCCTGGTAGCTCAGCAGGATAGAGCAACGGCCTTCTAAGCCGTCGGTCGGGGGTTCGAATCCCTCCCAGGACGCCATTTAAAAAGTATAGTAAAGATTAAATTTTTACTATGCCTTTTTTTCACTCTTTTAGATTAGAGATACTCCATAGTTGACAAAAAAAGAAACTTCGAATTTGAAGTTTCATTTTCATTTACTATAATATCTTTTTAATAAAAACTATATTATTCTCTATTTGTTTGAAAAAACAATATTCTGTCAATCTAGTACAAAAGATAATTAATCGTAATAGCACTATGTATATTCTAAACTATTTTTGAGCTTGCTTAATAAAATCATTAACACTCATTACTTTTTCAATTACTAAATTGTTTTTATTTATTCCCGCGCTATATTTAGTAGACGTAATTTGCTCATATTCTGTTTGGACGAATGGTGTTGCAATAACTAGGTCATCATTGAGAATTTTCACAACTTTAGCTGTATTTGGTAGTTTATCATTATAACTAGAAACTAAATAGTACTCACCATTTACATACATAAAACTTTTATTTTGGACATTACAGACAAACGTCGATTTTTGAGACTCACAATCTTTAAACATTGATAATTGCTTAAAATTAGAAAACTGATCAATTGATTGTAATTTTTTATCTTTATATTTATAAATCTCAATTTGTTTTTTAGGATTACGCTTCACAATATATGTTTCATCCAAATAACCAAAGATTGTTTGAATATCTTTGGTTGTTGTTATTTTTTGTGTCGAATTTTTGAAAATCGAATAAGTCATGACATCTACTTCATCTTTTTTCGTAGTACTTGGTAAACTATACCACATGTTACCAGATGCTAAGTATGGATTAGTAACATCCATTACTAAGACTAAATTTTGATTTGTAGTGAGATCAAAAGAAACTAAATTTGTCCGATTAGGCTTTTGTTTGAAAGCGGTGAAAATTAGTTTGTTATCAGCAAAAATCGCCTGTGATTCAATAATACCAGATGTTTTTAAAATTTGCTTCTTTTCAGATGTTTCTAAATTATAAACATAAAAAGTTTGAGTTGTATCAGTTGTTTCACTTAGAGCTAAATAACGGTTATTTACTGCAAGAATTTTCGAATTTTTGGTTCCAGGTTCACAACTTACTTTTTGTAAAAGTGTTCCATCGTCACTAACAATTTGAGCGCAATAGTAATGGCTTCCAATACCTTCAGCACCATTAAAATAAGGTGTAAAATAAAAATTTTTTTGCTGCTGCATATTAAGTTGTTCTGTCGAAGCAAATTGTTGTACTTTCATTTCAGTAAACTGCTTTGTCGAAACTTCTTTAAAAGTTTTCTGCTTTGGTTTAACTTCAGCAGTTGTTTTTGCACACCCAAACAATAATATCCCCATTACAAGTAGCAAAATTAATTTTTTCATAATTTATAGAACTCCTTCTAGTTCTATTTTATCATTTTTTTCTAGATCAATTATTTTTTTTTGTTTATATAGTAATATTTGAGCACTTATAAGAAGTCCAAGACCTTTATATATACTTGAAATCGCGATTGCCAACCAAATACCATTTATCCCAAAAGCCATTGATGCAAAGTATGCTAGTGGAATTCTCAGTAAATTACCAGTAATTACAAAGAAGGCAGTAATTTTTGTTTTGGATTGACCATTAAAAAAACCACTTGATATTCCTTCAAAAATCATAAATAGTTGAGAGAACGCAATAATCTTTAAATAATCACCACCAATTACAATTACTTCAGGATCTTTTGTGAAAATTCCGATTAATAGTTCACTTCCAAAAAATAAGAAAATAGAAATTACTATGCAGTAAAAGGACATTATTTTCAAAGTTTGAAAATAACCTACACGCATTCTTTCAAACATTTTTGCACCATAATTTTGTCCAATAAAAATTGTAATACTTGTTGTTATACCAATACTAATCATCCACGTTAAACTTTCTAAATTAATTCCAATTCTTTGTGCTGCAATTGCTTCTTCTCCATATTTAACTACAAATCCAGCCATAATCATTGAAATGAAATTAAAAGCAATATTTTGGACTGCATTCGGTGAAGAAATTTTCAAAATTGCTTTACTGTATTTTGCTTGAAAACTAAATAAATGAAAGTTTGTAAAAACATTTGTTTCTTTTTTTAATTTATAGAAAAAAATACCAAAAATTACGATTGATGTGAAAACAAAGGCTACTGCAATTCCTTCAACATCTAAATTGAATACATAAATTGCAATTGGATCCAAAATCATATTGATAATTAATCCGATACCAACTATTTTAGAGACTAACTTACTTTGTCCAAGTCCTGAAAATATTCCGTAAAAAACATTATATGTCATTGAGAAAAAAACTCCAAATGAAACTACTTTTAGATAATTCGAAGCTGTTTCAGCCGTTTCCGGATCAAGTCCTTGATACATTCCAATTAAATTTTGGCAGCAAATAAATAGAAAGATTGAATAGACTACTGCTAATACAACACCTATTCTAATTCCATTTTGGGCATACAAGATAATCGATTCCTTGTCATGTCTTCCAACCGATTGAGAAATTGAAACTTCCATCCCCGTTCTTGCGAAAAAAATGATCGCAAAAGATAAATTAATGAACATTGAAGCTGTACCAACTGCTGATAATTGAGTTGTTCCTAAGTGTCCAACCCAGTAAATTGCTGCGAGACTGTATGACATATTTAAAATGTTCGTTATAATAATAGGTAATGCAAGATACATTAACTCTTTTACTATTGGTCCCTTTGTTAAATCATTGTACTTCATTTTCCCTACCTCTTTCTAATTAGTTTAATATGCTGCAAACAATCCCCTTCTTCATCAAAAATCACTTCATCAATACACATACCTAATAAATTTAACTCTCCTGATTGATCCGATTCTCCCATTAGCTCCCAACCATATTCTTCAAGAGAATGATCTCTTTCTTGTAGAAGCGTTTTTTTAAGTAACAAACCTAAATCCATACTGCATGCATCTAAATGTAAATCAATCTCAAAACGATCTGTTAAGCTTGTCACATTTAAACCAATGGATTGATGTCCATTTTTCAATAAATACATTGTTAATTCCCCAATGATTTTCCCAATTTTTTTTTGATCATGATTCATTATTTCTCCTTTTGAATAGTCCATTAAAATTAATATTAATTGAGTTGAAAATACTACTAATTACTGCTGCTATAAATCCACTTGCAAAACCATTACTATACAAATTTA
>JBOFGK010000060.1:0-80118 GCA_051649085.1 Mycoplasmatales bacterium | reverse complement strand
AGCATAGTAATAGCTTCTTGGCTGAATAAAATCTTTGACATATAGTCTCCTTAGTATTATTATAACAAAAGCCAAATATCAAACTAATGATATTCGGCTCTTTTATTTAAAATTCTACTTTATAGGGTTCGGTTCATATCCATTCTATCTTTTTTTCTATTAAATATTCACTTATTTTCTTTATTCCATTAAAAGTAAATTTGTTTTCATTCATTTTCTTTTGTATTTCATCACTTGGATGAAGGAAAAAATATCCATTTTTTAGTATTGATCTACCCATACGATTATGTCTAATTTTATTTAAATATATTTTTTCCAATAATCTTGTCTTCTTATCTTTTAAAATAGGAAATGGATTCCCTGTAGTTCCCGTTGTCATCTCAAGATAAAATCCTTTTATTTTCCTATCATGGTTTAATGATAACTTTTTTAAATCTAAAACATCTTCCAAATCAATTTCGCTATGTTTACAAAAATTTTCCAAATTTGTTAGTACATCCACTTTTGTCTGCATTTTCTCTCCTTGATTTCATTAAAAAAATTCATATCAAATAGTAATTTTTCTGGTTTAAAACCAAAAAACATGATATTTGATCAACAATATCAAAAATTGATTGAACAAAAATATCCATAACACATCTTACTTATTCACCACTCCAATAATATTTAATTATCATTTTTTAGTTCTTATTTTCATTATATTGTTTTGGCGTGAGGTCTTTTACTTTGATATACATTTTTCAATAAAAACTTTAATTTTATAAAACCCAATTTAAAATATACTAATTTATACAATACATTTTCTAGACTGTTTTTTACAAATTACATTATACCATCTTTTGAATACATTTCCGTATTTTACTTTTTTTTTTTAGAAACTTTTACGAAACATTCAACTGAATATTTAAAGTATATTTTTCAAAAACTACACTTCTGTTTGGTTACAATTGTAGTATGGAACAAAAAAAATTTATGAATAAATGTAAAATTATGAAGAAACTTGATAGACTATCATTTAAATTACATATTAATTGCAGGGCTGATTACTCCTATCTTCATGTCAAACTTTAAAATCAAATTTGTAAATGGAGTAATTTTCAGTTGAAAAGCACTGCAAATAAAGAAGATAAAATTGTTAACAATAAACTTATTTGAAAATTTTAAAATACCTACTTATCACCATTCAAAAATGTTGCTTATCAGATTAAAATTGACATAAAAAAAGAGCTTTAAAAGCTCTTGTTTAAATTTTACTATTTGTAATAATTCATTTTCTGATCAAACTCATCAATGATATACACGTCTGTTAAAGACATTTCTTTAGTATATCGATATATAAGAAATGATTTTTTATCATTTTCACTTTCCTTTGTACTTTGAACTATCCAAATTGAGTCTCCACTCGTAATTTTTTGGGAGTTTTTTTCACTTTGAGTTGCTAACTCTCCACATGCTTTCAATAATTCACTTTGCCCGACATATCTAAAATTTTCAGTCGCGACATCATGAATAAAAATATCATCCAAAAGCCAATTGATTGTTTGTGGCTTTCGTGTTCTTTCAAGTTTTGTTAAATAATTTTCAATATTTTCGAATCGACTTAAGTTACCTTGAGCTGTTCCTAGTAATGGTTTGCAGTATAATTGACCATTTGTAAATGACCAAGTTGCATGATATAAGCGGATCTGTTCTTGTTCTAGATCTAATTCTACAATCAAAGGGAGTAATTCTTGAAAACTCGAAACTACTCGATAAGCAAAAATCTTTGTTGAATTTGCTAACTTTTCAAAATAATCCAATTCAAAACTTGCTCCCAATTCCTCCTTAAAACTTTTAATTGATTCACAAAATTCTTTAAAGCCCTGCTTTTTAAACAGCGGACTACTAACTCTTAACTTTTGATATAAGGCCAACATAGGGCTTTGATTATAATCAAAGATTTCATTCAAAATATCATTCACGATGCTCCTTTAAAATAATAAAATAATTTATATACTTGTATATATTATATCAAAAAAAACGTTTGCATGTTATTTTTTTAGTTAAAAAAGAAATATATATGTACTTTATTAATTAATAATTTGTGTTAGATCATAAGAAATATGGTAAAATATAGCTGAATAAAATCGAACAGGGGAATAATGAAACTAAAAATTAAAATATACAAACAAATATTCTTCTTTGTTTTTTTACTCCTTGGGCTTAGTGGATGTACAATTTCACTTCAAGAAGAGCAATCTCAAAATGAAGAAGCAACTAATTCACAACAACCAACGCTTGTCGTTGATTCATGTGATTTAAGTGGTAAACGAGAAGCAAATGCAATTGTCGATGTTGGTTATGGAGATCGTATTTATTTAGCCAAGACTAATGAAAACAAGCAACTTGTAGAAGTTACTGCTAAAGAAATAATTCTCCAGACAGAAAAGAATTTATACAAAGGTCGTTATTGTAAAGATGAAGCTAAAGTTGCGGGAACAGAAAAGAAAAATCTTGATGAAGGCCATGTCATTGCAGATTCGCTCGGCGGTGTTTCTAACGCATACAATATTACACCACAAGATTCTACACAAAATCGCCAAGGTACACAAGCGGATTTTGAAGAACAAATACGTACAGCACTGGAAAACAAGAAAAGTGTAACTGATTTTCAAGCAGTTATTTCATATCCAAATTCAAAGACGATGATTCCAAATTCGTATGAGATTAAATTCAAAATCAATTCACGTGAATATACGTATTCATTTGACAATCAATAATTAAGTAGCCATTCGTTTTTTCGGATGGTCTTTTTTATTTCATTAAGTAAAAGAGCACTATAAATTTTTCCCCACTACATATTATACAACCTAAAATAATACTAAACTAGCGAAAGTTATCAGTAAAAATAGAACAACAGATCTTAAACGTTCTGTTGTTCTATTATTCTATCGTTCACTTTTCAGTTTATTTATACGCTACTTTTCAGTTAATAGTTGTATTTAATTTATATTTAGTTTGAATATTAATTGATTAGAAAATACTTATTAATTAATTTTTTTTCGAACAAAGTATAAGATAACGACAATAACCGCTGCAACAACTCCAATAAAGCTAAAAATGATTGTTCCAGTTGAGAGTGGTTTATCAGGTTTACCTGGCTTGGTTGGTTTATCTACGTCGATTGCAGGTTTTTTAGAAACAATCAATGTATTAGTACGTGTAACAATAACTCCATTCGAATCAGATACAATGTATATTATTTGGTAGTTTCCTACTTGTGGATTAGTTACATCGTAATTTCCAAAGTCATAGATTGTAACATCTGCTGTTATATCGACTCCATTTGATTTTGCTTGAACTTTCATTACTTCTTTCAAACTATCAATTGTCATCGGTGCTTTATTTATAGTAATACTTGTATCTTTTGCTACAAGTGTTGGATTAACTTTATCTGTTTCATCAACAATCGTAACCGTTATAACTTTTGTAGCAATAGCACCTGTTGAATCAGTTACTGTATATGCTACTTTATAAGTCCCAACTGTTTGCATATCAACATCATTGAAGACAATCTGAACCTGCTTAGTAATATCTCCATCTTTTTGACTAATTGCCTCAACTTCTGGCATTGACATTGGATTAAATAAACTTCCACGCACAACTGATACATTGTTAGCTGTTAATTTTACATTATTAGTTGTGTCAAGCTTGTCGACAACATTAATTGTAAATAATTGTTTAGTTGTCAAACTATTTTTAGCTCTTATTTTTGTTGATGGTTGATATGTACCATTTGCCTCTAAAATATATTGACCTTTAACTGGTTGATATTCTTGCTCATTAACATATGTAATTGAGGAATTATCAAGACTAACTAATTTTTCATTTTCAAACCCATAAACATAGGCTTCTATTGTTTTTTCTACTTCTTCAATTGGTGTTCCAACTAATACTTCAATTGGATTATTCCCATTTATTTGCGCTTGATAATTGTTATTGTTTTTATCATCAACAACACTTAAGGTCGCTGTTGTTGTTAATTCGACGCCATTTTGATCAACTACTTTAACTGTAATTTCGTAGTCACCAACTTTCGGACTTGTGTAGTCATAGCCACCTAAATCTTTAACTACAATTTTCGAACTAATGTCTAGTAAATCGTTATCTGTTGCTTGTGGATGAATCAATGTTAATAATCCAGCTTTTGTTGTTGGAGCATCACTTAATTTTACTTTAGCATCACTTGCAACAATTTTAGCCTTCGTTTCTTTAACTTTTATTGTTATCAGTTTTGTTCCAATTGCACCTGTTGTATCAATTGCTTGATATGCAACTTGATAGGTTCCAGTTTTTTTCATATCAACATTTGAATAGGTTACTGTTACTTTATTAAGAACATCACCATCTGCTGTACTTGTTGCAGTTACATTTGGTGTTTTAAGTTCATCAAATGTTCCATTTAGTGGTAATGTTAAATCATTTGCTTTAATCGTCACCTCTGACGTTGGAATTGGGGTCGTTGTTTTATCATCAACAATTACTTCAAATCCACTTTTTGCAACCAATTTATTACTTCCATCAGCCGGTTGATATTCACCGGAAATTCCTAAAAAGTATGTCGCTGGTGTATTTTCATCATAAGCACTTGGATTAATTATTTTTAAATTAGCTGTTGAAGTATTGTCAATCTTATCAATTTGATCATTAACTTGTCCTTCAACATATGGTGCAATCAACTTTTGGACATCTGCTAAACTTGTTCCAACCGGCACATGAACTGGCGTATTACCACGAATATACGCTGTATAAACATCATTTTTGGCCGTATCAGCTACTACATGTAGCGTTGCAGTTGTTGTAAGTTGTGCTCCAAACATATCAATAATTGAACTATCTTCAACTGCAAGTTGAATTTTATAATCTCCAACTTGTGGATTTGTAAAATCATATCCTCCATAGTTTGCAATCGTTACTTTACTCGTTATATCTGTCCCATCAATATCAATTGCTTCTGGGTGCAATAACTTTAATAGTGCTTGATCGGTTGTCGGAGCCTTAATAAGTTTTACTTCTGCGTCAGATCCGATTATTTTTGCACGTGATGTAACAACTTCAACTCGGATGATTTTTGTTGCATATGCACCTTTTGAATCTGTTACTTCATACACTACTTTATAAATCCCTACTTTTGTTGTATCAACATTATTGTATGATACTTTTACAAGATTAGTAATTGTTCCGTCTGCTTGACTTGTCGCACTTACTTTTGGAGTTACTAATGGATCGAACGTCGCATTTTGACCAAGTAGTACATTATTTGCAATTATTTGTGCACTATCTGTACTATTGGCTGTGTCAACAACATTCACTGTGAAAATTTCTTTTGCTGTTAAGCCATTATATGTTCCATTTACTTCTAAAGAATACTTTCCTTTAACTGCTTGGTAAGTTGCTTCATTAACAAATTTAATTGTCGATGAATCAATCGTATCAACTTGACCATTTTTTTGTCCTTCAATATAGGCTGCAATTTTCTTCTTTACATCACTAATTGATGTTCCAACAACAACTTCAATTGGATTATTTCCTTTAACAACTGCTGTATAATCATCATTACTTGCATTTGCAACAATTTCTAAGTTAGCTTTTGTTGTTAAAAGGGTCTTATTTCCATCTAAAACTTTTAATTCAATTTGATATTTTCCAATTTTTGGACTTGCATAGTCATAACCTCCTAAGTCACTTACTGTCACTTTATCTGTTATTACTGTTCCATCAATATCAACTGCACTCGGATGAATTAATTTAAATAGACCTATTTGATCTATTGGTGCTGAACTTAATTTAACTTTTGCATCACTTGCAACAAGATTTGCTGTTGTATCTACTACTTCTACTGCTATTACTTTAGTAGCAATAGCCCCTTTTGAGTCAATCACTTTATAGGCTACTTGATAACTTCCTGCTACTGTCGTTTGAACATTATTGAATGTTTGACTAACTTTTTTCGTAATATCATTATCAGTTGTACTTGTCGCGACTACATTTGGGGTAATAATTGGATCAAAATTCGCTCCAACTTTTAATTTAACATCATTTGCTGATATCATGACACTATCTGTCGAACCTGCTGTTGCTGTGACATTTACAACAAATAATTGCTTAATTGTTAATCCATTATAAGTTCCATTTGCTTCTAAAATATATTGTCCAGCCACACCAGTATAACTAGCTTCATTTGGATATGTAATCCCTTTGTTATCAACGATTTCAAGTGTATTATTTTTTGAACCATATAAGTATGCATCAATTTTTGTTTTCACATCTGCAATCGATGTTCCTGTTGAGACCTCAATTGGATTGTTTCCAATAATTTGAGCAGTGTAATTATCATTTCCCAAATTTGCAACTACATCTAAATTTGCAGTCGTAGTAATTTCCACACCATTTGCATCAACTACTTTAACCTCAATTTTATATTTTCCAATTTTTGGATTTGTATAATCATATAAATTTAAATTACTTACTGTTACTTTATCAGAGATATTGGTACCATCTCCTTCTAACGCTATTGGTTGAATTAATTTAAATAAATCTGCTTGATTTTTTGGTGCATTATTTAGTTTAACTTTCGCATCACTTGCAACAATATTTGCTGCTGAATCACTTACTTTAACTGTGATAATCTTCGTTGCATATACTCCTACTGAATCAGTAACTTCATATACTACTTGATAGGTTCCAGCTACTGCTGTATCAACATTGTTTAAAAGTACTGTAACTTTATTTGTAATGACTCCATCTTTTTTACTTGTAGCTACAACGTTTGGCGTTTCAATTTCTTTAAATTCTGTTCCAGTTTTCAAATTGACATCATTTGCTGTTATTACAACATTATCGGTTGTGTTTAGAGTATCTACTACATTAACTGTAAATATCTCTTTTGCTGTTAAGCCATTATATGTCCCATTTGCTTCCAGTAGATATTGTCCTTTTGTTGACTGATAATCTGCCTCATTAACAAAGTTAATTGTTGATGAATCTATTTTATCAATGACATCATCTTTATATCCGACTACATAAGCTGCTATTTTTTTCTTCACATCTTGAACTGTCGTTCCGCTTTGTACTTCAATCGGATTATTTCCTTTGATTTGGGCAGTATATTTATTATTACCACTATCATCAACAATTTCAAGTGTTGCTGTTGTTGTTAGCTGAACATTATTTTTATCTAAAACTCCAACTTGTATTTCGTAACTTCCAACTTTTGGCGCACTGTAATCGTATGTACCTAAGTCATCTATTACTACTTTTGAACTAATATTTGTACCGTCTGTTTCAACAGCACTTGGATGAAGAAGTTGTAAGAGTTTTGCATCAGTCGTTGGTGCTTGACTAAGTTTTACTTTGGCATCACTCGCAACAATTTTAGCTGAACTATCACTCACTGTAATTGTCACAATTTTCACACCAACCGCACCAGTTGAATCAACTGCTTCGTAAGCAACCTGATATTTTCCTGCTGTTTTCATATCGACATCGTTGAATGTAACTTTTGTTCTTGTTTGTGTAATGTCATTATCCGTTGTACTTAGGGCTTTAACTTTTGGTGTTTTCAATTCATCAAATGTTGAATTTTTAGCAATTGTCACATCATTTGCTGTAATTGTTACTTCAGAACTTGGTGTCGTACCAGCCGCATCAACAATTACTGTGAAACCTCCACGAGCAATTAATGTATTTGCCCCATCTGTTGGCTTATATTCACCTGAAATTCCAATGTAATATGTACCCTCGGTTGCTCCATTATAGTCTGTCGGATTCATAACTTTTAATTTAGCACTTGAATCACTATTTATCGAATCAGCTACTCCATCGATTTGACCTTCAACGTATGGACTAATTAAGTTTTGGACATCAGAAATACTTGTTCCAATCGGGACATGAATTGGTGTATTTCCACGAACAAATGCTGTGTACTCATTGTTTGTTGTATTATCTGCAACAACATGCAATTTTACTTTTGTTGTTATTTGAACACCTTGTCTATCAATTATACTACTATCAGTTACTGCTAGTGTGATCTCATAATCACCAACAGCTGGCGCCTCTAGATTATATCCGTCATAATCTTTGATAGTTACTTTATCAGTAATATCTGTTCCATCAATATCAACTGCTTGTGGGTGCAATAATTTTAGTACATCTTTTTCTGTTTTTGGTGCACTAGCTAATTCTACTTCTGCATCACTTGCGATAACACGTGCTAGAGAATCAATAACTTTTACTTTAATTACTTTGAAAGCTTTTGCTCCTGTAGAGTCAATTGCTTCATAAGCAACTTTATACATACCAACCGTATTGACATCGACAGTATTTTGTACAATTGTAACTTTGTTTGTAATATCACCATCTGCTTTACTAGTTGCTGCTACATTTGGGGTTGTCATTGGATCAAACGTTCCACCTAATGCTATTCCTACATCATTCGCAGTTATTTCTGCATGATTTACTGTATCTGGTGCCGGAGTAACATTGACTAAAAAGATTTCTTTAGCTGTTAACCCTTGATAAGTTCCATTAACCTCTAGTGCATAGATTCCAAGTACTGGCTGATATGTCCCTTCATTTAAATATTTAATTGTACTATCATCAATTGATTCTAAAACTCCATCTTTTGATCCAGCAACGTACGCATTTATTTTTTTCTTTACATCTGCAAGTGATGTTCCAACTGGGACTTCAATCGGATTTGATCCTTTGATTACTGCATCATATTTATTTCCGGTATCAGCAACAATATTTAACTTAGCTGTTGTCGTTAGTTTATTTCCTTGATTATCAGTAAACTCAAATGTAATATTATAACTAGGTTTAGCAAGTGGCTTAGTAGAATCGTAACCATCATCATTTGTAATTGAAATATCTGCTTGTTCAACAAAGAATCCGTCATTATCAATTGCTGTTGGATGTAATAATTGTTTGATTTGTGTTGCTGTCGTTGGAGCTTCAGCTTCTTTAATTGTTGCATCACCAGCGACAATTGAAGCTACTCCATTTTGTAAAGTAATTATCTTTTGAACAACGGCCCCATTTAATGAATCATAATTAACTGTAATTGTTGCAGTTTTTGTCGCCGAAGCAAAACTATAGTCACTAAAAGTTGTCCTTGCTGACGAAATCAATTCACTTGATGTAATTTTCGTAAGTGCAGGATCACTTATTTGAATTTGACCCTTCAAGTAATCTTCGACTGCTTTTTGGTTAGATAAATCAATTGTTGATGGAACTTGATAATTTGAATCTGCTGTAATCGATCCGGTTGCAAGTGCAAAACTAACTGTATCACTTGATGGATATTCGAAGTCACCTAATGAAGCGAACGTTACAAGCGAATTTTGGGTGAATCCACTATAAATATTAGCTGTTGTTTGATTCATAAGTGTCGTTTGTTCAGCTTTTGTTAAACTTGCTGGGTCCTTCACGGTAATTGGATATATTAGAGTAACGGTTTCGCCTTGTAAAATCGGAATTTTTAAATCTTTTGTATAAATCGATTGATTAATTACTTCCGTACTTCCATCTCCATGCTTCAATGTAAATGAATTACTGCCTGTTACGTATGTCGCATCTGGTAGGGGAATATTTACCGTTGCTTCAATATCAACTGCCTGAAATGGATTTGTAATTGCTAATTCTCCATTAAAAGCAGTTCCAACAACAGGTGTTGGTGTCGTTTGAAAATTCAAATTTGATGACCCTCTAATGAATCCATTAAATGAAAAATCAGTTATTTGAACATTTGAGGTTCCACTACCGCTTGAAGCTCCAATTTTAATCGGATATCCTTTAGATTGATCAATCCAATTTTGTAATGATTCATTTGCATTTTTATCTTTAATAACATACTCAGTTCCATCAACTGCAACTGAACCAGTTATTGAATTTATCGCTGCATCAAAATTTATTTTATATTTTACTGTCTTCGCAGGAGGAGCAACCCATCCATCAGTATTATTCTGATCATTAACAAAAAACTTTAAGCCTTGTTTATCAGCATCCGGCGAAAAATTACTACAAGTTTTTTTCCCTTGATTATCCGTTTCACAAGAGCGAAGAATTCCTTCATAGTAATCATAAACAATTCCACGAACATTTTTCAAACCATCCATCCCATACCCATTACCAGGACTACCAAGTTCACTACGAGTACCAGAATCTGTAAATACAACTGAAAATGAATCCGCTGCTCGACAATTAGATAAATTCCCATTACCACCATCACAATAATATAATGAATCTAATGGACTATTACCAGGAATCTTTGGGGGTGGTGTAATTTCCATATCAAATGTAAGTGAAAAATTTTGCGTCATATCAAAATCTGGAAACGAGTAAAATGCACCTTGTTTTTGTTTTTCCATGCCAATTAGTGATGTATCTGCTTGTGTCACTTGTCCACTTGTCCCAAATATTTTTGGGTTCTTCAAATCATCATACTTTAAATTAACAGCTGTTGTTTCTGAAGTTGCTGCTTTAGCTGTAAGTTGAGATTCACTTATTTGCGCTGCAATAAGTGGTGTTAATTTCCAAAATGTCGAAAAGAATAGCAAAAATAACAAAGTTAAATTGCAAGCTTTTGACAACCATTTTCTATTCATAATTTCCTCCGGTTGATATTATATATATTTAAAGGTGTTTAAAATTAAACACTTTTCTTAATATCCAAAATTGATAGTACATTTTCTTAATTAATCTTTCTTTTTATAAACTCTTACATACATTTTACCAAATTTTCCAACTTATTTCTAAATTTTCTCTGTTTTTACTTATTATTTATCAGACCACTTAAATATCCTTGAAATTGTAACTAACTACGATTTTTAATGTTATAAAATCCATTAACTGATTCATCATTTTTAACTTTCAAATAAACCACAAAAATTTCCAACTACAATAACCATTATATAGATAGAAAAAAACATCCGAAAATTCGGATGCACTTTTTTTATTCATCTGCTTTTAAACTTTCAGAAAGTTTGATTTTTTTAATTTTACGCATTGCAATTGCTTTACTTAATAAGAAAGCTGCGTAAACAACAACAATTCCAAGCGCCATATTTAGATAGTTAAGTTCGACATCAAACGAAAAGTCTAAGCTTGAAGTTGCCATTGTGACTAAACTTGTAATTATGTATTGTACAATCGGAATAGAAATAATATAAATTAATACTACTAACCATTTATACAAACCAATTGTCATTGTATTTACTTCTCTATCATCATATCCAAGAACTTTCATAACAGAGATTGTTTTTCGATTCGATTCAATTATTACCGAGGTAATGGTTGAAATCGATATTAACGAGATAATTAATGCAAAGAAGCAGACAATTCCAATTGTGATATTTACAACTGCCATTTGATTTTTTAACTGCTCTGCTAGATCGAGTGATTTAATAACCATTGCATCACTATCAATTTTCGTAATTTCACTTCCGTCACCACGACCCATTTCTCCATTGGCAAAATTATCATCTAAACCGAATATTTTTTGAGCGTAGTCAAGATCCATAAAGGCAATCGGCATTACAGCACTCTTAGTCGAGCCTGCTATTTTAAGCTCAATATCTTCATTTTTATCAAATGGATTTTGAATTGTAATTTTATCACCAATTTGTAAATTATATTTTTTCAAAATCCCTTCTGCAAAGATTACTTCATCACTCGCTAAATCTTTTAAAGTTCGGTTATCATCGGTTTCTACATGGACAAACTCATTTTCTTTAAAATTTATCGCTTCAACTGTGAAGTTTTTTTCATTATTTTCATCGTAACTAAAGTCACCTTTAGGCTCTAAATCTTTAATTACTGCACTTGAATAAATCATTGAATTTTTATCTTCATCAATACTTTTTCCTGGTGAAAGAATCGCCATGTATTCATAAGTGAAGACATCTGAATACGTTCCACTGACAACTTGCTGAATTGCTGAATACATAACAATTGCAAACAAGATGAATAAACTAGATGCAAAAACTCCAAAGGCTAGTAAAAATGTCTTTGATATATTTCTAAAGAGGATATTCAATTGATAGCGCTTATAGAAATTAAGTTTGGCAAATATTCGACTACTTTTTCTTTTTGGAAGTTTATCACTATCAATGTTTTTAATCAAATTCAAAGTTTTTTGGGCTAAGTTTTTTCTAATTGATATGAAATAAATAAGAACTAAAACCCCGACAAGTGCAATTGCAACTGTCGTAAATGCTTCTTGGTATAAATTTGTATCCAATGGATAAAATTTTAATTGAAAGTATTTTTGATACTCACCATTCAAAATATTAGATAGTTTAGGACTTAACGCTAATCCAATACTTGCAAATAGTCCTAATACAGCTGCAATATAAGCAAGAAACCCTAACGAAAGCTTGTTAATACTTACACCTTCTGCCTTTAATATTCCCATTTCTCGGCGTTGACTTTTGAAAACACTATTGACTAAGACTACTGCAATCATTGCCGTCATTACAAGTAAAAACTCTGAAATGTATAAGAAAAATTGACCTTTTCCGGAAACTTCTCGCTCAATTTGGCTAATCGGTGGATTCGCTTCATATGCAAGTCCAACAACAAATAATTCAATTTTTTGAGTAACTAGTTGAAAGTTTTGATCAAGTTGAGGCATTCCATTTGGTTGCATCACTGGAACATCAATTGTATATTCTTTTTTTATTTCTTTTAAAATTTGCGCTTTTTCTGTACCTGATAAATTCTCATCATTATATTTTCCATTCATATAACCAATTTGAGAAGATGCTTTTAATTCATCATAACTTTGTTCATTCATGTAGACCGGTGCAAATTTTGCTAAATTGGCTTCAAATGTAATATTACCACCATATAAATCAACTGGTAAATTATATTCGATGAAATATGCGGTTCCTGTAATCAGATAATTTGAACCTGCAATTTCTATTTTATCACCAATTTGTAAATTATTTTCCGTTAAAAAGCGAGGTAAAACAACAATTTCACCTTTATTTTCAGGTAATTTACCGTCTTCAAGTGTTACTTTATTTACTTCTGTTGCTTTAGTATATTTATTTACATCAATTTTTACTTTTTGATTTCCTTTAATTTCTGTTTGTTTAATGATTTTTTTCTCAATTGTAACATTTTTTTCTTTTTCAATTTTATCAATTAAGGCTTGATCATATTCACTATCAAGACTTGGAATTGTAAATAATCTGAAGTCTTCTGGATTAGCTTCTGCTTTAATTTGCTTAAAGTCATAGTCCAGTTGTTTATATGTGAAAATATTTAGTCCAAGAAATAAGGATGAAATAATTGCTAAAATTCCGATTGCTAATAAAAGGCCTAACTTCTTTTGCATACTTTTTCTGATAATTTTAAATAACATTTATCCCCCTATGACCATTCTATTTCAAAGGCAGACAACGTTTTTTCATTTTCTACGATATTAATAATTTTTCCACTATTAAAGTAGATTACTTTATTTGACATATGCGCAATGTTCGGATTGTGTGTAACCATTACTAATGTAGTATGATATTTTTCATTTAATTTTTGTAATAGGTCCAAGACAATTCTTCCACTTTTTTCATCAAGTGCTCCTGTTGGTTCATCACAAAAAATAACTTTTGGATTTTTAACTAATACTCGAGCAATTGCCACTCGTTGTTGTTGTCCACCTGATAGTTGATGAGGATACTTTGCTTTATGTTCCGTTAAGCCAACTTCTTCAAGTACCTGATCAATATCTAGTGCATTTTTCGAAAGATACGCACCTAATTCAACATTTTCTCTAACTGTAAGTGTCGAAATCAAGTTATAACTTTGAAAAATAAATCCAGTATTTTCACGTCGATAATTGGTCATTTTTGTTTGAGAATTTTTCGCAATATCCTTACCTTCAAACATTATTTGACCACTATCAATATTATCTAAACCACTCAGCATATTTAGAAGTGTTGTTTTTCCACTTCCACTTGGACCAAGAATCGTTGTTATTTGACCTTTATTTATTTCCACACTCACATCATTTAAAGCAAAGAGTTTCCCTTCTCCACTTTGATATGCTTTAACAAGATTCTTTGCTTGATATATTTCGTTCATTATTCTCCTTTTTATTTGCAACTATTATCAAATACTTTTCATTTTTTAGTTTTTCTATACCTTTTATGTTTCTTTTGCATACAATACTTAATTTTCATACCTTTGAGGCTTGTATTTATTATACCACTTTTTACTGACCCATCTACGAAAAAAGCAAAATACGACTTAGGGTTTAGACAATTATTTAAAGCATAGGAACATAACCATTACAAAAATATCTTAATAAATAATAGCTTAATATTGTTTTACTTTTAGATCCAATCCTCTGTATGTACACGAATTAGCCAATTAAAATAATTAGCAAAACCAAATATATTCATAATACTTGGCATGCTTTTCTAGGCTTTTATTTTTGAATAAATTCTATCCCTGAAAGTTCGTTAAGTCCCATCACATAAATTGTGTTTTTAGCTTGTGGATTCTGAACTTTATTTTCAATTCCCCCTAAAGTATTATCAATTTGTAAAAAGACAACATTTGTATCTTGATTACAATAGACTTGAATTCCACCAAGAGTATTTCTAAGACTCACTGATAAATCACCTTTGGGAAACGTAAATTCTGTTAAATCAACATATACTGCTCCACAAACATTTGTTATTTCTAGGCATTTCACGATTTCAGTCGTTAATTTCTTACGCATTCCTGTAAATTTACAATTTAGCTTAAGCGTCTCATTATTTTCATAATTTTTAAATTCTGAAAATCTTGTTTGCCATGATCCATTCGGTGGAATTTCTTCTTCGTACTTTTGATATTTATCACCATGATAATATTCATAATTTTTTTCACCGTTGTATTTATATTCATATTCATATTTATAAGCGTTCATACGTTCAAATTGTTCTTGATTTATTTGATCAGTTAGATCATCACTTACTTTAGAATAAACTTTTTCCTTTGACCAATTCTCATCCTCAAAAGAATCATAACTTGAAAAATCATTTGAAAACTTACTACGTTTTTTAGTTTTTTTATTTCCAAATAAAATTTTAACTGCAATCGTAATAAAGATTGCTGCTAAAACAACACTTAACAAATTTTGCGCATCAAATCTTGCTAAGAAAAATTGCTTGCTTAAAATAAAAAACGCTCCACCTAATGCAATAATTCCAATGAAAATTTTTTCTCGAAAAAAAGACGCAATTGCAAAGATAAATAAAAATATCATCCAAATAATTTTAATATTTAGTTCCATTACAAAATTAAGCCCAAAACCTAAAAATAAAAATCCAAATGCTAACCTGAACAAAACATCACTAATCTTCTTTCCATATTTCGGATTATGACGACGAGGATTTAAATTATTAAGCTCAAATAAATCATTTAAAAACTCTCGTGGACTACCAAATGAGTTAATTTCATTCTCATTAATTTGATCAACAATATCTGTTATTTGTGCAACAATATTTTTCTTATCATTTGCTTTTAGTTTGTAGTAACGCAATTCTTTTAAAACATCACGTAAAAAATCTTCTTTATTATACATTTTCATCCTTTCTTGAAAAATCTACTAAGTATGTTATCTCTTCCCATTGTTCGTATAAAACATCTAAATACTTACGCCCACTATCTGAGATTGAATACATTTTTACCATTCTCGCCCCGTTCATATCACTTCGAACATTTAAATAGCCATTTTGAGCAAGTCTAACTAAAATAACATAAATTGACGATTCTTTTACTTTTATAAATGGATCTAATTTTTGAACAATTAAATATCCATGCATTTCTTCTTTAAGTAAAAAACTTAATATAACCATTTCTAAGATTCCTTTTTTAAGTTGGTTGTTCATCACTTTCCTTTCCATTGCCGCTCTTCTTTAACACTTCTCAATAAAGAGTATAACAGAAAAGTATTTTCTTGTCAATCTTTTTTTTAATTTTTCTAAATTATTTTTATTATTCAACAAAGTTTTCCCAACGACAGCAATAGTAGATCAACTATTCTTACTTCTTATTAATACAACTAAAAACACAACAAAAACATCTCACTTCATTTTAACTACATGTATAAGATGTATAATTAATATGTAATCATATAGGATTACATTAATAAATGCAAAAGATAATTTAAATATAATTTTCATATTCTCAAAAAACTATTTTTCATATAATCCTTATAAACTATTTTTCATATTCCCTTAAAACTATAAACTGCAAGCAAACGCTTGCGGTTCTTTTTTAAGTTATTTTTTTAACTAAAAAACACAACAAAAACACATAAATTCACTTAAATCACATTTATATGTTATATAATTAATATGTAATCAGATAGGATTACATTAATAAATGCAAAAGATAATATAAATATAAAATGAGTGTTCTCAAAAAAAACTATTTTCATATAATCCTTATAACTATTTTTCATATTCCCTTAAACTATAAACCACAAGCAAATGCTTGTGGTTCTTTTTTTAATTATATTTCTAGTTAAAAACAAAAGAAAAACATACTACTTCACTTTAACTACATTTAAGAGGTGTATAATTAATATGTAATCACATAGGATTACATTAATAAATGCAAAAGATAATTTAAATATAATTTACATATTCTCAAAAATATTTTTCATATAATCCTTATAAACTATTTTTCATATTCCCTTAAAACTATAAACCACAAGCAAGTGCTTGTGGTTCTTTTTTTAACCTAATAATTCGAAAATACTTTTTTTGTTCAATGTGTTTATTGATATTATACTATAATCTAAGTGCTCTGATGTAAATAGGATATTATTCGGGCAAGAACTACTCTTAAAATTAGGTAACGGAAGTAATTCTATTTGAATATTAGGATATTGATCTTTCAATAATTTAAACAAATCAAAATAACTTGATAAATGTTTTTCGAAAACAATAGTTATTGTAAATTCAAGTTTTGATTTAACAGCTACTTGTACTCCTTGATATTTTCGAATGAATTCATATGTAATTAAATCACAGTGTTGGATTGTCCTAAGTTTATCAACTGGTGCAACAGTAGTAAATGGTAAATCAACATTTTTTAATTGTTCACAAAACTTTTCAATCTCCTGCTTATCACTTGATGTCCCTCCGAATATTTTTGAGTCTCGAATTTCTCCAAATAAATATTCATCAATTAGTAGACTAACAAGTTGAGTTTTCGTAAAATCCAGCTTTTTAAGTGTTTGCTCAAACTTGATTGAATATTCCTGTGAATTTCGAAACAGCTTTTTCTCTAATTTTACACTTGAAATATCAAGGTCATAAACTTCATGAAAAATAAACATAACTTGATATGTTAGAATTTCTTCTTCCAAAATAAATTTTTCTAAAAGTCGCTCTTCTTTGAGAAAGTTCAAATAATTTTCTTCGGCTTTTTTTATTCTCATGACATCTTTTTCTTGATTTAGAATCAATTTACAAAAATGGAACAAGGTTGTACTGTTGTATAATTTTTGCGCAATTTGCTTAAAAATAGCAAAACGTTCCATTACTGTTTGTTTGCTATATTTCGCATAACTCATTCCAATTGTTTTTTCAAAACGATAATTTAATTGTCGATTTGAAAGAAAGAACATTTCAATATGTTCCATCGTTTTAGTTTTTGGTGTAAGTATATCGTACAAAATCATTTCAAAGAAATCATAATACTCAAATAAAATACTTTGAATTAACGGATATTTTTCTAGTAACACTTCACGTTCAGCATCAATTTCTACCATTTTATTTTCAATCGTCAGAAAAATCCGACACTTATTTATTCGATTATTTATCTCTTCAATTGCTGCTATTATCGTACGTTGATCACGGTTAAATTCTTTCGCAAGTTCACTGATTGAAACTTGCTTACTTACACTATTTTTAATGTATTTTATGATATCTCTATATAACTCATTCATTTTACCCCTTATCTTTACTATAACATTTTCTTGCTTAATTTTCAATTAAATCAGTCATTTTTTTGTATTTTTTTCGTTATTTTTAATGGTATAATTAGAACGTAAACAAAATATAATATAGAAAGGAAATACAAAATTGTTTTAAAAGCATTTTGTATCGTTAATATGAAAATTATTGTAGAAAAAGCAACAACAAATAATGTATTATTTGATAAATATACGAAACACTGTTCAATCCCTGAACAAATTGAAGGTGTACCATTTATTAGTTTTCCTTTTGAAGTCCAAGATTGTACAACAAAATATATTTCTTGGGTACTTATTGATCACGATTCATATCCAGTTGTCCACTTTTCATGGATTCATTGGCTAGTTGCAAATGTAACTGAAAGAAATATTCCTGAAAATTTTTCACAGCTTGATGATTTACATGATCGAGGATTTAATTCTTTTGCAAGTCCACTAATGGAAGTTGCAGCACATGACTTAATTTCAGGTTATGGAGGACCAATGCCACCAGATAAAGATCATAATTACAGTTTAATTGTATATGGACACGATCAAAAATTAGAACTTGAATCACCATTCCATTTCAATCAATTCCTTAAGCAGTTAGAAACAAAGTCGATTGAAAAACATGAAATTCAAGTAATTGGTAGAGTTTAATTAATTGTGAATTCGTCCATCAATTTGATTATTTCGTATAGTTGATGACCATTATTCGTTAAATAATAGCCATTTTCATCTCGATCAATTAATTTTTTTTCGATTGCGAACGATAAATTTTTAGATAATTGACCGTTTGAAATATAAGCAATTGATTGCAGTAAATCAGTAAAACTTAAACTTTTATTTATTTTCAACAGCTTAATAATCGGTGATAACCATTTATGTTTGAGGATTTTATGCGTTTCATATAAGTTACACATTTGAATATTACAAAGTTCCATCTTCTCCTCCTTTGGCTACTAAATTATAGCATATTTTTAGATTTTTAGTCACTAATATATAGTCACAAATTTATGACTAGAACTTGTTGTTTATATTTTGTATAATTATTTTGTAATTAAATAAACAATCAAGGAGAGAGTAATGAAAAAAATATTAATGTTTTTAACAACAGCGGATATGATGCCCAATAATGAAGCAACAGGTGTTTGGTTAAGTGAATTTGCTGAACCATATGATGCACTTATTGAGACTGGACATCAAATTACAATTGCAAGTATTAAAGGTGGGAAAATTCCAGTTGACCCTAAAAGTTTAGGTGAATTAGCGAATGAATCAAAGTATTTGGATTTAATTAAAGATTCTGAACCACTTACTTCAATAAATTCACAAGATTATGCAGGAATTTTCTTCCCTGGTGGACATGGGACAATGTTTGATTTTCCATTTGACGCACAGTTAGCGAGTTTAATTGCTGAATTTTACGAAACGACTAAGCCAATTGCTGCAGTATGTCATGGACCAGCAGCACTTGTCAATGTTAAGTTAAGCGATGGTTCTTACTTAGTAAATAATAAAACTGTAACTTCATTCACTAATGCTGAAGAGGCTGCAATTGAGTTAACTTCAGTCGTTCCATTTTTACTTGAAACAAAATTCATCGAACATGGTGCAAATTTTGTTCCCAAAGCTAATTTTGAAGCACATGTTGAAGTTGATGGTTTACTAGTTACTGGTCAAAACCCACAATCTTCAATTATTACAGCACAAAAGTTTGTTGAATTACTTACTAATTAAAAGTTTTAAGCTACACAAAAGTTTTTAAATAAACTAACTTTAAAGATAAAAAACTGAGGATTTGACCTCAGTTTTTCTTTAATTTTAAAAGTTATTTTATCATTTTCAATGTACATCAAGCACTTTCTTTACGTTTCTTAATCCAATACGAAGATCATTTAATATATCATCGGTTTGTCCAACTTCTTGTTCTAGCGTTAAATAGTTTATTTGCTTTTGACAAACTTCCACTATTTTTTTAATTGGTAAATTGCCTGTCCCAATTGATCCATCAATTGTCTCAACTTCCCATTCACTTTTAAGTAGTGTTTGAACTTCTTTAATATGCATTGACGAACCAATACGAGATTGATTTTTTTCTAGAAAATCTACTACATCATAGCCACCTTGATGAAGCCAATGTGTGTCAAATTGAAATTTAACTTTAGAGTTTTTCAAAAGAATTTCAAAACCACTTTCTTCATCAATTTTTGGAAATTCGAATGCATGATTGTGATACAAAATTTCTACATTTGGATATAAAGCACATATTTTTTCTAAATCTACTGCTAATTTTTCAAATGAAATACGATCTCTTTTACTACTATTTATACATGGAATTGCAATGTATTTTAAGTTTGCCAATGCAATCATTTCGTTAATTTCGTCTTGTTTTGTCAATAACTCCTCGATCCCAACATGAGCACCACTTATTGCCAAATCAAGTTCTGTACATAATGTTACAAACATTTGAAACTTTTCAATCGATTCATAATTGAAAATTTCCACATAATCAAATCCCGATGATTTTAAATGCATTAACGTTGACTTTAATTGCTCTTCTGTTAAATGCTCCCTTACTGAATATAATTGTACACCAAAATTCATTTTACTCCTACTTTATTATTTATCGGTTAAAATTTAATCACTTTATTTTCGAGTGCTGATTCAAAACAATTTTCAATTAAACCAAATGTTTTTACTAATGATTCATGACTGATAATCAATTCTGCATCATTTTTGATTGCATCAATGAAATTATAATAAATTTTTTTCTCGTCATCAAAAATAAATTCAACATCTCTAGTAACTTCGTTGATGTCACCTGTTCTTGGAGCCATCGTTTTCGTAAAACCACTTCCCGCTCTAATCGGTTTAACATCTTTACTATCCCAACTTGTTAAAGTTACAACTTTTCCAACTTCTTCCCAAAGCTTAATACTTGCACTTCCGTTGTTCCCACATATATACCATCTTGGTACTTCAATAAAGTTGCAAGTTTGAACTTCAACTAATGCAGTCATCCCATCTGCATATGTCAAATGAACTCTAAAGCCATCATCAACTTCTTCGTTACTTACATGACTAAATTGACAGTACAACGAAGTTAATTCAGCTTGCGTAAACAAAGTCATTTGATCTAATAGATGGATTCCCCAATCAAATAACATTCCTCCACCATGTTTTTTTTGGCCACGCCAATCACCAGGTATTCCTCTTGAGCCGAAAACTTTTGATTCAACATGAAAAACATCTCCGACTTGGCGTTCTTGATAAATTTTTCTTGCTGTTAAAAAGTCGAAATCAAAGCGACGATTTTGATTAATTGTAAACTTAACATTATTTTGATTAGCACAAGCAATCATCATTTTTAATTCTTCAAGATTCATCGCTGCCGGTTTTTCCACAATTACATGCTTCTTAGCATTCATTAAAGCAGTTGCTATTGGCATGTGTGAATCATTTGGTGTTGCAACTAGCACAACTTGTACATGCTCATCATCAATTAGCTCATTTAGACTTGAATAAACATTTAAGCCATTTTCATGTGCTCGCTTATTTGCTGAGTCTGAAATATCGAAAATTCCACGTATGTCAAATATTTGATGTGCCTGAATCGCCTGAATATGATGACCTCCCATTCCACCATATCCAACTAGCGCAAAACCTAACTTAGTCAAGGTAGACCGGCTTATTGCTTTTGGCTGATTCATAGATTGCTTCTAAAATTCGAGTTACTGTATATGCTTGTTCTGGAAGGATTAGTAACTCGCCTTCATTTTTAATTGCTTTCATAAATGTTCGGGCTTCTAGCGCTTCTGGAGTATTAACTTCTCCTTCGAAAAAAGGAACTGAACCTACCCTTAGATCGATTTCTTGCTTATGTTGTTTTCCATATTTAATTGAATTAATTGTTAATTTATCATTTTCCATATCACTTCCACCTGCAACACCATGTAGTGTACATTTTGCTTCTTTTTCATCCAAAGTATTTAAAGCCCACGAACTTTCTAAGTAGATCGTCGCTCCATTTTTCATCGTAATGTATCCAAAAGCACTATCTTCAACCGTCATTTCCTCTGGTTTCCATTCTCCAAAAGCATTTCCATATGGATTATTCCCTAATTTATGATATGTTGTTCCTACAACCATTTGTGGTTCGTAATTATCCATTGTCCAAAGTGTAAGATCCAAAGCATGCGTTCCAATGTCAATTAATGGGCCTCCACCTTGTTCAAATTCATTTGTAAACACACCCCAAGTTGGAACCGCTTTTCTTCTAATTGCATGGGCTTTCCCATAATATATTTCTCCTAAGTCACCATTTTCACAAACTTGTTTTAAATATAGACTGTCTTGACGGAAGCGATTTTGATAAGCAACTGTTAAGAGTTTACCTGTTTCTTGGGCAGCATCAACCATTTTTTTAGCTTCTTCTGCGTTAATTGCCATTGGTTTTTCGCACATAACATGTTTTCCAGCATGTAATGCATCAACTGATATAAAACTGTGGCTTCGATTGGGGGTTAATACAAGTACCGCATCAATCTCCGTAATTTTTAAAAGTTCTTTATAGTCAGTAAAGACACGACTTTCATCTAAACCATATTTATTTGCAGCTATTTGCGCTTTAGTTAGATCAATGTCACAAACCGCAACAACTTCTACTTCATCTTTAACCGCTTTTAAACCTTCTGAATGCTTTCCAGTGAAAATTCCACCACATCCAATTATTCCGTATTTTAATTTACTCATTTTTCTCCTTTTGTTTATAGCCACCAAGGTCCTGTTGGTTGTTCTTTAATTAAGATACTATTTATGTTATCAATTCCTTTTTCTAACCCTTCTTTTACGCTCATTAATCCATCTTCATGTTCAATACTAATTACACCTTCATATCCAACAAGTTGAAGCGCACTAATAATATTACGCCATGTAAGTAAACTTTGTCCATATCCAACCGTTCTAAAGTGCCAACTATTATTTGCAATATCATCACGATGAATTGTATCAAGGACTCCATTTTTCTTTGTATTGGCCTCATTTATATATGTATCCTTTGCATGGACATGATAAATATAACCTTTCATTTGGACAATCGCTTCGACTGGATCAATCTGCTGCCAAAATAAATGTGAAGGATCAAAGTTTACACCTAACCTTGGACTCCCTACTGCATCACGTAGTTTTTGCACTGTACTTGGATTGTAGGCACAAAATCCAGGATGTAATTCAATTGCGATATTAACATCATTTTCTTCTGCTACTTTAATCGCTTCTTTCCAATACGGAATTAAAACTTCATTCCACTGATAGTCAAGTGCTTGACCAAATTCACTTGGCCAAGTACAAGTAATCCAGTTTGGTGTTTTATCTTCAGGACTTCCTCCTGGACAACCTGAAAATGTAACAACTGTTTTAACACCCATTTTTTTGGCTAGTTTACATGTATTAACATATTGTTGGTGAAACGTTTTACCTTCTTCAACATTTGGTGACACAGGATTTCCATGACAAGAAAGTGCCTTTATTTCAACCTCATATTTAGCAAATAATTCCATCACTCTTTGATATTCTGCTTCATCATTTAAAAGTAGTTCTGGATTGATATGTGCCATACCAGGATGTCCACCTGCACCCATTTCCATATTTTTTATACCGTGTTCTTGTAAAAACTGTAACATTTCTTCTAATTGCATTTGTCCAAAGACTGGACTGAAAATCGCTAATTCCATTATTCTCCTTTGGCTTATTTTTTTTTCTTCTCTTATATTTTATCATACATTTTAATTTTTGCAAGCGTCTCACTAAAACGTTTTTGAATTCTTGATAATTATGTTAAATAAAATATTATTTTTGCATTACATTTATATTGTAACATAATAATTTATTTTGTAAAACGTTTTTTCAAACTTAAGATTATTTTTATTTTTTCATATATGCTGTTCACATATGAATTTTTATCGAAGTGCTTTTTTGTTTAAAAAAATATTCCAAAATTTTGGAATACTCTTTTTTAAATTTTTTTGACAAATTCTGTCTTCAACTGCATTGGACCAAAACCATCAATTTTACAATCAATATCGTGATCCCCATCAACAAGACGAATATTTTTAACTTTCGTTCCTTGTTTAACGACACTTGAACTACCTTTAACTTTTAAATCTTTAATAACAGTAATTGTATCACCATCATTTAAAATTGTACCATTTGCATCTTTATATACTTTAGCTGCAACTTCTGCTTCAACCTCTGGCCATGTATATTCACATTCTGGACAAACGTACATCGCTTCATCTACATAGACATATTCACTTTTACATTTTGGACAAGTCATTTTTACCTCACTTTGTATATTATTTGATTTTACACATGTAACTATTTTACCATATTTTTAGCTTAATTAGCAAATAATGACTAATTTGTAGCTTATTCACTCAATTCACGTGTTGCAATTAAATGTTGGTACCAATAACTAGATTTTTTTCTTCGGCGCTCTTTTGTTTCAAAATCAAGTTCGATAAATCCATATCGATTTTTATAGGCGTTTAACCATGACCAATTATCGACGAAATTCCACGTGTGATAGCCAAAACAATTTGCTCCATTACAAATTGCTTCATGTAAGTAGCTTAGATGTTCGGTATAAAAAGCAATTCGATAATCATCATGGATTAATCCGTTCTTTGTAAATTTGGCTTCACCTTCAACTCCCATCCCATTTTCAGCAATATAAAATTTAATATTTTTATATTCTGTTTTAATGTTCATCGCTAAATCATAAATGCCTTTTGGGTATATTATCCATCCACGATGCTCGTTAATTCGCGCATCTGTTGGTACAAATGATTGATAGTAATTACTTGGCGTAAAGTAATCTTGTTTATTTTCAGCGATTTGAGCCTTGACGTAAATCGGAAAATAATAATTTACACCAAGCATGTCTACTTTGTTTTTTTCAATAACTTCAAGTTCTTTTGCTGTTAGTTCAACCTTAATTTTATTTTCTTCAAGAATTGGAAAGATCGCTTCGGGGATTTTTCCATAAACTGCCGCATCTAAAAAAAATTTCGAATGAAATAGCTCACAAATAGCTTGTGCTTCAAGATCTTCTTGTGTCGGATTTGAGGTTGTATATACTGGTGATAAATTTAATACTATTCCAATCTCTCCACCATAATTTCCTTGACGATATTTTTCAATTGCTCGTGCACTTGCAATTTGAAAATTAAATAGTGATTGGACCATTTTTTGAGAATCAATTGCTTGTGGGTAATGATAACCAAGTAAATACGTGCAAGTTGCAGTAACAATTGGTTCATTAAATGTGAACCATTTACGAACACGATCACCAAATAATTGAAAGCAAATTTCTGCATATTTCACATAAATATCAACTACTTCTTTTTGACTAAATCCACCTTGTTTTTGTAACTCCGCTGGTAAGTCAAAATGTGATAAATTCAAATACGGTTCAATTCCTGCTGTAATTAGGGAGTCAATTAGTTGATTATAAAAAGCTTCTCCTGTTTTAGAAATCTCCATCGTTCGATAATCTTTTATCAATTTACAAAAAGAAATTGATGTTCGATAAGAATTCAGTCCGACCTCTTTCATTAATTTTATATCTGTTTCAAGATATTTTTCTTGTTCTGCTAATTTGTCTGGACCAATTGTACTATGAAATAAATTTGGTTGTTCTTCGAAAAAAAGTTGCCAATTTGATTTTAATTCATTTAATTCTGAGCTTTCAGTTTGTGGTCCACTAGCGGCACACCCAAAGCTAAATTCTTGTTTAAATTTTTTCATCGCTCTCCTCGTTCTAAATATTTAAGTAATTCACAAATCGCTAAATGCATTTGGATCCTTGTATCTAACATAACATCATCTTCAATTGTTTGACTAACTTCAATCAAGTAGTCATAAATAGTTTTTTCATTGACATGTTGCTCTTCAATCAACAGAATTATTTTTATTTTTTTTTGTTTTGCATCATCAATTATTTGAACAATTTCATCACTTTTACCACTTTTAGATAAGCAAATAACTAAGTCAGCAGTTGTATATTTTTTCAGTTCCAATCGTGCATACCAAGCATTTTGCCAATGTTTAGCATCATAGCCAAGGAGTTGTAATTTTGTTTCAAGAATCCGGGCAATATAGTGATTCATTCCATATCCAGCAATCAATATTTTGCGACTTTGCTTAATTTGCTCACATATTTTAGCTAAAGGCGCTCGATCAATTAATGAAAGTGTTCTAACTAATTCACGTTCCACCCCAGTTAATTTATAAACATGCTTTTGTTCTAAATATTCAATATATTGCTGCTTAAACATCATAAAGCTGGAAAAGCCTAGCTTAGTAATCAATCGATGTAACGCTGTTGTACTTACTTTTAACTCTGAAGCTAACATTTTAACTGTATATTCATTTGTTAACTTAAGACCACTTTCAAGTTTACTAATCGTTTGTTGTTCCATCTTAGTTAATTGTTTATAATTAGCTGTGAAAAATTCTTTCATTATGCCCCCCACATATTTTAATTATAACTTACTTTTTAAATTATGTGGAAATACATTTTCGAAAGAATTTTTCATTTTAGTTAAATATTAATAAATAACGCTTGTAAATCTTCAACTGTTGTTGCAGCTTTAATTTTTGTTCTGAAGTCTTGATTTACTAGTTTCCGTGAGATTAACGCCAAGTTTTGCAAATGGACTTTTTCGCTATTATCAGTCGGGATTGCTAAGGAAAAAACTTCTGTAATTGCTTGACCATCCATCGTTTCCCAAGTAAGTGGATTAGTAAGTTTTAAATAAAGAACTCCTGGTCGTAAAACTGTCGCTCCTTTTCCATGTGGAATTGCAAAACCATCAATAAATCCGGTTGATTGTTCGCTTTCACGAGCTTTTAAATCGACGATAAAAGCTTCTTGATCACTTATGTATTCAAGTCGATACCAAATATGCGCAATATGTTCAAACAATTGTTGTTGCGTCCTAATTTCAGCATTTATTTCAATATAATCAATTTGCATTACTCCTCAACTTTCACTAGTTCTTCATCTAGTTTAGCTTGCTTTTTTTGACTAATTTTAAGTCCCACTCCAATCAATAACGCTGTTACAACAACTCCACTCATTACACAGAAAATCCAGGTTAAATAGGGAATTGGTTGTTCTCCAATGTAACCAATAAACGTTCCAAGTGGTGAACCGATTCCCCCATAAAATTTTAAACCAAACACTGAAACTAAACCACCAGCAACTGCACTTCCAATCACGTTTGCTGGAATATAAACTAATGGCTTTGAGGCAGCAAAGGGAATTGCTCCTTCACTTATTCCAACCATTCCCATTGCTGCTGCATTGTTTCCCAACACTTTTTCATTCGATGCATAATACTTTTTGTATAAAATAGTAGCAAGCCATGCACCAAGTGGAGCAACTGAAATTGCAGCTTGCGTTGCTGTTCCCGGAATAAAGTTTGCACCTTCGATCCCAAAACGTGAAACCGTATCGGTGAAAATAGCTGTACCGACAATTAATGCTGTTTTATTGACAGGTCCACCTAAATCAAAGCCAATTGCTGCTCCAAAAATAGCTCCAACAATAAACGGTGCAGCTGTGTATGTATCCGTAATGTAAGTCATCCCATCATATAATCCTTTCATTGCAATACTGATCGGTGGTCCAATAAGATAAAAACTAACAATAAATACTATAAAGGTTGCGATTAAAGGAATAATCATAATCGGTACTAGTGGTTGAACAATTTTTGGCCAAGGGATTTTTTTCAAATATTTAACTAAATACCCAACAAAGAATCCAATTACAATTGCCCCTAGAAATCCAGCCCCAGCTTCTGTTCCTAAAAACTCAGGATCGTTTATAAGATACGCACCAATCATTGCCGGGGCAAGTGCTGGACGATCAGCAATACTTACCGCAACAAATCCGGCAAATAATGGAATCATTAATTTAAAACCAACTTGTCCAACAGCAAACATCTTCGACATCATTAATCCAAATGATGTTTCTACATCCCAACCCCATTGGGTAATTTTTCCAGTATCATCCGCAGAAAAAGCAAAAACATTTGCAATTGCAAGTAACAATCCAGCTGCAATAACCATCGGCATCATATAGCTTATTCCATTCATTAAATGTTTAATTACACTACTTTGGGTTTTTCCAAGCGTAATGTCACCTGCTTGTGCTCCCTTAACAGTATAAACTGTTGCCTCAGCATGGGCATTGGCTATTAGTTGTTCTGGATTGGCAATTGCTAACTTTGTATCAGTGATATATACACGTTTTCCAATAAAACGATCTAATTCCACATGGACCTCTGCTGCAATAATAATCAGATCTGCTGCTTTAATTTCTTTTGCAGTAAGCTCATTTTCTTTCCCAATTGTTCCTTGCGTTTCAACTTTTATTTCATGACCTAATTCTTTTGCTTTTACTTCAATACTTTCAGCTGCCATATATGTATGTGCTATTCCCGCTGCACATGAGGTGATTGCTAATATTTTCATTTTACTTCTCCTTTTTTTAATTCAATTATTTTCAGTTGATCAGGTTCAATAATTTGTTCTATAAATTTCACTTGATTGTTTGTTGGATTAAACACTCGAAGCTTTAAAACTTGTTTTGTTTCACCTTCAAAGTCGATTCCATGGATAATCAACTCAGCAGGAAGTTTTAATTCGCTTAGATAATTTTGCCGAAGGTTTATTCCTATTGCTTTATTTGATTGAAAGTATTTAAGTGGACCTGTAAAAAGGTTATACGCTTGAATTTGATAATAAATCACATCATTTTCAAATTTTTGACTTTCTTTATAAAGCTCACTACTGCTTACATTTTGTTTATACATTAATTCAAATGTGTAGTTACCTTGCATTTTATTATCTGGTGTTGGTACCCACTTATATTCTTGTCCACTTGCCTTTCCAGGACGACGGCTTAAGTTTGGTCTTCCTAAAAAGCTAACACTTCTAAGTAATGTTATTGCAAAGCGATTATTACTAACTTCGTATTCTTTTAGGCCTTTTACAAACAAAACATCAACCTCTGCTTTTTCAGCTTTCTCATTTAAAATCACAAAGCCATTTAAAGGATAGATAGAAGATGGTTCCTCACACCAATTTTCTTGTTTCCAGTTTGCAATGTTTGGATCTATATTTGGTCGCCTAACTACATTTGTAACTCCCGCCACTTGATGAGTGGCTGTAGTGAGTGCTTCAATATAGTTCAATTGAATTCGAAAATCACTTGCATCATGATTGATAATTTCTACATTTAACTCCCACGCTAACTCTTTTTGGCTACACTCGACAAATACTTCTAGTTTTCGTTCACACTCATTATCTGTTAAATTATTGTACCAATTTATTGTTTTACTTACTTTAAGTGTGTTTATCGGCCTTTGTAAATTAGACTTTAGTTCCACTAAGTCAAAATCGATTAAGCAATATTCTTGTTTTCGGTGTGGTTCATTGTATGAAAAATCATAACCATCACCTGCATCATCTTCAATTGTTAATACTAATTTCTCGAGTAGAAAGTTCACATTACTGTTGGTCTCATTATTGACTATGGATTGACGACTAACAGCAGTAGATGATTCTACTATTTTAAGCCATGAAAATGAAAATTTGGCTAATTCTAACTTAACGTTGACTGCTGTATGATAGTAAAACAACTCTGGATCATGTACGCTTGTCGTAATCGTTCCAGTATATTCACGCTTTTGCTCAACAACTTCAAACTCAATTGGCGTCTCTCGACAATTATCTTTATCAACAGTGAATATTTCAAAGTATGGCTTTTTAGTCATTATTTCAAGTTTGAACTTCTCGCTTCGTGGGTAAGCTAAAGTATTTGCTACTAAAATTTCATGTTCTGTCCCCGTCGCTTCTGCTAATTTACGAATTAAATAATCATTTGTACCAACTGATAATTCCAATACTTTTTCCAAACGGCTTTGAATTTGCTTATTTGTTTGATCACTATTACAACCACAGATACTATCATGCGCATGATTTTTCAATAGGAGACACCACATTTTTTCTAGTAATTGAAATTGATAATCAAATCCAACTGCATCTGCCATAAGCATAAGTGGAGTTGTCTGAAAAATTAAGTTGTTTTCTACTCGATCATTTAACTGTTTTAGATCAACACGGGTTGAATATATTGAACGATGTATTTTCGAATATGCCCCATTTAATAACTCACCTTTTACGTGTGCTAGTTGTTGACTAGTTTTATTAGCAAACTGTTGCATTTGTTCAAACAGTTGCCAATAGTTAACAATTTCCATTTGATAATCATTATTTTGTCGATTAAATTCCTTTACTTTTGTGTGCAGCTCAAAATCAATTGCACGTTGATCACCACCAACAGGTAAAATTATTGGTTCATCAGTAAAAGTTGCTTCATATTTGTGCAAGTAATTTGTAAGTTCAACTTGATCATAAAGTACATATCCATAATAATAACCAAACCTTAAGTTAATTGCATGTAATACTGTTTGAGCTTTTGTATACTTTAATAAAGCGTTAGTACTTTGGGTTGGAGCAAGCCCACGCCAAAAAAGTAGTTTATCGATTTCAAAGTAACGATACAATTCAAGAATTTGATCATTTTGACCAAAAGCATCAGGTACATAGCCAATGAATTGACTATTAGGCTTTAGCATTTTCGCTTTACTTATTCCAATTTTTAAATTTTGATAGATCGACTCAAGCTTAACTAAAAACTGATCTGTTTGAGTATACCAAGGACCAATATCTACTTGGCCGCCTCGAATCAATGCTGACAACTTTTGAAATGATGGTGGATCGTACTCTTGAATAATATCTAATAGAACGGATTGACCATCAAGCATATAGCTATCCAGCTTTTCAGTTTCAAAAGCTTTAATTAACTCCCGAATGTGATAAACTAATTGAATACTACTTTCGTTTTCTGTAAAATACCACTCATAATCCCAATGAGTATGAGCTACTACATATATTTTTTTCATTTATGCTCCTTACTACTATCCTAACAAAAAATCTAACTTGCGTTATCCCAGATTCGGGAACATTATTCCTAAATCATTTACATTGTTAATTTCGACTACAAATATTCATTAATGTAGACTATTTAATGTATTTACCAATTTCGTCTATATCCAAAAAAGTATTTTTTTAACAATGTTAAAAGTTTTTTAATATTGTTAAAAACAACTACTTGCTACAATATACTTGAAAGAAAAATTTTAAAAAAAGGAGAATTAAAAAAATGAAAAAAATATTTACACTTGGTTTGCTTTTAGTTATGACACTTGCAGGATGTGCACCAGCAGCACAACAAACAGTTGCAATTGGTGGTTCAACATCAGTTCAAAAATTTATGGAAGAATTTATTATTCCACAATCTAATACTGCTATCAAAGTTGAATCAACTTACCAATCAACATCTTCAAGTGATGGAGTTGTAAAAGCTATTGATGGAACATATACTTTTGGAACAGCTTCTCGTGAATTAAAGCCTGAAGAAAAAACAGAAGTTCAAGAATTTGTATTAGCATACGATGGAATTGCAATTGCTGTACACCCAAACAATAAAGTTAGTAGCTTAACTCGTGCACAAATAGTAGATATTTTTACAGGAAAAATTTCTAATTGGAGCGAAGTTGGTGGAGCTGACGCTGCTATTTCAGTTGTTTCAAGAGAATCAGGAAGTGGAACAAGAAGTGCATTTGAAGAATTACTTGACATCAAAGATCAAGTAAAAAATAGTATTGTTCAATCTGGAAATGGTGACGTTGCCAATACAGTTGCAGGAAATGAAGCAGCAATTGGTTATATTTCATTTGAAAACTTAGATGATAAATTAAAGGGACTTGCTGTTGATGGTGTAGAACCAACTGCTAAAAATGTTCTTGATAAAAAATATACAATTTCTCGTCCATTCCTTCTTGTATGGAACGAAAAATTCCAAACAGATTCATCAAAAAAACTTTTAACTTGGATTCAAGAAAATAGTGCAGCTCTTGCACCTGAATCAGGATTAATTCCTGCAGAATAAGCCAAAATAGAGTATATATAAACACAAAAAATTAAATCTCAAGATTCCTAATCGGTTTCTGAGATTTAATTCTTTTTTTATACTCTAGCTTTTAATCAAAGTTACAATTGAGAAAAAGCAGCTTTTTTATTTTAAACTATATCTAATAATTGTCTTTAAGTTTTCTTCCGCTGTTTTTCGAAAGTCACTTAAATAAATTTCATGATGCGTGTTTTTTACAAGTTCGTATCCATTTTTACTAACAAATTCTTCTAAATGTTTAATCGTCTCTGGTTCCAAGTCATAACTCCCGACGTGCATAATTTGACCAACTGTCCCTTCTTCTAAAACTTCATACTCTAGTTCTTCACCAAACTCTCCTAATTGCTGTTTGTATAAGTTAAATACAGCTTCTGTTACAAAATCCGGTTGCACAATTAGTAGTTTATACTTAAGTTTACTTTTATCACCGGTGTATTCTAGTTGATCTGTCGTTGTCCAAATCCCTTCAAGCGGTCCAACACTATAAGTATAATAGCCAGCTATTGGTTCTTTTTTATACGACATTCGAATTGCATAACTGAATTTATACAATTTTTCAATATGCTTTTGAAATTCTTGACTTGTATTTGGATCACCACATCCCATAATATAAACTATTTTTTGGTTCTCTGTTTTTAAAATAATTGGTTTTTTACTTTGTTTATACATTTGTTTATATTGTTTTTTCATTAGTTCCTATCCTTGATAATAAGCTTTATATATTATTTTTGTTGTGGCATAAATCTAAAGATTTCTTGTGCAAAAGCTCTTGTTTGTCGTGATTGAATAATTACTTTTCCACGTCCATGTAATTTTGTCACAAGTCCTTCACCTGTTTTGAAACCAAATAAGCCTGATGCTACTTCAATTGAATAGCTAATTGAACTTTCCCAAGCAACTAAATGATCATTATCAATCACAAATTGCTCTGTTCCATCTAGTTCAATTTCAATTAATGAACCAACTGACTCGACAAACACACTACCTTGTCCTTTAGTTTTCAAAATGAAGAAACCACCCGTTCCTCCAAATAACGCACCACCCACTCCTTGTTGTCTTGTTAGATCGTAGTCAACATCTTTTGTTGCTGCTAAGTAAGCACCATCTTCAATGTACCAATCAACTCCACCAACTTGTAATTCATGAATATCACCAAATGCTTTTGGTGCTAAGGCAATTTTTTGATTATCTTGCTTTGCTTTAGCTGTTGTTTTGAAAAAATTTTCTCCTCCAAGCAATGACTTTCCAAGCGCTCCTAGTAAACTTCCATTTCGCTTTCCTTCTAATTCTATTCCTCCATCATAATAAACAACTGCACCACTTTCGCATTTAATTTCTTCTCCATGATTTAAAATAAATTCTACCATTGGAAAATTATCTTTATTAATATATTTAAATTGCATTTCTGCCTCCTTATCTAAATTATAGCAAAAAATCCAAGTCAAATAAAATGAATTGGATTTTTATCATATAAAAACATTTAAGGTTTTTAAATTATTTAAAACTAGAGTTTTTAAGTTATTTGCAGCGATTAATTTTCCTTTTAATTGTAACGTTATATTTTTGTATAAACATCATTAATTATTTGTAATATTATCGATACTTTATAGACAAATTTTCATTGTTTTCATCATCAAAGTTGATTTAAACCTTGTTTATTTCGGCTTTGAATAATAACTTTTCCTTTACCAGAAAGCGCTGTTACAAGTCCTTCACCTGTTTTAAACCCTAAAACTCCGGATGCAGGTGTAATTCGAAAATCAATTGTTTCTTCCCACGCGATTAAATGGTTGTTATCAATTAAAAACTCTTTTGAACCGTCCAATTCAAATTCAATCAATGAACCTGTTGATTCAATAAATATTGTACCTAATCCTTTTGTTTTCAAAATAAAGAAACCACCTGTTCCTGCGAAGAGTTTATTAGCGATTCCCTTTTGTGAAGTAACTGTAAAATCTACATCTTTTGTAGAGGCTAAATATCCACCATCTGAAATATACCAATTTATGCCTTCAAGTTTTATTTCTGTTATACTTCCAAATCCTTTTGGGGCAATCCCGACCACTTGATTATCAGCCGTTGCTGAAGCGATTGTTTTAAAGAGACTTTCTCCGCCAAGCATTGATTTACCAAATGCTCCTAGCAAACTACCATTTTTCTTTCCAACTAAGCTTATTTCCGAATCAAAATATAGGACTGATCCACGTTCACAAGTAATTTGCTCACCTGTTTGTAATGTAAACTCAATTATTGGAAAATCATTTTTGTTTAAATATTTATATTCCATAAGAATCCTTTCTACTCTGATTTTATCAAATTAACTATATTTTGTCAATTTAGAATCTAATCTACTATTTTTTATTACACATAAATAAATTTTTTTTAACAGTAGGTTGTTTATAACTATCAAATATGGACAAGCCAATTTTCATTTGAAAAGAAAACAAAAATTACTAATTAATTTAAAAAACCTGCTCAAACAGGTCTTTTTTTGTTTTTACATTTCCTCATAGTTCTTTGTATCGCCTCAGTTTTTTACAATCTAATTCTTGGAAAAACGTTTCACTAGTTTTGCTTATATAGCATATTTCACTATATTGATTTTTTACGATTTTTTCATACATTATATACGCTGGAACTTCAGGGAAATCTTTTTTATTAATCAATTCTTTTTAGTTAAAATTATGCTAGTAAACACATTTCCTGTCAAGTTCTTCATTGTATTCAAGTTTTTTTTTAAGTTTACTTTCTGTTTTTATAGTAAGTTGCAGCTTACATTTACCTTCTCTAATGACTGTTACTTCTGTTTTACTATCATTAAAATTATATACTATATCATTCTTTTGCAATACAGGGGCTAATAATTTTTCAGTCTCATTCTGACTTAAAGAAAAACTAGTTTCTAGAGCATTATTATTAGAATATTTTCCATCTTGTTGCATTATGCTATCGTTAGTACTAAAATCTAATATATTTCTTTTCATTAATATTAAAAAGAAATATACTTTTTCATTTTTCAATATAGACAAGTCATCTTTGTATTTTCTTTCTTCATCATCTAATGTAATACTGAATGTACTTAAGTTATTATTAGAATCAACTATTTCATACACACCTGATAAAATAGTACCTAGCACTATAGATTTAAGTGTTAAATACAAAATAATCAACAGGAATATTATTTTCGCTTTCTTCATAGTTTCACCCCTTTTATTAAATTATACCTCTTTTCCTGTAAAAATGTATGATTTAATTACATTATACAAAAAGAAAAAACCTCAGAAACCAAAACGGAATCTTGAGATTTTTAGATATTCTCGTTGTTTCTAAATTTCTTTTATTTAAATAAGAATAGAGGTGTTATTAAACACACTCTATTCTTATTTGTTTTTATACTTATAAATTACTTTTCCCAAGTTTTATTTATTATTTTTTTGAAAGTTTATTTCTTACAAATATAAATGCTACTAATGCTGAAATAAATACAAGTGCATAAATTCCATAAGAAATTGTTCCTGTTGATTCAACTTTCGGTTCCTCTTGTGCTGGCATTACTGCTTCATCATCAATTACTGTTGCTGTAACTGTATGTGAATGAGGCGCTTCACTTGCACTTGTTTGAGGTTGAGTAATTGTAAATTTAACTGGGTACTTTCCAACTTTTGGTTGAATTTGATGTTCTGAGTTGAACTCAATTGATTGTCCAGTATTTTTTTCCCAAGCAAATGCTTCTGCATGTTTAACTATTTGTTCGTGATTTAAGTTTTTAACATCTGATACTCTAATTACAAAATCACGTCCATGAATTAAATGCTCTTCTGTTTGTGGTTTAACCGCTACATGTTCATTTACTACATTGGCAAATACTGTTTTCTTTGTACCGATTGCTGTTGTAAATGTGACTGGATAAGGTCCAACTTCCGCTTTTAATTGCGAATAATCTACTTTTGTCTCAACACTTGCTCCCGTTTTTACTGACCAAGCAAATGCTTTTGCACGTTCTGTTATTGTTTTTTCCGACTGACTTGGGACATCTTCAATATCAATAATAAACGATTCAGCGTTTAATGCTTCTTCTTCAGTTAACACCGTCTCTTCATCTATAACACTTGCAATTACTGTACGTTTTACTCCAGTTTCTGCAACTAATGTTACAACATATGGTCCAACTTCTGGTTTAATTACTGATGGATCAGTTGATACTTTAATTGGGTTTGCAGTCACTGTTGACCAAGCGTATCCGTCAGCTAATTTTATCACATCTTCTTCTGTCAGTCCAGCAGCTACTGCTTTTTTCTCAACTTTGAAATTTCTCCCGTGAATTCCTGTAATATCAATAACATCTGTATTATCATCAGTTACGGTTGCAACTACTGTACGCTTCAATCCTTTTTCAGTTGTAAATGTAATTTCATAAGCACCAGCTTTTTCAATTACGTTTGAAATATCAGCGATTGTCGGTAAAATTTCACCTGAGTTTTTATTCCATGCTAATACTTCTGCACGCTCATTTACTGTATCTTTTAGTCCAGGTACATCTTTAATATCCATCGTAAAGTCTTTTGCATGTAATGCTTCTTCATTACTTTCTTCAGTGTTTTCATCGATAACTGAAGCAATTACTGTTCTTGTTGTTCCCTTTACAGTTTTAAACGTCACTGGATATGGTCCAACTTTTGCTTCTAACTTCGAATAATCAACCGTTAATGGTAAGTTTATCCCACCAACTTTTGACCATGCGTACGCATCTGCTTTAGTTGTAATTGATGTATCACTTTGAGCTGCAACTTCTTCTAAGTTAAGCGTAAAGTCTTTTGCATGAAGCGCTTCTTCATTATCGTTATTATCAGTTGTATTTTCATCAATTACTGACACAATAATTTTCTTAGTAAGTCCAGTTTCTGCAGTAAATGTTACTGTATATGGTCCTGGAACTGGTTCAATTACTGTTGGATCTGTTGTTACTTTAATTGGTAATGTTGTCTTAGTTGACCATGCGTATGCATCTGCTGATTTAATTACGTCTGCTTCCGATAAACCTGCCTCTACAACTGATTTTTTAACTGTGAAGTTTTTCGCATGAATTCCTGTTTCACCATCAACTTTTGAGTTTTCATCAATTACTGTTGCAACAACTGTTCTAACTAGACCTTTAGCTGTTTTGAATGTTACAAAGTAGCTTCCTGCTTTTGCTTGTACTTTAGAAATGTCTGCTGTTGTTTCTAAAATTGTTCCATTAATTTTATTCCAAGCTTTTACTTCAGCACGTTTATTTACTGTTTCATTTAATTTAGCAACTTCTGAAACATCTAGCATAAAGTCTTTTGCATGAAGCGCTTCTTCAGTACTTTCTTCAGTATTTTCATCAACTACACTTGCAATTACTGTATGCTTCAGACCTTTTTCTGTTGTGAATGTTACAGGGTATGGCCCTACTTCTTCTTTAATTGCTGAGCGATCTACTTTTAAATCAATGTTAAGTGCTGTTTCTTTGCTCCAAGCTTTTGCATGTGCTTTGTCAATAACAATCGTATCATTTAAATTTGCAACTTCATCCTTTTTAATAACAAATGATTCACCATAAATAAGTTCTTTATCATCTTCACTTGTATTGTCTCCTGAAATTGATACATTAACTGTTTTTGGATTCGCAGCAACTCCACCTTCACTTACTCCATTAATTGTTACGGCAAAAACACCGATTTCATCTTTAACTACTGATGAGTAATTACTTGTAAGTGTTCCGTTATCGTCAACTCCATCAATTTGTAATTTAGCTTTAGCATCAGCTAAGAACTTCTCACTACTTGTTGCAATTGCACCTTTTTTATAATTTACAATCGGATCTGCAACAATTTTTGGTAAACGTGAATCAGCTACTGTAATTACTAAATCTTTTAATGCTGGGAAATCCTTACTTCGTTCTGAAACTGCTGCAATTGTTGCAATATGGTCTCCTAATGAATCGTTAATATTGTATCCTCTAACAACATCAGTTTTGATTATTGAAACTGAAACTTCATCACCAGTTACTAAATTCCATGCTTTTGGTTTTGCATTTTCAAAGAATTTTTCTGGAGAAAGTGCAAGTTCTTTTCGTTGAACAATAAAGTTATTTCCATCAACTGCATATTGGTATTCTGGATCAATAATAGTATCATCATCTTTAACCATTACAACCACTTGTGCGTCATTTGTGGCAACTCCACCAGTTGTAATTGCACTTAATTTAACTTTATATGTTCCAATAATTGGTTTAACAACTGTTTCAAAGTTTGAAGAAACTGTCGCTGTTGGATCAATTATATCTCCATCAAGTGTTACAACTGGTTCTGCATCTTTAATAAATTTGTTAGCTGCTGCTTCTAATTCATTAATATGATAAATTACTGTTGGTTTTGCTGTTAAAACACCATTTCTTGTATCAATAATGTTCGCATTAACTTTTTTCATAAGTGTACGTGTATCTACTTGTGCGTTAATTTGCACTTCAACTTGTGTTTTCGCACGAGCACTTACAACTTCATCATCTAAAATATTATCTGAAATTACTGGTGTCAATGTTCTAACTACTGCACCATATGCTAAATCCCATGCTTGAGCATTTGATTTACGAAGTCCACGATCTGCAAGTGGTAAGTCTTTTACTTCTTGATCAAAGTTTTGACCTGTTACCATCAATTTATTAATTAAATCAATTTCAGTATTTTCATCTTTAACTGCTACAACAACTTTTTTCGTTGCAGATTTTCCACCTTTTGTTACTCCTGTTACTGTTACTTCGTATGCACCTACTTCATCTTTAACAATGTCTAAGAAATCCGAAGTAATTTCTCCTGCTGGAGTTAACGTTGCATGTGCGTTATTCAAGAATTCTTGATCAACTTTTGGTAAACTTCCTTTTTCATATACAACTAATTCATCGACTGATAAATTTGCATCTCTTGAATCAGTCATTGTTGCAATTGCATTTGTTGAAACAACAACAACTTGTGAACCATTTACTGAAACTTTTGCTTCAACTACATTATCTACTGTATCACCTGCAGTTAATTTATTATTTGGATTAAATAAGTCATTGTTCGTTTCATTAAAGATTGGTGTTATACGTTTTACTTCTCCAGCTGTTGTAAAATCCCATGCTTTCGCTTCTGATTTTTGAACTACTGCTGCTTGTGTTGCTAGTAAGTCTTTAACATCGTATTCAAAATTTTTGGCATAAACCATTCCACGAGGATTAGCTGGATCAGTTACATCAATGTCTGTATTTTCATCTGTTACTGCAACAATTACTTTAATTGATGGTGCTGTTAAACCTTCTAATGTCCCATGTACTTCAACAATATGTGCGTCAACTTCATCAAGATTAATGTTAGCAAATGTTGGTGCAGAAATTGTTCCACTTGATGTATTTACTCCATTAACTTTTAATTGAGCAACAATATCTTGTAAGAATTTCGATGTTGCAACTCTACTTCCTTTTTCATATTCAATAAATTTACTTCCAGTAAGGGTTAGAGTACGATCATCTGTTACAGTTGCTTTTACAGTTGTTGTCGCCGTTTTATTCGCAGCTGTTGCTGTGAACGTTGTTGGAACTTCTGAACCTTCAATTAATGAGTTATTTACATTAAACAATTCATTTCCAGCTGTGATTGTTGAAATGCTGTTTGTTCCAGCAATTTCACCTAATGTATCTGTACTTGAAATATTCCACGATTTTGCAGTAGCTTTTGTTTGTGCATCATCTGCTGTAAATCCAGCACTTAATTCATTTTTTCTCACACCAAAATCTTGAGCACGAATTACAACTTTATGATCATTATCAATAACCGTTTTTGAATCTTTAATTACTACAACTACTTTTTTCGGAGTTGCTATCAATCCTTCATAACTTCCTTCAATTTGCACAACATATGCAGAAACTTTAGAGAAATTAATTGAATTAAATAATGGTACTGACATATTTGTGTTATCTACTTTATTTCCACTTACTTTTAATTCTGCATTTGTATCTGCTAAAAATTTAGCTAAATCAACCGATGAATTAACATCATATTCAATGTATTCATTTGCTGTTAACGCAATTGTACGATCTTCTAATATTGTTGCTTCAACTGTTTTACTCGTTGTTCTTTGTCCAACAGCTGCACCGACTACAACATTTTCTTTATCGTTATTTCTTAATGTAACTGGTGAATCATTTAAACGATTTTCGGAAATTGTTGGTGTGATTTCACCTGCTGTTGCAACTGCTAAATCCCATGCTTTTGCACTTGAATCTGCTTTTCCTAAATCCGCTAATGGTAAACCTAAAATTCCTTTATTGAAATCATATGCTTGAATCATTAACTTATTTGTTTCATCAACTGATGTATCAACATCTTTAACTGCAACCGCTACTTCTTTTTCAACATCAGTTTTACCTGGTGAAGTTCCTGTAATTGTTACAACATAAACTCCAACTTCATCTCTAACTTCTGTTAATACATTTGAACTTAGTGTTCCATCTGGCTGTAAATTTGCTTCAGCGTCAGTTAAGAACTTATTATCAGTTGTCGGTAAATTTCCTTTATCATAGATAACTAAGTCTTTTGCTGTTAATGATAATGGTGTACTATCAACAACTGTTGCTTCGATTTCTTTCGAAATATCTTTTGATGTCGTTGGTGATGTTGCACTAAAATTAACTTTAACTTTTTCTCCACGAGTGAATGTTGAAGAACTTGTTGTTAATTTAGTATCTGGTACATTTACTGTAACTGTTTGTCCTGTCGTTAAATCCCAAGCAACTACTTCTGCTTTATTTTTAACAGTTATTTTACCAGTTGTTCCTGTTGCATATGGTAGATTGTTTTTTTCTTCATCAAAGTTTACAGCTCTAATCATTAATTTAGAATTATCTTTATCAACACTTGTGTCCGCATCTTTAATTGCAACCATTACTTTTTTTGTTTTTGTTTGTCCAAGTCCAGTTCCTGTCAATGTTACTTCATAAACTCCAACAACATTTTCGTTTACACTAGTGTCAAAGTTAGAAGAAGTTTCTCCCTCAGGTGTAATTGTTGCATTAATATCGCTTCGGAATTGACTCTCACTTGGAGCGTTTGACTTATCGTACACAACAATATCATCTGATGTTAAGTCAATATTACGGTCCTCATTAATTGTTGCTTTTGCTGTTTTAGTTGCAGTTTGTGCTCCGACTACTGCACTTGCTGTAAATGGTACTTCTTCTTTATCAGTGAATTTTGCAGTACTTTGAATTAATTTTGTATCTGCAATTGTAACTGGAATTTCTGTTAAAGTGTTTAAGTTCCATGCTTTAGCAGTTGATTTTGTTTTTACTAACGCTTTACCAGTATCTCCGGCTGCATACGGTAATGCACTCATATTTTCAGAATAATTTTTTACATCAATCATTATTGCTTTATCTGGTGTAATAACTGTTGTATCTGGATCTGAAAAAATAACTTTAACTGTTACTGGAGTAGCATTTTCTTGATTGTACGCTCCATTAATTACTACAGAATTTGGCTGAACAATGTTTTGCGGAATTGAATCAAAGTTTGACGATAAATTTGCATAGTTTGCTCCTGATACTTCAACTCCTAATTTCTTTAATGATGCATTAACATCACGATAGAATTGCTCTTTTGTTATATTTGTATCGCCAGCTTTACGCACATCATATTTAATGTAGTTCGTTGCCGTTAAGACTAGTTTTTCTGTTGCAGTAATTGTTCCGTTAACATTAGTTGAAGCCGTTGCACCACTACTTGTTACACTAAAAGTATTTGGAACTACATCATTAAGGACTGCCGTTTTATTTAAAATCTTATTTTGAGCTGCATTCACAACTGAAATATTTGATTGGGCAATTGTTCCAACAGGTCCATTTGTTGAAGTATTTGTTAAATCCCAAGCCTTAACACTTGCATAAGTTGTACTTTTTAATTCAGCTTCTGTAGTTCCTTCTTCAACTTTATCAATTGACATTGAGAAATCTTTAGCTGTAATTACTACTTTTTTTTCTGGTGAAAGTTCTGTTTTTGCATCTTTTACAACAACAACAACTTTAACTGGATTAGCTGCAATTCCATTTACTTGTCCATTAACTTGAACAACTGTCACTGATGGTTGTGTAAAGTCAATTTGTCCAAATGAAGTATTATCAACTGTAATATTTCCATTAGCAATTGCGTTGTCTACATTTGTCCCAAACTGTGAAATTCTTGCATTTGCATCTGTCAATAATTTTGACTGACTTACTGATGCTGAAACATTATATTCAACAACAGGATTTGCAGTTAATACTGGTGTATCATTTGTAACTGTCCAATTAGTATTTGCTGTAGCGTTACCTGCTTTGAACACTTGGTTTACAGACGTTCCCGCTGCAGCATTACCACTAATAATTCCATTTGTTGCAGATTGATTATTTTCTAAGTTAGCCCCAGTTCCTGCAGTTGAAGTAATTGAACCAACTGTATCTGTAGCCAATGTCCAAACTTTAACTTCTGAAATTGTTGCAATTTGATCAGCTGTTTTTCCTGAACCAAGTACTGCTTTTCCAATTGAATGTGTCGCTTTAGCTGAAATCATTTTAGTTGGCAATGTGTTTAAATCCTCACCTGGGATTTCTCCTGGAACGTTTGGATTTGGAGCATCAATACCTGTACTTGCAGCTTTGAAAATTATTAAGATTTTTTTCGAAGCTTTTTCTACTCCAGCATCCATTCCTTTTAAGTTAACAACATATGCACCTTCAGCTGTTTGGTTAATTGTTGAGAAACCTTCTAAATCAATGTTTGCATATGATGTTCCATTAAAGTTTGAACCATCTTTAGTAAACTGTGCGTGTACTTCATTTAATAATGTTTGTTTATTAATCGCATTTGCTGTTGATTGAAGTCCAAATACAATATGACTATCCGCGTTCATTGCATAAGTTGATTCTGCCGGTCGGTTAATTGTCACTGTAACATTTTTAGTTACCGCATAATTTTTCGAATCAGTTGGATCAGTATATGTTCCTTCAAGTGTTACTGTATGTGTTCCAACTTGGTTTGAATAACCTGTTGCAGTAATTGTCCCCGCACTTGTTACATCATTCATTGCCGTATCACCAAATAGTAATTTTGCAGCTTTTGCACCATATGATGTTCCTTTAATATTTTGGACAAAGGCATTTGCATCAGTAGGTGCACTAGTGCTATCAAATGTATATTCATCTTGACTTGATAACTCTAAGTGATCTATTTTTGGTGGAACACGATTATCATTTGGATTCACTCCAAAAACCATTGTTTTTGTGTCAGAAGTTCTAACAGCATCTGAACGCCAGATTAAATTTATTCCAGGATATGTTGTATTTGCTTGATCAGTTGCATCTGTAGTTTTACCTGAATGAATCTCATCCATCACTTGGTCTTTAGCAATTGTATCAGTTTCAAATCCTGCAGTTAATTCATCATAAGAATCTTGACATCTCCATGCAAGGTATAATTGCTGTTCTGGAGTTCCTCCGTATGGACATTCCGTTAAGAAATTTCCTGTAACTAAGTAGTTATTTGCCGCAAAACTTGATGGACTATCTGAATCTTCTGGTGGTGTTGCTTCAGTAAATGGCAGTACATCATCATCAATTATTACTGATGTTGTATAAAATTTACCATCAATTTGTGCTTGTTGATATAGCCCTTTTTTTGAATTTACTTGATAAGGCGTTTGATCTGCTAGTGCACGGATTTTCGAATTTTCTGCAACCGCTCTTGCTCCTTCTTTATGTAAATTAAGTTTAAGTTTAAGCGCTGATCCAACTGATAAATTTTCTTTAGATGTATTTGTTACTTTTTGCTCAAAGTATAAAGTACCCGCTTCATCAGGATAAATCGCAACTGAATATGGGAATTTTTTCACTGCCGGGTCACTTGATTGTCCATCAATAGTATAGTTACGTTTGATTCCTTGAGTTCCAAACGCTGAACGGAAATATTCTTCGCTCTCACAGCTTACTGTACTTGAAGAATATGTTCTTTTCCCACCCAAATAAACTTGAGTAACTGGAAAACGAGTATCTGCTACGTTTACAATATTTCCATCTGTTTTATACCATGGAATTGTTTGATTATTATTTTTATATCCATATGTAATTTTTTGATTTTGCTTATTAGTGAATTGAACTGCAGCTGAATGCGCCGTGTCTCCAGCTTCACATGTATAAGTTCCCTCAATAATATTATTCGGCGATGCGATCGTTGGTTGATCCCAAGTACCGATTGTTGTTTGAGCTTGATTTCTCACGCTTTTTTCTTCGTTTCCATTTGCTTCTGTTGTGCTCGCATAAACAATTAAGTCCACAGGGACATAACTGCTCAGAATAAGTGCCAATAGAAAACCTAAAAATAATTTCTTCATTGAATCCTCCGGTTCATTTTTCTATAAAATAAAAAGACTTTAAACATATCCTTTTTTGTTCAAAGTTTTTGGATGAGCAGCATATAAAAAAGACGTTAATGGCGTACCATTAGCAATTTATACACTTTATGTTTCCTCAATCCTATTTTTCCCATTTATTTCCCACTTATTCTTCACGAGTTGTTTACAAAAATAATAAACATCTCTCTTATTCTATCATTTTTTTTCATGTTTGTCAAATAAAACTATAATTTTTATTTTAGTTCGCTAACAAGCTTATTTAAAGGTTTTTTAGGGATTTTAAAACTATAAAAAATATAGAATTTGAATTGTTTCTTTGTCCTTTTTCGGTAAAAATAAATAAAATAATTATATATATGTAACAGATGGAGGATATCTCGAGATTAACTATTTAACAATAAAAAAAAACTCTAAAAAATGTTACAAAATGCATTCTATTTGTATGAACAATGATAGAATAGAAAATTTATTAGATCGTAAATTTAGCAATAGGTGAATGAATCAAGTTATTACACCAGATTTAACACACTGTAAGGTTAATGGAAGACCTAATTATGTTTGTTTCATAATTGGTTTATATAACTGGTAGAGTATAGGTCATGAAGTTAGTAATAGAAAGACTGCCGATATTGTTATTACAACAAAACATATAGTGAACCTGATGTTGAGTGACTTGGTGATTAAAACTGATAAAATATATATGATAAAGAAGTTATTGATTTTTTATGTGCTGATTGTGATTTTTAAATATACTTATGGAAAATTATCTTAATTCGTATCTTGCAGAGTTTAAAACTACTCTTGAGATTAAAAGAACTAGAAAAATAGGTACTATAACATCTAAGTATGCAGAAATAGAAAAAGTAACATCCAATATGATATAATTTGTTTACTAAAGACAAAAATATACACAAGTGATGTTACATAAACAACTATATAATAATTAACACAAATAAGAAATATCAACTGTATTGAAGGAGTAGATATGGAATTTGAGACAAAATTAACAAAAGCAGAAAAACAATGTTTGCAAAAAATTAATACACTTGGTCCGAAACTTATTAAAATGACAATTTATGATTTATGTACGGAAACAATGTATTCAACCGCAACAATTAATCGTTTAATTAAAAAGATTGGCTTTCATAGTTTTAAAGAATATAAATATTTTATTGGTGAACATCTTTTTGATACAAATAATTATGATTATAAACAAATATTAATAAATCTTTATAGCGAAGATATGAATTATGCATTAAATGTTGCAGTAGCAAAAATTAAACAAGCCGATACGATTCATATTATTGCTAAGGGAATTTCCAAAGGAGCAGGCAATGAATTAGCGTTTAGTCTTGATTTGCTTGGATTTAATATTATGTTACATGAAAGTTGTGAAATGTTAGTTTCTAATGCGTTTAGAATTATAAAACCAACTGATTTATTAATCTTTGTATCTTATGCCGGAATGGATAAAGACATGATTTTGATTAGTCGCGCAGTATATAAACATGTTTATACGATTTTATACACAGTTACGAAAAATAATGACTTAGCTAGAGAGTGTGATTTTGTTATAAAATCACCAATCGATAATTTTGATGATCAAATAAAAATTGGGATTCCCTTGTCAATAATGATTCATCGAACTATAATAAAACTAAAAAAAAGTTACTAAAGTAACTTTTTTTGTTATCTTTTACTTTTTATTGATGTTATAATTAAAATATAAAAACTAGGAGGTATATGAAAAGAATTTTAATTATGAGTCATGGTAATATTGCACAAGAGTTTAAAAATACAATGGATAATTTTTTTATGTCAAATCATCAAATTGATGCACTTGGTTTAGAAGTAAGTGATGATATGAATACTCTTATTAAAAAATTGGATAATTTAAATTTTGAAAGGACTACGGAAATAGTTGTATTTTTGGATATTGTTAGCGGAACACCTTATAATGTAGCAATAATTTATTTTCAAGATTTTCCAAACACAAAGATTGTTAGCGGGGTTAATTTACCGATGATTTTTGTTGCAGCAACTAGTAATTCATTTGATATGAATTTAATAATAGAAGAAGGAAAAAAATCAATAGGAGGTCAATATGATCGTTAAACATATTCGATTGGATTCAAGATTGATTCATGGCCAAGTAGCAAGTTTTTGGTCGAATTTTTTAGCAGTTAATCGAATTATTGTTGTTAGTAATGATGTAATTAAAAATAAAACGCTAATAGAAATGCTAAAAATGGCATGTCCAACCGGAATTAAGTTATCAATTTTATCCCCAACAAGTTTAAAGAAAAAATTCGATGAAGAACGTTATCAAAATGAAATAATTTTAATAGTTACAGACACTGTAGAAACTTTACACCAATTAATGATTTTAACTGATATGACAATGTATATAAAGAAAATTAATATAGGAAATCTTTCAAGTGGACTAAATAAAATCCAATTGAAAAAATCTGTATATGTTAATAAAAAAGAATATGATTTATTTATTGAATTGAGTAAATTAGCAGTTGAAATTGATGCTAAAATGGTACCAAATGATGAAAGTATTGACTTTATGGAATTATTAAAAGCCAAATGTAAGGAGCACATATGGAATTAATGTGGATACAAATCTTTTTATTATCATTACTTGCAGCTATTTCAATTTTAGATTCACTTTCATTTCAATTTGGTTTTCATACAATTGTAGGAATTGGATTTCTAGCAGGTTTAGTAGTTGGTGACGTAACAACTGGCTTGTTTATTGGAGGAACATTACAACTACTGATTTTAGGAATTGGAACATACGGTGGAGCTAGTATACCTGATTATGCATCAGCAACAATTATTGCGACAGCATTAGTGGCAACGTCTAATGGAACATTAACGCCAGAAGTAGCAATTACAATTGCAATTCCTGTAGGGATTTTATTGCTTAATTTTGATATACTTGCCCGTTGGACTAATACTTTTATTATTGATAAAATTGAAAGTGATATAACAAACAAAAAATTTAGTCAAGCAATTAAAAAAAATCATTTAGGTATTATCACTTGGGGGTTATCTCGTTTTCTTCCGGTCTTTATTGCTTTGGTTTTAGGGCAGCAATTCGTGGAACAATTTATTGAATGGATTAATACTAATATTCAATGGTTAATGACGGGGTTAACCGTCGCTGGTGGCTTATTACCGGCAGTTGGGATTGCAATATTATTAAAATTTATGCCGATTAAAAAGTATTTTCATTTTGCAATATTAGGATTTATATTAGTGGCGTATTTATCAGTTCCAATTACTGGGGTCGCTTTATGCGGTTTAATTGCGTCTGTAATTTTATATAATCAGACTAGTAAATATGAAATGAAGACAAATAATTCAAATCAAGAGTTAACAAATGATGTGGAGGGTATTTATGAATACGATGAATAAAGTAGAACCAAATAAAGTTTTAGATAAAAAAGATCTTACTATGGCTGCAATTAGATGGGAATACGGTTCACAGTTGGCATGGAGTTATTCAAAAATGCAAGCACCAGGTTATTTATATAGTATTTATCCAGCATTAAAAAAAATTTATGCTGATGATCCAGAAGGCTTACAAAATTCCTTGCAAATGCACCTTAATTTTTTTAATACTAACCCAATGACAGGAAATGTAATTGTCGGAATTACACTTGGAATGGAAGAAGTCGGGAAAAAAAATACCATTGAGGCAATTGATGGGATTAAAACAGGATTAATGGGCCCGTTTGCCGGAATTGGTGATACCATTTTCGGGGTTATTGTTACAACTATTTTTGGTTCAATTGCTGCTTATATGGGATTACAAGGAAACTTTATTGGCCTTTTAATTTGGGTGGTTGTTTTACTTGCAGTTATAATTTATCGGATTAAGAGTACTCACCTTGGTTATCTTGGTGGAACAAAGTTAATTACTGAATATTCAGATCGGTTACACCAATTTACAGCAGCAGCAATTGTACTTGGACTTGTTGTGATTGGTGGTTTAATCCCAACAATTATTAGAGCTAATTTAAATGAGTCAATTGTAATTGGTGAAGTACCTATTAACTTACAGGAAATGGCAAATATGATTTTACCGAATTCAGTTTCGTTGTTAATCGTTTTGTTATGTTATAAATTGTTAGCAATGAAGTGGATGAATTCAACCAAATTAATATTTATGATTATGATATTAGGAATAATATTAAGTGTTACTAAAATACTAGTTTAGAGAGGATAATGATGAAGAAAAATTTATATGTAGATATGATTATGCCAAAAATGAAGGAGGTAGTAAAATTAGAGCAAGATAAAATTGATCAAGCTGCAAAAATAATCGCTAAGCAGGTAAGTAGTGGTGGAATATTACAAGCTTTTGGTAGTGGACACTCATACGCTGCAGCAATAGAAATATGTGGACGAGCTGGTGGATTAATTCCTTCAAAAGTTATTGATGAACCATCTCGAGGAATTTATGAAATGGTTGAAGGTGTTGGTGAACAGTTTGTAAAAATCTCTGATTTTCAAAGAAATGATGTTGTAGTTTTAATTTCTAATTCAGGACGAAATCCATTAGCAATTGAAATTGCTGATCATGTTAAAAAATGTGGTGCTAAGATAATTGTTTTAACAGCTTTAACTGAATCTAAAAAAATGACTTCCCGTCATAGTAGTGGTAAAAAATTATATGAATTTGCAGATGTTATTTTAGATAATCATTCATGTGATGGTGATGCTGCGATTGCTTTATCTGGACTTGATGTTAAAACCGGAGGCACTTCAAGTTTAACCGGTACAATATTATTAAATGAAGTTATGTTACGGGCAATTCAATTGATGTTAGAGGCTGGTTTTAATCCACCACTCTTTAAGAGCGCTAATGTTGATGGCGGAGCTGAGTATAATGAAAAATTATTAGAAAAATATGCAAAAAGATTATATCATCGATAATGTTAGAAATATTCAGGATTGTTATGATATGATGATTTAAAGATTTGCAAGATACCTATGCAGATAAAGTGTTTTAAAAAAATACAATTCTGAAGTATTTGTTGTTTGCTGTGATAATGATCATGATGAAATAAATATTAAACAATTAACGTTATTAGTTAAGAGCGCAGTTCTTAAAAAGACCATTTATCATCGTGGTGTTTGGTTTAATTAAAGATAAGCCAACAGCAGTTGGACAATTTGAAGAACTTTGTGTAGATTCTATATTGATAAATTTTGACTACTAAGTTGACAAAGACCCTAAAAAAAGAACTCTATTCGAGTCCTCTTTTTTTAAGCAATTATTTTTTTTCTTCAGTTTTTTCTACAACAGGTTCTAATTCTTGATTATTTTTCTCAATCACAAGACGTTCAATCTCTGCATGTAATTCAGGATTTTCCTCTAAATACACTTTCACATTTTCACGTCCTTGACCAATCTTTTCACCTTGATAACTATACCAAGCTCCTGACTTAACAATTACACCATATTCAACTCCTAAGTCAATCACTTCTCCAACTTTAGAAATCCCTTTTCCATATATTATATCAATTTCTGCAATCTTAAATGGTGGTGCAACTTTATTTTTCACAATTTTAACTTTTGATTTTGTCCCAACAAGCTCCGTTCCATTTTTAATTGCATCTGATTTTCGAATGTCAATTCTAACTGAAGCATAAAATTTAAGCGCTCTTCCTCCTGTCGTCGTTTCAGGACTTCCGAACATAATTCCAACTTTTTCACGAAGTTGATTAATGAAGATAACAATAACATCTGATTGATTGATTACTCCCGCCATTTTACGAAGTGCTTTTGACATCAATCTTGCTTGAACCCCAATTGTCTGATCAGTCATTTCTCCATCAAGCTCTACTTGTGGCACTAACGCTGCAACTGAGTCAATTACAATAATATCAACTGCACGACTTCGCACAAGTGTATCACAAATTTCCAGCGCTTGCTCACCACTATCCGGTTGAGAAAGTACCATACTCTCAATGTCAACACCTAAATTACGTGCATAATACGGATCAAGTGCATTTTCCGCATCAATAAAAGCAGCTATTCCACCCTGCTTTTGCACTTCTGCTACTGCATGTAGTGCAAGTGTTGTTTTACCACTCGATTCTGGACCATAGATTTCAATTACACGCCCAACTGGATAACCACCAATTCCCAGCGCTTTATCTACAAGTAATGAACCCGAACTAATTGATTTCACTTTTTTAATTGGTTTATCACCAAGGATCATGATTGACTCATCACCATATTGTTTCTTAATGTTTTTCAGTGCAGCCTCTAACATTTTCTCTTTATCTGTGTTTGCCATTTTTCCTCCTATATATATTATTACCCAAAATATTTTTTTGACTTATTTTTTGCTTATTCTTTTATTTAATTTTAATCTCATTGTATACAAGTGAACCAAGTCGTACAATTATATTTAGTACGAACAAGAGGTATCCCGCTTGAAAAAAGATATCTAACGTTAGTCCCATCGGTTCGAAAAGTCCTTTAGAAAGCACTAGAAAACTCAATACTAACCAAAGAGTTACACCTTTCATATAGACAATGTTTGTTCTAATATCAATTTGCTTGACAATCAATCTCAATAATAAATACAAATTTATTATAATTACTTCTGCCACAATTGTCGGTATCGCAAGTACAATACTGTAATATCCAAAATGTAGAAAAATTACAATTTGGACAATTGGAATTATTGTCACAATGAAAAATGTACTTAGTAATTCCGTCGTTAAATTGTTAGTCGAAATGAATAAAATAATTTGTCGAGATTTGTTCAAGAAAAGTGAAATTGTCAGTAGTAAAATAATCAGTAGTGTTGAACTACTCAATTGAAAATTAGCCGTTTGGACAATTTTATAATTTATTATATTATCTCCTAAAACAAACCAAATTAAAAGCGTTAGTAAAATCAGTAAAAGATTTTGTAGCTTAATATTAGACATCGGTTCCTCCTATTGCTGTAATAAATGTTAATTGATAATTTTCCAGTAATTCTGTACATATCTCTACAAACTCATCAATTGGTGTTGTATATAAATACTGATAGTAATTTGGAATTTCTATTCCTCTAAGTAGTAAATCACTAATAATATCTATCGAGCTTTCAGCATCCCCAAAAACACGAATTTCTTCACCAATTTTCCCATTAACAAGCGCCTTAATAATTGTTGGTTCCAAACGACTTGTTAATTGTTCCTCGACAAAGGACTTTAGTGCTGTAACATCGTCACCAAGTATTCGACCAACAAAAATATTTATATCACCATTTTGATAGTTATAAATTGAAAATGAATCATCAATTTGCCCATTCTCAATCGCTTGATTATAGTTCAAAGAAATTTCACTAAACAAATGTTTTTGAATAATATCAGCACATACTTCATAAGCAATTTTCTCATACTCAGTTTGAGCACGTCTCATTTTTATACTGAACATTGTAAGCGGCTGATTTAATTCGGCAATTGGCAACTTATGCTCAATTGCTTCTTTTTGACCAAACAATTTATAATCGACCACTTTTCTCGTAATTTGTCCATTACTAGCTTTCATTTGATTTGCACTATCAATTAGCTCAATTACGTCTTCTGCAGCAAGTGGTGAACAAACAAATAATCGACAATTATTTGGTGCGTAAAACAATTCAAAAATTCTCGCAAGCGTTTCAACATTAATTTCTTTAATTGAATCAACACTTCCTGCAATGTCAACTGCATAATTATTTTCCGCTAATGTTTGCGCAAACATTTCATGTTGAACTTTAAAAGCAGGACGAGCATTATACATCTCAATTTCCTCGGTAATGATTCCTCGTTCTTTTTCGACAATTTCATCATTAATATCCAATCGTTGACACATTTCAAGTAATAGCTTTAAATTTTGTCCGTAATTATCAGGAGCTGTTACATAATAACATGTATGATCAAATGTTGTATACGCATTTGGACTACTTCCTAGTTCGGAAAAAAAATTTAGATAATCACCATTCGGATGAGCAAACATTAGATGTTCCAAATAGTGTGCAATTCCTGCTGGATCATCAAATAATGTTCCATCTACTTCATATTGTTGATCAATCGAGCCATAACTAACTTGATAACTTGCTTCCATTTTAGTCAAGTGCTCCATCGTAATGATATAAGCTGTTAGCCCATTTGCAAACTGATGTTTAACAATTTTTTCTTGTAACTCATTAATTTCAATCGTTGTCATTTATCCGCTCCCACACTTCATATGTTAATGGATTTTCTAGAGATTTTTTTGACTCAACTAAAGTAAATTCCGTAAAATCAAATTCAGTTAAATACACATCTCCAACATGTGGAAAATCAATTTTCGTCAAATATATTCGATCTGCATACTTTATGAATGCTTCAAATATTTTCGCTCCACCGACGACCATTATTTCGGTTTCTTGTGCATGTGCCCATTTGACAAGCTTTGGCAAGTCACGAACCACCTCTACTGTAGTATCAACAAATTCAGGATTATTAGTTACAACAATTGTTTTTCGATTCGGGAGTGCACGTCCAATTTGTTCATGTGTCACTCTCCCCATTATTGTTGTTTTATGAATCGTTTTTTCTTTATAAAAAACTAAATCCTCTGGATAACTCCAAGGTAATCCATTTGAACTGTTTGTATCGCCAATTAATCCGTCTGTTGTCATTGCAAAAATCAAACTAATCATTAGACACTTACTTTCCCTTTAATTAATGGATGAGGATCATAACCGATTAGCTCGATATCATCAAATGTAAAGTCTTCTATTTTTTTGATTTCAGGATTTAATTTTATTTGTGGTAAATCTTTAGGACTTCTTGAACGTTGTTCTTTGATCTGTTCAACATGATTAGTATAAATGTGTAGATCACCAAACGTGTGTACAAATTCTCCAACTTCTAAATCACAAACTTGTGCAAGTAGATAGGTCATTAAACTATAAGAAGCAATATTGAATGGGACACCTAAAAATAAATCGGCAGAACGCTGATACAATTGACAACTTAACTTATTATCAGCTGACACATAAAATTGAATAAATGCATGGCATGGCGGTAACGCCATTTTATCAATTTCTCCAACATTCCAAGCACTTATTATGTGACGTCGGCTACGAGGATTATTTTTTAAATCATCGACTAATCTTGCTAACTGATCAACTTCTCCATCTGCTCCGCGCCAAGCACGCCATTGTTTTCCATAGACTGGACCAAGCTCACCATTTTCATCAGCCCATTCATTCCAAATTCTAACACCGTTTTCTACTAGATATTTAGTATTTGTATCCCCACTAATGAACCAAAGTAATTCATGAACAACACTTTTCCAGTGAATTTTCTTTGTTGTAAGTAAAGGAAATCCTGCTGCTAAGTCATAACGATTTTGATAACCAAATGTTGAAATTGTACCTGTTCCCGTTCTGTCAGAAACTTCATTTCCATTTTCTAATACATGATCAATCATTTCTAAATATTGTTTCATCATTCTCCTTCTTTTGTCGTAATTGTTTTGTAGCGTTTAAGAGCATTCGCTAACGCTTGAACTCGTTCAATTGACACTTCTTCAATTTGCTGAACAATTTTTGTAATATCAAGTTCCTTATCTTTCAAATAATTACTTTGAATTATCGCACGAATTGTCGACATTTCATTTTGATGACTTAGATACTGCTTTATTAGCATCTCTTGAGCTAATTTAAATTCAGTTTCAAAGTTTCCTGCTTGAATCTCTCCTAATTGTTGATCAATTAATTCAATTGCAAAGTCGACTTTATCAGGATTTACGGCTGTTGTTACCATGACAACTTGATTAGAAACTTTGGTAGCTCGAATAGAATAGCATAAACTATGCTTTTCTCGAACAACCGTAAACAGCTTCGAGTACATTTCCCCACCATAAATTTTCAAAAAGATTGCCATTTCATAGTCCGTAAACTCATCATTTGGCATTTGATATGCAAGTGCTATATCAACTTGAGCATCAGCAATACCTAAATTTTTCGTAAACGACGCTGAGCTTGGACTCAACAACTGATAATTTTGTTTAACTGTTGGCGTGAACAACTGTTTGGGGGCAACCGGTATTTCTTCGCTACTTGTCTGCCAAATCCAATAACCCGTTTCAATTGACATAACTTTTTTCGTAAATTCTAAAAATTTTACGTAATCAAACTCTTCTAACGCAGTTATATATTCATCAAGTGTTAAATAGAATTCATTTTCTTCAAATATTTGATCTAACATCATTCTTCTAGTAAATGAATCTTTATTATCAATCAAACTTTTCACATGTTTTTTCTTTAAGTCAATTTGTCGTTGAACATCTTCTTGGATGAAGTTCGTGTTTGATAAACATTCTTCAAAAAAGTCAAAAATTTCTTTTTCATAATCTTTTACATTAACATAGATTGGATTAACATAATTAAATCCCAAGCTAAATGACAGTAAATTTTCTAAATTGTTCGCTCCAAATTTAGCAATTACATTAAATAATTCAAGTTGCTTTAGTAGAAAATCTTGCTTTGAATAAGCATCAACTTGTCGATTAAGTAAATCAGCCATAATTCCTGCATATAACGAATCTAATTTAGTTGTTTTGGGAAAAACCTTAACTCGTGCAATTGCACAATTTTTCGGTACTTGATTACTCACATAGTATAAGTTTTCGTATTGTTTAATCTTCATCAATATCTCCTAAAAACACTTTCCGGGGTTTTGTTCCGTTTGCTGCACTAATTATCCCATTTTCTTCTAACTGGTCCATTAGTCTTGAGGCTCGATTAAAACCAATTTTCAATTTACGTTGAAGTAAAGACGTCGACGCAGATTGATTTTCTATGACGATTTCTTTTGCATCTTCATAGTATGGATCAAGTTCACTCATTTCTTCTTGAACCGTTAATTGTTCTTCAAATTCTGACTGTTCACGTAGATGATTTTCAAATTCTGAGTTTTGACTTTTAATCATTTCCACAATTCTTTCAATTTCTGAATCCTTTAAATATGTCCCCTGAATTCTTTCAAAGTGTGGCGTTCCGGCAAATGATAGCAACATATCACCTTTTCCTAAAAGTTTTTCCGCACCAGTTGAATCCAAAATCGTTCGCGAATCAATTGAGGAAGAAACCGCAAATGAAAGTCTTGTTGGAATGTTTGCTTTGATTAGTCCAGTAATTACATCTGTTGATGGTCTTTGAGTTGCAAGAATTAAATGAATTCCAGCCGCTCTTGCCATTTGGGCTAATCGTGCAATGGAGATTTCCACATCTGCTGCTGCAACCATCATTAAGTCAGCCAACTCATCAACGACAATTACAATATACGGTAATTTTGAATAACCAAAATCATTTTCTGAGTCAAGTTTTTCATTATAACTTTCAATATTACGAGTATTCGTTTGAGCAAATAATTCATATCTAAATTCCATTTCAGCAACCATTTTATTTAAGATCACCGCCGCTTTTTTAGGTTCTGTTACAACTGGTGTCAATAAATGTGGTATTTGATTAAATTGTGTAAGTTCAACTTTTTTTGGATCGATTAACACTAATTTTAGTTGATCAGGCTTTGCTTTTAGTAGCATACTTATAATAATCGAATTGATACAAACAGATTTTCCACTTCCAGTACTTCCCGCAACTAACATATGTGGCGTTTTGTTAATTTCAAGATAGACTGTTTCTCCCGCAATATTTTTTCCAAGCGGTACTTGTAAATTATTATTAAGTTTATTTTTCTTTTCCCTAAATAGATCTTTTAAACTTACAGCCAGCATTTCTTTGTTTGGTAATTCGATTCCAACTGCTGCTTTTCCAGGAATTGGTGCTTCAATTCTAATCGATCTTGCCGCTAATGCTAATGCTAAATCATTCGATAAATTTGTAAATTTATTTACTTTTGTTCCTGCTTGTGGAATTAATTCAAAACGTGTAACATTCGGACCAATTGTGATGTTAGACAGTGTTGTTTTCAATCCATACATTTGTAAAGCATCAACAACTTTTTGTCCATTTTCATTAGCTGAAGTTTTTAACTTTTTAATAATCGGATCTTGGTTTGTTAAATCATCTAGAAATTCAAATGAAGGAACAATATACTTACCTTTAACCGGCTTAAACATTTCAGTGTGATCATTATTCGTAATAAATTCACTATCAATATTAATTGTTGATGGACTATCATCAAGACTTTTCTTCCCACCATTTCCAATCTTCCGTTTATTAGTACCTGTTAAATCAGTAGCTTCTAAATTAACCGTTCCAAAAGTTTCTAAACCTGCAAATAAATCAGGCCCTGTAAACTCCGGTTCTTTTTTAGACGATAACTCTTGTGTAAATTCTTCATCTGTTTCATCAAATTCAAAATCATCTTGTTCTGCGAGCTCTTGTGCTTTTCTTTCAGCTTTTTGCGCCCGTTTATCCGCTCGCGTTTGTTTACTTTTCTCATTTGATTCAATAATAAAATCTTTCAAAGTTTTTAACCAATGGATATTGAAAAGTAAATAAAAACCAACAGCAAAACACATAATTGTAATTGCCCAAATCCCAGCATTTCCAATTAGAAAATATAAATTTGAATAGACAAATTCACCAAATACTCCAATAAGTGGTTCTCTTGTCATTTCCACATTAGAAGTCATTAATGTGAAAAAAGTTGCTACAAACAAAATGTGAGTAGCATTCCAATATTTATTTTTCCAAATTTGGGCTTTTTTTTCTTTATTGAAAAGTATGTTAAGTACAGCTAAAAGTACTATATAAATGTAAACAGTATATGCATTTATACCAAATAGAAACTGCATAAACTGATCAATGTTTAAACCGAGACTTCCAGAGTTTGTCGTTCCTAAAAAGGTATATAAACAAACTAATGCAGCTATAATAATATTTGTATATTTTTTTTCTATTTGCATTTTAACCCTTTTTATTAATATTTCTTGGATCAATTTCAACACGGAGTGGTAAAATCATTGGCGTTTTCCCAATATTATTATTCAAATAGCGACTTATTTTAATTTTTAACTTATTGACAAGTTGACGGTTGTTTTCCATTTCAGCAATTTCACGCTTAACAATTTTCATACAACCTTCCATTAAATTCTCATCATCATCAAATTGAATTAATCCACCTGAAATTATTTGTGGTTCTTGAATAATTTCATCTGTACCACGTTTAAACATTAAAACAATTGTTACGTATCCATTATCTGATAAAATTTCACGATCTTTCAAAATAATTGGATCGATGTTTTTTTCACTTTGTTTTGAAATCAATTGTTGTTGTAATTTAATTCTTTTATCAACTAACGCATAGTTTTCATCAATGTTTAAGATGTCACCATTTTTTATAATCCTTACCTTTTCTGCTTCATATCCAATTGCCATTGCAACATTTCGAAGCTCAATAAACTTACGATACTCACCTTTAATTGGAATAATATATTCTGGTTCAAATAAGTTAATCATCAGTTTAGCATCTTCTTGTTTACAATGTGCAGAAACATTAATTGTTTGTTGAATAATATCCGTTGTTCTTCTTCCAACAATATCTAAAATTTGTTGTGCATGACTTTCAATTTCATCATACGCCTTTGAAGCAATTAAAATACGATCAGTTTCTTTTAATCTAATAATTGAATGTAAGCCTTTGGCCATTTTTTCAATTTCATAGAACGGTTCACCGTATAGACCTGCCACAACAATTATTATTTGCTCATCTTGATATTTTTTCATGTCCGAAATTCTAACAAAAATATCTTTTTGATGAGAAATGTAACCAAGCTCTCTTGAGATGTTTACGTATGATAGTAAATCACGACCAATAATTACAATCTTTTTTTCATGTGTTTCTGCCATTCGAATAATATTAGTCATTCCTGATAAATTAGAAGAATATAGTGTTATAATTAATCGACCTTTTGTTGATTCAACTGTTCGATTAAATGCTTGCATATATGTTGCTTCATTTATTGTTGTCGCATATTCATCAAGTGCTGTCGTTTCAATCATCAGCGCTTTTATTTGATACTTCGCTGCTAATTTAGCAATTTTCGCAATATCAGTACGTCCAAATTTTGATTTGGTTTGATCAAAATTGAAATCTGTTGTATAAACTAACGCTTCTTTTCCGCAAGCAACTACAAATCCTAAGTTTCCATAGATTGCATGTGATAACGTAAAACATTCTACTACTAAATCATCCAATTTAATTGCTGTATTGTAGCGAATTTCTTTCAAATGTTTATGATCCTTTTTATCTACATATGACTTTAAAAATTTAATCGTATAGTTACTTCCATAAATTGGAACTTTAATTGTTTCAAGTAAATGTGAAATTGCTCCCATTTGATCTAAGTGACCGTGTGAAATAAACACTGCCTTTACTTTTTTTATATTTTCTTCCAAGTATGAATAATCACAAATTACATAATCTATTCCCAATGTTTTATTTGTAAAATTAGCTAGTCCCGCATCAAGTAGAATGATTGATTCTTTAGTTTCGATTAAATAACTATTTTTCCCATTTTCATCTAGCCCACCTAAGGCTATTATTTTATATTTACTATCCATTTAGCTCCTCTAACGTATTGTTACACTATAAGTATTATAACAAATTAATAGCCTTCTATGTTTTTATCTATTTAAGTGGGTGTTTAAAATTTAAACTTATCTATCCAAACTATAGAAAAGGACTTAATTTTAGCTCAATTTCAAATATCTAAACTGCAACGAGCACAAATTATAGAAATAAACCCCTATTTTACAAGGAACTTTACTCATTAGATTCCTTTTAAGAAATCAAAATTTCTTGCTTGAAATCTGCAAATTTATTTTTAGACACTTTATCTTTTTTAGTTTTATCACATAAAATATAACTTTTATCAGCCATCAACATCACTTGTCGTTTAACTTGTGCTTCTATTAAATTTGGGGTTGTAAAACCATATTTAGGATGAAAGCCATTGCCACCAATAAATGCAATATCGAAATTTATTTGAGAAATATACTGACAAGTTTCAACTCCTGTAATTGCCGCTTCATGAACAAGTACTTCACCTGGTACTAAATTCACTTTAATATTGTACTTAAGTGCTTCTTCAATATGTTTATAGCCATTTGTATAAATTGTCACTTCTTTTGCTTTAATATATTTGAACATTTTTCTAATTGTTGTTCCATTATCTAAGAAAATTACATCAAAATCATTAATTTTACCGGCGGCAAGTTTCGCAATTTTTTCTTTTTCATCGTTATTAATTCGTTCACGATAGTTATCACCAATACTAACTCGTGATTCATCAATAACTTTGATTATCCCACCATGTTCAAGCATTATATAACCTGCTTCTTTTAACCGTTTAAGCACACGCCTTGCAGTTGAGTCACTTATTTGGAAAAAGTCACTAATACTTTCCACCGTTGGATTTTCGTGTTCTAAAATATATTTGTAAATCGAATCTTCATTCATTATTTAACCTCTTTCCCCTTTGAATTTATTTTACATTTTTGTTTTTTTTAAACGCAGTGCATTTAGTACAACAACAATTGAGCTAAAACCCATTGCAATAGCCGCAACTAACATATCAATTTTACCAAAAAAAGCTAACGGAATTGCAATAAAGTTATAAGCAAATGCCCAGAAGAAATTTTCTTGAATATTTTTCAAAGTTGCTTTCGATAATTTTATTGCTTTAATCAATAAATTTAAATCTGGTTTGAGTAAAATTAAGTCTGAATATTTAATTGCTAAATCGCTACCTTGTTTAAACGAAATACCAACCGTTGCTGTTTGTAATGCAACTGCATCATTCACTCCATCACCTACGAATCCGACTAATTCACCTGTTGCTATGTACTCTTCAATAATTTTCGCTTTTTCAAGTGGCAACACTTTAGCATGGACAACATCGATTCCTAATTTTTCTTGAACATTTTTTCCGACAACTTCATTGTCACCAGTGATCATCACTACTTTAAGTCCCATCTTTTTTAATTCAGCAATTACAGGTTTCGCTGTAGTTTTCAACTGATCAGTTATTCCATAAATACCAACAACTTCTCCATCAATTGCAATGATATTGACACTCATTATATCATTAACCAATTTTGAATAATTATCTTTAATCTGATCAATCACAATTTGTTCTTGTATGAACAATTCTAAATTTCCAACTAATACTTGCTTTTCGTTAACTAAAGCCATCAACCCTTTTCCTTTATGTACTGTCAAATCTTCAACTTTTAATGGTACAGCTGTTACTACATGCTTATATTCATTTTCTAAATAATTTATGACCGCACGCGAAAGTGGATGTGTAGATGTCTTTTCCAGTGCATATAAATATGGTACATCTTCTTCTTTCAAATTAAAATACTCAACTGTTGGCTCACCATTTGTTAATGTTCCTGTTTTATCAAACGCAATCATTGTCAGTTTCGGCGCTTGTTCGAAGAAATCTCCCCCTTTATATAATAAGGCATTTTTAGCAGCTAGTCCACTCGCTGTAATAATTGAAACAGGCGTCGCAAGTCCGAGTGCACATGGACAGCTTATTAAAATTACTGTTAATGCTCGAGTCAAAGCAACTGTAAGTGCTTGATCTAAATAGTAGATATTGAAAATAAATGCCAAAATTGCAATTACAATAATTGCCGGTACAAAAATAGAAGCAATTTTATCAGCTAATAACTGAATTTTTGTTTTTGAAAGTGATGCTTCTTCTAACGTTCTAATCATTTGTGAAATCATTGTCTCACTACCTATTTTTTCGACTTCGAGATAAATAATTGAATCCAAATTAATAGATCCACCTATAATAACATCACCTATTTGTTTTTTAGCTGGCTTACTTTCACCTGTAAAAACACTATCATTTACATGCGTTTCTCCTTCAATAATTCGAGCATCAACTGGAACTTTTTGATTTGGATAAACGACAATTTTATCTTTAAGCTTTAATTGCTCAACCGGAATTTCCAGTTCTTTTTCACCTAAGACTAAATTTGCATTTAATTCAACGTATTTAAGCATTGAGTCTAAATAATCATTCGATTTCGCTTTTGCTTTTTCTTCTAGTAATTTTCCAATTAAAACGACTGTTATCACTGTTGCTCCAACTTCAAAAAATAATGGATAGTGTAATGGCATTTGACTCAAATTACTTTCAACAATCACAATAACCGAATAAAGATAAGCGGCTGTTGAACCTAACACAATTAAAAAGTCCATCCCCAGTACTTTTTGCTTAGCTGAATGATACGCACTTTTATAAAAGACAAACCCAATATAAAATTGCACAATTGTCGCAATCACCAATTGTAAATATTGATTAGCGAAAATATCTGGAATAAATGCAAAAATTTCGAAATGAGTTAACATTCCTACATTTAAAATAAGGGTCAAGAAAATCGCTATAATTAATTTATTTTGATTTCCCATCTCATTTTCAACTATAGGATAACCAATTTCTTTTAAAGTCTTTTTCAAATTATTCTCAGAATATTTTTGCTCATCAAACTGTAAGTACACTTCTGAAGTTGTCACATTAACATCACAAACTACATCTGAATATTTTTTAGAAAATCCATTTTTAATCGTACTTGCACAATTTGTACAACTAATACCAGCCACTTTATATTTAGCTCTTTTCATTTCATCCTCCTTATACCACTAGGGGGTATAAATAAATTATAACAAATTAATTCATTTAGTGGGATATAATACTTAAAATTACAAACTATTTATTGAATAATTACCCTTTACAATTTATTATCATTACTTTTGTTCAATATTTATTTATAGTATCTTAGAAAAAATGCACCTAAGCATTAACTTAAGTGCATTATTAGTTTTTAATTCTCTTCAGATTTCAGTTTTATTCAAATTTCTGTTCTATTCAGTTCGTTGGAATTAAACCAATAAATCAAAAGAAAAAACCCAATTGGGTTTTATTCATTTACTAATTTAACTTCTACTGGAATATTTGCTTCAGTAGTTTCACCGTTAATCACTTTACCGGCTGTTCCAACTGCAATACTCCCCATTAGTGATGGTTGTTGTTCAATCGTAGCTTTCATTGTTCCTTCTTTAATTGCTGCTTTTGCATCATCTGTTGCATCAAATCCAATTACTGGTACATCTGTCATCCCAGCAGCTCTTAAAGCTTCCACAGCTCCAAGTGCCATCTCATCATTATGTGCAAATACTAATTTGATATTTTTACCTTTCGATGAAATAATATCTTCCATTTTTTTAAGACCTTCTGCTCTATCGAAGTTAGCTGTTTGCTTTTCAATAACATTTAAACTTCCTTTGACAGCATCTTCAAATCCACTTCCTCTTTCAATCGTAGCACTCGCTCCTGGGATCCCTTCTAAAATAACAATATCTCCACCATTTGGTAATAATTCTTTTGCATAATCTCCTGCAATCTTACCACCTAATTTATTATCAGATGCTATGTGTGATACTATTTCTCCTGTTTCAGCTGCTCTATCTACTGTTATTACTGGAATATTTTTTTCATTTAACGATTTAACTGAACTTGAAACCGCTTTTGAATCAACTGGATTAACGACAACAACATCGACGTTTTGGGCAATTAAGTCTTCAATATCTGTTAATTGTTTAGCTGAATCATCTTGTGCATCAACTACTACTAATTTATATCCTAATTTTTCGGCTTCCGTTTTCGCACCTTCAACCATTGTATTGAAGAATGGATTACTCATTGTTGAAACTGAAAAACCAATTGTCTTTTGATCTGAGTTTCCAGCACAACCTGCTAATATAAAAACCGCAACTACTAATATACTAAGTATTTTTTTCATAAGAATCTCCTAATTTTCTTTATTGAATCGATCTAATAAAACTGCACCTAATATGATCAATCCTTTAATTATTTCTTGATAAAAGGCATTAACTCCCATTATATTTAAACCATTTGAAATTACACCAATGATTAAAATACCAATAAGTGTCCCTGAAATTTTACCACGTCCTCCCGATAAAGAGGTACCACCAATTACTACTGCTGCTATTGCATCTAACTCATATCCAACTCCAAGATTCGGTTGGGCAGAATTAAGTCGAGAAATTAAAATAATCCCTGCAAGTGTTGATAAGAATCCAGCGATTACATATACACTTGTTTTGATTCTGTTAGCATTTAATCCCGACAGAATAGCTGCTGTTTCATTTCCACCAATTGCATAAATATTTCTACCATAAACTGTTTTATTTAAAATAATATACGCTCCAATAAATGCTGCTGCAAAAATAATTACAGGCACAGGTATTCCAGCAATATCACCACGACCAATAAATTCAAAGAAATTGGATGTAGTTAAATTTGAGATTGGTTTACCATTTGTTAAAACGTATGTTACCCCTCTAAAAATTGTCATTGTAGCTAATGTTACGATAAATGGTTGTAGTTTAACTTTAGAGATTAATAAACCATTTATCATACCAAATAATGCACCAATTACTAATACAATTGGTAATACGATCGTAAAAGGCATTCCCCCTACTAATAATAGTGCCATCACAGAACTCATTAACCCTAGTACCGAACCAACAGATAAATCAATCCCACCTGTTATTATTACAAATGTCATACCAATTGATATTAAACCATTAACTGATATTTGTCTTAATAAATTAACAACATTACCTGTAGTTAAAAAATTACTATTCATTATACTAAAGAATATAACCAATACTACTAGTGCGAAATAAATTCCGTATTTACTATAATCTATTTTTTTACTTTTTCCTCTCATTAGTTTGCTCCAATCATATAATCTAATAATTTTTCTTCTGTTAATTCATTATTTTGAACTGTTGTAATATAGTTACCTTCATTTAAAACAACAATATTATCAGCTAATTGTAATACTTCGCTCATTTCACTAGAGACTAGAATTACTGCAACGTTTGAATCAGTTAATGTTTTTATAAGTGCATATATTTCTTGCTTTGCTCTGATATCAATCCCTCTGGTTGGTTCATCTAACATTAGCAGTTTCGGCATACTAGCAAGCCATTTTGATAATACAACTTTTTGCTGATTACCACCTGATAATGCTGATACTTTATCTAAATATGAATCACACTTTATATTTAAGCGATCAATAAAATATTCAGATAATTCTTTTTCCTTTTTGAAATTTAATACCCCTTTTTTACTAACCAGATGGGGATTTAAAACTCCAATATTATTTGAAATTGTATAATCTAGAAATAAACCACTATCTTTTCTATCTTCTGTTACAAATGCAATTCCTTTGTCAATACAATTTCTTATATTTTTATTTTGAATCTCTTCGTTATAATATAATACTTTTCCAGTATCACATTTTGCCATATTAAAGATTGCTTGTAACACTTCTGTTCTTTTGGAACCCATTAGGCCACAAAGTGAAACCACTTCTCCTTCTTTAACATCAAAACTAATATTTTTAAATCCAAGCTCTGCATTTGAGATATTTTCTACTCTTAAAACAACATCACCTTTTTGCTCAACTGCTTTTTTTTCTATTTTTTCAATGTCTCGTCCGACCATACTAGAAATTAATTTATCTTCATCAATCGTCTTTGCATCAAAAGAATCAATATAAACCCCATCTCTCATGACAGTTATCGTATCACTTATTTCAAATATTTCATTCATTCGATGTGAGATATAAATTATTGCAACACCTTGTTTTTTAAGCCCATCAATAATTTTAAATAGTGATTTGATTTCCACTTCACTTAAAGCAGCTGTTGGTTCATCCATTATTAAAACTTCACAGCTGTCTAGTAAACCTTTGGCAATTTCAACTAATTGTTGTTCTGCGATTGAAAGTTCCTTTATATATCTTGTTGGATCCAAATCAATCCCTAGTTGCGTAAATAAGTCTCGAGCCTTTTTTATATATGCTTTTTTATCTACAAAGAATCCTTTCATTTGACCAAGAAAGATATTTTCATACACTTGCATATCTTTTATTAAATTAAGCTCTTGTCTAATAAATGAAATTCTATCATCTGGTTTAGCAACTGGATTAACTTCAACACCATCAAATTTTATTGTACCTTTATCAAAATTGATTGTTCCAGATATGATATTCATAAGCGTTGATTTACCTGCACCATTCTCACCCATAAGTGCATGAACAGTACCTGGAAGGATTTCGATGTTTGCATCAAATAGAACTTGATTATTTCCAAATGTCTTTTCAATGTTCTTAGCAGTTATTTTCATAATATCTCCTCAAAATCAACACCTGCTTGAATTATCATATTAGCATAAGGGTTCGCTTCACCAGTTCTAATAATTGCAATACTATTTTGAGTTAATTTTTTAAATTCTTCATGACTACAAGTTTCGATTTCAAAATTAGTTTTTTTAATCATCGTGACAAATTCCTTATTCAAATCATTTGCTTCTGATGCATAAATCACTTTTTCAATTACCATGTTTTCTTGAATTATCTGAAATACCTGTTCTAAAGAAGGTACATTTTTCTTAAGTGATATATCAATTTTCTTGATTCCCTTAGGAATTGGTAATCCGCAGTCACAAATTACTATTTGATCTGTATGACCTAAGTCATCTAGTACTTTAGCTATTTCGCTATTTAGCACTCCGCCTTTTTTCATACTTCCTCCTCTCTTGGCATTCCACTTTGTGCACCGTGCTTTGTAACTGAAACACTAGCTGCTTTAACACTTGTTTCGATCGCTGACTCAATTGAATAACCTTTTGATAACATCGCAACAAGAACCCCATTAAATGTATCTCCTGCACCTGTTGTATCAATTGCTTCAACTTTAGGTGCGGGATACATAGTATTTTTATACATAACTCCTTTTTCGCCACAAGTAATTATTAATTTTTCTAATTCAATTTCCAGTCCACACTTTAGTAGTTCTGCATATTCTGTTTCATTTGGTGTAATATAATCAATACAGTCAATTTGCAATTGAGTCATTTCCTTAAAGGGAGCTGGATTATACACTAAAATGAAATCATCTTGCTTATTTAAACATATATAATCAAGAACTGTATGATCTACTTCATTCTGTAATAAGACAATATCAAACTCTTTGATAAATTCTTGATTGCATGTTAATAGTTTTTCATTTACATGTCCGTTAGCTCCAGGGATAACAATTATTCTATTATCACTATTTTCTACAATTATATTTGCAACTCCTGAACTAGATTCAACAATACTAATTTTTTCAGTATTAATACCTTCTTCTTTTAGATGTTTCAATAATTCAATCCCAATTGAATCATTTCCAACACATCCAAGCATTGTCACGTCACCACCAAATCTTGATGCGGCAACTGCTTGATTGGCTCCTTTTCCACCATGGAAAGTATTAAACTCTAAACCTAGTTGTGTTTCTCCTAATTTCGGAGTGATTTTAGTTGTAGTAACAAAATCATAGTTAATACTTCCGATAACTAATATTTTCACTTTACCTCCAGTGTAACGCGTTACATCTAAATGTTATCATAAAAAATTGATATTGTCAATTAAATATCATTTTTTTATTTTGGTTCTACGTCAAGTGATGGGGGATAAATTTCCTGATATCACTTGACATAGAATCTTTAATTTTAAGAGAAAGTAATAAATGATTGCCAAACTATAAAAAAAGACCCGTTGACGCGGGTCTTTTTTTGTCAAATGTTCTATTTACTTTACAAATATATTATACCTCTAAAAATTATTATTGTCAATCTTTTTTTGAATTTATTAATAGAAGGTGAGAAATAGTAAAACTTAAAATAGACACTATTATTAGAATATAATCTGTTTCATTTCCTATTTTACCATTTAAAGTATACTTACTTGTTTCATCTAAATATAAAGCTAAATGAATATTGTAAAAGAATATTAAACCTATAAATAAAAAACCTATACTTAATGGAATAAAGTTCAATAACTTTGCTTTTTTTGATATTAACATTATACCTACGTGTATTCCATAACCAAATGTTGCCATTGCTAAAAAAATCCAAATTGTATTTATGTATTCAGGATAAAAAATTTCATATTCGCTTATCATTTTGGATTACACCCCGCTAAATATGTTGACCAAAGTGATACATCTGGTCTATACTTTTCTAAATTCCATGGATACTTCAATTGTGTGGCTGGATTTATCGCATGGCACATTAATTGATCATATATTCTCCATTTATATCCAGGACTAATATTCTTTTTATAATCATAATCTCCTTGAACTTCGTTCCATATATCCGACGCAATTGCAGATGTTGAAAATGCTCCAATTGCTCCAAAAAGAAAATTAGCTTGTATATATGCTCTTGCACACCCATTAGTATAAACAGCAAGGGTTCCTTTTTCACTTTTTGAATCCCATTTGGCATCATAAACTGTATCACTACAAAATAATGGGTCTGCTTTAACTGGGTAATCTTGTTGTTGAACACTAGAAGTATCTATTTTTTGAATAATCTTATTACCAACTATTTCATAGTGTGTTTTCAAAAACTCTCCATTTTTCGTTGTTGCCCAAGGGGAACCTATAAGCGTTGTTGTTTCACCTTTAGCATTTTGAACATAGTATTCTCCTGTTTCACTATTTTGTTGAATTGAACTTCCCTCTTCAAGGTCTAGATTAACAATAAATTCGTTAGGTGCTAATTCATTTTCCATAGTATATAAAGCTTGGACTCCACCATCTAAAATTTTATTTTCCACAAACGAATTATCTTCTTCAACAACTAGTGTATTATCAACTATTTTAGTTTCACTATTAGAAGATTGAGTAGTATCTATTTTTAATTCTCCCTCACTTGTTTCCAATGACATTTCTCCTGTTTCAACATCACCTTGAATTGTTAAATTAGGATTTTCACTTTGAATTTTACTAGAAGATGTTTCTATATCATTACTTTGTTGTACATCACGTAAATCAATAGGTAATTCATTCATATTTGTAACCTCATCATTTTGTTCTTCAAGAACAGAAGCATAAAATGAGGGTGGTGTTACTGAAAAAAGTGTTGCAAATAATAAAACTAAACTTAATATTCTTTTCATTTAATTTGTTCCTTTCTATTTTTATTATTCAAATAATGTTGCTTTAAAATACATATTACACAATCATTGTATCACAAAAATAGACAGCGTTCAAAAAAAAAAAAACTACTATTCACAAAGATAAATGTTACGTGTTCACCATTTTAAATGTTATGCTATTCCAATCCTTGATAAAATATTATTGAGGTGAAAAAATGAGTGCTTTTCTCCTAATAACATCAACTAATTTCTCCATAGAACCTTTTTCGTTTCCAGAATATATATTGCAAAATCTAAATTTAAAACCATAAAATGATGCCATATCTGAAAGTGCTTTTGTTGGCCTTTTTTCAGTTTTACCAATAAATTTAGCGATTGCAACTCGCATATTATCATAGACTATTGTAGTTGGAATACAACCGATTTCTCGAAAAAATTTCATATGGGAATCAAGAAAAGCATCTGTGTTTTCAGCTTCATACAAATACGCTTTTCTATAATTTGAAAAAGGTAAGCAGAAGACAGCTATTTTAATTGTAATTTCTTTTTCGCCAATTATTAACGTTACGTTTCCACAATCGAATTCACAAATTTTTCCACAATTAAATATTCGTTTAATATATGCCTGTTTTACTTTGTTGGAGTAAACATTAATCCAATTATTTAGTGTTGACCTACTTCCTTGAAAACTATGTAATTCGACTGCCTTTTCGAAAATATCAATATTCTTCATAATCATTTTTCGTTTTTCTGCATTTCACTTCTTTTGATTATTAACTAAACAATCAATAATAAACCGTTCAATGTCAGGAGTGATAAGTTGGGGAATTTAGATGATGAATCAAAAACTTTTGTTTATGATAAAAAGCAGCATAAAAAAACTCCTATCAGAAGTAGGAGCTTTTGCAACATATTATTCATTACAACTATTCTATTGATTTTTTCTTTGTTCTCTTTTTTCATATATTCTTTGAATAATAAGCACTATAATAACACTAACAATCATATCTAAAATATATCCCATTTGATAATTTAAAAAATAACTTGTTGTAAGACCGATCACTCTCATTAATTTATTCGTTAGTATTACAATTAACAGTAAAAATAAAAATTTGTTTTTCATATATAATGTGTACATTATACCTCCTTAACAGAGTAGCATAATTGGTGTGTTTACCCCACAATTGATTAACACCTACTATTCCACTTATAGTATTATATTTTTTCTTCATTTATTTTTCTAATAAACTTCTAATTTCTCTTTAGAGACGCTTTCAAAAATTGATTACACTATCATTTTATCATAATATAGTTCGTTTGTCAAAGTTATTTATAACTTTTTAAATTACATCAGTGTTATTTTTTATTTTTATTGGAACTTTTATATCTTTTATTTCTGATTTATTTTCAATTTCGGCTAATAGTGTATTAATTAACGCATGTCCAAGCTCAGTGATGTTCTGTTCGACTGTTGGATAAGTGTATGGTAAAAATTTATTCATTTTAATATTATCAAAACCATACACTTGAATTTGCTCATCTTTTAGATGATTTATTACTTGGATAGCAAGTGAGTCATTCCAGCACATTATATGACTATAATTAGTTAATTTTTTTTCAGACAATTCTTTTTCAATTTCAGTAAAGTTATTTACTTTTATATATTCAACATCATATTTAGAACCTAGAACATCATTAATAGCTCTTTTACGTTCTATGTTCGGTGTTGACTTATGAGCACTTTCAAAATATAGTATGTTAGTGATATTATTACTACTAATCATTTCACTTGCAAGTAGTCTTGAACCTTCATAATTTTCTGATGTCACAAAAGAACGATTATTTATACGTTCTTCAAATCCAATAACTGGAATTTTTATTTTATCATATATAGAACTGTCATTTGTATTCATTACGATAATACCATCAACTCTATTAGCTTGAAAGTTATATATTATCTCACCTTCTTTTCTTTTAGAAAAATCGGCATTAGAAAGTATTATAGAATAATTGCGTTTTCTACATACATATTCAATAATAGAAATTAATTCAGGGAAAAATGGATTATCAAAATCTTGAACTAAAACACCAATAACATTAGTTTTATTTTTAATAATTGCATTAACTAACTTATTAGGTACATAATCAATTTCTTTTAATACTTCTTCTATTCTTTTAGCCGTTTTTTCAGATACATTACCTTTTTTATTAATATATCTAGAAACAGTTGCTGTTGATAGATTCGCTCTTTTTGCAATTTCTCGTACACTACTCATATAAACCTCACGCTCTTAATCATATACATATTTTAGCAATTTATTAATTTGAAGTGTTAATTTGTTAGTATCTAATTAACGATTTTTATTTTTGTCCCTTTAAGCTATAGGTACATATAAAAGAAAATATCTACTCTCAATTCTTTTTTATGCAAACAAACATTGGAAATATTCTAGCTTATTAGAATAAATCTTATCAAATAAAAATATGCACCTAAGAATTGACTTAAGTGCATTATTAGTATTTCATTTTCCGGTATAGTTTAAACTTTATGACCTAACTTTTTTATAATCAACTGTTTATAAATTTTCTTTGGTAAAAGCAAAAGTAAAATGTATGACAGTTGGTGTTTTTTCCCAAGTCCAGTAAGTTCAATTTTACCTAAATCAAATGTTTGATTAGCAAGTAGTGAAAAATTATATATATCTATTTTTTTTTCATTTAAGATCCACTTAGGAAAGTTTGAGTTGAGTTTTTTCATTTTCTCAAGCAAGAACAACTCACGATTATATCGTTTTAAATAGTCACTATTTTTAGTTAACGAGACATTTTCATCGGCACGATTCAAATCGTAAATAATATTAATTGTTTGATTTGTTGGTTTTCTTAAAAGTTGATAATTTTCTAAAGTAAATAATACGTCTTCTCCAATTTCAACTTCTGTATCAAAACTCATTTGTTTAAGAACATTAGTTTTATAAACATTCAAGAAAATATTATAGTAATTGCTTGTTGGTTTGAACACTTGTTTTTCAGCCCAAATTTCGTTAAATCCTTGTAAATGATAAATATCATCATCAGCAATGTTTTGACAAATTCCTTCTATGAAATTAGGTTGTTGAACATCATCTCCATCAACAAATATCGAATATTTCTGATCAGCATTAGCAATCAATGTATTTCGATTGTTTCCAACATGTTTTTTTGTTTTGGGTTGAACAATACGTAACTTTTCTGAACCAATGCTCGATTCAAGCATTTTCAAATATTCGAAACTTCCATCTGTTGAAAAATCATCACTAACTATTATGTTATAAGTAAATGAGGTCTCTTGCTTGACAATACTCATTATTGTTTTTTCAATGATATTTTTTTGATTATAACATGTAATTAAAACGCTAAGCATTTTACTCCGTTCTAGAAAAGTGTTTTTAAATAAGCTCTGAAGTCTTCATTTAGTTCTTTATTTTCAAGTGCAAAATCAACTGTTGCAATTAAAAATCCAAGTTTATCACCAATATCATATCTACGTCCTGTAAATGTACAGGCATAAACATCTTCTTCTGACATCATTCTTTTTACAGCATCTGTAAGTTGAATTTCATTTCCAACTCCTGCTTCTTGGTTTTCTAAGTATTTGAAAATAGTTGGTGTTAACACATAACGACCTAAAACCGCACGATTACTTGGAGCAACCTCTTTCTTTGGTTTTTCCACAAAGTCAGTCATTTTTTCAACTTTTTCTTCATTTTTTTCTAAAGCTACAACTCCATATTTATCAACATCATCATAACTAACTTCTTGGACACCCATAATTGAACATTTTGTTTGATCATAAGCATCAATTAATTGTTTCATACTTGGCGTATCTCCAACTACTAAATCATCACCCAATAAGACTGCAAATGGTTCATTACCAACAAAAGCTTTTGCACATAAAATCGCATGCCCAAGTCCTTTCGCTTCCTTTTGACGAATATAATGAACGTTAGCCAAATTAGAAATATCTTGAACCATTGCTAAGAAATCATTTTTACCTTTTTCTCGAAGTTGCATTTCAAGTGTCGAAGAAACATCAAAATGATCTTCAATTGCACGCTTATTTGAATGTGAAGCTGTTACAAAAATAATCTCCTCGATTCCACTCTTTACTGCTTCTTCAACGATATATTGAATCGTTGGTTTATCAACAATTGGTAACATTTCTTTCGGCATCGCCTTTGTAAAAGGTAAAAATCTTGTTCCAAATCCTGCTACTGGGATAACTGCTTTTTTAATCATTATATTCCTCCAAAAAATTTTTTATTTGTGTTGATTGTTTAACTGGATCAAATCTGACATATTCAGCTTTGGCAATTTCATTTAAAGTGAATGGATCATTAAGAATGAACTGCTCTACTTCTTTTTCATCTGTAAAATAGGCAACGATTATTCCACCTGTTTTGGGGACCTTAGGACCCGAAACAATCAAATTGTTACTCGAATAAAACTTATCTAAATATTCACGATGTTCTACCACATATTTATCAACTTCACTCAGTGGTTTTATATATGTTAATGTTATAATAAACATCATACCTCCAATTAACAATTTATTTTATAATACTACTTCTACACCTTATTATACCATAAAAGTCTACTATTTCTCGTGCAATTTCAATTTCTTATTAATCTTTTCTTGATACAACTGGCCATTTTCCTAGTAAATAATTATCTGAATATGGTGTTTTACTCACAGGTAGTACAAATTGTTGATCTACTATTACTTGAAGTTGTTTAATTTCATCTAATTTTAATTGATTTTGAAATTCCTCAATTGCTAATTGGCTAATACTTTGAGGATGAAAATCATAAATTGAAAAAATGATTGCCCAAACATTGTCATCAAAACTTTCTTGAACTCTGGTTGTACTAACTTTTTCAGGATCTAATTCAAGCATTGTTCTAAGGCTCTCAACCTCAAACTCATTTCCTTGATATTCTAACATGCCATTCTCAACAAATAAATCAATTTGAACGCCAACTGCACTTTCAATACTTCTTTTAAAACAATCTGGTCCAACTACTTGATACATTTGATATATAGCCGAACTATAATTACGACATTGATAGTCAACACGTGAATAAATATTGAGTGGACGCTCTACAAATGTTTTTTTCTTTTGATCAATTTGCACTAAATTCAACTTTTCAACTTCAACAACTTCTTCCGTACCATACTTAACTTTTTTGGTTTGATATTCGACAAAATTCAAGCTATTCTTATCTGGAAATACATCAATCGGTTGTGAATTTAAATAGCTATATATTACAAACGCTTCCATAATTATTACTACTTGAATAAGCACTAATAGACAATAACGTCTAACTGATACTTTCCCTTTTTGATACGGCCTAATTACTCTTACGTTGGGATCTTTTTTCTGCTTTCTAAACACATTTACTCCTAACTTGCATTTTTCTAAACAATATCAGCCATTTGACTTCTAACTCTTCTATATAAACCTGTTGAGACTAAATATAAAATTAAAATTATCGTCCATATATAAATATCATAATAGATATTTGTCCACCACCATTCTTTGTATAATAGTGTATCTCTAAATAATTCGATAAAGTAGTAGAATGGATTGAAAATCATCTCATATAAGCGAATATTTCCAACTGGCTCCCACATAATTGGCGTAATCCAAAAAATTGGCATCATTAATGAACTTATTGTTAAATGTGTATCATGAACAAACAGAGAAATACAAGCAAGAATCATTGTTGAATACAGTAAAAATAGACTTAGTACTATATACAAATAAATAAAGTTTAGATAATAGATTGTTGGGGGAAAGCCTTGTTGCCAATTAATTAAAATAACAACTACCATTACAAATAAGTGAACAAGTAGTTTCGCGAAAAATTCACTTAGAGCAATTGTTTCAACCGGGAAGTTAATCGTTTTAATTAATTCTAAATTTTTCCAATATATAATTGGTCCATTCGTAATTGTTTGGCTAATCAGTTGCCAAGGAATAATCGCCGTTAATAAATATGAGACCATCGGTACACCTTCAATCTCACCAGACATTCGAAAACCAAAAACAAACATCAATGTAATTGTTGCAACAAATGCAAGCGGCTGAATTACTGCCCAAGCCATTCCGAATAATGTTTCCAAATAACTTTTACGAATAATTTGGACAGAAAGAAATTGAGTTGCTCGAATATTTTTTACAAATTGTTTTGCCATCAATTCCTCCTAAACTAAGTCATAAACTTTTTTGTGTAGTTTCTTATGTAAATATCTTGCAATTGCTAATAGCAGTATTGCTTGTAGAAAAATGTATGCATTGTACATTGAATCTTGCCAGAAAAATTCATTTTTGATAATAGTCATTCGATATCCATAAATGAAAAAATAAAATGGATTAAAGAGTTTTTCAAGCGTTTCTGCCAAACCACTTGGAACCCAAAAAACTGGTGTTATAAAATATAATGATACCATTAACGATGATAATAAATATTGCAAATCCTTAACTAATAATGACACCAAGGCTACAATGTAACTATAACCATAAAAATAAACAAACATCACAATCCAATAGAAAAGGAAATTAATATAAGATAAGTTGATTTCATAACCATTAAATTGAAAATAAATAAGTACAATTGTAAGTGTACATAAATGAATAAAGAAGTTACTTAGCATTTCAACAAGAATTACCAATGGTAATGGAATGTTGATCATTTTCAATAGCTCTACGTTTCCTTTTAAAATATTAGGTGCTGACAAAAAGTAACTACTTACAACTGAAAATGTTATATTTCCAATTAAGACAATTACAACAAATGGTACTCCGTCAACATCGCCACCAAATCGTAGGCCATTTTCCGCAAAGAAGGCAAATGACATTGTCAAAATTATAGGCTGAATAAATGCCCAAACCATCCCAAAAGCACTTTGTGTATATCTTTTTTTAATTGAATGAAAGGCGATGAACAATAGTTGATGAAATCTACGCTTATTTTCCATTTTTTTCTCTTTTCATTCGTTTCGGTCTTTCTTTTCGAAGTGGATAATTTTCTTCTTCAACAATTTTAATTGTCTTTCCCTTTTTAACTGTTGAAGTTTCTAATACTGCATCAATTTTTGCACGTTGCATTTGCGATAAGAAAGTTTTTCTTGCTTGTTCAACAGTAATTTCATTATTCATATACTTAGCATACAAATCACAAACATACGCACTATCTCCCTCGGCAATTATTAATCCTTGGTCAATCCAAATACAGTGATCACAAATATTTTTTACAGCACCATGTGAATGAGAAACATACAAAATTGTCATTCCTTCTGCTTGTTTTTCACGAATCTTTTTGTGACACTTATCTTGAAAGCGTTGATCACCGACCGCTAATGCTTCATCGACAATTAAGATATCAGGTGAAATATGAACAGATATTGAAAATCCAAGTTTTGCTTTCATCCCCGATGAATATTTTCTAACCGGTTGTGATAAATACTCATCATCTAATTCGCTAAACTCAACAATATCATCATAGATTTCAGCAACTTCTTTTTTGCTTAAGCCCATTAACCGACATTTGTATGTAATATTTTCATACCCAGTATAACCAGCTACAATTCCTGCACCAACATTTAATAGTGAAACCGTACCACGAGTCACTACTTCCCCTTCTGTCGGAAAAGTAGTTCCATTAATAATTGATAGTATTGTTGATTTACCACTTCCGTTTGCCCCAAGTACGCCAAACGTATCCCCTGCATTAACAGTAAATGAAATATTATTTAAAACTGTTTTCTTTGAATGACGTTCTCTAAAGGTAAGTAGTTCCAAAAAAGTATCTCGTGGATGCTTATACAACTGGTATACTTTAGTTACGTTTTTTACTTCTATTACTTTCATTTTTTCCTATCTAGTCAATTTTACAGATTTATATTATACCCTTTTATATATTATACCTAATATTTTTTCAATAATGCGAAAAATTAAGAAAACTTACTTATGCTCTAAGAGTCTTTTGATTTGTTCTAAGTAACGTGTTCGAAGTTTTTCATCAACAGTTAATTGATTTTTTTCTAACTTCCGGTACTCATCAACATTAAAAGCCAAATCATATTTGACTACTTCTTTTAAATATTTAGGAATTCTTCCTGTTCTTTTTATACTATATTTCAACAACTCAATATAACCTTCTTTTAATAATGATTCATATCTTCGTTTATCCAAATGAACTTTATCAATCGTTGAATTATGTTCACTTCGCTTGCGATATAAATAAATAGCTGAGGTAACAAAAATCACTTGCTCACTTGCAAACATTAAATACTCATTAACAAAAAAAGTATCTTCAAATTGCGGTTTTATGTCGCGAATAACTAATTCATTTTCCTCAATTATCTTTCGATTAAAAACACAACTACTCATATGCATAATGAAAAATTTTGGATGTTTCAACAAGTCAACTTCAAAATAAACTTTACGCTCATTAAAACGATATTTTAAATAATGCCAATTTTTTATTTCATTTGTTTCTTCCAAAAAATAGTGTAATTGACTTACAAACAAGTGACTATTTGGATTTGCACAAATAGCTCGATTAATTTCTCTAAAGTAATTTTCGTTTACAAAATCATCAGCATCAATGAAACTAACATATTCGTTTTGTGCGTATGTAAGTCCAACACTACGCGCAATTGCTTGACCTGTGTTTCGTTGTTCAATAATGTGTACTCTCAAATAATCTGAATATTTATTCACAATTGGATGCCAATTATCGGTTGAGCCATCATTTATTAGGACAATTTCAATTTTTGCCGTATTGTATGTTTGATTCATTAAGGATTCAAAATAAGCCTCCAAATAATTTACACAGTTATACATTGCTGTAATCACGGTAAAACTATGTTCAACTTCTTTAACAAGTGGTCGTTGATTAAATGTGTATGTTTTTAAATGTTCGAATTTATTGCTATACCTAGTCAATCTATTCATATTTCTCCCATTAAATATTTAAGTAGCGTATGACAATGTTCTTGTTTATTCAAAAAAGGATGTATTGCCTCATTTGCTAAGTGTTTATCCGAGTTAAACAATTTTAAATATTTCTTAATTTCCTCTGCATTTTCAACAACAATTCCCGGTGTATCATAGCCTAATTTTAATTTTGGTGTATGTATATGCTGAATAAAGTCTTGTTTCAAATCATAAATAAAAACTGGTTTATTAGCATATGCAAAATCAAAGACAATCGATGAATAGTCACTTACCACATAGTTTGCTTCATTAATAATTTTCGCATAGTCACTATCTAGAATAACTTTGTCTTTTCCATATCGCTTGCAAAAGTTTTTCACGACACTTTGATAATTAGGATGTAGTAATATTTTGAGATCCAATTCATTCATCAAACAATCTACTTGCTGAATGAATTTAGATTCAAATAATTTTTTCTGATCAATCTTCTGTGAATTAGGATATCTAAACATCGCATTCCAAGATGGAGCCAGAATTCCATTTGAATCAAAATCATTCTTGAACGAAGTCCATGTCTCTGCTTGTACTTGTAGCTTATCAAATCTTGGTAAACCACTTTTTATAATTTGAAAATCTTGAAATAAATAATCATCTTTAAGTAACTGATATTCAAAATCGGTACTACAAATAATATAATCAATATCTCGTAAGTTTAATAATGAACTTAAATCATTGTATATTACTCCATGCTGTAAAAAAACAAAATTAAACTTTGTTTTGTGACGTTTTTTTTGAAAATCACAAATTTCATAATCAAAACTTGAACTAAAAACAAAATCTGCATTTAGATAGAGTTCTACAAATTTCGGATCTTCAAAAGCAATTAATTTGAATCCCTTTGCATATAGGCGATTATAATCTTGACTTCGATTTGAAATGACAAAATACTTATTAGGAAAATCTTCCATATGTTCATACAAAACTTCTGCATTATCTCGAGCTTGATCAAGTCGATCAAAAAACAAACAAACTGAATCTTTTTTCAATAAATTAATTGCCCCGATTTTCTGAAATTTCACACCTTTGTAGCCCTCAATAAAGCGATTAATTTTAAATTGATATACTTTATCATAGCCAACCAGTTCATTCGTACTAATTTCCGAGGTAACCAAATATTCATTTACATGATTAACTAATTTATATTCATGAAACATTCGTTGTCGACTCAATAAGATTTTTTTAAATAGCATTTGAACTCTCCTATTTTTCATTATAATGAGGTATTCATCAATAATTCCACTAATTTTTCTGAGTGTTTTTCTGTGTTTAGAAAAACTCTATTTCGATCAATTTTATTCATTTCTTTACTTTGTTTAATTACTTCTGCAAGCTCTTCAACCTTTGTAAATGACTTTCCATAGCTATTGTTTTTGTAGTCCATTTTTTGACTATAAGTATGATTTTGAAAAAAGACTTCTTGATCAAATGGATAGAAAATAATCGGTTTATTTAAATAAACAAAATCCATAAATATTGAAGAATAATCAGTCAATAAGAGATCACATTCTTGAATTAATTGTTTGTACTCTGCATTTGAATGCTTTTCTGGATAATGAAACAAACTTACATCTAATAGCGGATGAGTTTTAATTACAAAATCTAGCTCTAGTTCAACTAGTTTATCAAATACACTATTCCATTGTTTAGAAATATCTGATTGAAAATTCCTCCAAGTTGGGGCACATAATATTTTACTTGATTGACTTGTTCTTGAAAGTTGGTAGTTATCAAATCGTGGAAGACCTGACGTAACAAACTGCCATCTTTTTTGAAGATAATCATTTTCTACAAACTTTAGTTCTTCATGTGTAGAAATTACCATTAGATCAAATCGTTTTTGATTAATCCAGTCAGCTAAGTCATCGGTTATTACGCCGTGCTGTAAAAAAATGAACTTCGTTGTAAATTTTGCTTTATTTTTTTGAAACCTTAATCCTTTATAGTTGATGATTTCATTATCAGCAGAACTACTAAAGATATAATCAGCATTTACATATTTTTCTTTGAATTCATCACTACCATAATCGATTAGCTTTAATCCCAAATTTGTTAATCTTTCATAATCTGAACATTCTTTTTTGATTATGAAAAAGCAATTATCAAATCCAAGATTTTGCATGTATATGTATAACGTCTCCGCATTATCAGCTGCGCAATCAATTCGATCATAAAATAAACAAAGAGAATTCTTTTGCAGAATTCTTTGTTCATATTCGATTTTCGTTCGGTAATTTTTGTTTTTAAATTGATTCATGGGAATTGAATGAAGATTATACTTAAGTTTAGTAATTGGATTTTCTTTTTGCTCAATTATCAATACTTGATTTTGAGTAACGACAAAGATATCTTCTGTTTCGAAAAAACTTTTTTCATTTGAATTACTAATTAGTTGTCTTACTTTACTTTTCAAACTTGAAAATAAATTTCTAGATTCCTTCATCAAACTCCCAACTTAGTATTGTT
>JBOFGK010000059.1:0-4321 GCA_051649085.1 Mycoplasmatales bacterium | reverse complement strand
TATTTGAATGTTGGGTTAATCTACAGCATTAAAATAAGGCCAGATATCATTCGATGTCTGGCCTTATTTTTATTGGTGTTGTATGTAAATCAAACAGAGTAATGCTTATTACCACTTTTAGAAATTTAACAATGGGTGGCACGTTAAATTGCACCTGCGAAAGCTAGCCCGCCATCCATGGCGAGACTCACGCAATTTGTCTATTCGCCATGCGGCAACTCCGAGGGGATGGTGAACTTCTGGTGTATTGGTGTTGGCTGTAAATTGTGTTGACTATAAATTCAGAAAGAATTGTTCCTGTCCGAACTTTCCACTAACCACATGTATTATAAGAAGTTTAACTCTATGCCTTGAGTGTTTTACATTGTTTTCGTTAATGCATAGGATTTGCCTTCCGATTGTTCTAAAATGCTAACTTATTCTTATGTTACGAAATAGTCTAGAGTTAGATTATTTTTGAGTTAAATCAGATGCTTGAAGACGAAATAAAGGTAGCGCTTATTAGTTACCTTCGAGATAGAAATAAAAATTACCTAAACGCTATTATCGCGAGTGAATTTGTTTTTGATAATTTTTCCCGCAGGGCTGATTTACTATTGATTGATTCTGGTAGATTTTTTGCCTATGAAATTAAAAGTGAGTTTGATAGCTTAATCAGATTGGAGGGACAGGTAGAGCAGTATTTAGAATACTTTGATAAGTTGACACTTGTTGTAGCATCGAAACATTTAAAATCAGCTTTAGAAAAAACTCCAGAATGCGTGGAAGTATTAGAAATTAAAGGTAAAAATTTTAAACTAATTAGGCGAGGTAGAATTTCCAAAAATCACAATGCAGAAAAACTTTTAAAATTATTGAAAATTAAAGAACTTAAATCATTAGCAAGAAAGTTTGGATCTGCTAATGAGACGCGCAAAGAGTTGATTATAAAATCACTACTAAAATTAGCACATTCTTTTTTAAAAAAGCATGTAGTAGAAATTATTTCTGCAAGATTTAAATATTCAAGTGAAGCATTTAAATTGATTAGTTACGAACGTGATATACGTAGTGACGATTTGAAATTCCTATCTAATTCAAAATTAATAAATTTAAAAGAGAGTCAATTTATTAATGCTTTACAATATACAGATGAGAACATGGAAGCTATGCAAAAAAGCTCACAAGAACTTTTATTTGGAGAGCCTCCAGCGTACATTAAAAAGCTATTGTAAAATTAATGATTAATCTACCCAATCATCATCAGTGTCAATGTTTTCAATATCTTCACTATAATGAAGTTGCTGAAATAAATGAATGTTGATCCTTGTCGCAGTAGCTTTCTGGGCATCGGTAATACCGAAACTGTCTCCAATAGCTGTTTTTTGTATTTGTTGTGTTCCCCAAACTAGTAAATTCGGATCCCAATATTCTTTTTCAATTATTTTTTTTGCTAATGATGTGTATATTTTATGCTTTTCTTCTTTGGTTGCAGTTTTTACATCTTCAAAATCTTTCCTTACATGTTTCCACTCAAGTTTTCTTGGGTAATCAATTCTTGGCGGGGGAATTCTAGATGCCCCAGTGGCTTTGTTCAATGAGACTGATCCATAATCAGAATAAATTAGATTAGTTTCAATTGAATTACTTATTTTATCAAAGAGAATTCTTTCATAAACAGAACTTTCTCCTTCAGACATTCCTGAAAAGCTGCTAGGGAACGATGTTGCTGAAAGAGAGTATGTGCAATTTTTCTTATTAGATGTTGCATTTATAAAATATTTAACAAACTTTAAAATCAGGGAAACATTATTAATATATGCATGATTTATCTGGCCGAGATCGATTAAAATGTATAAAGGATTGACCAGTGTCGAACTCACAACTTTAAGTATATTCTCAATTTCAGTATTTTTGTAATTATTCAACCTAATTCTCAATGCAACTGGCTTTTCCGACATCTTAGGCTCACTATAATGTAAACATTGTGCCTCTAATTCAGATATGTCATCAAGTTGTATTGTTGGAATTACATTTTTTAATGATGAACAGTATTCAATCCAGTTAGCATAACCATTATTTGGCTGTGATAAATTTAAAACTTGATCATAAACTTCACGAGGGTATTTCCCGTCAACTAGTAACTTCTTTATTACCGAGCTATTTCTTATAAACTCATAATCAATATCGGCTATCCAAGCCCTATCCTTATATATCTCATTGATTTTTTTGATAGTATTTTCTAGTTTATTGGACCCCATCCAGCCTTTTAGAGGAAAGTATGGTAATATTAAGTCTTTATCTTTTTCTGGTAGTTCTGACAATGCTTTAATTTCTGAACTGCTAATCGAAAGAATTGGGATGTATCTAGTTTTGAAATCTGACACTATTTCCTCCTTGAAATTAAAGTTTTCCAAGTCTAATTTTTATTGCTGTTGTTGAAACCTCAAAAATTGATGATAACTCCTCATATAGAGGTTCATGCTTCAAATTATCAAGCTCTTCAACCTTTACTTTTATTTGAGTCCAAGGCATTAATATTTCAGCTGCTAATTTGTTAGCTTCTGCTTCAAGTTTGTCTGATAGTTTTGAACGATATAAAGCATCATCTACAATTCCATCCCCTATTAACTCTTTATGCAGTAAATAGTGAGATATTTCATGTGCAATTGTAAATCGTTGCCTTTCCTTTGTATCATGCCGATTTACCTTTATGATATAACTATCACCTTCTTTTCTTATCTCACCAGAAATTCCATTTTGTAATGTTGATATTTTAACTTTCAAACCAAGGACTGAAGCAATTTTTCCCACTTTCACTGGAAGTTCTAAATGAAAATCTGAGATAAATGAATTTATATCTTCAATACGATTATTATTCTGAAAATTGTTTTGCATTTTAAATATCCTCTATAGTTTCTAGCTCAATGCCTCTGTAGGTTATTTTCAATACAGCATTTTCAATTACTTCATTAAAAGTACCACTTTCAACTAGCTTTACCAGCTCGTTTTTTGTGCAGTTAGGTAAGATTTTTGGTAGTGTATCTTCGGTCTTTTCTGCTGCAATAGTTTTCGTTTCTTCAATAATTTTTTTATATCCATAGAAGGAAAAAAAAGCGATGAAAACACCAAAGGTTGTTACTATCGCAGCAACCGATGCTAATAATATCCCAACCCATTCAACCCATGATGTCGAATTTTCTTGTTTAAATGACTCTAAATTTTTTTGTGTTAGTTCATATTTTGACTCAAGCTTGTCTAAGTTTGATATAGACTCTTGTAGTTTTTCTCTTAAATAAATATTTTCGTTTGTTAATTTTATGGTTTCAGATTGGATCTCTATAAGTTTATTTAAAAGAAAGCTTTTCTCAATATCTTTCTCTGTGATGACATTTTTAGGAAGTGTTACATCTTGTTTCTCTTGTGCATAGGACCTACCTATTGATGAGGCCATCATTATGCATAGAAATGTCATAATACAAAATGTCCATTTTCTGTAAAAAACATGATAATTAGCCAATTTTTCATCCCTATTCCTGAGCAATATAAAATCCGTTCAGCAAGTGTTTTGTATCGTAATGCTGTGATTTTAAATTAGAAATCTCATGGTGTATATTCATTTCGCACACTTATTGACAGAACTCAAAGTGAGCGAAAGATGGGACGGGCACAAATCTTTAGGACTAACAGCTAACACCGAGGCAACAGAAGTTCACCCTCCCCTGCGAAGTTGCTGAAGGGCGTTGAAGAAAATCGCGTAGCGCAGACAGGACGTCTGCGTAGCTTTCGGGGTATAGGATGTACCATCGGAAGCGTTAGCGATTTTCGAATAAGCACAAAGCCACTAACTAATGTATGTAACTTCGCTAGGGGCGTCTTGGAGCATCCGTCTTGGAGCATCCAAGGAGGATAGGACGAGCAGTCCTCCTTGGTCGAGTGTGGGGTGAAGCCCCACGACTTTGATTTTGCTTTTAAAAGCAATCAAGAAAGATGGGACAATCAAACCACCTGCAAAAGTATACGATGTTACACTTTTAGTAACTATTTCAGTGCTTAAAACCCAAAAAGTGTAGGTAAGTACACCAGAAACTTACTCACGTCGTTAGACCAAGAAAACAAAACCCCGACTCAGTTACCCGAGTCGGGGTTTTCATTTTTCTCTTACAACTATTTGGGTGTTAAGCGATTAAGCTAAAGACCACAGATGCTTTTGCTAATCTAGCGCAGGAAAAATCGTTCTAGAGCAAGGCTTTTTGTTGCGACGTGTAGTGTTTTTCTACACGAGTAACAAAGTAACGCAGCTATAAACGATTTTAACCAGCTAGGATCACATCATGCCGCC
>JBOFGK010000058.1:0-74451 GCA_051649085.1 Mycoplasmatales bacterium | reverse complement strand
GAATAGCAATTGGAGTGGCAGCGATAGCAGTTGCGGGATATTTAGCAGCAGGTGCCATTCAAATTACAGCATCTGAAGCAGCAATAATTTCAGCAGGTGGAAAAGTTGGAGATTTAGCTGATGATTTTGTGAAGAGTCCTGCAGATGATGCAATTCAAAATGGTAGTGCAAGTTCAACAGTTTCTAAATTGACAGGAAAAATTCTGAATTCTACAAATTCAATTGATAAAGGTGGATTAACAAGAGCAGGTAGAGCATTACAAAAACATGGAAATCGAGTAGGCTCAGTGTACCCAAAACCGACAGGTAATGAGTCAAAATTAAATGGTGATGGATTGGAAATAGTGAAGAAAATACTTAATAATCCAAATGCTACCACAAGAGTAGTAGAAGGTAGTAATACCACTAATAGGTATGGCGGTCCTGTAACAGATATACAATCACCAGGAGGAATGGGAATACGAATAGATCAATATGGAAATTTTATTGGTTTACTTGAGCCGAAATAATAAATAATATTTTACGAGGAGTAGAATGAAAAATAAAATACAATTTTGTAGTGACTACAATTACGACGAGATAATTGCAGAATTTTCATGGGAAAAACACAATATAGATATAGTAGTTTCATATGAAAAAGAAATATTTTATATTGAAATATATGGTGCAGAAGGGAAAAAAATTAATGTTGAGGAGTTGAATGATATTATAAAAAATCTAAAGCAAAGTCTTTCGGAGTATATAGGAGTGGAACAAACAATTACTTAGATTTGATCTTGAGGTAGCATATTTAGCGACCGGTGCAACAGCAATATCAGCGTCTAAAGCAGCAGCGATTACAGCAGCTGGAAAAGCTCGATACTTAGGTGATGATGTTGTGAAAAGTCCAGTAGATGATGCGGTTCAAAACGTTAGTGCAAGTTATACAGCCATAAAAATTAATTTGGATATCAATCCTACAGTGCAATATCCAAAGCTAAAAAACATTTTTGATACGATATATAAAGGACAAAATAGAACTCCGCTTGGAACTCAATATGGACAAAGGTCGCTGCTCCTGGATCAAATAAAAAGGGATATCACAGATATAAAGTTATTGAACCATTTGAAGTGAATGGAGCAAAAGTAGCCCCGTGGTTTGATGAACCTGGTGGTGGAATCCAATATATGAGTGAAGAAACGATTAAGGAATTAATAAAAGATGGAATTATAGAGGAGTTCTAAAATGTTTAAGAAAATGAAGGAACAAAAGTTAAAGAAACAGATAAAATCATTTTTAAATTTAAATGGTTTTGATGATTTCATTATTGATGAAGATATGCCACCATATCTCCGTAACTATGAAATTTATAATTTTATTGAAGAAAATAAAGAATTGAATGTTTGGGAGTATGGAGATGTGAATCGTGGTAGTCGTCATGTAGCTATATGGTTTGAAACTTTTAAAGAAGCACTTTTTTACCATGTTTATAATAGCTATGTAACAGGAAAAACAATTGAAATACGTGGGAAAAATGTACAAATAATTAGAACAATTCCTTTTGAAAAGCAATTAGATTTTATTTTGAAAGTTGCGAATGAAAATTACTTAGATATGGAAGAATTGAAGATAAAAAATGGTAATGAGTTAATTTATAACAATCCTATATCATAAAGAGAAGAGAAACTTTTGAAATTTATGTGGAATATATAATATATATAATATATATAATATATTTATTTATTGTAAAAGATTTTGATATTGTCAAAGAGGAACTAATAGATTTTGGAGTAGATCATGAAATAGTGGAAAAGTATTTTAGGTTTGAAATTATGAAAGAACTAGATATTGAACGAAAGAAAATATTTCATGAAAAAAAATTCGCATTTACCGCAAAAATAAAGCAATAAATTAAACTTGTAACACACATCTTTCTTAACCCCAAAATTTGAGTGTTACCTTCTTTATAGAAGTTAGAAACATTAATTTTTTCAAATCCCCCCCGAATAAAGGCAAACACTATCGACTTAACGATCAAGAAAAAGACGATGAGATTAACAACAACATTGACAAACACCATTAAAACACATTAAAAAAAGATGACTATTAAGCCATCTTTTCTAGTTTAAGAATCTAGTAGTTTGAGAATATTTGTTTTTAATTGAGCTTGATCAACTTCATTTAAGCTAGTTGTTGTAAAACTGCTTGTTTGAGTTGGATTGTTGATAACGATAATTTTCGAGCTAAAGAACAATGCTTCGTCAATATCGTGAGTGATTAAAATAATCGTTAAGTTAAACTCACTAACAATTTTTTTAAACCATTTTTGTAAACTATGTTTAGTAATAGCATCAAGTTTTGCAAACGGTTCATCAAGTAAAACTAAATCAGATCCCATTAAAATTGCCCGAAGAAGTGCTACTCTTGCGTGAAGTCCACCACTTAAGTCGGCTGGATATTTCTCTTGGTGCTCAGTTAGTTCAAATGTTGCAAGATATTTATCCAAGCGTGCTTTATCAAGTGGTTTCTTGTCAATTTTATAAGGCAGACATAGGTTGTCATATACGGTTAACCATTCTAATAATAAATGGTCTTGCGGCATGTAACCGATTGAACTTGTTGCTAATGAAACTTCTTCATCGTTGGCAATGATAGTTTTAATAATTGAACTTTTTCCACATCCACTTCGTCCAATTAAACTGACAAATTCACCTTGATTAACAGTTAAATTGAAGTTTTCAATTATTTTTTGTTCTTCGAATTGAATTGTTAGATTGTTTATTTTAATCACTTTGTCTCCAAATAGTTATTTGTAAATAGTTTTTGATAATCTAAATCAGTTTTAAGCAGTTTATTTTCGCTTAAAAAATTAGTGAAGCTTGCAAAAATTTCAGATTGTTGAAGTCCCCAAGCGTTATTTTCATCCAAAATATACGGCTGAAGATAAAGTTGAGAGTTAATCGCAAGTTGTTCATCGATTTCTGGATTTTGACTTGTCAATATTTTAGCCGCCTCGGTTGGATTAGCTTGTGTATATTTATAGCCAGTGCCAAGGGCATTAATAAACTTTTTAGTGACATCTGGATTTGCAGTTGTATATTTAGTACTTGAAATAACTACAGGTGAATAAAAGTCTAAACCATAATCGGTAACATAATTGTAATTAAACTGGATATCTCCTAATTTAGCATTGACACCATCCCAACCGTAATAAACCCAAAAGAAATCACAATTTTTGGGATCGGATGTCAAAATATCGCCTCCCGTACTAGTAATCTTAATTTCATTTGAATCAACTCCATTTGTTTTGGCAATTGTTTCAACAAGACTTTTTTCAACTTCTGTACCCCAACCACAATAAGTTTTTCCAGCCCAATCTTTGGGAGTCTTGATGTTTTTATCAGCTTTTGAAATAAAACCAGAAGTATTTGTTTGATAAACAGTTGCAAGTGATACTAAGTCAAGTCCGTTATCAATAGCGCTTGTTAAGTTTTCTTGATAAGAAAAAGCAAAATCAGCTTGACCACTTGCGACCAATGTTTCTGGTGCAACATCACTTGCTTGTAAAATTTCGACATTAATTCCTTGATCTTGGAAATAATTTTTTGCTTGAGCTACATATAAACCTGTATGATTTGTGTTAGGTACATAATCAAGTGCAACTTTAACTGTTTGGTTAGAAACTGTTTTTGCACAACCGCTAATCACAAATACTAATGTTAAACAAAGGAATAATAAGCTGCAATTTAATCTTTTAATATTTATTTTTTTCATAATTGACCTTTCTTTCGAGCTGTTTTAAACAACCAATTAAACTAAGTGTTAGAACTACAATTATAATTACAATTGCAAAAACAAGTGGATTATTGAAACTTGCAAGTGAAACTTTGAGCATTTTACCAAGTCCGATATTTGCCCCAATATATTCAGCGAAAATTGCGCCGGTAATTGAATAGGTAATGGCAATTTTAAGTCCAGAAATTAATTCACTAAAACTGGCAGGCAATTTCAAATACCAATATTTTTGAAAGTCATTTGCTTTCATTAAATTGAATAATAGCAAATAATCAGGATTAATTTTTTCAAAACCGCTTAATAAGTTAATTGTAATTGGAAAAAGACAAATTGTTGTAATCAATAAGACTTTTGAGCCAAAACCATAACCAAACCAAATAAGAAAAAGTGGTGCAATCGCAATTAACGGAACTGTTTGACTGATAATTAAAAAACGACTAATTATTTGTTTAGGTTTTGGATATTTATCCATAATAATTGCCAGCAGAATTGAAAAATAAAGTGCCAATAAAAGTCCACATAATGCTTCAGCAAATGTATAAATCGTGTTGATTAATAATTCGCTTTGAACAGTTATTGCTGTCTGAAAAATTGTCAGTGGTGTCGGTAATAAATAAATTGGAATGTTTAATACACTAACTGTAATTTGCCATATTGCAAGAAAAGAAAATGACAAAAAAATTGTAATTAAAAACTTATATTTAAAAGTAGTTGTTTTTTTATTTTGTTTTGAACTAAGTCTCATGATTTTCTCCTAAAAAAAAAGAACAGATGAAAGTCTGTCCTTTTGTGATTTTCCAAATTAATACCACAAATTATCGTTTTTAAGTGGTAATAAATAGTAATGGATTAAATCAATAGTAACAACTTTCCTACGCTAGCATTATCTAGATCAGGTAAATGGGTCGTTTAAAAACCTCTCAGCCGTTGGCTCCCCAAGTGTTCATAAATAGTATAACATATTTTTTTAGTTTTAAAGAAAAAATACTTATAGTTACTGAAAGAGAGGTTTTTTCCAAGTAAAAAGTAACTATTTAATTGAAAAAATGCTATAATTGATGTAGTTGATTTTAGGAGAAAAAATGAAGATGAATAACTCGATCAAATTAATCGGTGTACTTTGGTATATAGCCGTTTTATTTGGGAATATTTTTTTTGTAATTGAATTTCAAAAGTTTTTAGTTAAAAATAATTTACGAATAAGTGAAGTAGTCTATGTCGATAATAATTTCTTACAAAAATTAGGTTATGCAGATACTTTAGGTTATGTCTTTTTAATAACATTAGTTGGTTCATATGTATTGATTGTAATCATTCTAATATCTCAATTCATCAAGAATCATCATCAGAAAGCATTTTACATTTTTCCTTTAACAGTACTCGGCTTTATTTCTCATACTCGCTTTGTAATTGTAGTTGGTTCATTTTTAGAACATCATAATGAATCATTACTTGATGACTATAGCTTTTTAATGTGGTTAGTTACATGTGCAACCTTTTTAAGTTTTTTTGTAGCGATTGGGTATTTATTTTTAATCAAAGAAACCCAAATTTCAGAGCGTCAAGCCAAGAAATTGAATAATACAGTTGAATAAGTTAAATATATATTTTAATCAAGAATAAAGAGTTTTAAAGGAGTTATGATGTATCGATGTTATTATGAGAGTCCGCTTGGTCTTTGTTTGCTAGAAGGTGATGGTATATATTTAACAAGATTAGCATTTCTTGACCAAAAAATAAGCGGGTTTACAGAAAAAAAACATCCATTTTTCGAGCAAGTCATTAACGAACTAAATGCCTATTTCAAGTCGGAACTTGGTGAATTTACTTTTCTACATCGACAAGCTACGACTACTTTTAAAGCGGGTGTTTACGTAAAATTAAATGAAACACAAATTGGTTCAACCTTAAGTTATCAACAACTAGGACAACTTGTAAATTCGCGAGCTATGCAAGCGATTGGTACGACAATGAAAACAAACAATTTACCGATAGTGATACCGTGTCATCGGGTAATTAAAAGTGATAAGACAATTGGTCAATATAATGGGGGGATAGCTCGAAAAGAAGCATTATTAGCGATTGAAAGAAGATATCGAATTAATCAAATGTGTATTAAACAAGAATTTAAGCTAGTAGATATTCAAAAACTTGTTAACTTAAATGAAAAGTTCAGTCGTATCAAGCCGGTCGATCATATAATGATAATCCCTGATTTATATACTTGCATTATCACACAAATAATTTATCAACAAATTACGTTTAAAACAGCTTGTCGAATTGAAGAACAACTATATTATTTATGTGATTATGAAATAACACCTGAAAAAGTTAAGGGGCTTTCAAAAAAAGTATTAATGATTAATCAAACAAAGTGGCAATATATTTTAAATGTTACAAACTTTGTTATGGAAAACCCAGAACTATATAGCCAGTTGGAAAAAAGTGATGATCCTAACTTTATATATGAGACATTAATTAAAATTACAGGTGTTGGCAAGTGGACAATTGAAATGGTGTTACTTTTCAATAAATTTAATCCAAATATTTTCAGTACAAATGACTTAATTATCAGAAAACAACTTGCTGACTTTTTTCCGGGAGAAGAAGAGGCAGAAGTTTTACTTAAAATAAGTGGCATTGAAAGTATTGTATCAATTAATTTATGGCGTGAATTTATTGCAAAAGGGGAAAAAATAAAAATTAATGAGGAATTTTATTATTAATTTTCAAATAGGCAAGTTCAAACTTACCATCAGTAGTCGTTAGTGTTTCAAAGTCAATCGCAACGAATGAAGTTGTTAAACGCTTGTTGCTTGGTAGATAAGTCAAATCTAATGTTTGTGGAAGAAAAAGATGTTCTAGCCATTTTTTAAGTAAGTTATCAGGATTTTTTTGAGAAAAACGCTGAAAATAAGTATGAAATAATGCTTGTATTTGTGATAAATTCAAATTTCGATTTGAATTCTGTTTGATACTTGTAAACGAATGATTAACTTGATTTAAATTTAAGCCAATCCCGATGATTAAATTTTGATCAATTTGCTCAAGTAAAATACCAGCAATTTTTTTTTCATTAATATAAATATCGTTTGGCAAAACGATTTTTGCATTAATCCCACAAGCTTTTAAAGTATAGATGAGTGCTAAGGAAATAATTGGTGAAGTAAGTGGGGTTGAATATTTATATTTAAACAGCATAGATAAATGAAAGTTTGCTTTTGTATTTGTTTGCCATAAACCAGTTCGTCCATAACCATTAGTTTGGATTTGAGCAAAAACATTTACTCTAGTTGGTAATGAATTTATATGTCTTTTAATGAAAGTTTGTGTGGAATCGATTTTTTTAAATGAAATTAGCATTATTTTAGTCCTTTGCTTAAAAAATATATTATAATATAGTATGTAATAAAGTATAGCATAGATTAGGCTATTGTACTATTAAAATATGTAGAGAATAGTAAAAATACTTTTAACATAAAAGTATTTTTAGAAAAACATTGACAAACAAAGATTTTAGTGGTAAAATAGTAATGGAAGAAACAATTATATGGAGGAAACAATGGATATTCAAGAAAAAGTAATTGAAATAATTTGTGATGTATTAGGGCAAGAACCTGAAAATGTAAAATTAGATAGTGATATAAGAAACGACTTAGATGGAGATTCAATTGACTTTGCTGATGTAGTAATGAGCTTAGAAGAAGAATTAGATATCGAAATTCCTGAAGAAGATTTAAAAGATGTTAAATTAGTAGGAGATCTTGTAGATTACCTTAAAGGGAAAACGGCCTAATGAAAATTGACTCGAAGGATCTTGATTTACTAATTGAGAAAATGCAAAGTGCAAACTTAGGTAGTATTGAGTATTCTGATGAGGAGTTCAAAATTAAGTTGTCGACAAAAAAAGAAGTGATTCATGTTGCAAATGATTCACTTTCTTCTAAGGCAAATAACTTTGAAGTTCAAAGTAATGTCACGAATACTGATGTCAACCAAGAACAACCAGGAATTGTCGCAATGAAATCACCATTGATTGGAAGCTTTTATTTAACACCTACACCAGATGCAGAACCATTTGTTAAAGTTGGTGATCGTGTTGAAGTAGGTCAAAAAATTGCAGTGATTGAAGCTATGAAAATGATCAGTGAAATAAAAAGTGAATACACAGGTGTTATTACAGAAGTTGTTCAAGAAAATGGAAACTTCGTTGATTTAGAAACAGTTATTTTCAAAATAAAAATTGATTAAAACAGATGGATAAGTTATTATCCATCATTTGTTTAGGAGATGTAGAAATGAAGATCTTAGTCGCAAACCGTGGAGAAATTGCTGTTCGAATAATTCGAACAATTAAGCAAATGGGTTATGAAAGTGTTGCAATATATACTCGAGAAGAAAAAGAAGCGTTACATGTAAAGTTAGCTGATTATTCTGTTTGTATTGGAACCGAACGAGAACCATATAGTTATCGTGATATCGTGAAAATTGCTACAGTAGCTTGTGAATTAGGGGTTGATGCAATTCATCCAGGATATGGATTTTTGTCAGAAAATGCCAACTTTGTGAAAATCTGTGAAGATTTAGATATTAAATTTATTGGACCAAGTAGTAAAGTAATTGAACTTTTAGGTGATAAAATCAATGCAATTGCCACAATGAAAAAAGTTGGTGTGCCAACTGTACCTGGATTTGCTGAACCCGTGAAAAATGTTGAACAATTAGTTGAGAAAGCTCAAGAAATTGGTTATCCGATAATGCTTAAAAGTGCAAGTGGTGGAGGTGGAAAAGGATTAAGAATCGTCAACACTGATCACGAACTTGAAGAAGCCTTTTTTACAATTCAAAAAGAAGTGGTTGAAGATGTCCCTCGTATTTTCATGGAAAAGTATTTCACAAACGCTAAACATGTAGAAGTTCAAATAATTGCTGACCCCCAAGGAAATGTGTTATGCTTAGGTAATCGTGACTGTTCAATTCAACGAAATAATCAAAAAGTCATTGAAGAAGCACCAGCTAACTTAAAACCAGATCTTGCGCAACAAATGTTTGATGTAACGATAAAAGCTGTTAAAGAAATCGGTTATTATAGTGCAGGGACATTTGAATACTTAGTTGAAGATGACAAGTTTTATTTCTTAGAAGTAAACACTCGTGTTCAAGTAGAGCATCCAATTACGGAAATGATCTTTGGTTTTGATATCATTAAAGAACAAATTAAGATTATTAAAAGTGGAGAACTTTCTTGTCAACAAAGTGATTTAATTCAACGCGGACATGCAATTGAAGTTAGAATTAATGCTGAAGATGGAATGAATAACTTTAGACCAAGTCCTGGAAAAATCATTGATTTACATTTACCAGGTGGAATGAATGTTCGTAATGACTTTGGAGTTTATTCAAAAAGTATAGTATCTCCAACATATGACTCGCTTTTAGGTAAAATTATTTGTTATGGAAGTACAAGAGAAACAGCGCTTAAACGTCTACGAATTGCGTTACTTGAATTAAATATTGAAGGAATTAAGACAACAAGAGAATTAGCTTCAAAAATCATTACTGATGATTTATTCGTTAGTCGTGAATATAAGACAAATTATATTGCAAATAATTATGAAAGGTTAACAAACAATCATGTGGAAAACTAATCCGTTAAGCTTATTTACAAGCAAGAAAAAAGATGTACCAAAAGATTACTTTGTCAAATGTGACTGCTGTGGAGGAACAACTTTACAATCCGATGTTAGTCGAAATCATAATGCATGTCCCTCATGTGATGATTTATTTAAAATTGACGCTCGAACTAGAATTACGTTAGTAACTGACCCAAAGTCATTTGAAGAGATGTTTGTTACTAAAGCAGTTAATAATCCAATTGATTTTAAAGGATATCCACAAAAGATTAAGAAATTGCAAACTGATACTGGACTTGATGAGGCCGTTATTTGTGGAAAAGCAAAAATTGATGGCTACCCATTTATGATTTGTGTCATGGATAGTAGTTTTATAATGGGAAGCATGGGAAGTGTTGTTGGTCAAAAATTAACAAAAGCAATTGAATATGCTACACGTTCTAAACTGCCAATGGTTATTTACACAGCAAGTGGTGGAGCAAGAATGCAAGAAGGAATTGTTTCGCTAATGCAAATGGCTAAAGTTAGTGCAGCCTTAAAACGCCATCATGAAGCCGGATTATTTTATATGCCAATTTTAACTAATCCAACAACTGGTGGAATTACTGCAAGTTTTGCAATGCTTGGTGATTTAATTATTGCCGAACCTAAAGCATTGATCTGTTTTGCCGGTCCAAGAGTTATTAAAGATACAATTAAAGCTGAATTACCAGAAGGATTTCAAAAATCAGAATTTTTGTTAGAACATGGATTTTTAGATAAAATTGTCCCAAGAAGTGAACAAAAGCTGTTTATAAAAAAAATGATTGAGATGCATAGTTAGGAAGAAAAATGAATGAACACTACCAAAGAATACAACTTGCACGTGCAAATGAACGTGTCAAAGGTTTTGAATTTTTAGAAGCAATTTGTGATGAATTTTATGAATTACATGGAGATCGTTTATATGGTGATGATCAAGCAATCGTTGGTGGAATCGGTAGAATCGGAAAACATGTAGTCACAATAATTTGCCAAGATAAAGGAATTTCTCAAGAAGAACGCTTGAAGAAAAATTATGGAATGCCTCATCCAGAAGGATATCGTAAAGCCTTAAGATTAATGAAACAAGCAGAAAAATTTAATCGTCCAATTGTCACAATTGTCGATACAGCTGGTGCATATCCAGGAATTGGTGCTGAAGAACGTGGACAAGGAGAAGCAATTGCCACTAACTTATTTGAAATGTCAGATCTTAATGTTCCAATTATTTCGATTTTACTTTCAGAAGGTGGAAGTGGTGGTGCATTAGGAATTGCAGTTTGTGATCATATGATGATGTTTGAAAATGCGTATTATTCAGTAATTTCACCGGAAGGTTTCGCTTCAATTATTTATAAAGATGGAGCGCGAGCACCGGAAGCTGTTGAGAAAATGAAAATACAAGCAAATGATTTATTGAAACTTAAAATTATTGATCAAATCATTTCAGAAAATGATGAATTATTGACACCACTTGCAGTTGCAAGCCGTAAAGCAGAACTACAACAATTAATAATAAAACAAATTGATGGATTAGAGTCAATCTCAAAATCTGAATTAAAAAACCGTCGATATAATCGATTTAGTCAATTTGGAAATTAGGAGATGAAATGAATTTATACTTAAAAAAAGAGTTTGGAGTTAAATATCCTGTAATCCAAGGAGGAATGGCAAATATTGCAACAGCAGAATTTGCAGCGGTTATTGCTAATGCAGGAGGAATCGGACTTGTCGGAACAGGTGGTTGGACAATTGACCAAGCAAAAGTCGAAATCGATAAAGCATTTGAATTAGTTGAAGAGGGAAAAGTTTTTGGAGTGAATGTTATGATGATGAATCCATTTGCTGAAGCGATAATTGATTACTGTATCGAACGTGGAGTGAAATTAATCACAACTGGTGCTGGAAGTCCAGGACCTTATGTTGATAAAATTCATGAAGCAGGAATTAAGATTTTTCCAGTTGTACCTTCAGTTGTTCATGCAATTAAAATGGAACGAATGGGTGTTGATGCAATTATTGTTGAAGGGACAGAGTCAGGTGGTCATGTTGGTGAAATGACAACTCTTACACTTGTACCGCAAGTAATTAATGCAGTAAATGTTCCAGTTATTGCAGCTGGTGGAATTGCAACTCCACGTCAATTTTTGGCAGCGATTGCGTTAGGAGCAGAAGGAATTCAAATTGGAACAGTATTATTAGCAACTGAAGAATGTCCAATTCATGAAAATTACAAAGCAGAAATTTTAAAAGCTAAAGACAACTCAACAATTGTAACAGGTCGTTCTAAAGGTGTTCCAGTTCGTGCCCTTAAAAACCAAATGGCCCGTAAATATGCCAAACTTGAAGTTACAGATGTTGATCCAATGGAATTAGAGCATTTAACACTTGGTTCACTACGTAAAGCTGTTTTTGATGGAAATGTTAAAGAAGGAAGTTTCATGGCCGGTCAAGTAGTCGGTGAGATTAAAGAGATTAAAACTGTTGCGCAAGTTTTAGCAGAAATTTGTACACTTGATGAAGTATTTTCTAAGTTAGAAAGGAAAATAAATGAATAGTATTACAATTAGGGGTAAAACAATTAAATTACCAATTATTCAAGGGGGGATGGGAGTTGGAGTATCTCGTTCATCACTTGCAAGTGCAGTAATTAAAGCAGGAGGAATGGGTGTAATTTCAGCGTCACAAATCGGATTCGTTCATGAAGATTTTTACATTAATGTCAAACATAGCTATCAAGCAAATCTGCGTGCGATTGATGAAGAAGTAAAAAAAGTTCGCGAAAAAGTTGATGGTTTTTTAGCAGTTAACATTTTAACAGCCTCTCGTCAATATGCAGGTCTTGCTAAACAAGCAGTTGAATCAGGAGTTGACGCAATTATTTCAGGTGCTGGTTTACCTTTTGATATGCCTAAATATACACAAGGAACAAATGTTGCTAATATCCCAATTGTTTCAAGCGCAAAAGCGCTTAAGGTAATTATTCGTAAATGGATGATGAAATATGATACAATGCCAGATGCGGTGATTATTGAAGGACCTGAAGCCGGAGGACACCTTGGAGTAACATATGATGAAATTGGTGGAAGTCGTCCAATCCCAACATTAGAAGAAATTTTTGCTGATGTGAAAAAATTTTGTATAGAAAATAACTATACATTCCCAATTTTAGTAGCTGGGGGAGTTTGGGACGGTCATGACATTCGAAAATTTATGGATATGGGTGCTGATGGTGTGCAAATGGCAACTAAGTTTATCGCAACCGAAGAATGTGATGCCGATATTAAATTTAAACAAGCATTTATTAAAGCGACAAAGGATGACATTGATTATGTTTCAAGTCCAGTCGGTTATCCTGGTCGTGCGATTCAAAATAAATTTACGACAGAATTAAAAAAAGGAAATATTCCTGTAGAAAAATGTCTTGGGTGTGTCCTACCATGTAATGGTAAAGTACCTGAAACTGTTTATTGTATAACGGATAAACTAATCCAATCAGTTAAAGGAGATACAGAAAATGGTCTTGTTTTTACTGGAAGCAATGGTTATAGAATTGAGAAAATTATTCCAGTTCAACAATTGATGGACGATTTAGTTCGTGAATATGAGGAGGGACCAAGTGTCTAAAGTTGCAATAGTATTTCCAGGTCAAGGAAGTCAATATTTTCAAATGGGATTTGATTTTTTCAATGAACCAAACTGTACAAAGTATCAAGAAATTCAATCGCTACTGTTCGCGAAAAATCCTAATTTAAAAGCATGTTTATATGAAGAAGAAACAGTTGCTTTAAATGAAACTCAAAATGCTCAATTGGGAATTTTAGGAATGGAATTAGGAATTTTCGCACAAATTTCGGAAAAAATCAAACCAGATGCAGTTGCAGGTTTTTCACTTGGTGAATATTCAGCACTTTGTGCAAGTGGGATTTTTTCAGTTGAAGAAATAATTGAAATCGTCGCTATTCGATCAAAACTGATGCATGAGAGTCAAGTGGCAGGTGAAATGCATGCGGTGTTAAAGGTGACATATGAAGAATTAGTTGCACATTTAAAAGCAATTGATTCAAAATTAGAAGTGGCTAATTACAATACAGAACAACAAGTTATTTTGTCTGGGACAAGCGATGATTTTATGAGAGATTTACCAAAATTAAAAGAACTTGGTGTTCGTAAAATAATGAAATTAAAGGTAGCAGGACCATTCCATAGTAGTTTATATCGTGAAACTAGTGAATTATTTAAAGTTGAACTTAGTAAATTTAAGGCAGATGCGCCGAAAACGGATTTATATTTGAATACAACTGCTCAAAAGTATACAACTGAAAATATCGAAGAACAAATGGTTAAACATTTAATAACTGGCGTAAATTGGTATCCGCAAATTAAACAAATGATTGCTGATGGAATTACGACCTTTATTGAAATTGGTCCAGGAAATACATTAAGTGGAATGATAAAAAAAATTGATAGTAATGTCGAAGTAATTAACATTGAAAAGCTTGAAGACATTCAGAAAGTTGAGGAATTATGTCAAAAGTAGTATTTATTACAGGTGGGGCGACAGGAATTGGAAAAGCAGTAAGTGAAAAATTTGCTAAAGAAGGATATAACTTAGTAATTACGTATAATTCTAACAATGCAGGAGCAGTTGCTTTGAAGACTGAATTTGAAACTAACTACCAAATTAAAGTAGATCATGTTCAAATGAATTTAAGTGATGAGGCAAGTATTAATCAAGCAGTTGATTTTGCATATGAGCTTTATCCACAAATTGATGTATTAGTTAACAATGGTGGAATTACAAAAGATATGTTAGTGATGAAAATGTCAAAAGTTGACTTTACAGAAGTTTTAGACGTTAATTTAGTTGGAGCATTTCTTTGCTCAAAAGCATTTTTAAAGAAAATGTCGCGTGCAAGAACAGGTTCAATCGTTAATGTTTCATCAGTTGTTGGAATAAGTGGAAACTTAGGTCAAGCAAACTATGCAGCAGCAAAAGCTGGATTAATTACGATGAGTAAATCAATGTCTAAAGAATATGGACGTAAAAATATTCGTGTGAATTGTGTAGCACCTGGTTTCATTCAAACAAATATGACAGATGGTTTACCAGAAGAGATTAAAACTAATATTTTAAGTCAAATTGCTCTGAGTCGTTTAGGGACTGCAGAAGAAGTTGCAAATGCAATTTACTTTTTAGGAAGTGATCAAGCAAGTTTTGTAACAGGACAAACATTTATTATCGATGGAGGAATGATATAATGCAAAAACGTGTCGTAATAACAGGAATGGGAACAATAAACCCGATTGGAAGTAATGTTGAAGAAACATGGACAAATGCAGTGGCAGGTACAAATGGAATTGTTAAACTAAATGACGAAATCTTAGAGTCAATGGGAGTTCACGTAGCGGGAACCTTAAAAGGCTATGATCCACTTGAGCATTTTTCGAAAAAAGAAGCACGTAATTTGGATCCAGTAATTCAATATGCGGTTGTAGCTGCTCGTCAAGCGTACGAACAAGCAAATTTAGATCAAGTTGAAGATCGCTACTCAATTGGGACAATTGTTTCTTCAGGAATTGGAGGAATTTACACAATTCAACAAGAAATAACTAAAGCCAATGAAAAAGGTTATAACCGTGTTTCACCACACTTTATACCAAACGCAATTGTTAATTTAGTATCTGGTAATGTTGCAATTGATTTAGGATTAAAAGGACCTTGTTTTACAGTTGTAACGGCATGTGCAAGTGGAACAGATTCGATTGGTCAAGCATTTAATAACATTCAAAACGGAATATGTAAAGTCGTAGTTGCCGGTGCAAGTGAAGCATCAGTAAACTATATTGGACTTTCAGGTTTCAACAATCTTAGAGCTTTATCAAATGCAACTGATCCTAATCGTGCTTCAATTCCATTTGATGTAGAGCGTCATGGATTTGTAATGGGAGAAGGTGCTGGTGCACTAGTACTTGAAGAATATGAACATGCAATTGCTCGTGGGGCTAAAATATTAGGTGAAGTTAAAGGATATTTCACATCATGTGATGCAAGTCATATAACAGCACCAGACCCAGAAGGAAAAGCAGCAATTTATGCAATGAATAAATTAGTTGATGGAACAGATTTAGCTAAAATTAAGTATATAAATGTACATGGAACAAGTACACCACTTAATGAAAAAACAGAATGTAAAATAATTAATGAAATTTTCAAAGACCATAAAGATGGTTTAAACATTACATCATCTAAATCAATGACTGGTCATTTACTAGGAGCAGCAGGGGCCGTTGAAGCGATTATTATGATGAAATCAATTAACGAAAATATTGTTACTCCCACAATTAATACACAAGTTGTAGATCCTGAATTAAATATTGACATTGCCCTTGAAACAAAGCATGTAGAACTTGAATATGGAATTTCAACTTCACTTGGATTTGGTGGACACAATTCAATGCTTTTATTCAAGGAGTATGATGAAGCTAAATAGTAATCAAATTTTAGAAATAATTCCTCATCGTTATCCATTCGTACTAGTTGATCGTATAATTGATGGTGAACCAGGAGTAAGTGGTGTTGGAATTAAAGCAGTAACTCAAAATGAATACTTTTTTCAAGGACATTTTCCTGAACATCATGTAATGCCTGGTGTATTAATTGTCGAAGCATTAGCTCAAGTAGGTGCGGTTTGTTTATTAATGCAAGATGAATTTAAAGGAAAAATTGCTTTTTTTGCAGGAATTAATAATTTTAAATTTAAACGTCAAGTAATACCTGGAGATGTTATTCGTTTAGAAATTACAATGACTAAAATTAAAGGTTCAATTGGAATTGGTGAAGGAAAAGCATTAGTTGACGGAAAAGTAGTTGCACAAGGTGAACTTAAATTTGCAATCGGGACAAATTAGTCTTGTGAAAAATAAAACACTCAACTATATTCAAGTTAACAAAACTGTTAATTAATGAAAGAACTCAAAAGAGTTCTTTCATTCTTTTTGTATGCACTAAATGACCTATCACTTAAAAAAAGAGTATAATAGTTATAGAATCAATAAATAGACAATTGTAAAAGGAGTTAAATGAATCAACAATTAATTACAGAAATGGATGAATTACAAATGAATCAGGGTTTTATTACAAAGGAGCAAATAAGTGAACTTGCTCAAAAATATTCAGAAACGGAAGCTAAGATTGAGTCAATCATCACTTTTTATGCGAGATTTACTAAAAAAGAAATAGTAAATGAACAGGAGCAAAAAGTTGAAATTTGTTTAGGAAACAGCTGTATGGTATGTGGTGGGAAAAAATTATTTGATCAGTTAAAAGCAGCGAGTGCTACGCAAAAAATTGACGTAAGTGCAAGTAAGTGTATGGGAATTTGTTCACTTGCACCAGTAGTTCAAATCGAAGATGAGATTTTAGGAAATGCTAATTTAGAATTGATTGAAAAACAGTTAAAATAAGTCAAAAATATGAAAATGAAGTATTTTTTTGAAAAATAGGTATTTAATTTGCAACCTGTTAATAAATATGTTATACTTGGTGTATAGATTGGAGGAGGAATGAAAATTTCATTTATTATTAACAACTTAGATTGTCCAAGTTGTGCAACAAAAATAGAACAATTTTTAATGAAACGAAATGATATACAAACTGCAGGTATTGATTTTATAGGAAAAAAATTAATGCTTATAAGTGATTATGAATATTCAGTTAGTGAACTTACAGCTATTATTCAAGAAATAGAACCAGATGTTTATTTACAGGGAACTAATCCAAGATTACAAGAAGAAATTCAACCGAAAACAAAATTATATTTTGAATTAAAACATTTATTGTACATAATTGGATTGGTGGTTTTTCTTATAAACCAATTTGAATTGAATATATTTGGGCTATACATTGCTTCATATATTTTATTAGCACATGGAATAATGAACAAAGCATATAAGAATATCCAAAAAAAAATATTCTTTGATGAAAATGTCTTAATGATTATTGCAACAGTTGCTGCATTTATGATCGGCGAATATAGTGAAGCTGTAATGATAATTGTCTTTTTCCAAGTAGGTGAGTACTTACAAGATTTAGCAGTTAATAAATCAAGAAGTTCAATTAATAAATTGTTAGAGATTAGACCAAATACGGCGACAGTTATTCGTGGTGACAGACAGATGGAAATTCCAGCAATTGAAATTGAAATTGGAGATATTCTTGTAGTTGCACCACATGAAATTGTTGCTGCTGATGGAGTAATTGTTTCAGGGGAATCATCGTTAAATTTAGCAGCAATTAATGGTGAATCTAAACCAAAAACAGTAAAAGTAGATGATGAAGTTTTATCAGGTTCAGTTAATTTAAGTAGTCCACTTAGATTAGAAGTATCTAAATTGTATGAAGATTCATATGCATCTAAAATAATTCATCTAGTTGAAGAAGCTACTTCAAATAAGAGTGAGACAGAACAATTCTTTACACAATTCGCAAGAGTATATACACCAATTGTTGTAATAGTTGCATTTATAATCTTCTGTGTAAAATTTTGGGTGTTAGGAACACCAATCAATGATGCGGCTGAAACAGCAATTATCTTTTTAGTAATTTCTTGTCCTTGTGCATTAGTAATTTCAATTCCATTAGCTTATTTTGGTGGAGTTGGTCTTGCCTCAAACCATAAAATTTTGGTTAAAGGTGCAAAATATTTAGAAGCTGTCAATAAAATAGAAACAGTTATTTTCGATAAGACAGGAACATTAACAACAGGAGAATTTACAGTATCTAAGCAAACAAGTCAATATCCTGAAAGTGAGTATATCGATTATCTTTGCTCGATTGAAGCAAATTCAAATCATGTAATTGCTAAGGCGATTGTTGATAATTTCCATTATAATACAATTGAATTTGATAATATTAAAGAAGTACCTTCAATGGGAATTATGGCTGAACTTGGTTCTGATGTATATAAAGTTGGAAACGCAAAATTTACTGAGGCAGAAGAAATTGATTCATCAAATACGCTTGTATATATGACAAAAAATGATGTTTTACAAGTTGTAGTTGAACTTGGTGATAAAATTAAAGAAGGTGTTAAAGAAACAATTGATTTTTTACAAGCAAATAATGTAAAACCAGTTATTGTATCAGGTGATAATAAGAGAGCAGTTGAACAAGTTGCAAAAACTTTGAATATCACTGAATTTCATGGACAAAAAATGGCTCATGAAAAAATTACAATTCTTGAACAAAAATTAGCGTCAAGTACAAATAAAGTTGCATTTGTTGGTGATGGGATTAATGATGCGCCATGTATCAAACAAGCTGATATCGGATTTGCAATGGGGGCTGCAGGAAATGATGTAGCAATTGAAGCAGGAGATATTGTTCTTGTAAATGATAATCCAGAACAATTGATAAGCGCATGGAAAATTTCAAAGAGTACAAAAAATGTTGTTTTACAAAATATCGTTTTAGCTCTAGGAGTAAAGTTCACATTCATGGCATTAGCACTGTTCGGATATGCAACGATTTTTGAAGCAATTTTTGCAGATGTTGGGGTTTCGATTATTGCAATTTTAAATGCATATCAATTAACTAAAAGAAAAATTGATAATAAACAATAAACTAGAAATACAAATAAAAATAATAAACTAAAATATAAACTAGAAATACAAATAAAAATAATAAACTAAAATATAAACTAGAAATACAAATAATAATAATAAACTAAAATATAAACTAGAAATACAAATAAAAATAATAAACTAAAATATAAATTAGAAACACAAATAAAAATAATAAACTAAAATATAAAAAAAAGGATTCGAATTCGAATCCTTTTTTAATTTAATTAATAATTAAGTAAATCGTTTAAGCATATTACTTCATAAATAGAATTTAAGAAGAGAAAAATAGCAATGAAAAACGGAATTAAAGCTGGTAGTAAAAGTATTTGGATAATTAGTGCTAGACCTAAGAGAATTTGCAACATTCCTTTTAAAACTTTTGTGAATAGTTTAATCGTACGATCATCTTTAAAAAAATGAAAAAATCCTTTTATGATTAGAATCGAACCGATTAAATAAATGATAAAATAACTACAAAAATCTGGTTTATAGAAAATAAACGTACCAATAAAAATCAGTAGTATTGAGAGTGAAAAGTTAAAAATACTTTGTTCTCGTTTAATTAATTTGGCAGTAGCTTGAATTAATTTACTCAAACCTAAGAGCATGAAACTAAGGGCAATTAAGTGGATAAGTAAATTTGAGATAAAAACAGGTATAAATAAAAAAAAGAAGCTCAAAGTAAATTGGATACTAATTAAGATTAATAAATTACGCTTAAATTTGTGAATATCGTTATTTCGAAAAATGTTATATTTTTGCTCGAACATTATTCCTCCATTATAGTTTTAAATGCATGTTAATTATAACTAATTTAAGTGTGTTTAAAGTGTGTTTTGTATGTTTTTTAGTGAAAAAAACTAATTTATAAAACAAATAATGCGTGAATTAATTCAAGCAAAAAATAAATTAGATAATTTTCTTGGCGATAAACGGCTGATAATCGTGAGTTGCTGGATCGTCTAATTCTAATTGTTCCAAATAACGAATTAATAAATTTGTTATTTGTGATGGAGTTGAAGCCCCTGATGTTACACCAATCGTATTGTGTCCTCGTAAATCTGCTAGTTGTATATCTTGAATATTTTCAATTAATTTAGCTTTAGCGCCTTGTTGGATGGCAATTTCAACTAATTTATTACTATTGTTAGATAAAGTGTCACCAACTACATAGACAAAATCACATTTTTTAGCTTCATTCACTATTGCGTCTTGGCGCAACCTTGTTGCAGAACATAGTTCATTTTCGACTAGAGCGTGAGGATATTTTTCTAAAATTTTTTCAACTAGTTCATCAACAAAAAACATATTCATAGTTGTTTGATTAGTGACACATATTTTTGAATTATTTAAATCTAGATCTGCAATTGATTCATAACTTTCAATCATATGCAAATTATGCTCAGAAACCCCACGAACTCCTTCTTGTTCAGGATGACCTGCTTTTGAGATATATAGAACATCATAGCCATCTGCAATACGACTTTTAACTAAATCGTGAGTTTGATAAACTTCTCGACAAGTTGTATCAATAACAGTTAGATTCTTTTGTTTTGCAATTTCGAAAATTCGCTTATCTGTTCCATGGGCAGTAATAATAATTGTTCCTTCTGTGATTTTTTTAATCATTTCTAAACGACTTTGTCCATTAATAATTGTTACACCAAGTTGCTCAATTTCATGGACAATATTTTTATTGTGCACAAGCATTCCTAACATATACAGTGGTTTTGTGACTGTTGGATCGATAGCAATCTCTTTTGTGATTTTGATAGAATTAACAACTCCGTGACAAAACCCACGGGGAGTAATTTTAATTACATTCATTTTGCTCCTTTAACGATGTCTTCATTTTCGACTATGTATATTTTATCATGATTTTACTATCTTTGCTTACATTTACTCTACTCGGTTATGATAATTTTTTTCAAATTATTGGTAAATTTATGGTTAATTACAATTATATTTTTTTTCTTGCATAAAATTATTTTTTTTGATATACTAAAGATAGAACCAAAAAAGTTATAATTACCTTTGAAAAAAGAGCTCGTTCGGGAGCTCTTTTTTAGAATTTATTTTTGCTTATTCGATTCCAAAAGAATAAGATAAATTAACATTAAAGTTACAATCACCTTTGTCATTTTGCCACCTCTCTCGAAGTCAGCAAGTTTGTAGACTTCGAAAGAAGTGACAACACTTAGAAGTTAAATATCAAATATAATTTTTATGAAAAAAAACCAATAAATTTATTGGAAGTTAAAGTGGTCTATTTTTACTTAGAGTATCATGATGTATAGTTTTTTCTTTTAAGCCAATTATAGCACTTTTAAAAAATTTATGTTTAAAATTTTGAATTACAGCGCATTATTTTTAGAAAAGGGTTAAACAAATGCTTTGATAAAAAATTGAATTATGTGAGGAAACGTGTTAAAATAGTAATAGGATAATTACGAAAAGAAGTATAGCTAATTATTTTGCGAAAATTAGGGGTTTGAAACAAGATAAAGTTAGAGGGTTTAAATACATAATAACGTAAATATCAAAATTCAGATTGTGAGGGTTATGGATAAAGAGATAATAGTATTTTCGGATGTACATGCAAATCCAGAATTTGTTGATAAAATTAAACAAAAAGATACTTTGAATCAATTGGATCGTTTTTTTCTAGGGGATATGTTTGATCGTGGTGATAAGCCATTTGAAACATTAATTGGTTTAGTTGATTTATTGAATTTGACAGTCATACTTGGTAATCATGATCAAATGCTTTATCAATGTTTGTTATTTGATACTATTAAAAGTGACGATGATCAAATAGATATTGTCGCACTTTTTGATATGTGGCAACGTTGGAATATTAATGGTGGGCGTGAAACAATGATTAGTTTGTTTTGTCAAGGTGACGATGAAGTTGCAAACGCAGAAATATTGCTACGAATTTGCAATTTGTTTTCTAAATTAACTGATGCATTAGAAAAATCGAAAATTTCATTGTTTGAAGAAATATTTGAAATGATTAATCATTTAATCGAAGCAATTACGCAAAATCATCATGGACAAAGTGTTATGAAACTATTAAAGAGAATGTATGATTCGACACTTGTTGGATGTGAAGTGCAAGTTGGAAAATATGAAGTTCGAATGACACATTCAAATAATATTGCTGATTGCTGGTCAATTACTGATATTTTGAAAAAAGAAGTAGTTGATAAAGAAAAACCTCATATCAATGTGATGGGTCATATAACTTTTGAGTATGCATTTATTTTGCATCCTGAATTGAAACAAACAGCAAAATTTTTCCAAATCGATGATGGAAAAGTATTGTATATTCCTGAAAGTAATTTATTGTTAATTGATAATGGACATGGAGATAATGTTATTATTTTAAGTGAAAAAATCATCGAGAAAATAATAAATTAAAAATGAACTGAAAAGGAGTAAAAATGTTCTTTAAGAAAAAATATGAAACAGTTGAATTTTCTGAATTAAAATTAGTGAATAAACTAAATCTTATTGATGTCCGTGATGGAAATGAATATGCAAAAGGATCAGTTAAAGGTGCGAAAAATATTGAGTTCATACGACTAGTTAATCACCCACAAACTTTTTTGAAACAAGAAAAAGAATATTACCTATTTTGTCAAAATGGAATGAGAAGTGCAAGTGCTTGTCGTGCCCTAAGTAAAAAAGGCTATAAAGTTTATCATATTAAAGGTGGATTGAATAAAATAAAAGAAAATAAATAGTTTTTAATGATCAAAGTAAGCTTTGAATAGGAAAATACAAATAGAAATCAAGAAAATTATAAAAAACATGCTATTTTGTGCATATTTTCACTATATTTGTTATAATAGTAAGTGAAGGAGTTTGATGTTACCTTTAAAAAAAACAAGGATATTTGCCTTTATAGTCGACAGTTTCTTAATTACAATTATATTTGATTTGATGTATCAACAATTTAATTTTGCAAGTGTAATTATTAATGATTCATTTTCATATAGTAGTGAAAATTTAATGCAGTTATTAAGTGTTATAAATAGTCAAAATCGAGTCGATTTAATTGCATATTATGCATTGCAAATGGCAGTTGTGATTGTTTATTTTTATATTTTTGATGGAGTAGGAAAAATTATATTCAAACTTCAAGTTACAGACTTTGAGGGACGGATTAGATTTTCAGTTGGAAAATTATTTCGTCATCCGTATGTAATTATAACAGTCGTTAATTCATTAGTTGGAATAGGGATGTTTATGAGTAATCTGGATATTATCTATACGATGATTATCTGTTCATTTATAACATTTCTTTTACAAATTGGATTTTTCGTTTGTTTTATGGCTAATTTTGATTTTTGGAATCGAAATCGCTTTAAAGTTGTTACTTATAAAAAATAAAAAAGAAAGAGAAATGAATGGATAAAATAACAGAAATAAAAAGTGCACTTAAATATCATGAACAAATTAAATCAACTCGTGATATTTTAGTTGGTGATCAGAAAATTTTTCAAATTTTACAAAGAGGTCAACCAGAACGTGTAAAAAGTAAAGCTGAACTGCGGAAGCACTTGGAAGAGAATATTAAGCTTAGAGATTCAATTTGTGAATATTTGGATATGAGGCTACAGATCGAGTATGAATATATGCAGATTGAACAAAGTGAAGTAGATTTAATAGATACTGAAACAATGGTATTTTTGAACAGCATGACTAATAAATTTGTTAGAAATAACTTATTAAGGTTAAACGCTGGTACTAAAAAGAAATTGAGAGCATTAATGTATTTAACATCAAAAGATACAAGGAACGATGCTGATTATAAGTTTGCAGTAGTTATTGAATTATTTCATTTAACGACATTGATCCAAGATGATGTAATTGATCGAGCAAAATTAAGAAGATTTCAACCAACAATTAATGAGTTGTTTTCTAATGAATTAGCAGTACTTAGTTCGGACTATTTATTAGTGACAATCACTAGTTTTTACGAACAGCTTACACTTGATTACTTTGAAAAAATAGATCAAAAGCATTTGGACTTATATGATGATGTAACAAAATTATTTAACTTATTAATTCAAGAAATGCTTTCATCACAGATGATGGAACGTGACGTTGGAACAGTAGCTGACTATTATAAATATATTGATGGAAAGACAGCAATCTTTTTTGCTTTTAGTATAAAGCTCGGCAAGCTTCAAGAGATGATTGAAACCGATACTTATGATGAGAACGAATTAGCAAAATATTACGAATTCGGTCTGGAATTTGGCCGATTATTTCAAATGATTGACGACTATTCAAATATTAAAAAAACAGCGAAACAAACGGGAAAAGATAGTATTGATTTAGAAAATCAACAAGCAAATTATGTGAATTTCTATAAAGCAGAAGGTATTAGTGAAGAAAAAATTGAAAGTATGTTACAAGAAAAACTTGAAAATTTAAAAAAATTAGAAAAAAGTACTAAATATTTAAAATTTATACAGCTACTTGAAAAGGAGATAAAGTGAAGAAAATTGTAATAATTGGTGGAGGATACGCTGGTGTATTAACTTCAAAAAAACTGCATAAAATGCTAAAGAAAGAAATAAAAAATGGAGAAGTTGATATTACTCTAATTGATAAGAAGCCTTATCATACACTTTTAACTGAGTTGCATGAGATAACGTTTGATCGTACTCAAACTGATGCAGTAAAAATTTATTTACAAAAAATCTTAAGAACGTATCGAATTAACGTTTGTATCGATGAAGTAACATCTGTTGATTATGACAAAGGAATTGTACATGGTAAAACACAAGACTATGATTATGATTACATTGTTGAAGCAACAGGATCAACACCAGCTTATTTTGGAATTGATGGAGCAGAAGAATTTGCATATCCAATGTGGTCAGTAATTCAAGGGTTGGAAGTTCGTAAAGTAATTATTGATAATTTCAATAAAGCAGAAGTATGTCTTGATCCAGAAGAAAGAAAAAAATTATTAACTTTTGTAGTTGCAGGTGCTGGATTTACGGGTGTTGAAGTTGTTGGTGAACTTCAAGAGTGGATTGAGTGTACTTTAATTAAGCAATATGTTTCAATTGATATTGATGAAGTAAAAATTTATTGTATCGATGGTGCACCAAGAATCTTAAATGCATTTTCTGAAAAAGCAGCTGGAATTGCTCATCGTTATATGGTGAAAAAAGGAATCGAAATAATTACGGAATCTTACATTACAAAAATCACACCAGATGAAGTACATTATGGTGATGGCAATGTTGTGAAAACGTCTTGCTGTATTTGGACAAGTGGGATTCAAGGAAATCCTGTTACGTTAGAAGATGAAAATTTACTTCGTAACATGCGTGTTCAAGTTAATCAAGATTTAACGAGAATTGGTCATGATAATGCCTACATTTTAGGTGATTTATCGTTTATGGTTCCAAAATCATCAGAAATACCATTACCACAAATGGTAGAAAACTGTGAAGCAGCCGCTCCTGTTGTTGCGAAAAATATTGTTTCGAAAATTAGAGGAACAGGTAAAAATCTAGAATATGATCCTACATTCCATGGAGCAATGGCCTGTATTGGAGGACGATACGGAGTTGCTGAACTACATTTTGCTGGTAAAAAATTAATTTTGACATCATTCTTTGCAATGGCTGTTAAACATATGATTAATTTAGTTTACCTAGTACAGGCAGCAGGAGTCACTCAAGTTTGGACATATATTAAGCATGAGTTTTTCCATGTTAAAGATCGTCGTAGTTTTGTTGGGGGATTACTATCAGCACAAAGTCCTTCAATTTATTTAGTTCCGCTTAGAATTTGGCTAGGTTTCTATTGGGTTCAACAAGGTGCACCAAAAGTAATTAAAAAACTTCAAGGTGGTTGGGAAGCAATTTGTAGTAACACTGAGATGGTCCCGCTTCAGCTGAAACAATTTGGTGATATTTGTATTAAGAATGCACCAGAAGGTTATAAAGCACTTCAACAAAAACAAGCTGCAGCTGCAGCACCACCCGTTGTAACGCCAGTAGCAGAGGCTACTGCACCGGTTGCACCGGCAGTTACGGATGCAACAACTGGAGCTACAGATGCTGCTGCGGGAGCTGGATCAGCACTACCTGATGCTGCTGCAGGAGCTGGATCGGCATTACCTGATGCTGCTGCAGGAGCAGGAGCAGCAACTGATCAAAGTCAAGGAATATTAGACAGTATTTTAGGATTTTTTGATTTCATAAAGCCTGAGTCAACACCATTTGGACTAGCTTATGATTTTACTTGGTTGCCAGATCGTTTAGAAGATTTCATAAATTGGATGCTTACATTATCATTGGGAGCAATGGCACCATATGAATGGTTAGTGAACTTCATTATGGATTTCATAGAACTAGGTACTGGACTTTTACTAATCATTGGATTTGCAGTTCCACTTGTTTCATTAGGAACATTTATTTTATCAATTGTAATTTCAATGGGTTCTTACTTCAATTTTGGTGGAGTAGTAGTAGAAGGTCTACTGTTCTCAATCTTCTCTTCATTTGCATTGATGACATTTGGTGGTAATGATCACATGCCGTTATCAGTTGATTACTTTATGCATAAAAAATATGTTAATTGGATTTATAAAGATCCTTCAAAGGCAATGAAGCCAAAATATCCAAACACTAGATTAAAAAAATAAATTTAAACAATAGTAAAATGTTCATTCGTTTCGAATGGGCATTTTACTTTAAGTAATTCATTAGCAATAAACTAGTAACTTAAAAAAGATTTTCACGGGGGGGAAAATGAAGAAAAATATAAATTTGATATACATTTTACTTGCACTTTTGATTGCATTTGTGTTTGTTTTGGTACTTCCAAGTGGGGTCTATCAACTAAACGAATTAAATCAGCCAATTGCTGGGACTTATCAAGAAGTAGTCAACAGTGAAAATGAAGTAAAAGAATTATTACTTGCACCAATTAACGGTTTAATTGGAAGTGTGAACGAAGTGACAGGAAAAATTGGAATAAATAGTGGTGGAAAGATCTCAGGAACATTATATATTTCTATTTTACTATTAGCGATTGGATTTTTTATGCAAGTAGTTGTTAAACAAAAGATCATTGAAACGTTCTTTAAAACATTTATGCCCAGTTTTTTCGATAAACCTCAAAAAATGAATCTAGTACTTGTAATATTTTTTGGTTTTTGTGCAACAACTCATGGAATGTACGAAACGATTATCCCATTGTCTTTGGCAATTGTGTTACTATACCAACAGTTAGGATATTCACCAATTATTCCAATAAAATTAATGGTATTAGCGACGGCTAGTGGCTATATAGGTTCAACAATTAATCCGTTTGCGACTGGACTTGCTTCAAATTTAGTTGGAATTACTGTGGCTGATGGTTTTCTAATAAGGCTTTTTATGTTTTGTCTACTTATGTTCGTACTAATTAAAGAATTAAATAGTGATTTAAAGAAATATAAAAAAACTATAAATGAAGTAGCTAACGTAAATTCTACACAAGCTAACATCACTAACTCTTCAAAAATTATTTTTGAATTTTGTTTATTTATTTTACCAATTCTTATAATGACAATCGGATTTTTCCCATTTGCAAATTTTGGGATAAATTGGTTGAGTATTAGTATGAATCAAATTAGTGGAATTTTTGTGCTTACTAGTTTAGTCTTAATTATTATGAATAAGTCAAGTTTTCAGACTGTGTTACAAATGATTAAAGTAACTTTTTTACAGATGTTTCCAATTTGTCTTGGATTGTCAATTGCTCGAGGAATTTATGTATTATTATATAATACTCAAACAGTTGATGTACTTGTAAATTACTTAGAACAGAGTTTAAATAATCAAGGATTACTAGTTATAACAATCATGTTGATTTGTGTGTTTATTATTAGTGGAATATTTATTCCCTCATCATCAGCAATTGCTTTGATTTTCATGCCAATTCTTGGAAAAACAATGATTCTGTTAAATTATGAATTAACAAATTTAGTTACAATTTATCAAATTAGCATTGGTGTACTTAAGATGATTGCTCCAACATCCGTTGTCCTTTTAACTATTTTACAAATGTATAAAATAGAATATCGTTATTGGCTAAAAGAAATTAGACCATTTTTATTCAAGGCAATGATTATTATAACAGTTGCATTAATGTTGGACTTATATATTTAATTGAAAATGAAAAGACAATCCATCAATTGGATTGTCTTTTTCTAAATACTATTTTTTTTCAGGCGTTTTAGCGACTGCTTTGTCGATAAAAGAACGAATTGAATCATTAATTTTCTTTTGTTGCTGTTCTGCAGTTAGTTTGCCACCAGTATCACTCATTGAAGGTTCTAATAGACTAAAACCAAGATGAGTACCTTCGTCAATTGAAACAACTTGTGCATCTTTTGGTAATTTTGCTTTATGATCATCGTAATATTTTGGTTGTTCAGGAATTGTTGGCACAATCGAAAGAACCTTAAGCTTATCCAATGAAGAATAATCGCCTTTTATATTTGAATCAAGTAAGATTACACCATTAACTTTTTCGGGATTAGCTTTAGCAAAGTCTAAAACTGCTTGGCCTTGAGCACCTTTTCCGACTAAAAACCAATTATCAATGTTTGGAAACAGCTCAAATGAATTTGTTACAAAGGATTGATTAAAGAAATTGTTGTCAAATAATCGTTTAGGAATAAGTACAGATGCATTAGATATCCCCCCTAAATAACTATAAGCGTAACTATTAACTTTGTTCTCAGGAAAAACAATTAACCCATTAACTTGATTATTTTGAAAGAATAATGATTTTTGATATTCAAACCCATTATAACGAGCAAAAGTTTGATGGCCAATTCTTGTTGTTGGTTGATGTCCTGCAAATAGGAAAGCGTAACTTGAGAAGATTAACAATAAAATAATTGCCCAAGTCGTTACATTTTTATATTTAAACTTTGGAAAATTTACTTTATTATTAATGTTCGTAAGCTTTGATAAGTTTGTATTAGTATCTATGACACTTTTTTTTGGGTTTATCGAAGTTTTTGATTTTTTGGAAAATTGATTTGTTTTGATTTCTGGAGTTGAATGAAGTCGTTTCTCAAATTTTCGCTTTTGCATGCGTTGTTGCTGTTTTTTTAATGCAATTTTTGGTGTTCTTTCTTTTTTCATTACTCCATCCTCTTTTATCTCATCTTATTCTTTGTGAAATTTATTTACTTTTCGCATTGATATATATTTTTGCGTTTAAAATACTTTATTATATATAAATTATAGCATAAACAAACGCTTTTTAGGAAAAAAAATTCACTTGCTTTTTGTTGATTAGAAGATTGTTTTTCGAAAAAGTTATAAAAAAATAGAGAAAATCTCTATTTTTGAATTTCATAGTCAGAATTTTTTAATTCATATTTTTGATTAGCATCTGTCATATATATTTTTTTGTCTTTTGTGACGAAGATTGCTTCGGTTTCAGGCATTGAGTTAATAAGTTTTGTTGCCTCTTCTAAACCTAAAATGAAACAATTTGTTGAAAGTAAATCAGCATTAAGTCCATCAGGTGTAATTATTGTAACTGATACAAGTGAATTATCAGTTGGATATCCAGTTTTGGCATCCAGAATATGATGATATATTTTACCATCTTTTTCAAAATAGCGTTCATATAAACCACTTGTTACAACGGCAGAATCACTGACAGGGACAGTCAAAATTGAATCACCATCTAGATTATTTAACTCAGGATTTCTAATACCAACTATATAGTCAGTTTCATCATATTTTTTTCCGACTAATTGAACATTTCCACCCATATTAATGATTGCTGATTTAATATTTTGGCTTTTCAAGTATTCTGAAACTTTTTGCGATGCATAACCTTTATTTAAAGAACCAAAATCAAGCATTGTATTTGGAGGGATTGTTACCTGTTTTCCGTCAATTGCTAGACGATTACAGTCAAGAGGTTTGATAACAGCATTGATTTCTTCTTCTGTTGGAAAATAGTTTTTGTCACCAACTGACCATAATTTTGTAAGTTCTCCTGATAGAGGATTATAGCTGCCATTTGTTTTTTGACAGTATTCATTTCCAACATTATAAAGTTTTAAAAATGTGTCATCAACTTCAGTCGGTTTTCCTGTATTGACTTGGCGCATCATGCCATCTTTTTGCCATGAATACTTTGTTTCAATATCTTTAATTAATGTTTGCATATCTTTATCAATTTTTTCAAAGTCATAATTTTCAGCTTCTGTGTATAAGATTTTGATTGAAATAGGTGTATCGAAGAAAAAATATTCAAAATCTTTCGAAGTTTGTTCTGGACTATTTGGAACGCAGCCACTTAAGCTTACGATCAAAATAGAGAATAATATAAGTATTTTTTTCATTTCTAGCCTTTCCATCTAATATTTTACCATAAAAATTGGAATCAAGTTGAATTTAATGATATAATTGAAAAGATATGTATTCGTAAAATACGTGCTTAGGAGATAAAATGCGTCAAGGAATTATTTTAACAATCGTAATCTGGATTATTAGTATAAGTCTATTGGGATTTGGCATAAAATCGAACTTAACAGTTACAGGTGAAGAAGTTGTTTTAAAACAAAATGGTCAGGAACTTTTAAAAACAAAACTGACAGATGAGTTAAATGTTTTTTGGTACTTAAAGCAAGCTAATGAAACACTTGTTTTGAGAAATCAAGAAATAATTGACTATTTTGAACTTGAGCTTTCGGTTGAAGATTTGACTAACAAATCATTATTAGATGTAAAAGGAATTTATGAGAAAATCGGTTCTAATTCTGAATTAAATATGATTGAAATAAGTAATAAAACTGCTTTTTTTTACGAAGCAAACTGCAGTAATTATTTATGCGTTTTAGCCGGAAAAATCAGTAAAACAAATCAAACAGTTGTGTGTGCACCGCATAAACTATCCTTAACAATTATCGGAGGTGAAAGTGAAATTGATGTCCAAAGTTAGAGATCAACAATATTTAGCAATTAGTTCACAAATCTCCTTTTCGTTATTAGTCATTGTTGCAATTGCATTATCCTTAATCGAATCGCAAATACCGGTTTATTTATTCTTACCTGGTTTAAAATTGGGAATTAGCAATATTGTAATTTTAACGTTATTTCCTTTTTTTGGTTTTCGTAAGCTACTAAGTTTTACGCTAATTAAAATTTGTGTTACAAGTTTTTTACTAGGGGCTTTTTCAATCTTTTTATTTTCGTTAGCAGGTGGATTGCTTTCGTTTTTTGCAATGTATTTTACTCAGCGTTGCTTCCCAAAAACCATCACAATTTATTCACTTGCAATTATTGGAGCCGTCATGCATAATATTGGTCAAACATTGTTTGCAATTTGGTATTTGGATGCAGTACAATTAGTATATTATATACCTTTTTTAATGATGACAAGTTGTTTAACTGGTCTTTTGACTGGCTATTTAGCTGATTCTTTAAAGGGGAATATTGAAAGGAATTTACAGCATGATTGAATTACGTAATTTTTCAAACAAACAACTTTATCAGCAAATGAATCTGAAAATAACTCAAGGGGAAATTGTAGGTTTATATGGAGCTAATGGTAGTGGTAAGACAAGTTTACTTTATTATTTATTAGGAATATATAATGATTACGATGGAGAAATTTTAATTAATAACATACTACTTGACGACAGTAATTTTCAAGAATTACGTAAGCAAATTTCAATTATGTGGCACAATCCGTTTGAACAATTTATTGGAACCGAAGTGATTGATGATTTAGTGTTTAAAATGGAACAAAATAATTTATCTACTGAACTAATTGAAGCAAAACTTACAACAATTCCCCAAGAGTTATTAGCTGAAATTGAGCTTTCTACACAGATTTCAAATTTAAGTGGGGGGCAGGCACAAATTGTTCAATTTATTAGCAATATTTTAAATGAAGAAAAAATAATTATCTTTGATGAAGCACTATCCAATATTAGTCAAAAATATAAGCAAATTATTTTACGAAAACTAAAGGAAATGAATTTAACTTGTTTATTGATAAGTAATAATTTAGGTGATTTATCAGAATGTGAAAAAGTTTATCAACTCATAGATAAGCAAATTGTCTGTCGGACAATGCAAACTAATCCGTTAAAAGAAGTAAATTTAACTGTCAATAAAGCTGTAGATGGCTACGTTGACATACTGTCATCAGGGAAAAAAGTTGAGTTCAACAAAGGAATTAATTTGTTAATAGGGGAGAATGGAATAGGTAAAAGTTATTTTTTGCAAAAAGCATTTTTGGAAAATCAGAATATTGGTTTTGTCCCTCAATATGTTAATTTACTATTAAGTTATGAATCGATTGCGGAAATGATAATTAAAAATAAATTGTCAGAAGAAGAGTTTTGGCAGCAGCTTAAAACATTTAGACTTAGTCAAATCGATTTAACTAAAGATTTAAGTTTATTTTCAACGGGTGAATTAGTAATTATTTATACTGTATTAATGATCTTAAAAGGATATGAAATAATTTTATTTGATGAATCACTTGAAGTGATATCTGATGAAAATAAGCAAATTTTACTCGATAAACTCGTTGCTTTAAAAAAAGATTGTATTTTTGTGACTCATAATCCAGTCCTTTTTTCGGCATATCCGACTAGCGTATATGAATTACTTGAATCAAAAGAAGTGGTGATGCGTAATGTTTAAAGAAATGAATTCACCTTTAAAATTTGCAATTGTTTTGTTGCATTCTGTTGCAATAGTCAGTAGTGATATACCAATGTTAATTACAATTTCAATGTTTACAATATGTTTGATGATATTAGCAAAAATCCCGCTAAAGAAATATGTTCCATACTTAAGTTTCGGTCTAATAATTTCGATTTTTATTTTTATTCTAAGTTTGCTTTTACGAGGAAGTTTACTAATAGCTTTTGCTTCGTTTATTCAAAGTTTTTGGCGCTATTTACTATTAATTGTTATTACCGTAATTTTTGCATTTACAACGAAAAGCAAAGATATCGCCTATAGCATAATATATTTGCCACTTAAATTAAATTTTAATGTCAAAAGTTTTTATTTTCAAACGATGTTTATTTTAACATACTTAGTAGTTGCCAAACAACTATTAAAAGAGATTATCAGTTTCGAACGAAAACTTAATCCGAAAACGAAAATTGTGGGGGTTTCTAAGCAACTGTTTGGCTTAATTAACCCGTTTGTTAATGTGCTTTTGAAAAGGTCACGTAAAATCACATTAGCAATTTTGAATAAACAATACAATCCACTTGCCTTAGATTTTACAATATATTATCGATATAATCGTGTCTATAATAAATATCTTATACTTTACATAATTTTATTTATATTAGCTTTGCTTGTAGCAACAATGAATTTTTAATTGAAAGGAAAAGATGGATAGTAAAAATAAAACTAATTCTGTGGCTGAAGTAATTAGCAATAATAAAGAATTCTTTTTAGCTGAGATGCTGAAAAAATGTCATGCACCGGAAAAACTTTTGGAAATAATTGAATTTTGTGAAAAAAAATTTGAAAGTGATTATCAGGTTTTTCGTTATAATGAGTTGTATATGATCGGCTTTGTCTTAAGAGATTATCATTCAAATGCTTATTCAGGAGCTTATCCTCGCGTTGCAATAATTCCGCAATCAAACTACATTGGCTTATACATAACAGCCTTTAAAGATGGAGAGTCTGTTGTTAGTAAGTATACTCATCATTTCCCAAAATCTTCTGTCAAGAAGTCTTGTATTCACTTGAAAAAAATCACTGCTGAGCAGTGGTCTGATTTAGAAGGATTATTAACGTTTGTTAAAGAACAAAATAATGAAAAAAACTAAACTCGATGTTTAGTTTTTTTCGTTAATTATTAGTTTGTAAAATGCGTTCAATTTCCGCTAATTCTTCATCGCTAAAGTCTAAATTGTTGATTGTCAACAAATTTTCCTCTAATTGTTCAAGTGTACGAACACCAATTATAACTGAAGTCATTCGTGGATCACGTAGTGCCCAAGCAAGTGCCATTTGTGAAATTGATTGTTTACGTTTTTCAGCTAATGCATTCAAGGCAGTAAGTTTGTTGATTAATTCTTCAGTGATGTCAGTTGTCGATAAGAAATTAATGTTAGGGTCAGCAGCTCTTGATTCATCAGGAATGCTTGAAATATATTTATTTGAAAGTAATCCTTGAGCAAGAACTGAATACGCAATTGTTCCTCCGCCAAGCTCTGTTTGAGTTGCAAGTAATTCATCTTTTTCGATTGTTCGATTAAACATCGAATAAGATGGTTGCGTAATCACATATGGAACATGAAGTTCTTGTAAGAGTGCGTGCGCTTTACGTAGCTGTGAGCTATTATAATTACTTAGTCCGACATATAATGCTTTTCCTTGCAAAACGATGTCACGAAGTGTTAACATTGTTTCATATAAATCTGTGTCGGGATCAAAACGATGGTGGTAGAAGATATCAACATATTTAAGACCCATTCGTTCTAAGCTTTGATCGATTGAAGCCATCAAGTATTTTCGACTTCCGAAATTACCGTACGGTCCATCCCACATTTCATAACCTGCTTTAGTCGAAATAATAATTTTATCACGATTTTTCACAAAACCTCGACGCAAAATTCGGCCAAATACCTTTTCCGCATGCCCTGCAGGTGGTCCATAATTGTTGGCCAAATCAAAGTGTGTGATTCCTGCCTCAAACGCTCTTAAAACTAGTTGCTCATTCGTTTTAAAGTCATTGTGGATACCAAAGTTATTCCAAAGACCAAGCGATAGAACAGGTAATTGCAAGCCGCTTTTTCCTAAACGGCGATAACTCATTTTTTCCATTTTTCCTCCATTTAAATTTGAATATCATATTTCGAATATTTCAGTACGACTCCAATTAACGATAAGACTGGTGTAGCAAAAACCATCCCAACAAATCCGAATAACGAACCGAAAACTAAAAGTCCAATAATAATTGTTACTGGGTGTAGATTTGTTGCTGAGGCCATTATTCTTGGTTGTAGGAAATTACTCTCAACAAACTGAACACCAAAAATTACAATCATTGCTAAAACGGTCGTTTGCCAACCCATTGAAAGTGCGATTATAAAAGTTGGAATTCCTCCAAGGATTGGTCCTAAGTAAGGAATAACATTCGTTACACCAGCAATTGTTCCTAACAATAATGGTGAAGGTAAGCCAATCATTGATGTTCCAACAGCGACTAAAATAGCAACAATCGAGCAGTCTAAAATTAAGCCTTTAAAATAACCGAAAATTGTCGTTGACATTTCTGCAACAATTGGTTTGGCTTTTTGATGTTTTTGCCCAAGTGTGAGTTTTAAAACTTTATCAGTAAAAACAGGCAGATCACTAATGAAGTAAAAACTAATAACATAGGCAACAACAATTTGTAGAAATACTGAGATTGTATCAGTGAAAAATCCTAAAAAAGCAAAAACTTGTTGAGCTAAAAGTTTTAAGTTGTCAGTTGTCAAGATACTTTTTACGAATGAATTTTCTAGTAGTTTGTTGAAAAATTCTTGAATTTCAGTAGTTGTTAAACCACTCGCCAATAAAAATCGACCAATGTCCTCAGCTAGTTTTGATAAATCTTGAAAAATCATTGGTGCTTGTTCAACAATTTTTGAAATTTGTACAATGATTATTGGTACAAATAGCGAGAAAAAGAAGAACAAAAGTAAAACACTAGAGAGAATAGAGAGTCCATTTGCCAAACGGAGATTTATCCCAGTTACTTTATGAATAAATGCTCCAACTGGGGTAAATAACCAACAGATGAACATCGCTATAAAAAATGGTGTAAGTGTAAGCAAAATATTGAAAAGTGTCGGGAAGATATTCAAATAATCTGCAAAGACAATTACTACAAACACAAGGACAACCTTTATTAGTATGTTTATTGTTTTAAAATCTATTTTATCGTTCATATTATCCTTTCAATATAAAGTATATCATTTTTTTTTGCTCTACGGCATAAATAATTTAAAATTACTCAAAGTTAATTAAAACGACTCATTTTTTCTTTTTTTTAATCAAAAAAATAGGGTAAGAATCGAATTAACGCGATCGAAATAAATAAACCAAAGATAACGTTTAATTCTTTTTTTTGAATAATCAAAAAAAAACGTAAAAACTAGGAAAAAAATAGAATTTATGTTATAATATTGATATATAATATTTAGGAGGAAACATGAAAGCAAAATCATTTTTTGTAGGAGCAGTATTTGGAGCGGTAGTTTCTGGAATTGCAGTTGCGTTAACGACTCCGAAAAAAGGTTCAGAACTGCGAAGCGATATCAAAAAAGAAGCTGAAACTTTATATAAAGAAGGTATGTCAAAAGTTGAAGATAGTTACGAAGTAAGCAAGGAAGCAATCGGAAATACAAAAGAAATGATCGTTGATAAATATGAAGTAACTAAAAATAAAGTTGCAGAAACTGTAGATAATACTAAAAATGTTGTTTCACAAAAAATCGATGAAGTACGTGCAAGTAGAACAGGAGCAAACGAATCTACAGTACAAGAAACTACTGAGCACAATCAAAATAACTAATTAATAAAAATTATTAAAATAAAAATGATAAACCTATATTTAGGTTTTTTGTTTTTATTTAAAAAGTGGCATTTTATGTAGAAAAGAGGAGTGATTATGGATACAAACAGTACTACAATACAATTTGATGGTTTAAAAACAAGTGATTTAAACACAAGAGAAATTCTTGAACATGTCGTTGAAGCAATGGAAGAAAAAGGTTATGATGCCAAAAATCAAATCGTTGGTTATTTAATTTCAGGTGATCCATCATATATTCCTAGATACCGTGAAGCTAGAAATTTAATTAGACTAAAAAAACGTGATGAAATTATCGAAGAATTATTAAGAAGTTATTTAAATGTATAGTCGGATATTAGGAATTGACTATGGTCAAAAAAGGGTTGGAATATCACTTTCAGATCCACTTAAAATAATTGCTCAAGACTATGGAATAATAGAAAATACTAGGGGATTATTTCAAGAAATTGATGAGTTATGTCAAAAATACAACGTGGAGAAAATTGTAATTGGGTTGCCATTAAACATGGATGGTTCATGTGGGTTTCAGGCAGAAGAAGTCAAAGAATTTGCGGAACATTTTATGGATGCATACACAGTTATTTTAGTTGATGAACGAGAAAGTTCTAAAAAGGCTAAAGAAATTCACAAACTAAAAAATAAAAATTTCAATTCACGTACCCGCATCGATTCGACAGCGGCAAGTGTAATATTACAAGATTATTTAGATTTTCAATAATCTTGATGAGAGAATGGAGAAAAAATGGAAGATAAGTACATTACAATTGTTGATGAAAACAACGAAGAAATATTAGCGGAGGTTTTATTTACTTTCGAAAATGAAGGTCAGAGTTATGTTTTGTTGACACTTGCCAGTGAGTTCGACGAGGTTGAATCACTAGATGATGACTATGCTGTATTTGCATATAAGTATGAAGAGTTAGAAGACGGAACAATTGGTAATTTAATCGAAATTCCTGAGAGTGCTGTTGATGAATGGGAAATGATCGAAGAAATGTTTAATACTTTTGATGCCGAAGAAATGGAACTTTAAAAGATGCAAGAACAATTTAATGAATATTTGACAAATGTTTTTGAGCAATATGAAATTGAAAAATCGCTGAAAGACTCAATTAATTATTCACTAATCTCAAATGGTAAACAGCTTAGGCCGATACTGTTTTTTAGTTTGTTAACTGACTTTGCTGAAGAAAAAGTTGACAACTTTTTTTGTGTTGGAGCAGCAATTGAAATGATTCATACATACTCATTAATTCATGATGATTTACCTGCCCTTGATAATGATGATTATCGTCGTGGTAAATTAACAAATCACTTAGTTTTTGGTGAAGATATAGCAATTCTTGCTGGAGATGCTTTACTTACACATGCGTATCAAGAATTGTTAAAATCGCCCCTAAGTGCTGAAATTAAAGTGAAGATGCTTGAGCATTTCATTTCAGCGATCGGTGCAAATTGCGGAATGATTAATGGCCAAGTAATTGATTTGAAAAATGAAAACACAGAGATTAGTTTAGAAATACTTGAAAAGATTAATTATCAAAAGACAGCGCGTTTGATTATGTTGCCACTTGAACTTGCATGTATTGCTTCGAATCGTCAAGCGCAAGTGGACTTTTTTAAAGAAGTGGGAGCAAAATTAGGTTGCTTATTTCAAATACAAGATGATTACTTGGATTTATATGGGAAATTCGAAGAGATTGGTAAGGAAGTTGGACAAGATCGTGTAAATGCCAAAAAAACTTATGTTGATTTTTATACTAAGTTTGAACTCGAAATGTTATTTGAAAAAGAATATTCTACTTTAATTTCTAAATTAGCTGATTACCCTGAATTAAGAAAAATAATTGAAAGAATAAAGAAAAGAGTGAAATAATGGTGAAAGTTCAGTTTTTTGGAAAAAAGCAAAAGATCAATCTACAAAATATTAGCGAATTTGGCTACTATGCACTTATTTGTGAATATTTGAACCAACCAGAATTACCATTTACTGATTTTGCTGAAAGAGCAAATTTGACTCTTGGAGAATTCAAAGAAATGCTTTTGGAATTCGAGAAACGAGAGTTACTGAAATATCAATTAAAAACAACTGATGGAATGATTAATTTTACAGTGTTTTTAAGTGAAATTACAACTCAAACTGAATATTATTTGCATAAAGATATGTCAAATGTTGGAGCAGTTTTTAAATTAAGTCCGTTACTAGAGCAACAACTAAAAACTGAATTGCAAACGCATAAAATTACAGAACAACAATATAAATATCGTTTGTGTCAAATTGCATTTCGTGATTACGAAAATGAATTTTCAAATAAAATTGTTATTAATTCAGAAGAAGATTATTTACATTATTTACAAACATTTGATCCATTAGAAATAATTTGCTTGAATCAAATTGAATTGAAAATTGAAATTTTTGAAGAGGTTTTTGAGTTGATTGAAACTAAGAGATATGATGTAACATTAATCAATTTAGCGATTGATTATGCAATTACTTCGTCAATTTACAACAATTTAAATTTTAAATTTGTGAATATTTTATTAAGTGATTGGCAAAAAGCTAAAATTAATACAGTAAATGAAGCAGTCCTATATATCCGTGAAAAGAAAGAACTTTTAAACAAGGAAAAATCTAGCTATGTTGATCCGCAATATAAATATGAACAACAAGCGGTTGAAGATAATGAAATAATTGAATCAATTGAAGAATTACTTGGTAAAAAAGGAACTAATAATGAATAATACAACAAAAATTGTTGAAAATATAAATATTGCTGATGTCGTAAATCAATACATTGAACTTGAAAAAAAAGGCGCAAATTATGTTGGTATTTGTCCTTTTCATGATGATACATCTCCCTCATTAACCGTTAATAATGATAAACGTATTTTTAAATGTTTTGTCTGTAATACTGGTGGTAATGCAATTAATTTTGTGGAGAAATTTGAAAAAATCCCCTATAATCTTGCCCTAAAGAAAATTGCTGAACAAAATAACATTCAAATTGAACAAACGGTTGTAAAAAAAAGTGTTAAAACAGCTGAAAAATTTTTAATGGAAGATTTACTAGATTTTTACCATACTAACTTGCTTGCAAGTGAAGAAGCAGAAGCTGCTGAAGATTATTTAGCTAAAAGAAATTATTCGTTTGAAGTTATTTCTGAGTATAAATTAGGTTTTTCTCCAAATGATTCGGAAAATTTAAGACGCTATTTGGACTTTAAAATTGAAAAAGAAGAGAATTATACACAGTATACAATTGAACAATTAAAAATATTTTCTAACAAAGGACGTGATAGTTTTAGTGGTCGTTTAGTAATTCCGATTTTTGATCAATATGGCGATGTAGTTGGTTTTTCAGGGAGAACTATTGGGAATTCAAATATTAAATATATTAATTCACTTGATAGCAAAGTTTTCAATAAAAATCGTTTGCTTTATAATTTTCACCGAGCAAAAGAATATGCTGATGATCAATTGATCATTGTTGAAGGGTTCTTTGATGTCATAAGACTTGCAGAAAAAGGCTTTAAAAATGCCATTGCTTTGATGGGAACTGCTCTAACTACCAATCACGTAAAAATGTTAGAACAATTAAAAGTTTCTAAAATTACATTATGTCTTGATAATGATAATGCAGGTCAAAGTACAACAGCAAAACTTGCAAAAAGATTACTAATGACTAAGTTTGAAGTTCGAATTGTAGAAATGAAAGGTGCCAAGGATGTGGATGAGTATTTAGAAAAATTCACTACAACAGACTTTCAAAATTTACTTGATAATGCTTTGAGTTATAACGAATTTGCAATTCAATTTTACAGTGGACAATTTGATTTGAGTAATTTAACATACAAACAACAATATATTGATGAAGTTCTTTATGGATTAACTAAATATAATGAAATAACAAAAATGCTGATTATTGATCAAGTTGCAGAACTTACTCAAGTACGACCAGAAATATTAATGAAGATAGCTGACAATATAAAATTCGAACAAAAACCTGTATTTATTGATGAATTTGAATCACTTGAAAATGATCAGTCTTTACCAATCGAATTAGAATCACAATTTCAGGCACAAAACCAGGTGATAAACAAGCGGGTGAAAAATGTTGAATTTGCTGATATTGAAGATTATTTGTTATCGGAAATGTTATCCAACAAACAAGTGTTTGAGCAAATACAACAGAAAATTAGAGCTAATAATTTTAAATTTAAACGTTGTAATGAGCTATATATTGCATTAACAGAATATTATACATCTTCAATTGAAAGTCAATTTGATTACATTGAATTTATTGACAAAAATCCAGTTGTGGCACAACAAATAGATCAAATAAAGAAAAAGTATTTATTTGAGGAAAATATAGATATAGATAACTTACTTAATAACGAGCAAAAAAGAAAAAATAGTAAATGGAATTTATTTAAAAAATTGTAATTACGATAAAAATCTGAATTAGGAGTAAAATGAAAAAAATAACAAGCTTAAAAGTTGAAGAATTAACAGAAATATTAAAGTTACTCGGAAAAAAAATACCTGAAGATAGTGATCAAGAAGAACTAGTAAAATATGTTTTTCAAAGTTTTAATCAAGAACATTTAAATGAAATCAAAGTTCTTAATCTAAAAGAATTAACAAATTTGTTAGATGTTAAAATTTCATCAGGATATAAGAAAAATGAAATTATAAATTTAATAATTAACGACTTTACTAAATTAAATATTGCAAGTGAAGACTATGAAGCAGAAGAAGTACCTAATTTAGATTTACAACACCGTAAAATGTCAGATATAATGCTTGAAGAAATTGATAACATGGAATTTATTGATGATGAAAATGACGATTTTGAACGACGCATTTTTACAAAAGCTGAAGAGAGAACAATTGAAAAAATTGTTGATCGTTTAATCCAAGCAGCAAGGAATAATGGAAATATTCTGGATGATGTGACCCTAGATTTAGAATTATCTAACTCATTTGGTGTTATGTATGAAAAAGTCTTTTTTGTTAAAGCTGAGAATCATTTAGAAAAGAAAAATATTATTGTAAATTATACAAATGATGACTTTGCTAATGAGATTGCGCTTTTAAAAATGAGTGGAGATTTTGATGGGAAAAACTTAGATTTCCAAATTGAAGAGCTAACTAAAGGGGTAGAAAAACGTCAATCATCGGATTTAGTGCGTCAATACCTGTCATCAATTAATCAATATCCACTACTAACAAAATCAACAGAACTTAAATTAGGAAAAGTAATTTTCGATACGCGTCAACTTGGTGATAAAGCAACACCTACTCAAATAAAAGAAGCTCAAGAGGCTCGTGAAATGCTTTCACTTTCAAATAAACGATTAGTTGTTTCAGTTGCGAAAAAATATATTAATCGTGGACTTGACTTGATTGACTTAATTCACGAAGGAACAGTTGGACTAATTAGAGCAATCGATAAATATGATTACCACACTGGATTTAAATTTTCTACATATGCAACATGGTGGGTACGCCAGGGAATTACTCGTGCAATTGCGGATAAATCGAGAGTTATTCGTGTACCTGTACATATGGTTGAAACAATTAACAAAGTTACAAAAGTTCAACGTGAGCTTGTGCAAAAATATGGTCAAGAAGCTTCGTTTGCAGAAATTGGAATGCATGTCTCGCCACCGATGACGGAAGAACAAGTAAAAGAAATTTTCAAAATTGCTCGTGATCCAATTGCGTTAGAAATGCCAGTTGGTGAAGATAACTCGTCACTTGAATCATTCATTGAAGATACGAAAAATCAAGGTCAAGAAAGCTATAGTGAGATGAATGAATTGAAAAGTAAAATCTTAGATATTATTGAAGAAATTCCTGATCGAGAAGGAGAAGTAATTAAATATCGCTATGGATTGTATGACTTAAATTATGAACAATTACATGATCGTGTAGCTATTTTGAAAAATATTCTATTACTACTTGAAAATGACTACATTGATTTAGAAGAATTTGAACATGTAATTGAAGAGGCTGAACATTTATCTCAGCGTCAAAAAGTTAAGTTTAAAAAACGCATTAAACAAAATAATTATAAGTTTAACACTAAGCGCAAGCAATATGAGCGTATGATTATCAAAAACAAAGAAAAAGAAAATGAAAAGTGTGAAAAATTAGAAAAAATTCTTGAACAAGTTCGCGAAAATAATATTAATTTCATTAAAAGTAACATTGAAATCATCACTGAAGAAATTGGAATTTTAGAAAAAGTCAACAAATTAACTGAAGGAATTGTTAAACCATTAACACTTGAAGAAGTTGGAATGTTATTTAATGTAACTAGAGAGAGAATTAGACAAATAGAAAGCAAAGGAAGACGTAAACTAAAATCGTATGCGGAAAAAGAACGTCTTGACTTATACATGTAGGTAAATATGCTATTAGATAAACGATTAAAAGCAGTAAAAAAATTAATTAAGAGTAAAAGTGTTATCGATATTGGAACCGATCATGCGTATTTATTAATTGATTTTTGTAAACAAAGCTTAGAACATCAAGGACTAGCAGTTGAAGTTACAGAAGGACCACTTAATAATGCCCAAAAAAGCATTTTAAGTTTTGGACTTAAAGACCAAATTAAAGCAGTAAAAAGCGATGGATTAATAAATGTTGATGAAGAATTTATTCAACAATATCAGACAATTATAATTGCAGGAATGGGTGGGAATACTATTTCTAATATTATGAAATCGCAATTATCAAAATTCAAAAATAAACAGATTTTACTTCAAGCCAACAACGGTCTCTATGAATTACGTGAATTTTTACAAGCTAATAATTTTCAAATCATGACTGAAAAAGTAGTTAAAGAGAGAAAAAAATATTATGAAATCATTGAGTGTCAATTTGTGAGCAAACAATTTACATTAAGTAAAGCCGAATTAATGTTTGGGCCTAGATTATTAACCGAACAAAGTAATGAATTTATTCAAATGTGGACAGCAGAATATAATCATCTAACTAAAATTAATAATCAGCTACCAATTAAAAATGACAAACTAACGGAAAAAATAGCCTTAATAAAAGAAAATGTTCAAATGGAGGAACATGAAATTATATGAATTAATTAATACACTCGACTTTTTTTACCCAACACATATAAGTGAAGATTGGGATAATGTCGGATTACAATTGGGTGGAAGTAACAAAGAAGTAAATCGAATTTTAACTGCACTTGAGATTACAGATGAAGTAGTTGATGAAGCAATTGAAAAGAAAATTGATGTGATTGTTGTCCATCATCCAGTTATTTTCAAACCGCTTAAAACACTTGCAACTAACAGCATTAGTAATCGACGTATTGTTAGATTAATTAAAGCAGACATTGCTGTTTATGTAGTTCATACAAATGCTGACATCGCTAATAACGGAATGAACGATTGGTTAGCAGAAATTATTGGATTAAATAAACAATTTGTTTTAGCACCTAGCGTTCCAATAAAACTTAATAATATCCAAATAGAACTTTCAGAAAGTAATGTCGAAGATATTATTAATATTATGCGACTAATTGGTGCTGGACATACTTCTAAAAATTTAGTAGAAGTTTATATGTATCCGAAAATTAAGCTTGAAAAAACAAATGAAAACGAAGAGTCTGAACATGATGTTATAATTTTAGAAGCTAATCTAAGTGATGAACAAGAAATTCTTTTGAAAAAGAAATTGTCAATTTACAATAAAAAAACAAAAAAACGTGTTTGCTTCATCTCGAATCAACTAAATAGTAATCGTACAATGTTGGGAATTGGTCGTTATGGTCAAATCAAACCTAAAACGCTAGAACACTTTGCTAAAGATTTAAAAAAGAAATTTGGACTTGATCACTTAAAAATTACAGGAGATTTGGAAAAAATTATTAGTCGTGTTGCAGTTGTTGGTGGAGCTGGTTGTGATTATTTAGAAGCTGCTAGGCAAAATAAATGCGATGTTTTAGTGACTGGTGATGTTAAATTTCATGATGCCCGTGCAGCACTTGATTTAGGGATAGCATTAATTGATATTGGACATGTTGCGGAACTTGTATTTAATGATGCAATGGCCGACTTTATTAATATGATTAGTGAAGACATTACAGCGATTTCTTCGGAAGTAGATCCAGATCCATTTGAGGTGATTTAATGAGTACAAGTTTATTAGATAATTTAAACAAATACTGTAATACAGTCGAAGTAACAAAAGCGATGGCACCCTTAGAAGAAATTGAACGTTCATTGATTAAAAAATATCGTAAAGAGTTGTGGACTCCCTTTATAAAAGGTATTAAAGAGTTTAATTTAATTAGTGAAGGTGATAAAATAGCAGTCTGTATTTCAGGTGGAAAAGATAGTTTACTCATGGCTAAACTTCTTCAAGAATTAAAGCGACACGGACAAATAAAATTCGAACTTGTATTTATTGCGATGAATCCTGGTTTTAATCAAAGTAATTATGATTTATTAGTTACAAATGCAAAAAAGTTAGGGATTGATTTAGAAGTATTTGATACAGAAATTTTCGCAATTGTTGATAAAATTGCTAAAGACTATCCTTGCTATTTATGTGCGAAAATGCGTCGTGGGAGCTTATATGAATTTGCCCAACAAAAGGGTTGTAACAAATTAGCACTAGGTCATCATTTCAACGATTTTATTGAAACAACGCTACTCAATTTATTTTATGCAAGTAACGTACAGACGATGATGCCTAAACTTACGGCGACAAACTATGAAGGAATTGAACTTATCCGTCCCTTAGTTTATGTAAAAGAAGAAGATATCATCCGTTATACAAAATCAAATGGAATTGCAGCAATGAATTGTGGATGTGTTGTAGCGGCCGAAAAAACAAGTTCTAAACGACGAGAAGTAAAAGAATTAATTGAAAGTTTAAAAGTGATTAATCCAAACATCGAAAAATCAATTTTTGGAGCACTTAAAAACGTTAATTTAAATACTGTATTAGGATATAAAATAAACGGTAAAAAATATACATTTGATGATGAATTCCCACTTGACAAGTAAAATATGCTATAATAAATATGATATGAGAGGAGATAATAATGGCAACAGTAAATGACTTAAAAAATGGATTAACAATTAAATATAATAACTCATTATATCAAGTTGTAGAATTTCAACACGTAAAACCTGGAAAGGGACCTGCTTTTGTAAGAACAAAAATGCGTAACTTAGATACAGGGGCATTACAAGATATAACATTTAACAACACTTCAGAAAAAATTGAGAAGGCAATTGTTGACAAAAAGCAAATGCAGTACTTATATAGTGAAGGTGATACTTACTATATGATGGATATGGAGACATTTGATCAATTAGAAGTTGATAAAAAAGCAATTGGTGATAACATCAAATGGTTAATTGAAAACTTAATTGTTGAAATTGTCATGAATGAAGGTAGAATTATCGCAATCAATTTACCTGAAAAAATGGAAATGACTGTTGCACAGTGTGACCCTGGAATTAAAGGGGATACGAAGAGTGGTGGAGATAAAAATGCTACTCTTGAGACAGGACATGTTATTCGCGTACCACTATTCATTGAACAAGATGAAAGAATTATTGTGAATACATCAACTGGCCAATATGTTTCAAGAGCATAAGGAGAAAGATGATCGTTATAGATTCGAATGAAAATGGAAGAATTTATGTAAGCAGTTATCAATTAAGAAAAATCACAAAAAAATTTATCAAAGAAAATTACAAAAATATTGAATGTAAATATGTTGTTTTTAATCAAGGAATGATTGAAGTTGGAATCCATGCAGCAGATGGATTTAAAATTGAAACTTTAAAAGTTGCGCGTCAGGAATTAATCCAAGAATTTCACCGTGTTTTCAATATTAAAGTTAGACAACTTAACATAAAAATATTGTAAATAATAGTCATTAATGACTATTATTTTCATGAATTATCTATTTGAGTAGGAGAAAAATTGAAAAGACATGCTAAAAGTTATGCAAGAGAAAGAGTGATTAGACAACTTTATACATATTCAGTTGGAAATCGGTTGAAAATTGAACTATGTCATTATGACCAATCAGAACGTCCTGATAAGTTAGCCAACATGATGATTGATGAAGTATTAGCTAATCTTGATCAAATTGATAGTTTAATTAAACCACACTTAAAAAAGTGGTCATTTGAAGAAATGAATTATGTCAATTTAGCAATACTTCGTACAGCAATTTATGAATTGAAATTTACTGATACACCAGCACAAATTATTGTAAATGAAGCGCTTAATTTTGCTAATAAATATACTGATTACAAATCAAAAAACTTTATTAATTTTGTCCTAGATAATGTAAGTCGTGAGCTTCATGGTCAAAGACAGTAAGTTACCCGCGCTAACACCTAGCGCAATCAATGAATATTTAAAACAACTTCTTGAAGCAGATAGATATTTAAAGCGCTTTCGACTTGTTGGAGAAATATCGAATCTAAAATATCATACAAATGGAAATATTTATTTTGCCCTTAAAGATGCAAATGCAACAATCAATTGTATGATGTTTCAGACATATGCAAAAAAATTAAGTTTTAAATTAATTGATGGACAGCAAGTAGAATTAGATGGTTCAATTTATGTATATACAAAAGCTGGACAATATAATATTAATGTCTACAGCATTACTGAAGTTGGTCAAGGAAACTTGTATCAACAATTTTTGAAATTAAAGAAAGAGTTAGCCCAAAATGGATATTTTTCAAGTGAGCATAAACAAAAAATTCCGCTTTATCCTCAAACGATTGGAATTGTAACATCACCAACTGGAGCTGCAATTCGTGATATTTTATCAACCTTAAAACGTCGTTACCCAATCGCTAAACTATTAATTATTCCAGCACTTGTTCAAGGTGGTAATGCGGCTGCTAATATTGCTAAACAAATTGAACGTGCTAATTTACTAGAACAAATTGATGTTTTAATTGTCGGACGTGGTGGAGGAAGTATTGAAGATTTATGGCCGTTTAATGAAGAAATAGTTGTACAAGCAATTTTCAACTCAAAAATTCCAATTATTTCAGCCGTTGGTCATGAAACAGATACAACTCTTGCGGATTTTGTTGCTGATGTGCGAGCTGAGACACCAACTGCAGCAGCAGTCCTTGCAACTCCTGATATTGAAGAACTTAAAGAAATTCTTAAGAAAAACAAGCATTTTTGTCTACAACAAATTGAGACAAAGATCCAACGAAAATATGATTTTTTAAAGCTATATCGAGAAAACAATTATTTAAAAACTCCATTAATTCAATTTCAAATAAAAATGGATCAAATGTCAAATCAGCTTGTAAGTGAACAAAAGAACATCTGTAATCGTCTAACTTTTTACGAACAAAGACTTAATATAATTCTTAATAATCGTAGTATGTTTTTAAATAACCAATTAGCAAGTAAACAACTAAAGTTGTCTGAGATAGTTAAAAATCAAAAATTTTTAATTGAAAATCACTTAAAACAAAAGGAACAACAATTACTAAACAGTCGAAATTATTTCAATGAACTGAATCCATTAACAATTCTCATGCGAGGATATAGTGCAACAACTAATCAAAATGGAGAAATTATTAAGTCGATTTCCCAAGTGAGCCTGAATGAAAAAATCGCTGTTGAAGTAAGTGATGGAGTGCTTACAGCTATAGTTGAAAAAATCAATACAAAGGAGAAAACTGATGGAGAAACTTGAGTTAACATTTGAAGAAGCTTTTAATGAACTAGAGGTCATTATGAAAAAACTACAAGCAGATGACTTACCACTTGATGATGCAATTGAATTATTTAAAAAAAGTATTATGTTACATGAATTATGTCAAACAAAGTTGACCAACGCTTCAAAAGAAGTAAACTATATTTTAGAAGAAACAGGTGAGGTAAAGGAGTTTGAAAATGACAAAAATTAGAAAAATATTAATTGTTCTACTTATAATTAGTGTAACTGCAGCTGGTGGTGCCTACTTTCTTTCACAGCAAGGTAAAGTAAAAGAAGGTACAGAATTCGCATTAACTGTAACACCTGAAAAAGATGGATTAGCTATTGCAACTGAATTAGAAAAAAATGGAATTGTTGCTAGTGCTAATCAACTGTACAAAGAAATGATTGCGCAAAATATTAGTTTTTATGCAAATACATATCTTTTAAAAGCTGGGATGTCTAATCAAGAAATAATCGAAATTATTAATAATCCAGTGTCCAATTATGAAGATGATGCATCCAAACTTGTAATCTATGAAGGAATGACCTCTAAAGAAATTGCTGCTACAATGGCAAAAAAAATTAAAGGGACTTCGGAGCAGGAAATTTTAGCTTTTTGGAAAGATAAAGCAAATTTAACAAAATATATGCAGGATTATACATTTCTTACCGATGAGATATTAAATCCAGAATTAATTTGCCCACTTGAAGGTTATTTTGGAAGTGCAACATATCAAATAACAGAAGCAGATACAATCGATACAGTAACAAGAAAAATGTTAGATACAATGTCAACAATGGTAGATGGATACGATAAAGAACAATTCAATTCATTACATGAATTTCTAACTTTTACTTCGATTGTTCAACGTGAAACACTTCATGATGTTGATACACCGAAAATTGCTGGTGTTTTCATGAATCGTTTAAATGCTAATCCACCAATGCCAATTCAATCAGATATTACCGTACTATATGCATTAGGTGTAACTAAAACTATTGTAACTTTTAAAGACTTAGAAGTTGATTCACCATTTAATACATACAAGTATGCAGGTTTACCACCAGGTCCAATTTCTACAGTTGGAGCAAAAACACTTGATTTTTCTAAAAATTATGACAAAAACGATTATTTATTTTTCTTTGCAAAACAAGATACCGGAGAAGTTTTATATTCAAAAACATATGAAGAACATTTAAAAATTTCAGAAGAAAATGCATGGACAGAATAAAAATACTTTTTTCGCGTATAATATAGAAGAACAAACTACAAGAGATTGATAAACTATAAAAAAGCAACTAGGAGAAAAATGAAATTAAGTAAAGAAAAATTATACCGTTACACAGTATCAGAAGATATAGCCAATGGAGTAAGTCATGGTATTGGAGCTATTTTTGCTTATATCGGTCTAATTTACCTTGTGTACACTGCATCAGTAAACGGTAATGCTGTTGATGTTGTTGCATATGCAATTTACGGAACTAGTCTGATTACAATGTTTTTGATGTCAACACTTTATCATAGTATTTTCCATGATATGACTAGAAGTATTTTTAAACGACTTGATCACAGTGCAATATTCATTTTAATTACTGGAACATACGTTCCATATACTGTGGTGGCACTAGGATCGAGCACGGCTTATTTGATTTTAGTTGTAATGGTACTGTTAACTATTTTGGGAATAACTTTAAAAGTTTTTTTCATTGAGCGTTTTAAAAAGATCGGAACGATAGTCTATGTAGCAATGGGTTGGCTAGTTATTTTTGAATTCGGTGCGTTAAAGGAAGCACTTAGTTATGAAGCAATGTTTTATTTAATAGCTGGTGGTGTAATTTATACAATTGGAGCAATAATTTATGCGGTCTCTAAATTTAAATATCATCATTTCATTTGGCATTTATTTGTCTTTGCCGCAGCGATATGTCACTTTATATCAATTGCTTTTTATCTACTATAAACAAACAACAATCAAACTAAAAATGTATATTAAAGGAGAAAAATGAACAAAAATAGACCAGTAAGAGTAAGGTATGCACCAAGTCCGACCGGATATTTACATATTGGTAATGCTCGAACGGCTTTATTCAATTACTTATTTGCACGACATTATGATGGAAAATTCATCATTAGAATTGAAGATACAGATATTGAACGTAATATTGAGGGCGGAGAAAAATCGCAATTGGACAATTTACAAAAAATGGGAATTTCTTGGGATGAATCAATTGATGTCGGTGGTGAATTTGGTCCATACAGTCAATTAGAACGTCATGCTCAAGGTATTTATACGGAAATTTCTAATAAATTAATTGAAGAAGAAAATGCTTATCGTTGTTTTTGTACGGCTGAAGAATTAGAAGCAGAAGCAGTTCGTCAAAAAGAAAATGGACAAATTCCTAAATATAATGGAAAGTGTCGTCATTTAAGTGCTGAGACAATTGCTGAAAATTTAGCTCAAAATAAACCGTTTAGCATTAGATACAAAGTCCAACCAAATAAAACTTATGAATGGAATGATATTGTTAAAGGCTTAATTAAATTCAATAGTAATGATGTTTCGGGTGATTTCAATATCATCAAGCAAAATGGGATTCCGACATATAACTTTGCAGTTGTTGTCGATGATCATCAAATGGAAATCTCACATGTTTTACGTGGAGAAGACCATATTTCAAATACGCCAAAGCAATTAATGATTTACGAAGCTATGGGAGTTGATGCACCAATTTTCGGTCATATGACTTTAATTGTGAATGCAAGTGGGAAAAAACTATCAAAACGTGATACAGATGTTGTCCAATTTATTGAAGATTACTTAAAATTAGGTTATGTTCCAGAAGCTTTATTTAATTTCATTTCACTTTTAGGTTGGTCACCAGTTGGAACTCAAGAAATTTTTACTCAAGCAGAATTATTTAAAGAATTTACAGAAGAAAGACTATCTAAATCGCCGGCAATGTTTGATACGGCTAAACTTAACTGGATTAATTCTCAATATTTAAAGAAAATGGAAGAAACAACTTATTTAGAATTCATTTTACCATTTTTACAAACTTCGTATCCAACTAAAGATATTGAGTTTTTAAATGCAGTGGCATTACTTTATAAAGATGGAATAAATTTTGGTCAAGAAATTGTTGAAGTATCTCAATTATTTTTCAGTGAAAGTACTGAGATTGAAAAAGAAGCAATTGAGTTTATTAAAGACAATAATTGTTATGCAACAATTGAAGCATTTAAACAAAAAATTAGTCAAAGTGACAACGTGTCAGTAGAAACATTGAAAGCAATTATTAAAGAAATTCAAATAGAAAATGAAGTAAAAGGAAAGTTATTATTTATGCCAGTAAGAATCGCTGCAACAATGCAAATGCATGGACCTGATTTAACAACATCAATTAGTTTATTAGGAAAAGAAAAAGTATTAATGAATATAGAAATTTGTTTGAATGCTTATAAATAAAAGCAAGAAACAAAACGGAGATATAATGAGTAAACAACTGAAAATACTATTAGGATTTCAATTTTTAGTCCTAGCCTTATTTAATTATGTACACCCTGTCACACCTTCAATGCTTGTCGATAAAAATATTGAACAATTTTATTTTGGCTATTTTTTAATGTTTATGAATATTGGAATGTTTTTATCAGCACCATTTTGGGGTAGATTAATTGATCAAAAAGGAAATAAGAAATATATGTTATTAGGACTATGTGGATATGCATTTGCACAAATGATCTTTGGACTTGCTAATAACGTATTTATAATGGAAGGTGCTAGAATTCTTGCAGGAATTGCCAATAGTGCCTGGATTATTGGAGTAGCAGTATCTGCTAATTCACTTACAACGAAAGAAACAAAAGCTAAAGTGTTTGGATATATCGCTGCCTGTGCAGCAATTGGTGGAGTTTTTGGTCAGTTAACAAGTGGAATAATTGGTAGAAATAATTATAGCTACTCATTTATTGTCCAAGTAGTTGGTTTATTAATCTTAGCAATTCTTGGATCTTTTTTAATCGAGAATCAACATCAAGACAGTCAAAATAAAAAATCTTCGTTCAAAGATATGATTAAATTTTTCCAAACAGAGAAAATCGCTTATTCAGTAATTGCAATGTTATTGTTTGGTTTGATTACTAATCTTTTCTTTGCATCAATTCCCCCATATGCCCAATCAAATTTAGGATTTCAAACAAATCAAATGAGTTATTTAAGTTCAATGCTCTCATTAGTTATGTTTTTAGCAAATTTTAAAATTATTGTATTTTTAAATAAACGCTTTGATTTTTTCAATTCGTACCGTATAATCTCACTTATTGGGATTAGTGGAGTAATCTTCTTTTTGGCAACAACTGGATTAATTCAAATCGTAGGAATGTTTATAATATTGATTGGTTTTTCAATGTTCCTACCAATCTACCAAGCATATGTTTTGAACAAAAGCCGTAGAGAACAAGGAGAAGTACTAGGAATACTGTCTGCAGTAAGTGCATTAGGTTACATTTTAGGATCGTTCTTTTCTGGATTATTAACATCACTTAATCCTTACTATCCTTTTATTACAGTAGGTATTGTATTCGGTATTATTTTCTGTATTATGATTATTGCTCAAAAAAAGGAAGCTTAATTTAAAAATTGAATAAGGAAAAAAATGTTTAATAATCGAAAAAAAAGTAAAAATCAAACAGAAATATTACTTGCAATTGATAATTTAATTGCAAGTACTTCCTTTATTCAGGTAGTTAGTTGGGAAGAATTTCTTAAATCAACTTTACCATTACTGACAAGGTTCAATTGTGATTTTAAATACTTACGAAAAAATTGTAAGAAGAATGGGCATCTGCGTCGAAAGTATACTGATTATACCAGAAGTGATTATCAAGATGAGATTAGAATTGAATCCGCAGATGATGATGTAAGTAAAATTTATACAATGAGTCATGAAATAACCCATTTAATCAATAATCACTTAGAGTCTAAGACCTTAACTGCTAAACAAAAAGAAGTAGTAGCTGATACGGTTGCGAAAATGATTGTGAAAAGAATTTGTACGGACGATTTAAGTCGTGCTTCAATCAGTCGAAAAATGCCGATTGATGATTATGCGAAAAACTATATTCAAAATATGGCACTCTCAGAACAGCGAAGTAAACTAATTATTCACCAGATTTTAGTAAGTTTTCAAACGATTATTAATTATTTATAGTAGCGAATCAAATCGTGATGTTAAAATCTCAAATTTACATAGATCAAAACATCGATAAATTAAAAAGTCCATCCGAAAAGCGGATGGATGTTTTATTTGTCTTTAAAAAACTATAAAAATGTAAATGTTGACATCGAACTGAAAATATGTTATACTATACTTATCAATCGGTAATTGTTATTTAAATAACTAATTAAACCTCATAAGAGGAACGGGAATGAAAAGATAATTTATAAAGGATAATATGAAATATATTAATTTAATTTGGTTTAGACAGCAAAAATTCATACAAGAAAAAAATTTTTTTGATTTTATAAGCATGTTAATTTTATTTGTTTTGTTAATTGTAACAAGTGCTATTTCTATTTTTACGATTAAAATTTTGAATGCAATAGAACTATATATTATTTTAAATATGTTTTTCTATTCATTCACACAATACAATATTGAGATAATTAAAAAGGAATTTGAAATGAAAAAAAGTCTTTTCTTTTTGAATGCTGAAAATAAGAAATTTTATTTAATCATTACATTTTTGAAGAAAAATCCATTATATTTCCTTTATATAATACTTGTTCTTTTTACCTTTTTCTTTTCTTTAACTGAAAATAAATGGCTAATATTACTTGCGGCAATTATGTTCCAGCAAAATTTAATGATGATGAGAATTTCAGCAAAAGGGAAGAAAATTTTGCATTTTGTATTGCTTTTATTGATGTCTTTAGCAGTATATATAGAAAGAATTGACATTATGCTACCAATTGTATTAGCTAATATAGTTTTCAATATTACTGATTTAAAGGGACTCTTTCTAAAGCTTATGAAGAAAACTGATGGACAAAAAAAAATTCTCTACAAAAGTCCCTTAATGCTAAAGTTTTTTTTCCGCAAGAAAAAATCAGAATTTTCTGAATACATAGTAGAGTGGGTAATTCTATTATTTCTTTGGTGGAATTTCGGAATAGAATTTGCTTCTTTTTTTGTTGTTCTTTTCTCGACTGCAAAATTGCAATTATCGCTTGAAAAAAGCCAATTGGATTATAAAAGAACATATTTGAAAAATGTCTTTTTAAATACACAAAAAGTAAGTCTTTGGAAAAAAATTTATCTCTCTAATGAATTTAGAGAAATAAAACTAGACATATTTGGATTATTTATTGCAGCGCTTTTCGTTTCCCTTACTAAAGAAGGAATAAATGGGATGTTGAATTTCGTTATAGTAGCATTAATTATCGGAATACTGAATATAAAAGATTCAAAACTTTTTTTTCAAACAATTGAAAAAAGAATGATCTATAAACCAAACTTTATTTTTACATTAATCCAAGTATATGTATTGATTGGAATCACATCGATTAACTTTTTCTCTGCTAAAAATGGAATAAGCTTTTTTCTAGTTTTCTTAATTGATTTATTGATATTAATTGTTGTATATATTGTACCATTTGAAAAATTATTTATACCGAAAAATGAGCAGAATGACTTCTTAAAAATTGAGGACGAATGAGAGTTTATCCGCAATTAACTTAATTTTTGGTTAAACAAACCATTAAATTTATAAATGTGATTCAATCTTTTAAAAAGATGTATCTGCTCTCACTGCTATTGATTTTAATTGCCGCTTTGATTGAAGGCTTGATTACATGAAAGGAAATATATGAAAATAGAAAATTGTACTAAAGAATATGATGGAAAATTAATTTTAGATGATATTTCATTTGAATTTGAACGTGGAAACATCTATTGGTTAAATGGGGCAAATGGAACAGGGAAGAGTACATTCGTTAGATGTTTAATCGGTGCAGAAAAATTTACGAACGGACAACTTAGTTCAAATCACAACAATTTATTGTTCATTCCTGAGTGTGAGGTTTGTGAAAAATGGCTTACAATTCAAGAAAACATTGAATACATATATACAATATTTAAAAAAAAGCAGCCAGAAATTGATTTTGGAGTAGAGTTAGACATTGAAAATAAAGACTTTAATGATTTAAGTTTAAATTGTTCGACTGGAACAAATATGAAAGTTGGTTTTTCACTTTTATATACTGTTGATGTTTGGGACATAATAATAATTGATGAAGCATTTTCTCACTTAGATACGAATGTCCAAAAAAAAATCTGTAACAAGCTGTTAGAATTGGCTAAAGCTGGATCAATAATCATTTTCACACATCATGACATTCTGGATAATGAATTTACTGAACAATGTAGTAAAATATATTTAGAAGCAGGAAAAATAAATAATATTATGGGGAGAAAATATGGATAAAAAAAATTTAATGAGAGATGTACTACTAAATCTAATTTCTCTAATCGGTTTTTGTATTGCGTTTATGTTATACGTCCTTGAAAAATTTGCTGTATCACCGGAATTAACAAATCAAATAGCTAGTTTAGCAGCAAGCATTGGGATGAAAGAAACGGAAATTTGGAATACGATTTTTTTTATCTCAATACTTGTAGGACTTTTTTCATTGTTTGTCTACTTTATAGTTGTGAAAATTTTATTAAAGATGTTTAAAAGTGCTAATATTTCATCGCAAAAAATTTTTCTCGACATAATACTTTCTTTGAGCGCAGCACTTATGGTTGGATATTTATTACTTCTTTTCAGGATTAATCAAAACTTTGGAATTAATGAAGGAATTTTTGTTAGTTTAATTACACCGTTAGCAATGGTTTTTTATACTAAAGACGGGTTTAAGTCGAAAAAAGAATTCATTATTTTTTCAAGTTGTTTGTTCTTAATTGCAATCTTGAATTTTGTCTCAAGTTTTTTTGTTTAAAATTAAAGCTGATTTGAATGACAATAATTTAATAGTAAGGATTTAATAAAAAAATAAATTAGTTAAGCAATTCATCAGATTATAGAAGTTTTTCAAACAATTGTTGATTATATACGATATTTGTTTCAAAAGTATCTTTTTTATAGTAAAATATAAGTACTGATATAAAGTAGCTACGGGAGAAGGAGAAATATGAGTAGGAAGTTTAAAATAGTGGTATTAATATTATTTTTAGGTGTGTTTGGGGGATGTAGTGTTTCCGGACGTGAACAGGAAAATACTGAGAGTTACAAAGTTAGCGCAGATCAAATAAAATATGATGCAAGTGCAGTCCCACTTGCCCAAATAAGTTATCCAATTGATCCAACAATGGTTGTATTAGTCAAAAATAATGATCAAGTAACAACTGAAACAGCGCTTTATGATACACTACAACCTGATGCAGCAAAAGCAGAAGAAAAGGCTCGATTTGATTTAGGACTACAATATTCACAACTTGATAAGTTAAATCAAGAAATAGCTAAAAGTAAAAAAGATGATCCAATACTTAGTCAATTAAATACAGAAAAAAGCGCATTGCTAGATCAAATCAAAAGTGCTGAATTTGCGCTTGAAAACGGAGTGATTGATAGTAAAACATATGCGAAATTTAATGGTAATGTCATAATTGATCAAATTAATGGAAGAATTCTTTTACGTTCAAATGAATACGGAATATTACAAGTAGTTGATTTTGAAACATTACAAACACTACTTAAACTAAAACCAGTACTAGAATTAGATGGAAAGACCTATAATTTAAAAATTGAATCATATTTACCAAATGAAACATCATTAACAGCGTCAGGAACAACTGACTCAACAAAAACAACATTTAATGTCAATTACAAAATTGAAAACTTAGATAAAAAAATAATTGATGGTCAACCACTAGTTATTTCGGTTACACAAAATATAATCTATGTACCAGATCAATATTTGGTTGAAGAAAAATCAAAGCAATATCTAAAGGTAAATGGGACGACAACAGAAGTCAAAGCAGTAAAAGAAAACGGAAGATTAATTGTTACAAGTGGTGTGAAAGTTGGAGATGAAATAACAAACATTGGAGCTGATGATGCTATCTTTAAATAACATAAATAAGTATTATCAAAACGGGCTTGAACAACTACATGTTTTAAAGGAACTGAACCTTACAATTACTGAAGGAGATTTTATTTCAATTCTAGGTAAAAGTGGAAGTGGAAAAAGTACGCTCTTGAAAATTTTAGGATTAATCGATAACGAATTTCATGGAGAATATTTAATTGATGGACAAATAGTTACTAAGTTAAGTGACAAAAAGCTAACAGCGCTTAGAAGTGAAACAGTCGGTTTTGTATTCCAAGATTTTCAATTGCTTGATGATTTAAATGTTTATCATAATTTAGAAATTGCACTAGTGTTAAGTGGGATTATTAAAAAGGAAGAGCAACGAGCATTAATTGAAGACGTCTTAGACAGTGTTGGCTTAGCTGATAAAATTCATGTAATGCCATATCAGTTAAGTGGTGGTCAAAAACAACGTTTATCGATTGCTCGAGCTTTAGTTAAGCAACCAAAAATAATTATTGCTGACGAACTAACAGGTTCTTTAGATGAAGTTACTGCAGCAGAGATTATTGAATTATTAATCAAATTAAATGAACAAGGAAATACTTTAATAATTGTAACTCATGATGTTGATTTAGCTAAAATTGCCAAACGTCAATTTTTCTTGAAGGATGGTGTTTTAAATGAGCTTTAAAAAATATAAATATCTTTTAGGAATTGTTGTAAAGGGATTATTACAAAATATTCTTAGAACAATCTTGACAATTATTACAAATATTATTGGAATGACTGCAATTCTTGTCGTAATCATTAGTGCTTCATCGCTTTCGAATAATTTTGAACGTCAAACAGAAGATTCAAGTATTATTAGTTTTATTGTGAGTCCCAAATCTTTTAGTGATCAACAAACTAACGTACCGGAAAAATACAATATTAATCAACAACAATTAGAAAATATTAGAAAGCAAGTCAAAGGAGTTGAAAAATTAAATTATCGAGAAAATAATGCAATTGATGATCAATCATTTGAAGTGGGTAACCCAAAAGTATTTGAAGGTGAAAATTTTTCAAATCAAACTGGAAATGTCATTGTAATGGTTGAAAATGAATTTACGACTCAAACAACAAACGACGATGAAAAAAAAGCAAAAGCAAAAATAAATGTGGGTGATGAGTTAACTCTTAAAGGAGTTAAGTATAAAATCATCGGAAAAACACGAGAAGGTTTTTCTTCATACATCATTCCCGAATATTTAAAAGCAAAATTTGTAACACCAGATTACACAACAATTGAGGCAACAATTAAAGGAACGAGTAATTATAGTGAACAGGTTCAAAGTCTTAAAACACAATTAACAAACTATATTACGCCTCAACAGGAGATTATTGAAATAGATCTAAATAGTATTACAAGAGATGTTATTAACGTTGTGACAATTTTCTTCGCTGCAATCGGTTCAGTTTCGTTAATTGTTTCATTAGTAGCAATTATTAATATGTTATTTGTTTCGGTCAACGAACGTAAATCAAAAATTGCAATTTTACGTGCACTTGGAATGCAAAAAGCAGATATCTCAATGATGTTTGTAATTGAAAGTTTATTAATTGTTTTGTTTTCAACGATTATCAGTTTCGGATTTGCAAGTTTAATTACCCTTTTACTCTTACAGCTAGCTTCAATTAGTCTATATATTTCATTCGGATGGTTGATTTTTACCGTTTTATTTGCAATTATATTATCAGTGATTGCAGCAGTTTTACCAGCTTTTGCAGCAGCTAGAACTAATATTTCAATTATTTTGAGATAATATTTATTATTTAATATATTGATTGAAAAAAAGATGTCTAAGACATCTTTTTTAGTTTATATTTGAATTAATTTTATTTATATGACAAACTCTCCGTTTTCCATAATAGTTGTTTGGGTTCCATCAGTAGCAGTACCGACAACTTTCATACAAGAAGTTCCAAACATAAAATCAACATGAATCATTGATTGATTACAACCAGCTGCATACAATTCATCTTTTGTCATATTTTCTGAATCCTTCATTGTAGTTGGATATCCAGCTCCAAGCGCTAAGTGACAAGATGCATTTTCATCATAAAGCGTCGTGTAAAACATTAAATTTGCCTGCGAGATTGGTGAACTGTGAGGAACTAATGCAACCTCACCAAGTGAAGAAGCACCTTCATCTTTAGCAATTAAATTTTTCAAATAGCTTTCACCAGTTTCAGCTGAGCAATCAATAGCTTTTCCATCTTTAAAGGTAATTTTAAAGTTATTTACAAGGTTTCCTAAATCATTTAATGGTTTTGAAGAAACAACAACTCCATCAGTTCGTGTGTGATCTGGTAATGTAAAAACTTCTTCAGTTGGGATATTTGCAGAGAAGTATGTCTTTCTAGTTAAATTTTCGCTACCACCTGTTTCCCAAATGTGTTTTTTCGCAAGTCCTACTACTAAATCAGTACCTAAACTATTTGTAAAATGTAAACTATCAAGTTGTAAGTCGTTTAATTTAGTTGAAATTTTTTCAAGTCTTGTAATATGTTCTTGCCAGTTTGCAACTGGATCATCACCATTTGCTCTTGATAACTTAATAATTTGTTCCCAAAGTAATTCAACTGCATCATCTGCGGTTTTAGCATCTGGAAATACTTTTTGTGCCCATGCTTTTGTTGGAACACTTGCAACAGTCCAAGAAACTTTATTTCCCATTGTTGCAACACGTCGTGTGGAAAAAGAAGCTAAGAGTGCTTTAGTGTATGCATTCATTTTGTCCGAATCAATTCCGTCAAAAGCATCAGGATTACTTCCAGAGATTGATAAGAAAGCAGCATTTTCATTTACATAGTAATCATACATATCTTTTGTAAATTGATTAACTTCACTAAGTGTTTCAATACTTTGATTTTCAAGTGCAAGTCTTGCTAACGGTTCATCACCCCAATTTACCACAACTTTTTTGGCTTCAGCCGCGTAAGCAGCTTCAGTTACGATTCTTACAAATTCATAAGTTTCGACTGGAGCCGAAATAAATAAAATTTGATCTTTTTGAACATTTAATCCGCTTTTAATAAGCATGTTTGCGTATTTTTTCAATGTATCTATATTCATTTTTTTTCTCCTTTTTTAATCATTTAAACTATTATAGCAAATTTTCGTGCAAACGTGGTAAAGAAAAGTATGCTCTATTTTTAAATTGAAGATTTTTTTCGGGTGATTGTAAAAAATAACTTTTTATTGGAAAATTGCTTGACATCAAAATTTGTTTGTGCTAGAATAAACAAAAGGATGTGGTGAAGATGAATACACTAGTATGCTCGGTAGCAACAATTATTATTTTAATTATCTTAATTTTAAAAAACTCAAAATTATATTTTTGTGGAGATTTTTTCTAATAATAATTAAGCTAGCATACAAAATTATTATGGTTGACTCCGGTCAACCATTTTTTTATACTCTGTTATTTTAAATTCACTACCGACTTTTTTTAAGAGTTTGATTTGTAAACAAATATTATGCAAATGTGCAACAATTATTTAAATTATTTATGACTAGGAGAAACTATGAACGTGAAATATTTAAGAAGTAACTACTTTGTACTACCTGAGCGTACGTGGATTAATAATCGAATCACAAAAGCTCCTCTTTGGTGTAGCGTTGATTTACGTGATGGAAATCAAGCACTTGTTAATCCAATGTCAATTGAAAATAAAGTAAAATTCTTTTTACATTTAGTTAAAATTGGCTTCAAAGAAATTGAAGTTGCATTTCCTTCATCATCCCAAACTGAGTTCAATTTTGTTCGTCATTTGATTGAACATGATTTAATCCCAAATGATGTAACAATTCAGGTGACTGTTCAAGCCAGATCCCATCTAATTGAACGAACATTTGAGGCGGTAAAAGGAGCGAAAAACGTAATTATTCATTTATACAATTCAACTTCGATTTTACAACGAGAAATTGTCTTTCGTAAATCAAAAGAAGAAGTTTTGCATTTAGCGTTAGCCGGTGTAGAACAAATTATGAAATTGCTTAAAAACTATCCAGAAACAACATTTAAATTACAATATTCTCCGGAGAGTTTTGAAGGGACTGAAATTGAGTATGCGCTAGAAATTGTTAATGCAATTATTGATAAATGGCAACCAAGAAACAAAAATTTAATTATTAATCTGCCACTTACAATGGAAATTATGACACCAATTGAATATGCAGATCGAGTCGAATTTATGGTGAAACATATGCTTTGGCGTGAACAAGTTGTCGTCTGCGTTCACACTCATAATGATCGTGGTTGTGCAGTCGCCGCAACCGAAACAGCGTTATTAGCCGGAGTCGATCGAGTTGAAGGAACATTGTTTGGAAATGGTGAACGAACAGGAAACGCTGACTTAGTTACATTAGCTTTAAATTTATTTACTCAAGGTATTGATTGTGAGCTTGATTTTTGTAACTTACCTGAAACAATTGAGATATATAAGCAATGTGTGAAAATGGAAATTCATCAACGACATCCATATGCAGGTAATTTAGTTTTTACGGCTTTTTCTGGCAGTCATCAAGATGCAATTCGCAAAGGCTTAGAAATGATGAATCACTCATCGTCACAACAATGGCGAGTACCATATTTAGCCATTGATCCATATGATATCGGTCGAAACTATGAAAAAATAATTCGAATTAATTCCCAGTCTGGTAAAGGTGGAGTCGTCTATGTATTAGAAAAAGAGTTTAATTTGAAGTTACCTAAAGATATGCATGTCGAATTAGGAGAACACGCGAAACGGATTAGCGTTGAACAAGGTGGTGAAATTGATGCTAATGCATTGTTTTCGATGTTTAAACATATTTATACACTCGATGTAACTAAATTAGTAAATTATCAGATTAAAAATTTTGTGGAAAATGTAGAAATTGAATGTGAAATTGTTTTTCTTAAGAAAAAACTTGTAATTAAAGGTATTGGTAACGGAACATTGGATGCTTTCATGAATGGATTAAGTAGTGAAGGTTTTATGGATTATACGATTAATCAATATACAGAGCATTCGTTAAATCAAGGTAGTAAAGCTGATGCTATTACTTATATTCAAGTGAAAAAAGCTGATGGTCAAACTCATTTTGGAGTTGGAATTGGAAGTGACACAACAAGATGTGCACTTGAAGCTATATTTGCAGCAATTGCAAATATTGAATTAGAAACGTTAATGAAAGGATTAGAATGAAAAAAATAGTTTGCTTAAAAGGTGATGGAGTTGGAAAAGAATTAATTGATTTATCAGTAGAATTTATGAATAAAATTGCTGATAAATTAGAAAATGAATATTCATTAATTACAACCTCGTTTGGGGGAGCAGCAATTGATGAATATGGTGATCCCTTTCCAACAGTAGTTAAAGAATTACTTGTTAGTGCTGATGCTGTTTTGCTAGGAGCTGTTGGTCATCCCGATTATGACGATCAACCTAGAAGACCAGAAACTGGACTGTTAGAAATCCGTAAGCATTTAGGCTTATTTGCAAATATACGTGGTTTAACTGTCAATGAGAGTACTGCAAAATATTCTCCTTTAAAACGAGAAATCGTGACAGGAACTGATTTGATTATTGTTCGTGAATTAATTGGTGGGGCCTATTTTGGCGAAAAAACATTAAATGATTCATTTGCACGGGATTGCATGGATTATACAGTAGAGCAAATTGAACAGGTTGCAAGAATTGCATTTGAATTTGCAAAAATGAGAAACAATCGACTATTATCAGTTGATAAGGCCAACGTACTTTCCACAAGTAAACTTTGGCGAAAAGTAGTGATTGAGATGAGTCATGACTACCCAGAAGTTGAGCTTACGCATATGTATGTCGATGCTTTTGCAATGGAGCTTTTGAAAAATCCAACGAAATATGATGTTGTCGTCACAGAAAATTTATTCGGTGATATTTTGACCGACGAGTTAGCAGCAGTTGGTGGTAGCTTAGGCTTGTTACCATCAGCTAGTGTAAACAATCAATCATTTGGATTATATGAACCAGCTCATGGATCAGCACCAACAATTGCTGGTCTTGATTTAGTTAATCCAGTTGCAATGTTGCTTTCAATTACGTTGATGCTTAAAGTCCAATTTAAAGAAGAATATGCAACTGTAATTGAACAAGCAATTCAAAAAAATTTAACTACAGGTTTTGTTACTAAAGATTTATGCGCAAAAACAGGTGTAAATACAAGCGTATTTATGGAAAAAATATATGAAGAATTAGGAGTGTAATGGCAACTTTATTTAATAAATTATGGGATAAACATGTTGTTTATTCAAAAGATAATCGCGACTTACTATATATTGATCGACATTATGTCCATGAAGTTACAAGTCCCCAAGCTTTTTCTGGCCTAAGACTTACAAATCGATTGGTAAAGCGCCCAGATTTAACATTTGCAACGATGGATCATAATATTCCAACAACAAGGGCAGAACGACAAGCGTTTACTGATCCACAAGCTAAAATTCAAGTTGAAACTCTTGTGAAAAATTGTCAACAATATGGAATAGAAGTTGCAGAAATGGATAGTGAAAAAAATGGGATTGTTCATGTAATTGGACCAGAAACGGGTAGAAGTTTTCCTGGTCAAACAATTGTTTGTGGTGATTCACATACTGCAACCCACGGAGCATTTGCAAATATTGCTTTTGGTATTGGAACAAGTGAAGTAGAACACGTACTTGCAACACAAACACTTTGGCAAACACGTCCACAAACACTTGGAATTAAACTTGTGAATAAATTAGCAATTGGTGTTACCTCTAAAGATGTTATTTTACAATTAATTGCTGAACATGGCGTTTCCTTTGGAACAGGTTTTGCTTTTGAATTTTATGGTGAGGGAGTTTTGGCAATGACCATGGAAGAAAGAATGACTATGTGTAACATGGCAATTGAAGCAGGTGCTAAATATGGATTAGTTGCTTATGATCAAACAACTTTTGAATATATGAAGAATACAGCAATTGGTCAAATTTTAATTGAAAATCCAGCGACAATTGATTATTGGCAAACATTAGTAACAGATAGTGAAACGGATTTTGATCAAATTGTTGTTTTAGATTTAGCAACAGTTGAACCTTTCATCACATGGGGAATCAATCCTAGTCAAGGTGTGAAAATTACTGAAAACGTACCTGAAATACGCGATCAAGAAGATGAAGCAGCTTTTGCTTATACAAATTTAAAGCCTGGCCAAAAAGCAATGGACATTCCAGTTGATTTTGTTTTTATTGGTTCATGTACAAATGGACGTTTATCTGATTTGAAATTGGGAACTAAATATATTAAAGGGCGTAAAGTTGCAGCTTCTGTAAAAGCAATCGTTGTTCCGGGAAGTGAAAAAGTTAGGCAACAAGCTGAAGCATTAGGAATTGATAAACTTTATACTGACGCTGGATTTGAATGGCGTTTGCCTGGATGTAGCGCTTGTCTTGGAATGAACACCGATCAAGTTCCAGCAGGAAAACATTCAATTTCAACATCCAACAGAAACTTTGTCGGACGTCAGGGAAATAAAGCAATTACCCATCTTGCAAGTGTTCCAACGGCAGTTGTTGCTGCACTAAGTGGTAGATTAGTTGATGTAAGGAAGGAGAATTAATGGCTACAAAATATTCAGGAAAAATCGTAACATTAATGCGTGATAACATCGATACCGATCAAATTATTCCTAAAAACTATTTGAAAAGTGTTGAGAAAACCGGATTTGGTGATTTTGCATTTGCCGAATGGCGCTATGATGATGAAGGACAGCCAATTAGCGATTTTATTTTTAATCAAGAAAATGCAAAAGAATGTTCAGTTTTTGTAACCGGTGATAATTTTGGCTGTGGTTCAAGTCGTGAACATGCAGCTTGGGCATTACAAGAACTTGGTTTACATGTAATTGTCGCTGGTAGTTATTCAGATATTTTTTTCAACAACTGGTTAAACTGTGGTCATTGGGCGGTACTTGCAACAGCTGATGTTCGAGCAAAACTTAGTGAAACTCAAGAAATTGTTGAAGTAGACATTGAACGACGCCTAATCACTTGTGGAACTGAATCTTTTCCAATTGAATTAGTAACTCAAAGCTTTGAACAAATGCAACGAGATGGTGATTTCATTTCGGAAACAGAACAATATCTAACACAAATTCAAGCGTACGAACAATTAATGAAAATTTAACTAGTTAATAAGAAAGGAGTTAAAATGTCTAAAATGCGTAGTGATGAAATAAGAGTAGGAAATCAGCGTGCACCACATCGTTCACTATTAAAAGCACTTGGTCACATTGATGAGGAAATGGGTAAGCCGTTAATTGCAGTTGCGAGTTCATTTAATGAAATTATTCCCGGTCATAACCATTTAAATTTAATTACGCAAGCGGTAAAAGATGGAATCCGATTAGCCGGAGGAGTGCCAATGGAGTTCAACACGATTGGGATTTGTGACGGCTTAGCGATGAATCACGTTGGAATGCGTTATAGTTTAGCAACACGAGATATTATCGCTGATTCAATTGAAGCGGTTGGGATGGCAACACCATTTGATGCAATTGTCTTCATCCCAAATTGCGATAAGGTAGTACCGGGAATGTTAATGGCGGCAGCTAGATTAAATCTTCCCTCAATTTTTGTTTCTGGTGGTCCAATGCTTGCAGGTGTCTTTAAAGGCAAGAAAATAGGTTTATCAAATATGTTTGAATATGTTGGTAAGCTAGAAAATGGCCAAATGACAGAAGCTGACTTTTTAGAAGCAGAAAATACGGCATGTCCGACTTGTGGATCTTGTTCAGGCATGTATACAGCTAATACAATGAATTGTATGACTGAAGTTTTAGGTATGGCCATGCCAGGAAATGGAACAATTCCCGCTGTCTTTTCTGATCGATTAAGACTTGCAAAGAAAACTGGTTATCATATTTTAGAAGTTTTAAAAGCAGATTTACGACCACGTATGATCATGACAAGAGTAGCATTTGAAAACGCCCTAGCAATGGATATGGCTTTAGGTGGTTCAACTAATACAGCCTTACATTTACCGGCAATTGCCAATGAATGTGAAATTAAGCTTTCACTTGCCGATTTTGATGCATTTTCTGAACAGATTCCGCAAATTGCTAAGCTTTCTCCAAGTGGAGAACATTTCATCGAGGATTTACATGCAGCTGGTGGAATTTCGGCTGTTATGAGTGTATTACTTAAAAATAACAAACTTAATAATAGTCAAACTGTTAGCCTAGTTGATCAACATACAGTTGCGAAAAATGCACAAGTACTTGATAGTGATGTCATAAAAGATTTTTCAACAGCCTATTATCAAAACGGTGGATTAGCAGTGTTAACGGGAAACATTGCCCCAAACGGTTCAATTGTTAAAGCAGGTGCTGTTAGTGAATCAATGCTTAAGCATGTAGGTCCAGCTAAAGTTTATCAATCAGAACAAGCAGCAGTAAGTGCAATCATGATGGGAAAAATTGTAGCTGGCGATGTAGTTGTTATTACATATGAAGGACCAAAAGGAGGACCAGGGATGCCAGAAATGCTCACCCCAACCGCAGTTTTAGCTGGAAAAGGCTTAGCTGAAAGTGTTGCCTTAATTACTGATGGTCGATTTAGTGGAGCAACAAGAGGAGCTGCAATCGGGCACGTTTCACCCGAAGCTGCCTCAGGTGGATTAATTGGCTTGCTCCAAACAGGTGATATCATTGAAATAGATATTCAAAACAAGAGTTTAAATGCTCAAGTTAGCCAAGAAGAATTTGCTAAACGACGAGCAGTTCAACCAGAATTTGTTCCGAAAATTAATCATGGTTACTTAAAACGCTATGTCAGACACGTCAGTTCTGCTGATAAAGGGGCAATTCTTGAATAATAAAGGAGTAAAAAATGCAGAAAATTACTGGAGCACGATTAGTATTAGAAGCGCTTAAACAACTAGAAATTTCAACTATTTTTGGTTATCCTGGTGGGGCAGTTATTCCGATCTATAATGAACTATATGATTTTGCGGGAATTAAACATGTATTTGTTAGACATGAACAAGGAGCTGCACATGCGGCTGATGGTTATGCACGAATTAGTGGAAAACTTGGTGTCTGCTTAGCTACTTCTGGACCGGGTGCAACCAATTTAGTTACTGGAATAATGACAGCACATATGGATTCAGTACCAATGCTTGCAATTACGGGGCAAGTATCATCTGATTTATTAGGAAAAGATGCATTTCAAGAAACAGACATCATTGGAATAACTTTACCGATTACAAAACATAGTTTCTTAATTAAAACAATTGAGGAAATTCCAAAAATATTATTTGAAGCTTGTCGAATTGCATTAACTGGTCGAAAAGGACCAGTTGTTGTTGATATTCCACGAGATATTCAATTACAAACAATTGATTATACATTTGCTTCGACACAATTACAAAAATTAACAGCCGAATATTTAGTCGAAGATGAGCTTACTGGCTATAAGTTAATTATTGATCCACAAAAAGCAGTTGATTACACAAACGGTAATTTTGTGGAGTTAAAACAATTATTAACAACAAGTAAACGTCCAATCATAATTGCTGGATCTGCAACAAATAATCCCCAAACAGCAAAATTACTTACTGAACTGACAACAATTTATCAAATACCGGTTGTCAATACACTGTTAGGTTTAGGATGTTTACCAATTGATGATTCAAAGTGCTTAGGGATGATTGGTATGCATGGAAGTGGTTATGCTAATTATGCACTCGATCAAGCTGATTTAGTAATTGCCTTAGGAATTCGCTTTGATGATCGAATCACTGGAAATCCTCAAACATTTATCCAAAATGCCTCAATTATTCATATTGAAATTGATCATGCTGAACTAAATAAAATTATGAACGTTGATATTGGAATCCACGCGGATATAAATAATGGAATCAAAGAATTATTAAAAGCTGTCGAACCAGACGATTTTATTGAGTGGAATAAGCAAGTTCAAACACTTGTTAAAACATATCCAATGAGTCCGAATCTAATTCATGGGCAGTTGACATGCGGACAAGTCGTTAGTAAAATTAGTGAAATTACTAATGGAGAAAGTATCATTTTAACAGATGTTGGTCAGCATCAGATGTGGGTAGCACAGCATTATAAATTTCAAAAACCACGCCATATTTGCACCTCAGGTGGAGCTGGTACGATGGGCTATGGTATCCCGGCAGCAATTGGCGCAAAGTTGGCCAAACCCCACGAAAAAGTTATAAGTTTTGTTGGAGATGGTGGCTTTCAAATGACAAATCAAGAACTTATGACAATCAAACAAGAACAAATACCTGTAAAAATTATCCTAATCAATAATCGATTTTTAGGCATGGTTCGCCAGTGGCAAGAATTATTTAACGATAATCGTTTGTCATTTGTTGATTTAAGTATTAATCCTGATTTTGAATTATTGACTAAAGCGTATGGACTAGAATATTTAAAAATATCATCAGCCGCGGATTTTAAACAATTGACAAATGCTTTAAATGATCAAAAACCATATGTAGTGGAAGTAATTGTTGCTAAAGAAGAAAATGTCTATCCAATGATTCCGTCAGGTAGATCAATTAATGAATTAATCTTGACAGGAGGTAGCAATGAATAATTTTTATGTGGAAGTAATCACGAATTCAAATACTGGGACAATTTCCCGAATGTTTTCTTTGTTTGCTCGACGTGGTGTGAGTATAGAAAGTGTGTATTCGAGTGAAATTGAGCAAAGTACACTTGTTAAAGTTGTTTTAAGCATTCATCTTGATAAAAGTCAACTTGAAGTGATTATAAAACAGTTAGAGAAATTATATGACACCGTGTCAGTAAAATTATTAGAACATATTGATAACTTATATGAAACTGTTTATGTAAAAGTTGTTAATAACGAAGAAATACAAGCAGTAATTGCAAAAAATAATTTAACACCACTTAAAGTAACAACAGATTATTTACTTTTTTACCAAACTGCAGAAGAACAATTCAACCGTGAATTCATTGCAAAATTTGATCAAAAACAAATAATTGAAGTTGTACATAGTGTGAAAATATGCATTTAAATTAAAAAAATGGAGGAATAATGAAAGTTTATTATGATAATGATTGTAACCAAGAAATTTTAAATGGTAAAAAAGTAGCAGTTTTAGGCTATGGTAGTCAAGGACATGCACATACACTTAATATGCAAGAAAGTGGTGTGGATGTAGTAGTTGGAATGTATCGATTAGATTCAGTAAGTGCCTTAAAAGCAAAAGAAGATGGGGTAGAAGTTTTAAGTACTAGTGAAGCTGTTAAAATAGCAGATATTGTTATGATGTTAGTTCCTGATGAAATTCAACGCGACTTATATTACAATGAGGTTGAACCATATTTAAAAGAAGGAGCATATTTAGTATTTGCCCATGGATTTAATATTCACTTTGGACAAATAGTACCAAGAAGTGATTTAAATGTCTTTATGGCAGCCCCAAAAGGACCAGGACATATGGTTAGAAGAACATATACCGAAGGTTTTGGTGTACCAACACTTGTAGCAGTTTACCAAGATCAGAGTAAAGAGACCTTAGATATTGCGTTAGCATATGCAAAAGCGATTGGTGGTAGTCGAGCAGGTGTAATTCAGACAACATTTAAAGAAGAAACGGAAACTGATTTATTTGGAGAACAAGCAGTATTATGTGGAGGAGTTTCAGAGCTGATGAAAGTTGGGTTTGAAACGTTAGTGGAAGCTGGATATTCGCCAGAAATGGCTTATTTTGAATGCGTACATGAAATGAAATTAATCATTGATTTAATTTATGAAAAAGGCTTCGAGATGATGCGTTATTCAATTTCAAATACAGCTGAGTATGGCGACTACATTACTGGGAAAAAAATAATTACTCAAGATACAAAGCTTGCAATGAAGGAAGTATTAGCCGATATCCAACAAGGAAAGTTTGCCAAAGAGTTTTTACTAGACAAGCAAGTTAATTTTCCAACACTACATGCAATGAGAAGAAGTTGGTCTGAACATGAAGTTGAAGTTACTGGAAAAAAACTAAGATCGATGATGAAAAAATAATTTTTAACTGCAACTTAAAAATTCAGGAATAATTTGAATTTGAGAGCTGCTACAACCAATAAAATAAAACTGGAATTTATTAAAGACAATAAATTCTAGTTTTTCTTTTTTCCAATCATTGAGATTAATAAAAAAAATTTCAACAAAAATTCCGCACATTTTTAAAAGTGTGGTATAATATTAATGTTGAAAATGAAATTATTAGGAGGAAAAAATGGCAAAAAAGAAATTTAAAACGGAATCTAGACAAATTCTAGATTTAATGATTCATTCAATTTATTCAAATAAGGACGTTTTCCTACGAGAGTTAATTTCGAATGCGTCTGATGCGATGGACAAAAGACATTTTGTGAGTCTACAAGATGAATCATATAAGGAAAAAGATTTTAAAATCGAATTAGAACTTGATAAAGTAAATCGCATTATTTCGATTATTGATAACGGAATTGGAATGAATGCAACAGATTTAGATAATAATTTAGGAACGATTGCTAAATCAGGAACTAAAGAATTTATGGAAAAAATCAAAAGTAATGAAGAAGAAGCAACAATTGCTGATCAAATTGGGCAATTTGGAGTAGGTTTTTACTCAAGTTTCATTGTGAGTGATAAAGTTACTGTAATTACAAAAAAACCTAATGAGCAAGCATTTAAGTGGGAATCTGATGGTGTTGAATCATACTCAGTTAATGAAATTGATAGTGATGTTGTTGGAACAAAAATTTCTTTACATTTAAGAGAAGGTGAGGAGTTTGATCAATTCTTAGAAGAAACAACAATTAAAAGCTTAATTAAAAAATATTCGGACTTCATTAAATATCCAATTATGATGGAAGTTCAAAAAAATGTTGCTTTACCAAAAGAAAACGAAGAAGACGAAACAGAGTATGAACTTGTTACAGAAATGGAAAAATTAAATTCGCAAGAGTCACTTTGGAAAAAGAATAAACGTTCAATCAAAGAAGAAGACTATGCTAATTTTTATATGGCAAAATATCATGATTACCAAGCTCCACTTCATACAATTCATGTTAATGTTGAAGGAACAATGACTTTTGATTTACTATTGTTTGTACCTAAAAATAAACCATATGACTATTTATCACCAAGTTATAAAAAAGGGCTTGACTTATATTCAAAAGGTGTATTAATTGAGTCTAATGTTGATTATCTTTTAGATGACGGTTTTAATTTTGTCCGTGGTCTAGTTGACTGTTCAGATATTAATCTAAATATCTCTCGTGAAATGTTACAAAAAGACGCAACAGTTACAAAACTTGCAACTGCAATTCAAACACAAATAAAAAAGAATTTACAAAAGCTACTTAAAAGTAAACGAGAGACATATGAATTATTATTTACAGAATTTGGTCAACAATTAACATTCGGTGTGTATAATGACTTTGGAGCTAGAAAAGACTTATTCCAAGACTTATTAATGTTCAAATCAAACATTGAACAAAAATATGTAACTTTAAAAGAATATACGACAAATCATGCTGAACAAGAAAACATCTACTACGTTGCTGGAAATGAAATTGAGCAAATTAATAAGTTACCGGTTATGGAAAACATTACTGATCAAACGGAAGTTTTATACTTCTTAAATGATATTGATGAGTTTGCAATCCAGGCACTACAAGAATACAACGGTAAAAAATTCAAATCAATTGCATTAGAAGATTTTGTGAGCGATGATGAAAAGAAAGCAATTGAAAAACAAACAGAAGAAAATGCTGGTTTAATGGAAGCGTTGAAACAAGCATTAACAAATAAAGTAAGTGATGTTAAATTGACAACAAAACTTAGTGAAAGTGCAGTTTGTTTAACAGCTAAAGAAGGACTATCTTTAGAAATGGAAAAAATTCTAGCGCAAATGCCTGGAAACGATGGATTTAAAGCAACAAAAGTGTTAGAAATTAATCCAAAACATGAATTATTTGCAAAACTTTCGAAAATTGATTTAAACAATGAAGAAGAAGTAAAATTATATGCTGATATCTTATTTGATCAAGCATGTATTGTTGAAGGTGTCGCCCTTGAAGATCCGGCAACTTTTGCGAAAAATATTAATAAATTATTATTGAAATAAGATTAATAGGTACTTTGTACCTATTTTTTTTATAGAAAAACAGTTTATTTTCTTTGCAAATGGCCTAATCTTGGACTTTTCCAGACTGTCGCTTGACATGTTAATTTATATATGATATAATTTTCAAAAGCGAAATTAGTATTGGATAATTATTTAACTTTAATGCGAATAAGCTTTTTAAAAAGAGCGATGGGAGTTAATATGAAAGAAGTACAAGAAAAATTCGGATTACCCACGGTAATCTCAATGGTAGTTGGAATTGTAATTGGATCAGGAATTTTTTTCAAAGCTGATGATATTCTAATTACAACACAGGGGAGTGTTACTCTTGGAATTATTGGATTCATTCTGATTGGTGTTGGTGTCCTATTTGGAGCATTAGTTGTTTCAAACTATGCTAACGAATCAAGTGATGAAGGTGGAATCATTAAATATTCCCAAATGGTTTTAGGAAAAAGATATGGGTTTACAGTTGGATGGTTTTTTGCAACAGTATATTTTCCAGCGTTACTTGCAATCCTATCTTGGGTGTTTGGTATTTATGTAACCTCATTATTTGGTATTAAAAGTACTACAATTTTATGGGTAATTACTGTTGGAGTTTGTGCTTTTGCAATGATTACGAATTACTTTGCAACAAGAGCAACTGGTGCTTTACAATCAGTTGTAACAATAATTAAATTAGTTCCACTAGTTTTAGTAGTTATTTATGGAGTCTTTTTTGGGAACTTTTCCGGAGAAGTTGCTAATCAGAGTTTAATTCCATCTGGAGCAACAACTGGATTTTTACCAGCCTTATTATCAATTGCCTTTGCATTTGATGGATGGATTGTTGCAACTGCGATTGCAGCTGAAGTTAAAGACGCAAAAAAAATTGTTGGACGTGCACTTGCGATTGGGACAATCGTAATTGTGTGTGTTTATGTTTTATATTTTTATGGAATGACTAAATTAGTTGGAGTAAATCAAATTATGGAACTTGGTGATAGTCACGTTAGTCAAGCGAGTCAAATTATTTTTGGAAATCCTTCAATAATCACAGCGTTTGTATGTATTTCTGTTTATGGTGGAATTAACGGAATGGTTCTTGCATATATGCGTTTTCCGCATGCTTTAGTTGCTAATGGAATGATGAAAGATTCAATGGGAATTGGAAAAATTAACCCTAAATATGATTTATCGTTAATGTCAGTTCTATTTTGTATTCCGTTTGTATTAATTTATATGGTAATTCATTTTCTTTCAACAAATGGAGAACAATTTCCAAACTGGTTTGCAAGCATTGGCTTTGATATTTCACTGTTACCGATTTTAATAGTAACTGTCTTTTATTTAGTCTTATTCATTGGTTTAATCCCAAGAATCAGTAAAGCTAAGCTCTCACCAATAAATTATTTCTATGTTGTAATTGCAAGTGCAGTCGCATTAATTACTATTTACGGTTCACTTGGAATTAATGGAGTACTTTACATAAGTTGTTCTGCAGTAGTAATGATTATTGGACAATTATTTTACAACAATAAAAATGAAAAAAAGATGTAAATCAAATTGAATTTTGATTTGAAAATCAACAAATAAAGAACTAGCACTCTTGTATTGAACTGAACCCCAAAAAGTGGAATAAGAAATAAAAGAGTTTAACTACACATAATATGACATTCCACTTCGTGGGGTGTCATTTTTTGTTTGTGCATTTGTGGTCTTTCGTAGTTGTAGTATAACATATAGTCATC
>JBOFGK010000057.1:0-44286 GCA_051649085.1 Mycoplasmatales bacterium | reverse complement strand
CATCTACAAGCGTTTGATCTTCTCTTGTTTTCACAACTGAAGCGATGTCAGTTAAAAGTTTAGCTTTTGTTTGAGCTGTTCCTTTATCATAAACTAATGTTTGAACTCCTGTGTGCTCAAGTGTACGCCCATCAGTAACAGTTGCTTGAACTGTTTTACTCGCTGTGTAATCAACACCACTTACAGTCTTCTTAACTCTAAATTCTGTTGCTTGTTTGTTTCCAGCAACTAATGAATTATTTGTTTGGAAAAGTGGATTGTTTGTTGTTACAGTTTCTGCACTAAGTGTTCCTGCAGGGATTGATCCAACTACTCCTGTTGGTGTTAAATCCCACGTTTTTACGTCTGCATAAGTACTTGATTTAGCCTCTTCACCTGTAAAACCACTTGTTAATTTCTTTTTAGCAACGTCAAAGTTATTAGCACTAATCATCACTCTTGGTTTAGTTGGATTAGCAGGGTCAATTGGTGTAATTGCTGAGTTTGAATCTTTAATTACAACAGTTGCTTTAACGCTATTTGAAGTCATTGTTGCTTCATTTCCAACAAGTTCAACTACGTATCCACCGACAGTTGTTGAAGAGATGTTTGAAAATCCATTAATCGTAATTTTTGAACTATCTAACTCGCTTGTGCTGCCATCAGTATTTGTAAGTGTTAATTCAGTTCCTAAGTCAGCAATTAAATCAGCTTGTGTAATACTTTCATTTACATTATACTCAGCATAAACTCCTGATGTTAAGGCAATACTTCTTGAATCCGCTTGGATTGTTGCGTTGACAGTTTTTGTCGCTACTCGTCCAGCAACTGTTGCACTAATTACAACTGGTTCAACCTCACCAATTTTTAAAGTTACATTTGAATCATCTAACTTGTTATCAGCAATTGTGATTAAGCTTGCCGTTACTTGACCAGCACTTCCTGGTGTTAAATCCCATGCTTTAACTTTCGAATCAGCTTTTCCAAGGTCCGCAAGTGGTAATAAGTTAATTGCTTTAGTGAATGACTCTGCTTGAATCATTATTTTTTTAACTGGATCAACATCAGTATTTGCATCTTTAATTACAACTGTTACATTCACAGTTCTTCGTTCAGTTGCAGCTTGAATTGTTCCATCACCATTATAGTCAAACTCTCCTGTAACTGTTACGTTATACGCACCAACTGTATCTTTATTTGGGACAACTACTGTTGAGTAGTTTGTGCTAATTGTTCCAGCAGAAGGTGCAAGTACTGCATTTATATCATCTTTAAACTGCGCTTCTGTTCTAGTTACACCTTTATCATACTGTTGTAATGGGTTTGCACTAAGTGTTAGACTACGTGAATCTTTGAATGTTACTGTTGCATTATCTGTTACAGTATTTGTCCCATCCGTTGCACTAAATCTTACTGTTTGTGTCTTACCAACTCCATAGTACCCATTTGTATCAGGCACTAATACTTTTGAAACATCACTGGCTGTAATTGCGGATGTCGCTAATTGAAGTCCTGTCGTTAAATTCCAAGCACGTGGGGAAGAACTAATTTTAACAGCTGATTGGGCTTCTGCAGTATTTGCATATGGTAAGTTTGCACGTTCTTCTTCAAAGTCATTTGCAAGTAAGAAGATTTTGTTGTTTGCATCAACTGTTCCATTAGTACTATCTTTTACAACTACAACTACTTCTTGACTGACTGTTGACACTACTTTACCAGGAGTTGCAGTATCGGCAGTAATCGTTACTTTATACACTCCAAGGTTTGGATTACTTCCAACTATTGTATTGAAGTTTGATGTGTAAGTTACTTGTTTATTAGGAACTGGATTTGCATAACTACTTCCAAGGAACTGACTTTCAGTTACTGGTGTGTATGGTGCTGTTTTATCAATAATAACTGGTGTATTTACTGTTAACGTAAGATCTTCATTATCATTAATGGTTGCAACTGCATTTTGAGTTAGCGTAACACCGGCAACTGTTGCACTACCACTAAAGTCAACTGTGTTATCAGTTCGGTACTCAGCATCATTTCCAGAAACTAATTTCTTAGGATCAATTGTGACATTCGCCTCAGCTAGTGTTGATGATGTTAAATCCCAAGCTTTAGCTTCTGACTTCGTTTTAATCTGCGTTACACCAGCCGCTCCTGCAGCGTATGGAACTTGATCGATGTTTTCAGAGAAATCTTTAACTCTAATCATTACTTTAGGTTTAGTTGTTCCAGCATTTGGATTACTTGGATTAGGTACATCAATTTTTACTGATGAATCAGTGAAAATAACGGTTACCGTTTTTGTAACTGATCCTCCACCTGGTTTAGTTGCTGTAATTGTAACATCAGTTGGTCCAACTAAACTTTGATTAATTGTAGCGAAGTTAGAGCTAATTGTTGCATAGTTAGAACCTGTAATATCGTTTGGACCTTCTTTGAACTGTAAGTTAATATTTGAATAGAATGTGTTTGCAGCTATATCTGTTCCACCACTTACTTTTACTGGATATACATAGAAGTCTTTTGAAGTAATAGTCAGTTCATCTGAATCAAGTACGGTTGTGCTTGCAACATTTGAGTTAACTGAATTAAATGTAGCCTGTGCTGTAACAACAGTTCCAACTGCTTGACTTGTAATATTTATTGAATAATTACCAGATGCATCAGCTGTCCCTGTTCCAAGAACTGTGCTTCCTCTTTTGATTGTAACTGTCGACAAAGGTACTGCAGTCCCAGTTACTACATCATCATTGGCACGAACTGGATCAATCGTCGGAGTTGCAACAACACCTTGACCAACAACAGTTGATACAGTCGGTGAATTAACGCCTCCTAATGTTGCGACTGCACTGACAGTCGTTCCAAATGCTTGTTTTGCAGAAATTGTAATACTGTAATTTCCACTTGCATCAGCAATTCCAGTTCCAATTACATTTGCTCCAACTCTAATGTTAACTGTCGCTCCGGGTTCTGTTGTTCCCGTAACTACTGTTGAATCAGTTGTTATATCATTAATCGTTGCACCAAGTGTTTTGGAAGTCACAACAATTTCCACATCTTTAGCTGATGCTAATCCAATGTCATCATTAACATAAATTCTTAGCCGTAGTCTATCACCAACATTAAGTCCTCGTGGAATAGTCAGTGGCATTGTAAAGGCGTTTGGACTTCCTTTGACCGGGTTTGGAACATTTTCTCCTACTAAGTACTCTGTTCCATTAAAGTTGTAGCGGACAAACTCCATTTTGGTACTATCAGTATCACTCCAATTAGCATTGACATTAAGTGTAGTTTGCGAAGCATCAATATTAATCGTGTCACTTACGCCACCAATAACTGGAACAGCTCCATCAACTCCAGCCCTAATTGCAAATTGATTAGTTTTAATCGCATTGGGAGCAACTGATGTTGGTGCCCATTTATAACCAATCCCACTATCATCGTTGCTATACAATACTCTATCTGCTGGATAGTTATAACTTTCCAAGCCAACTTCATTTATATTGTAATAGAATTTTCTAGACTCACCGTTAAAGTATCCTGCAGTGTAGTCCGTTGGTCCATTGTCTAAACCATATAACCCTTTTTGGAAAAAGCTAAATCTATCACCTTCACTTTGCACATACATTCCATAATTATTTCCAATTGCATAGATTGGAATATAGTCATTCCCATTGAAACTCGTATCAATATGTAGTGCTTGGCCGATTTGCATATTTGCTGATGATAAGTTTTTTAGCTCACAATCATAGAAAATTGTCCCTGATTTATTAGGATACACTTTATATGTAACTTCAATTTGTGTGCCGGCTGAGACAGTAAAAGTTGCTGTTCTAGCAAGGTACGTTGTTCCAAACTGAGAAGTCCCTGTGCTTTCAATCGAATCACCACTCTCTAAGTCAATTATCGTACCATTAACAAAAATTCTTGATAATGGATATGTTAAACCATTACTCCTAAAATCATAAGTTAACTGTTCAGGTGCACTTACATATGAATAAGGTACAAGCCTGTATTCACTTGCAAACCCATACTTCACAACTGTCGTTGAATCTGGAACAGCATAAGTTAAGTATCTACTAGGATTAGTCGCTCTCGGTTCAATCGCTGCTTTTGTTTCGACTTGTGATGCCTTTTTTCCACTCGGTGGTGAATTTTCTTTTACTTCGGCCGTTGGCGCTTGCTCAACTGTTGGAGTTTCGGTTTGGCTTGTTTCTGCTGCCACCTCCTCAGTTGGAGTTGTTTCAGTTTGTTGCTCTTCTTCTGATTGATTTACCAGATTAATCGCTGTTTGCGCTAAAAAGGTTACATCAGGAATACTTATTGCTTGACTAGCAATAGTTAATAATAAAAATATACTTAATAATTTTCTCGGCATATGCCCCTCTCTTTCACACTAAACATATCATCTATAATATCTGCATTTTCTACTACAAATGATGTGCTTTTGCACTTATAAATTTTATCTACACATATACATAAAATCTATTTTTCACTACTTTGTTTTTTACTTTACATGTAAAACCACCAGTCCTAAAACGAAATGGTCTACTTATGCTTAAAATAAGCAACTTATGGGCTTTATTCCCTCAAAATAATTAATAATAAAAACTTTCATGTCTTAATTACAATACAATTTTATCATTAAAGGAAAATTTTGAAAACTTACAAATTTCGTTCTTTTTTCTTACGAATTGTCTAACCCGAATTTATTGTTGATATTTTGTATAAAGATCTTTTGTCATAATCTAACAAGTTGTATTTTCATTAGGAAAAGGAAGTCAATATCTACGTTTTGACTTCCTGTTTATTTGCTTAATTTTTGATGTTTTTTGTTCACTCATTAAAATTATTTCATTATGCTTAATACTTTTTTAGTTGTTGTTAATTTTACATATCAAATTTTTCACAAACTCTTACTAATTGCTCAATCAATTCAGTTGGTGATGTTTGCTTAAAAATTTGTTCAAATAATTTTGGATCATCACAAATGTGATTTAACATTATTAAAAGTTGAATAAACGTTGTACTTTCTTTAGTAATAACCACAAATACGTTTTGAATTTTTTGGCTATCAGCCATCATAATTGATTTTTCACTCTTAACAATACAGATTTTTTCACTTTGATTTAATCCAGCTTTTGTGTAAATTACACCAAACTTTTCATTTCGAGTTGTATACAAAGCAGATTCTACTTGTTCCTTAGTCAATTTTCCGTTTAAAAGTTGAGTAATAATTTCTTTACTGTTTGTAAGTTCTTCTACAAAAAAGAGATTTTCTTTAGAAAAAAAACTTTTTAACTTAATTTTTTTTTCTAAATACTCAGGTCTTGATTGAACTGTTGTTTTTCTAATTAAGCCTACTTTTTCCAATTCTTGTAAATTTTCAATCGTTAGTATTGGGTTAATCTCTATGACTGGAAGCTTCGTTTTTAACTCTATTTTTTTAGTCGTGATAATACAATGAACTGCTAAGTCTTCAATTTTACTATCAATGTGGAGTGGACTTGTTGTACTAATTTCAATATTAAACTCTTCTTTTAATTTTCCTGATATCAGTCGACTGATTCCTTCTCCAAAACTACAAATAAATAAAACTTGTTTTTTAATTGTTGCTTCTTGTTTTCTAATTTTGAAAACTAATTTCATTGTAATATATAGTAGATCAATTTCATCTAATTTGTCACAAATTTCTGGAATTTCTGAAACGACATGCTTTACATCTTCTAAATAATTCAATTCTGTTTCTGTTAAGGTGTAATTTGCATCAATTGTTATTTTAGTCGTTCTTGTGCGTACTTCTTTAATAAGTTGATACAATTCTTCAATTAGTTCCGTATCATAACGGAGTGTAATGTTCATTCGTTTTTCAACTAATGTTATAAAGTCTGCTACAATTGCTTGTGCTAAACTCTCTTCATGTTCTTGCATCTTTAATTCTTGGTTTGTAGCACCATTCAAATTAAATAACAACTGTTTCTTTTCTTGCTCAGAAAACGTCCCTCCAACCAGTACTTCTAGTTCACTTAAAAAAGCGTTACTTTTTTCAGCTACCTTTAAAAACCCCAAAGCACTCTCTTCTTCAGGACTTAGTGTATTTTTATTCAGGTTTCTTTCTTTTAAGAAAAAAAGCACAAACGCATAATACGACTTAAATGCATAGTCTGAAAAGAATTTATTTTGTTCTGCTAAATATCTCTCAAGCCAATTTAAAATAGCTCTTAAATCAATAAATGCAAAACTTGATTCAATGATTTGTAAAATTTCTTTGTCAAGTTTACTTAAATTTTGAACAGTACCTTTTTTCAATAGATGCGTGTGTTTAATTATTTTTCGAATAAAAAGTTCTTTCTTTATATCCATTGGTCCTTCAAGCAAAAAATTTTTGCGATAAACTATTTTTAAATCACTAACACTTAAACTTTGTTGAAGCATATTCAAATCATTTTTTATTGTTGAACGTGAGACATTTAAGTGTTCTGATAACTTATTTAGCTTCAATTTTTCTGGTGCTAATAAAAGTAATAATTCTATGATTTCGCATCTTTCTTCTTTTACAAAGAAATTTTTTGACAAGTTACTTAATAATACATGATTTATTCCCTCTGGAAGATATAGTACACCCTTTGCTTTTTTTTCTACTAGTGGTAGTTTATTGAAAAAAAGAATTTCATTTATTCTTTCAATATCGTATCTCACTATCCTTTCGCTAATGTTTTGATTTTTTGAAACTTCCTTTATTGTTGCTAGATTATTAACTTCAAGAAACTTTATTACATTTAGCATTCTTTCACTAATCATCATACCTCTTTCTAATTATGATAATAGTATCACAATATTAATTTATTGAAAAGTTACAAATTTCGAAAAAAAATCTCCTTTTTTTGTAGGGTATTTGGAGTGCTTAATTTGCTTAATAATTTTCTTTTTCATTTCGAACTATTTTTCAATAAAAATATTATTGCTTACCAATAATTTTTTGTTTTTTTAGAAATATTTTTAAACTCCTTTTTAATATTTCCTTGCATAGTGTACAACACTTTTAACACTTTGACAAGTATATCAAACTTTTTTAACATCTTTTTAGAAAGAGCAACTGTTTTATTATCACTTGTACAATGTAATGCCGATAACATACTATCTACATTCTTTAGTTATTTGTATAAATTTATCGAATAGACAGACAATAAAAAAAGCTAAACCGAAGTTTAGCCTTTAAAAATCTATTCTGATTCTTTTTGTTTTCCATGAACTTTTGCTTTATCTAAAAAGTTAAATAGAAATGCAACAATTAGTGTCACTAACCCAAGCCAGAAAACAATATTTAAACCTGTGTATAATATTTGTCGCAAAACAGGGATTATTTCTGCCTTTAAATCTTGAGCTGTTGTTGGGTTAATTAAAGTATTTATCATATCTTTAGAAATTCCTAAATCAGCCTGTGCTGCTGTTGCGGTTGTTAAGTACATATTTAAACCAATTCCATAAATTGCAATCATGATTGTTTGACCAAGTGTTCTAACAAGTGTAATAAGCGCTGTTGCAACTCCAATTTTATCTTTTGGAACAACTTGTTGAGCAATTACTGTTGTTGTTGTAAGTGCTGTCCCAAATCCAAGTCCAAAAATAAATGTGATAATCCAGAATAAGTAATATGACATTGATTCTGGTACTAATACAAGCAAAGTTCCACCAACAATTAAAACTGCTACTCCCATTCCCGTAATAAGTTTTGATGAGTATTTTTTCATTAAGCTTCCGGCTAAAAACGAACCTGCAATCCATGTTAATGACATTGGTGTTAAAGCAAATCCACCCATTGTCGCATTATACCCTTGAACTCCTTGAATCCACATTGGAATATAAATTTCAACTCCAATTAAAAACCCTGATACTAGTGTTGCTACTATTGCAGGAATTACAAAACTTTGATTTTTTAAAATTTCTAAAGGAATAATTGGATCAACTGCTCTTTTTTCAATATTATAAAAAGTAATTAGTGAAATAATTGCAATTGCAAGTAACGAACCACTTAATATTGATATTTCACCCGTTTCACCAAAGATTTGAAAACTATATAGGAGTGTTAAAATTGTAACCATTAATGTTGCACTACCAGCATAATCAATTGGGACAGGATTATGTTCTACATTTTCAATTAAATAATATGAAATTATTAATACTGTTAAAATTCCAATTGGTACATTAACAAAGAAAATCCAATGCCAACTCATGAAATCAACTATAAATCCACCTAGTAACGGTCCGACAATTCCTGCAATTCCCCATGCTGCTCCTATTAGACCTAGTACTTTGGCTCTTTTTTCAAATGGATAAATATCAGCAATAATTATCATTGAAATTGGGAAAATCGATCCGGCTCCAATTCCTTGAATTGCTCTAAATAGAATTAATTGTGGCATCGATGTTGCAAATCCACAAAGTGAAGATCCAACGATAAAAATTAAAATACCGACCATAAAGACTGGTTTTCTTCCAAAACGGTCAGTCAATTTCCCATAGATTGGTGTCATCATAGCATTTGTTAGTAAATAAATTGAAAAAACCCAATTCATTAATTCGATTCCTTGTAATGTTCCGACAATCGTCGGCATTGCTGTTGCAACAATTGTCCCCTCAACTGCAGACATAAACGTGGCTACAAACAATGCGACTGTAACGAGCTTTACATTTGTTTTCCTTACTTCTTTCATTTAATTGCACTTCTCCTTATAAATTAGTATAAGCATAGTAATATTTAATTACTTTTTATCTCCTTATAGTTTAACATAAAATATCTGTTTATGCAAATTTACAAATCAATTTTTCATTTTTTCGTACTTTTTTCATTTTAGTATCTTTTCATAATTAATAACCTAGTTTTCGCTCTTTTACTGCTATTTCTGACATTTTCGAAAAAAAAGAAAATATCACTTGACAAAAATGAAAAAAATAGGTACAATATTAAAGGTATCAATTAACTTGATTCCAAGAAAATATTATTTGGCGGATATGGCGAAGTTGGTTAACGCACCGGATTGTGGTTCCGGCATGCGCGGGTTCGAGTCCCGTTATCCGCCCCATTTTTCTAAGTCCTCTTAAATAGGCGATTTAGAGCAGAGGAACGATGTTCGTCCAGAAGGACATCATTTAGTAAAAAATTAAACAATAAAAACTGATGATAGCGCAAGCTATCATCTTTTTTTTAATCCTAATCAATAAAATTTAACTGAAGGAGGTTAAGATTACAACATTTCGCCCAAATAAAAGGGGAAAAAACTAAAAGACTAATTCAGCGTGCAAAAGAAAAAGGTGCTAATCTGAAGCAAAAAAAACTTTATGACTTAGATTGATCAATCGATTTATGTGGAGTTATTCCAAAAGCAGAGTATGTAAAATTACAAATGAAGAATGAGCATACTAAAAACACATACATTTTTCAAATGTAGTGCGGTTTCTAAGTTGAAAATCAACTTATGATTATTCACCATTTTACAGTTAAATAGTTTATGATAAGTAGGTAAACGAAGTCACAAATGTCACCTCAAAAAGAAAAGGACAAAAATGGAAGAATATTTACGTGACTCTTTGAGTGTTGGGGGAAAAGTTACAAATCTAAAAGCAAAAATTACTTACTCTTCTACTTCAACTCAAAAACTAATCATTATGAGTTTAACTTTGAAGTTGATGGATCACTTAAAAGCTACTTATTTAAATAAATGAATGTGGGGATAAAAAAAATTAGTTGATATTGAAAAAACAATGAAATAATTTAAAAAAAATGGTATAATCTCATGTAAATAGTTATGATAATAACCATTTTTTAAGGAGGATGCAAATGTTAGAAAAATTAAAAAAACAAAAACATATTAAACTCTACTGTGTTACACTATTACTTATACTACTTCTTACAGGAATTGGCGGCGGAACTTACTTTGCAAACACAAAAAGCATGTATGATAAATTACAACCTGAGGTTGAATATTATCAATTAGAAAGTAAATATCCAAAAGATAACATTCTAATCAAAGCTAGTACTGTTGAACAAGTCAAAAAAGATATCGACAAAGCAAAAGAAAAGTTAAATACTGAGATTAAAAAAGTTGAGTCTGATTTCAAAACAATAATTGGGGTAGATGTTACAAAAGTTGATGAGAAAGATCAAAAGAAGAAACTTCAGAAATTAAATGAAGAATACAAAAAGGCACTAGATTCTAAGACAAAAGAATTAAATGATAACAAAGCTTTAGTTAAAGAAATTGGAGCCGATTTAAAAATTGATGAAAAGGCAACAATTGTAAAGCAAATTGAAACATTAAAGAAAGCAATCGAGACAAAGAAAAAAGAAATTGAAGCAGCACAATCCGCAGCACAATCTACTACTGGAATTAATGGTGGTGGAAGCACTTATACTCCACCGAAACCAACACCAAATGAAGATGTGGTGTCTGGTGCCAGTGAAGATGACGATTAGATGCCATTTCAAATGCACGATTTGCACGAAAACCACCGTAAACAAATCCTCAACAATATAGAACATTACCAGATCGCTCATACATTTCTAATTTCCGTAAAATTAGTGATGTTCGAAATTCGCAAACACATCATTGGAATAAAAGTAATTTGATTAGCGATATTGATAAAAAAGAATTATATGAGGAATTAATTAAAATAATAATTGTTTATTTTCTTACGTATAGGACTGCAAAAGAATTAAAATACCCTTAAAAAACGAACATTTGTCCAAATTATGTAATACGGATAAAGGATTCATCAACAAGTTGATAGCTGAATTACATCTTGAGAATATAAATAAAAAGTTTCTTCACAATTTACTACAATTATTAAAAATATGATATAATCTATGAGGTTATGCTTAATCACTAAAAAAGCAAAATGGAAATTCCTAAAAATGATTTAAAAAAATAGATAACAATAATCAAATAGCATTAATTAAAAAAACAGAGAATCAGTAGTATAATAATATTGAGTACTTTGTGAAAATTCTAAAGCGTGAACATGTTTTATGTTTGAACGTGCTTTAAAAAACTATTCATAACTTAGACACTGGAGGTGGAAATGTTGGAGAAAGATCCAATTTGTGATCGTATTGGCCACTGTTTGAGACGTAGAGAAGAAATTGATGACAAAGAGTATCTTGAACGAATTAAAGGCTTGAAAAAATATTTTGAAGAAAATTTCAGCACTAAGGCTATTAAAAACGAAAAAAGTTTTTTTAGCAAACACATCAGCGAAATTAGAAAAAAAATCTCAGCCGATGAGTTTCAAATTCCAGATAGTAACATTAAATTAATTACTGACATGCGTATTAGTATTAAAAACTGCTACTACTCAGTTAATGAACTGGAATTTGAAATCAGATTATTGACGGAATGTTACAATAATGAAAAAGTACATGAAATCATTATGCGAATTAATAAAATTCAAATTAATAAAAGTTGTACACCTAATTTTGGACAAATAATTCGTTATTTCTTTAAATTAAGAAATATAATTCAACATGGTAATCTTTTTTTTATATTAAATTCCTTTCCAGAAAAAAAAATGATTGAAATCCATCAAAAGATAATTGAATTAAATTCAGTTTTAATAGAAATAATTGAATTAAGGGACATTTTTTTGATAGAACTTTTGAGCTTTAGCCCAAACTATAGAGATACTATCAAAAATCCTATAAAAACACAATAAATGAAAAAACGCAGAACATATAAGGATATGCTTAATCCATAGAAAAGCAAAAAAATAATGGAATTATAGATTCTATCAAAAAAGAATCTTCTATTTTATAAATAACTAAAGCAAAACGAACGAAAGTTTGTTTTTTTATTTTTATAATAATGAGCAATCAATTAACATGTGATTAATACTGAATTTTTAGTAAATTAAAAATCATAACACCATTCGTTTGAAGTTCAAAAAATAAAGTTCATGAATCATTCTTGATTAAAATTAAAAGTCAAAAAACTCTGACAAGAACCAAAACTAATTTTCATTACGAACAAAAAAATGATATAATTAATTTGTTGGAAAAAAGGAGGAAAATGAAAACTGAATCTTTCAATGTTCTTGTAAAATATGATGAAGATAATAATTTTTGCAAGAAAATCTATAAAAAGCATGAGAACTTAACTGCTTTTTCTTTTACAAGAGAAGCACATTATTTCTTTAAAGATGATAAAACAAGTCAAAATCAAGGAATATATTTTATTTTTTCGATTGAAAAAAATAAAATATATATTGGAAAAAGTTCTAATGGAATTACTCGAATATTTGATCACAATAAGAGCAAAGACTTTTGGACACGTGGAATGCTATTCACTTCAATTTCTTTTAATGCAACGGAAATAACTTGGCTTGAATCAGAATTTATTAGTTATTTTGATAATGAAAATATTGAGGTAGAAAACAAAAAAAACGAACAACAACCTTCTTTAGATGAAATGGATCTAATTCCTCTAAAAAAATAAAAGAAAAAATAATTCAACTTTTTCACTTAGAAAATATCGATATATTTAAAGAAATTAAAATACAATTATCGACAAAAACCTATAACACTGATTCTGTTAACGACTCCATAGGTGAACAGCTATACAAATATTTAACAGCTTGTCTAGTAAAACAAAATTTTGAAGAAATCGATATTATCCAAAAAAAGCACTATATAGTCTTCAAGCGAAATAAGAAGAATTTTTTTTGTTGTGTAATATTAAAACAAAAGTTGAAAATTTTTACTGATCTTCTTCCAAATGATCAAATTAGAATTTTTAAAACTAGAGATGTTTCGAGCGTTGGACATTGGGGAACAGGTAACACAGAAATAGTAATTGAAAAAAATTCAGATATTGAAGAAATGGTAAAAAGATTAAAATAAAAAAGAAAAAAATTATATCAATAATTAAGCTAATATGGGGTATGATAAGTTATGAAACTACTTAAGAAAACAAACTATAAAAGAAAAGTAAAAACAGCGCTTTGGAAATCTACAACTGGAACTACTCCTAATGCAGTGAAAAGAAAAGTCAAAAAGAAAATTAATCCACTTTATGGTACCACTACAAGTGGTTGGTTAAAACCTAAAAAGAAAATATATAATAAAGTATATAAAAAATCGTCTTTTAATCTCCTTGATATTTTTATAAAACTAATAGAAAAATCAGGGAAACGATAATACAAAAAAATTCAAATTTTAACCATTTTATATTTGACACAGTTAATCATAAATTATATATCACTATTTTAGGAGAAATATAAGTCCACAGTAAAAAGCTTAGCTTTTTTAACTAAATTATGCTATAATTAATACGTAAAATCAAGAAGGAGTACAATGAACATAATCGTTACATTAACCGGATTTTTCATGGCAATGGCTGATTCAGTACCTGGAATAAGTGGGGGGACAATTGCCTATATAATGGGTGTATATGATAATATTATCGAAAGTGTTTCAAATATCTTTTCAACTGATAAAGAAAAACGTAAAAAAGCACTTCCTTTTTTACTAAAACTTGGAACAGGATGGGTAATTGGATTTGTAATTGCAATACTCATCGTATCAAACTTAGTAAACACACATATTTATCAAATATCATCAATGTTTTTAGGCTTTATCTTTATATCGATTTATTTCACTTTTTTAGCCGATAAAGACTTTTTATTAGCAAATAAAAAACATGCATACTTTATTATAATTGGAGTACTTGGGGTAATTATTGTCGCCTATGCTGGATCAAATATTTTAGATGAATCAACAAATACTGAATTTGCACTGAATTTTGGATCAATTCTTTACTATTTCGTTGCTGGCTTTTTCGCAATCTCATTTATGCTTTTACCTGGTATTTCTGGATCAACAGTAATGCTAATTTTCGGTATATACTATGATGTAATTGCTGCTGCAAAAAGCTTTATTACAATGGACTTTAGTAGTTTACCAATTTTAATTAGTGTTGGGCTTGGAATTGTTGTTGGTGGTGTAAGTGCCGTTAAAATCCTTAATTTCTTATTTAAGCGATTTCGTGCTCAACTATTATTTTTAATTCAAGGACTATTAATTGGATCACTTTATGCCATTACGGTTGGTCCAACAAGTGAATTCGGGGCCCCACTTACGCTAGAAACATTTAATCTAATTTGGTTTGCCGTCGGTATTGTATTAATCATTTTACTTGAAAAACTAAGCGTTTCTCAAAAAAAACAATAAGTACATAATAATTGTTTGAAATTTATCAAACTTAAATATAAGAAAATGAGCTTTTTAAGCTCATTTTTTAATTATTAAATTATAAAACAGTTTATACATCTTCTCCATTACTTATTCTCGAAGCTTTTTCTTGAATCATTTGCAAGATTTTTTCAGCTGGATTGACTCCTATTCCGTAATAAGGATAAGTATGCATTTGGATTGCTGGATTAAAATTCGCTTCAATAATTACATAATCGGTATGCTCATCGTTAATAATCATATCAATTCCGCATATCGCTACATCCATTGCTTTCGTTGCTTTTAGCGCAGTTTTCAAAAATCTACTTTCAAGTTGTCCACTTGCTTCACAACTATCACCACCTGTACTTATGTTCGAATTTTTTCGAAGAAAAACTGTTTGTCCTTGACTAGGAACTGAATCAACTTTCAAATTTTGTTGTTTTAAATATGCTTCTACTTCTAACGTTATTTCAATCAGTTCAACCGGACGTTGATATTTTGTTCCACGCAGTGGATTTTGATTTTTTATTTCTACTAATTCAGCAATTGAATGTTTTCCATCACCGACAATATGCGCTGGGATTCTTTTTACAATTGAAACTACTTCATTGTTGATTACTAAAATTCGATATTCAGAACCTTCAAAAAAACTTTCCACGATAATCCTTGAATCGTAGCTAAAAGCAAATTTACAAGCTTGATCAAATTGTGCTTGAGTATAAGGGACTGTCAAAATAGTAATTCCTTCACCAAAATTTGTATTTACTGGTTTTACTACAACATCTTGATTCATAAAGTCCTCAAAACTAATGTTTTCTAAGCACGTGTAATCAGCTCCTTGTGGAACATTAATTTGATTTTTTTCTAAAATCTTTTTTGTCATATATTTATTTTCTAGCATTAAAACATTCGCATAGCGATCAAAATTAGTTTTAGTTGCTTGAACAATTAATTCAGAATTAATTTGCAAAACATTTTGTTTCTCATCCAAAATTTCAACTTCAAAGCCTTTATTTACAGCTGTAGTATATAAAATCTTTGTTGATAACTCCAATTCTTTATCTGGCATTAATTCTTGATATTTTTCTTTTTGAAAGGCATATTTTTGACCAAAAGCAGTTTGACTTAATTTCTCATCTTGTAACTTTTTCAAAAAAACATTTAAGTCAAGTGTCTTATTTATATAAGCTTTTATTTTCGTTTGGAAAATTTCTTTAAGATGAGGATCTGTTGTTTGCTTGATCATATTTTCAAATAAACTAATAGTATGTTCTTCTAAACTTGCAACATGACCATTTAAATTAAGTTGACATTCTTTATTTAAACCTTCCAAACTAACAGTTTCAAAATTTTTTAAAGTATCATTATAGTTGAAGTCATTGATTTCAATTTGTTCTAAATATTGAAAAAAACCTATAAGTAGATATAGCATATCAACTTCAATTCCTAAACGAGAAAATGGATTTAAATCAATGAATCGAACTTCTAGATAAAATTCATTGTCCTTTTGCTTTATTCTAACTTTTGAATAAAGCTCCTTTTCACTGGAAATTAAGTTTTGCTCAATTGCACGATATATAGATTGTTTATACGCCTGATATGAAGTAAATTCTAAGCCTAGTTGTCCTTCATTTACATAACCAAATTTTGAACTATTTCGTAAAGAAATTGCTCCCGGATATTTTTCGAGTTGTTTTTCCTTAAAATAATTAATTTCCAATAAATCAGCACTATATGGTGAAAAGCTTACAAACTGCTGTAAAAGCGGACCAAATACATAAATCTTTTTCATTAATTCAAAATATCTTTCGGTTTGATCGTGTTCTGTCTTTGTCAACGAAAAATTAAAATGAATTCCTGAGATATTCAACAATTGTTTATCATACTTTTGAGCTATTTTCTGACGATGAGCAAACTTTTCTCCCTGATAGTTTATAAAAGTTGGTTCATACTTAAGTTCTCCCGGTAACGACAAAGGCCACATTTTTTTACTGACAACTGCTTCATTGTCCAACACTTTAAACATTTGTTTAACTAAATTTGGAACTGTTTGATTGATATCTGAAATCACTTCAATTTGATTATCAGCAAAATCGACTTGTAAATTTTTGGTTTGGCTCTCTTTAGCCAAACTATATGGTGTTAAATCATCATTAAAAACTAAACATTCTTTTTCTAATCCAATTAGCATTTCATCTCCTTTGTCAAAGCTTAAATCCTTTTAATCCAAAATCCTAAACGATATCGATAATATCCTAAACCAACTTTAACTAACACTTCAATTATTATTAAAAGGCGTAAATAATAAATATTAGGTCCAAGAAAAAGTAGCCCTAATAAAGTGATAGGAACCCCAACTAAAAAAGTACTTCCTGCATCTACTAACATTACAAATTTATTATCATTTCCAGCTTTTAAAATCGCAATTAAACTTGAAGCAAATACTCTAATTGCCATCCAAATTCCATTAATCGGAATTAATATATTTAACATTTCCGTCTGTTCATGGGTAGCTCCAAATAAAAAAGTTAATTTTGGTAAAACAATAATTGATAACCCTAATGTAACAATTGAATTTATCCACAAGAATTTCCATAATTGTTTAAGCCCACTTCTTAATTCTTCTTCTTTTTTAAAGGTTGATAACACCGAACCCATATAAATTGCTGCTACACTAGCCGAGCCAATTACAAGTGCATTGAGGGTTAAAGATGTTGATCTTGCGACATTAAAAGCTGTAAATTCGATTGTTGATGTCTCTGCATATATTTTCGTATAAATTACATTCCCAAAACCAAATCCAAATTCAACTACTAGCAGTGGTAATGTGTTTAAAAAAACATCTTTAAATAATTGATAATTAAAGCCAATCATTTCTTTTATCTTTCCAATAAACTGTACCTTAAGTTTGATTGAAAGTCCAATATAGCCACTAATTGCGATTATTTTGGCAATCAATGTTGCAAGTGCTGCACCCGTTACACCTAATTCTGCAAAACCAAAATTACCATAAATTAATAAATAATTTAAACCAATATTTACAAGTGCTTGAATTATTGAAATATACAGCGAAATTTTTGGTCTCTTAATTGCTCGATATTGATACATAAAAAACATTTCAAGGGGAATTAAAAAAGCTGAATACTTAAAGTAAAAAAGATATTCTAAACTTAAACTTGTCAGTTCTTCACTACTTTTTGCAAATAGTGCAACAATCTCTTGATCGAAAAATACGATTAGCAAAAAATTTATTACAGCAACTGGAACTAACATTGTAAAAGCAATTCCTGCAAACTTTTTTAACTTCGAATATTCTTCGCGAGCATAATACTGTACACTATATATATTAATCCCTGTCATTATTGCAAAATAAATCGGTCCAAAAATAAACTGAATTTGTCCGGAAATTGCAACAGCTGATATTGCTAAAACATTATAATTCGTTAACATCATTGCATCAATTAAACTCAAGATATTTGTTAAAAACATTGTAATTGCGATCGGCCAAAACAATTGATAGATTGTTCGTAAATTTTTATTCATTTTTTCCTTTGATTAATTTTCATATCACTATGCAATGATGTGCATATTGTAGCATAGTTTTAAAAGTGAGTCAACTAAAACACTGAGTTTCTTCGTTCTTTTTTCAAAACATTTTCTTTTGAGTTGGTTTTTCCTATTATCTCCCCTTCCTTTGACTTTTAATGACTAATTATTCCCCATTAAAAATTACACAGACAGTCAAATATAGTATATAATGTCCACTGAGGGTATTGTGCTTGAAAAGTTATCAGTCTTTTATGCTATTAGCCCTTAACTATTTTTTAGATAATTATATAACTTACGTATAAGTTTTTGAGTTTTTCTCAAAAGAGCAAATTGTTAAATTACTAAAATTAGTAATGTTAAGCAGCAAGATAAGTATGTTCATACAAATTTCAATTGTAAGATAAAAAGAATGGAGATAAAATGCAAGTATTAGAAGTTGTAGCGTTAAATGTAAATGATGTAATCGAATTATCAAAACTTGATTGTGATCGAATAGATTTTGGTGTTGATATTAAAACCGAAGGACTATCTGCTGAGATAGAATTGGTTAAGGAAGTATTAAGAGTGACCAAAAAACCAGTCAGATTTATGCTTCGATTTACAGCAGATTTTTGTTGTGAAAGTGAGCAATTACAAAGTTATTTAGACTATATTGATCAAGTGAAAAAATTTAATTCGGAATTTTTAGAAGGTTTTGTTTTAGGATTTTTAAATGATAACAAACTGGATGTACATGTTTGTGATGCATTAATTAGTCAAATTGCACCACTGAAAGTTACACTTCATAAAGCATCAGATATTTTATTTGAAAATGATGATATGCTTGAACTAATTGAACTTTATAACAAACATGAAAATTTCGATACAATCCTAACACAAGGTGGTCAAAAACCATTTATTGAAAACATCGATAAAATTAATAAATATAAAGCAGATTTAAATTTATTAATTGGTGGTGGTGTTTTTTCTGATAATATTGATCAAGTAATTGGAACTGGTTGTAGTGTCCACATTGGAAGATTTGCACGTGTAAATCAGAACTATGACTATGGATTTGATTATCAGTTAATTACTGACATTAAAAACAAATTGAATCAAATATAAATAAACCAAAAAAAACATTAAATTATTACATTCAAAAAAATTTGACATGTATAGACGACGTTAAAAAATCAACTTAAGAAACAACGTAAAGCCCTCAAAAGCTCTGTTGTATATAATTAAGTTGATCTTTTTTTAACTTCAATCTTCTTTCATATTTAAAGCTATCTTCCTCGTATGTTCTCCATTCTGATTGTAATTACCTCAATTATCCATCAGTTTGGGAGTGATTGGGACATTATTGCTTTTGCTACAATAAGATATTATCACTTCTGTTTGATACAAATATTTTAGACATTTTAAAAGGAAATTCCTAAAAGATTAACCTTAAAAAAAATAAGTAAAGAAGTACCACAAAATTCAGGAATTTTTCTATTAATCGATTAATTTTAACTGATTCTTTATTTTTGGGTGAACAAACTACTATTTAATCGTTATTTGCTTCTCTTTAAAGCAAAATTCGAATGTAACTATTTTATGTGTTGTAAATCGCTCAAAAACAAGTTTTTCTTTAGTGTAGGCTTTGATCTTTATGTCAGCTTTCTGATAAAACGCTGTGTTATATTTTCCGATTAAATCTTTAACAAATTGATAGCTTTGATTTTTACTAAGCTCTGGAAAATTTCGTGAAAAATCTCGGTTGTTCTTCATCGCCTGTTTAAACGCTTGCTCTGGTAGAATTCCGTTCGAACATAGTAAATGATATTCATTTAATGATTGAATATCTTGCATCTCATCAATTGTTTGACACTCAAAATCAACTGTTTTGGTTTCATCACCTTGAAACAATATTTTCGTTCCTTTAAGTGCAAAAATTAATTCTAGGAATATCTCATACAAATCATCATCATATTTACAAATTCGGCGATAAAATCTCGACATATCATGAGAAGAAAAGAAAATTGTTGGATTAGCTAAGCGCTTATACGTTTGCTCGAGTTCATGACCAAATTTTTCCATATCGACTAGTTCGAGACTTGAAAGATTGAAAGTGAAAACAAAATCCATAAGTTCAGTCCCTACATAGCTTGCAAGCACTTCAATATTTGTTGAACCTACTTCTCCAATAAAAATTATCTCTCGTTCGAACTTTTGTGCTGTAACGAATGTGCGTAGTTGTTTAATCACTTCTAACGTTTGTCGTTGATTAATATCTTGTCGTTTTACTTCCGCAATTTCATACTCTTTAACTGCTTTTCCAACTGTATTTTTCAAATAAGTTATTTGATATGGATTATCTTTGAAAATTGACGTAGGATCACTAATCAAAAAATTAATTACGTCAAATCTAAAACCATCTACTCCTTGTTCTAGCCAAAAATTCAAAACTGCTTTTAATTCTTCAAGGACTTCGCTATTTGCTAAATTTAAATCTGGTTGTTCTTTGGCAAAGCGATGTAAATAATATTGTTTTAAACTTGGTGCATAACTCCAAGCACTACCTTTAAACATTGATTGCCAATTATTAGGAACTTGTTCATAAAAATGATAATATGCTTGATATTTTTGTTCACCTGCAAGTGCTCGTTTAAACCACTCATGCTGATCAGAAGTATGATTGAAAACAACATCAATTATTACTTTTAAATTACGGCTATGTGCTTCATTTGTCAACTGCTTGAAATCAGCAAGATTGCCAATTCTCTCATCAATATTGACATAATCAGCGACATCATAGCCGTTATCGACTAGTGGTGATGGATAAAATGGGGTCAGCCAAAGTGCTTCAATTCCTAGATTGCTTAAATAATCTAGTTTCTCAATTACACCATTGAAATCACCAATTAAATCATCGTTTGAATCATTGAAGCTTCTCACATAAATTTCATAAATTATCATTTTACTCGCTTTCAACTTTGTTTACTCAATCGTAAGTTCGTTTATAATTTGTACTTCATCTTTTGGACTCGTAATTTCTAAACTAATTGTAAATTTATCATTAGCCAGAACTTCATAGTCTTGCACCAAAAATTGGGTTTTGGGTACAACTATACTAGTACCTGTTCGTTCATTTGTAATTACTACTTTCAAATATTCAGTTGTTGCAAAATCAAGATTGACTTTAGTTTTTTCCTTAGCAATATAAGTTGGTAATTTAATTTTATAGCCAGTATCTGCTCGATTAATTAGTCCAATTATTCCTTGTCCATAAACATAATCAACCTGTTGGTTAGAACGTAAAATTTTTTCAAAGTCACGATTTGTAAAACTAATCTTATTCGTTATTTCTAAGTTTGGTAATTGATTTTCTATTAACTCTAATTTATTGACTTTAAATGAAGCATCATCGATTCCACTTGCAACTAACCAAATTTGAAAATTTACAAATCCAGCTTCATCAACTGGCATTTTTTCAATTAACTGATCAATCACAAAAGTTTTGATTCCCGTTGTTTTAGTATCTCCTTGCACATAATATCCATACTGATTATTTGGATCATTTGGTGCGTGTAATTGCAAACTCCATTTTCCATTAATTTCACTTGTATCAATATTTATGCGATAACTTTTACGAGCATCAACACGGATTTCTTGCGTCTGAACACCACCCCATGGATCAACATTAGCTTCTTTAACTACTGAATTTTCATAAGTTCCAGGCATAAATGCAATTGGTTCTAAATTACTTGTCGATTCTAACTCAAATATTTTCGGAAGTTGCTGATCTAAGATTATTATTTTCTTCGTGTCATAATATAGACGTTCATTAATTTCAACTTCAATTGTTAAGTAGACTTCACCTGTCAAGTTTTGTTGATTTAGAAATTCAAATTCTGGTTGAAAAGAACCTGTCATAACTTGCTGCCCATTTAATAACAAACGCATTTTACTATTTGGATTAGATGTTTGTAAATTAAGCATAAACCTTTTATCAACGACTTGATTATTTTCCAAATTTGTTATTTCCACAAATTCTGGTTTAGATGCTAAAAGCTGTTGTCCATACCAAATATTTTGATTTTCTACTTTCAACTTTGTTGGATCTTCAATTAAACTAATTTGTTGACTTGCTTTGGCAGGAATACTAATCTGTGAATTAGTTATTTGTTGTTCATCAATGTTATAAACTTGCTTATTTGTTTGTAACGTTAGTATTTGCGTGCTTGATGTTGGATTATAAATCAAATAATTTTCTGTTAATGGTTGTTGATGTTTATTAATTGTTAAGTCCGCCTGATTTAAATCAAATACTAGAACTTGTGGATTATTTGTTTCAACAAGTATTTGTGCATACATTCCCGCATAACTTCCACCATACAAACTTAAATCTGAGTTAGCCCATTCGTATTCAAGTGGATCACCGGCAACATATGGACTTATCCCTTTAAAGCTTTCTTTAATTCCTTCGTATGGTACATATTTTTCTTGTGAATATACCCCAGGTTTAGAGTAGTGTGTTGGTTCTAATTGCCCTGCATAGAAATTGGTTAAGCTTGCATAATTATTTGCCAAGAATTTTGCTAACATATCTTTATAACGAAAATCATATTTTGCAAGTGAACTTAAACTAATTCCCTCAACAAATGTATTCATCGAAAAAGCATAACCACCATAATCGGATTGCGAACCAATTGTTCCGTCAATATCGAGCCCATTAAAATTACCACTTAGCATTGTCCAATCACTTCGGACATCACTTGCAGTATCAAATTCCCATAAAAGAAATTTACTTGTGTCAAAGTTTGTCCCATGAATTGCATTATATTTACTTGCAAGCACTGGTCCTATTGCCCCTAACAATTCATATTTAGGGTTATAATCGAGTTGATTAAGATAACTTAAGCAGGTTTTGGCCGCTTCCAAGTATTTTAGTTCTTTAGTTTGTTCATAAGCTTTATCGAGAATTAATGCAATTGCACTAGCAGCATCGGGTTCTACCCATTGATTATTTCTCGTTAATTTTTGTTCAGCAAACGAATACGCAGTTGCTTTATCTAAATTAACTATTTTAGTTCCACCACTTATCTTGTCCACAAGCGATAAGTATTGTTCGTAAATTTGCCTAGAAACTTGATCAAGTTCTGATGTTTTCTTTAACTGTGCATATTCAAGGAACAAAATATTCGGCCAAGTTTCGTACCAAAAAGTTGAACCTGATTTCCCATTAGGATTATTTAAAACAATCTGTTCATCATTACGTGTGTTATAGAAATCAAGTGCAATATTCATATCAGTATCTTCACCAACCAGTTCAGCTGAAATTAAACTTGAAATATTCGTAATTGCTTCTTGACTGTAATTCGCTTGATTTCCATCAACATAGCTCATTAGCACTTTCAAATCAGTATCTAAAAGATTATAGGCAGGTGTCGTAAAACTTGAGGTCTTTTCCACATAATTTTGCTGGAAATCAATTGCTGTTTGTTTAAAATCCATAAACTTCGCTGTTTGAAAGTTATCATTCATTTCAACTATTTTTGCAATTTTTTTTTGTTGATTATCTACTAGTACATTTGCACTCACAACTGTTACAAACGAAAGGATAAACAAACTTATCAATCCACTAATAACTATTTTCTTCATCTGTCCTACCTATAATTTTCTAACTGATTCTTTTTCCACAATCGATGAAGTAATTGTTATTTTTTCATGTGTAAACTCTTCATCTCCAAGTTGTTTCATTAAAGCTTCAACAGCTTTATTTGCAAATAAATCAATATCGACATTCATCGTAGAAATTTTCACTTTGGAATATTCTGAATAAAAAGTATTATCAAAACCGACAACTGAAACATCTTCTGGAACTTTAACATTAATCGAGTTTAAATAGTTTATTAAATCAAATGCTTCACGATCTGTATGGCAAAAATAAGCTGTCGTTTCAACTTTATGATTAAAACTACAATCTTTATTCATCACAAGAAAACAGTGTTCTTGTAAGTTATTTGTTTCCATTGCCATTACATACCCATAATATCGTTCAAGAACATTATTAGTTTTTTCTTTATCGCCTACAAAGCAAATCTTTTTATGACCTAGTTTAATCAAATATTTTGTTGCACTAACGCCAGATGCGAAATTATTTGTTGATATTGTTGTAAAATAATCTTTATCATAATTGTAATCAACAACAATTGTTGGTAATTTTCGTTTAGCTAGGTGCTTGAAAAATTTATTAGAAAATTCACCAATTACAATAATTCCATCAATCATCTGATCGTTAGCACTAATTGGCAATTCATGAGTTGGGCTTTCAATAAATAGCTCAAACTTTAAATTGAAGTTTTCAAGTGATAGTGCATGAGAAATTTTTCGATACATACGATTATAGAAATCTTCTCCTGGTTCTTCAATAAGAGCGTTACAAATAATTGCAATCGTTGTATTGGTCTTATCTTTAGTCAGTTTATAACCTAATTTAGTCGCAGTTACATTGATTTTTCTTTTTAATTGTCGAGAAATATCTTCTTTATTTCTAAGAGCTCGTGAGACAGTAGATTTTGAAATCCCCATTTCATCAGCAATATCTTGTAAAGTTATTTTTTTCATTTTTTTCCTATTTTAACTTTTTTTATTTTTAATTTTCGAGTCCTAATTTAGTAATTATTTTTTGATAATCATTGATTAATTCTGCTTTATTTGTTCCGGAAATTGCAATATAAAATTTAACTTTTGGTTCCGTACCACTCGGTCGAATTACAATCCATCCCAGATCTTTTAACCATTTTTTGATTACTTTTTCTTTTGGTAAGCCTGTTTCATCAACAGAAAAATCAACTGTTTTCACAACTTCTAAGTTTTCAATTTCCGTTGTTTGTTTAAACTCTTCAATCAATTCAATAATTTTATCAGGTGCTTTTGTTAAAGAAATTGTCTTTTCAATATGATAGCCAAACGCTTGTTCAATTTCATTATATCGATCAACAAGTGTTTTTTCTTGAACTTGATAATGATTAATCATTTCACAAATTAGCAAGACTGATTGAACTGCATCTTTATCGCGAACAATCGAGCTGCGTAAATAACCATAGCTTTCTTCATAACCGAACAAGAAAGTTAAGTCGGGATTCAAGTCAATCTGTTCACCAATAAATTTGAAACCAGTTAAAGTACTTTTAACTGCCACTCCATGCTTTTGGGCAATTTTGGCTCCGAGTTCTCCAGTTACGATAGTGTTGTAAATTACTGGATTAGGTAACTGACTTACATCGATTTTGCTTAACAAATAGTCGATTAACAAGGCTCCCACTTGATTTCCAGTTAATGCAATGTACTCACCTAGATGACGAACTTTTATCCCAACCCGATCAGCATCTGGATCAGTTATCACAATTACATCATGATTATCCAAATATTCATTTGCAATTTCAAACGCCGCTAAATCTTCTGGATTAATACTTTTAGCATTTAAAAAACTACCATCGGGTACACACTGCGAACTGACAAGTGAGACGTTGTACCCACATGTAGTTAGTAGTCGCGGGACGACTTTATACGCTGTTCCATTAACTGCAGAAAACAAAATTTTAATTGATTTTTCCACATCTTCAAGTGTCAATTTACTAACCTCATCTAAGTATTTATCAACAAGTTGATTATCAATATAATCAACTGCTTGATCAAGTTCAAGTCCAAAATCAAGCGCTTCTTTGTTAATCAAACTTATAACTTCATTCGCTTCCGCAAGCGTGATTTGTGCTCCTGTTTGATTATAGACCTTATAACCATTATAATTACTAGGATTATGACTTGCCGTAATCATCACCCCAATACATGCAGATAATTCACGAACAGCATACGAAAGAATTGGTGTAGGCATTACATCATCAAACATCTGACACCTAATTCCTTTTTTTTTCATCACCGCACTTGTAATTTGAGCAAATTCTCGTGACATTTTTCGAGAATCATAACCAATCACAACTAATTTATTTGCAAAATTTTTTTCATTAATATAGGCGGCAACCCCACTAGCAATTTTTCCAACTGTATACACATTCAAAAGTGCAGATCCAAATCCTAAAACACTTCTAACACCACCTGTTCCAAAAGTTAAATTACCCGTAAAAGCTTGGTAAATTTCTTCGCTTGTTAGCGATAATAAATTCTCTTGTTTACTAGGCGGACACTTTTCCAACCATTCTTGATAGCTATTAATGGTATTTTCGGTAACTTTTTGGGCCCTAAGTTCAGTTATTTTCTGTTCAACATTAAACATTTCTCTCCATTTCTATTCTACTCTAATTAGCTATAATATATATATTATAACATTACATTTATATTTTTCATAGTATTTGTAAACTTTTCGTGCTAAATTGAGTGCTTAAAGAATAGTGAAAGATATAACCTTTATTATATCTCTCACTATTTTCATATGTGCAACAACTTTTGGCTTAAACAATTTTAACCTTTAATTCCTGAAGTTTTAGTCGAATCTAATAGATAACGCTGTAAACCAATAAATAAAAGTAAAATTGGAATCATTACTAACACCGTTCCCGCTAAAATAACCCCCGTATCAACATGATAAGTTGTTGATTTAGAAATTGAAGCTAAACTTAGTTGTAATGTAAATTTATCCGCTGATTGCAACCAAATTAATGGACCAAGTAAGTCATTCCATGTTCCTTGGAACGACCAAATACTAACTACAACCATTGCTGGCATGGAAATCGGTAAGTAAATCTTAAAGAAAATTTCTATATCACTTAAACCATCGATTCTTGCTGCTGCCACTAAATCTTCCGGCATTGTAAGAAAGTACATCGTTAAGAAAAAGATAAACTGTGATGCTCCAAAAAATGCTGGGACAATCAATGGTAAGTATGTATCAATCCAGCCAATTTGTGAATAAATAAAATACATTGGTATCATTGAAATTTCGAACGGAATAATCAAAGTTGCGAGTAAAATCAAAAAAATTGTTCGCTTATACGGAAATTCAAATCTTGCAAATGCGTACGCAATGAAAGCTGAAATAACAACATCACCAAATAACTTAGGAACTAAAATTATTAATGTATTTCCAAATGCTTGCCAGTATTTCATGATATCAATTGCTTTAATATAATTACTCCATTGCCAATCGAAAAAACTTCCTTCTGGCAAAAGCTGAAAAACTGGTGAAATATTTTGAGCTTCTGATTTTGTTGACGCGAAAAACGTCCAAAGAAATGGAAAGACCATTGTAATTGCAAAAATTGACATAAGTAAATATATCGCGATTTTTGTTAATGTTCGTTTACTCATTCAAGCTCCTTTTTTCCAGAATAATATTCAAAGAACGGTGTTTGTTTATAGACAATTGCGACAAGGATGAAAATGATGAACACTAAAATCCACGCAAGCGCAATTGCATAACCCATTTTATAATCTCTAAATGCAACTTCATAGAAGTACACCATATAAAACTTTCCTTGACCACCTGCTCCACCAATTACATAGGCATCAGAAAATTTTCTAAATGATGCAATAATAGCCATAATTAAATTATACGTAAGAATCGGTCTAATTAATGGAATCGTAATTTTAAATAAATTTTCAAAGTAACCAACACCAATAATTTTTGAATTTTCATAAAGTGCTCCTGGTACATCCTTAATTGCAACTAAATACGTTAAGTAGCCAGAAAATGATGACCAAACTGCAATTATAACATATGAAGGAATAACGTAGGCTGGATCATTTAACCAAAAAATAGGCTCAATTCCAAATATACCTAAAAACATATTTAGTAATCCTTCAGGAGCTAAGATCCACATCCACATTACAGCAATTGCAACCCCTGATGAAACTACTGGTAAATAATAAAATGCACGAAACATTTTATTTCCTCTAACATCATTATTTAAAAGTAAGGCTGCAACTAAACTTCCAACCATTCCTAATGGCACTCCAAATACTACAAACTTTACGGTAACGATAATTGCATCCCAAAATTGGCTGTTTGTAAAGGCGTTTATGTAGTTTTTGAAACCGACAAATCCTTCAATTGGTCCTGCAACACCCCAGTCTGTCATTGACATATATAGGCTAGCAATACTAGGAATAACTGAAAAAATACAAAATCCAAGTAACCAAGGACTAACAAAGATTAGTCCTCGATACTTGCGGTAAAACTTTTGCTTCTCAATTTTTTTCGTATCCACTATTACTCGCTTTCAATTTTCTTTTGGGCATTATCTAATAATGTTTTTGGTTCAACAGCTTTTCCAGAAATACGTCCATTCAAAATTGGTGCATAAATTTCTTCCCATAACACTCCGTATGTTTTAGCTGATTTTGCTGAATATGAATAATCATGAGTTTGTCCCATCACTGCGTCAATTACAGGACCCATTCCTTTTTTGTGTGGTGCATTTTTCGCTAAATACTCTTCGTAGTCTTTAAAACCTAAATCTGTAATCTCAACTGGTGGCACCATTTTCCATTCCCAAGTTTTAAGCGTAAGTGCTTCAATTGCTTTATAAGCAGCATCTTTGTTTTTCGTATCTTTTGTCATCGCATATGATGCTGACCAGTTATACGTAAAATCACCCGGCACTAATGAATAACCAACTTTAAACGGAACTGCTTCATCTTCAATCATTTCCATTTTATCAGCTGTTCCACCCATGATGAAAGCTGTTTTTCCTTGTTTAAATGTTTCACCATATCCGGCAGCATTTATTTTTTCCATATCTGGCGTAATTGGATTTTTTTGCATTGTATCAACCATGTACTCAACTGCTTTTACACCTTCTGGTGTGTTAAATAATGGTTTACCTGTTTCATCTTCAACTTCTCCACCATTATTCCATAAGAAATATTCAAATGGTGGCCATCCATTAAATAATGTTCCATTATTTCCATCCTTATTATATTTTGCAGCCATTGTTTTGAATTCATCTAGTGTTAATTTGTTCCCAGTTACTGCTTCATCTAGTCTTTTTTGATCATCAGCACTTACAATATCTTTATTGTAGTACAAAACCATCGGGTTAGAAATCCATGGAATTCCATATTGTTTTCCTTCGTAACTCGCAGTTTTTACTAATTTCTCATTAAATTTATATTTTTTCATTTCTTCACTTTTACTTACATACTCATCAATTGGTAACACAACCCCTTGTGAAGCAAGTGAAGCTAAGTTGTTTTGTTCAAGCCACATAATATCTGGCCCTTTTCCAGCTGAAAATTGTGTTTGCATTTTAAGCATGTAGTCTGCAGGTACTGATTGAATTTTAATTGTAAATTCATCTTTATTTTCTTCGTTAACTTGATCAACAATTTTCTGTAATTCTGCTAATTCTTCTCCACCAGCCCAAGTTGCAAATGATAACTCGGCAGGGCCGCTTGATCCAGCTGAACATCCTGTTAGTGCAAGTAATGCGATTAAAACTATACTAAATATTTTTTTCATTTCTTCTCCTTTTTTTGATTATTTTTTCGAAGTCCCATGTAGATAATCGGACCGATTAATAGTAAACTGTATTGTGAAAATATTTGTCCACTGAAGAGGATTGCATACGCATAAATAAATGAGATAATAAATAAAACAAGACTTATCTCAAACTTCTCTTCACTAATTTTCTTTTCTTTGAAGTAGATTTCATTTCTCTTTTGAAAATGATCATAAATTCGTTTGGTAAAGTAAATTATTGTACAGCAAATTAGTAAATACCAAACAGCTTTTAAAAGCAGACCGAATAAAACAACAATCGATGTATATAAAGAATACTTATAGACCAAATAGTTTGTAAACAAACTTTCCAAATTCGTTATTTGATAATCACTATACTTAATTTCTTCCATTTGATTATTCGTATATACCTTAAAGGTACTTTCACCGAAAGCGATCCCATTCTTTAACTTTGTGTTACTTTTTGTTGCAACAATTTCACTGTTTTCAAAGTAATATATTTGCTCTTTTATTTGAAAATCTTTGTTTTGATAATCAGTATATGCTGTCTGATAATTTTTAAGTAAATATATTTGGTTTTGGGAAAAAACTGTAAAATTAATTGCAAATAACAACCCAATTGACATCACTACTAAGAAAACTGTTAAACCTTTTTTACCCATTGATATTTTCTTCCGTATCAATATCAAAGAAGTAGCAACTTCCAATATTGATTTCGACAAATATTTCTGCTAATTCATCATAGAAATCCTTTGTTTTAATTAGAATATTGAATGTTAATTCACCACTTTGACAATTTAGAATTGTTGAGTTCCCAAGAATTTCTCGACCTCTGACTTGTAATTTTTGATAGCCTGGTTTAGCTGACAATGAATAGTGCACATCATCCGGTCTAATGCCAATATACAACTTTTCTTTTTTGTAGTTTAAAACATTCGGAAGTGTACTAATATCAATTGATAAGTCTTCTCCAAAAATTACTCTTGCACCCGTTGTAGAATCCGTTGAAATTTTTGTTCCGGTAAATATATTTATTTCTGGTGTCCCTAAAAATTGTGCTACAAATAAATTTTTCGGATTGTAGAAAATATTAACTGGTTTATCAAACTGTTGAATTATTCCATCTTTAAGCACAATAATTCGATCAGCCATTGTCATTGCTTCAACTTGATCATGTGTTACATAAAAGAAAGTTTTCTTCAAGCGTTTATGCATTCCGATAATTTCTTCTCGAGTTTTTGTTCGTAGTTTGGCATCTAAATTCGATAACGGTTCATCGAAAATATAAATTAATGGACTACGGACAATTGCACGGGCAAGTGCAACCCTTTGTTGCTGTCCACCAGATAAATCTTTAGGCATTTTCGCAAATTGATCTGTAATCCCAAGCATTTGCCCAACTTCATTTACTCTGTTCGTAATTTCTTGTTTAGAAAGACCCATTTTCTTTAATCCAAATGCCACATTTTTCTGAACTGTAAAGTGAGGATAAAGTGCATAATTTTGAAAAACCATTGAAATATTACGATCTTTAGGTTCTTTGTAATTTACAAGTTCACCATTTATGTAAATCTCTCCGGCTGTTACATCCTCAAGTCCTGATAAGACTTTTAAAGTTGTACTTTTTCCACAACCACTTGGACCAACAACAACGATAAATTCCCCTTCTTCAATTTGTAAATTTAAGCTTTTAAGCGTCGCTTCTTTTTGACCTGGATATTTTAATTCTAAGTTTTTAAACTCGACTAAACTCATTGTACCTCTTTTCCAAAGGGATTTTCAATTACTGCAAAATGCCCTTCACAATCACCTGCACCGACATAAAGTTGCCATTTATCATTCGTTTTTACTAAACCACCTGAGAAAATTACATCTTCTAAATCCGGACGTTTAGATTCTCCATGCACTAATTGATCACGAACAAGAATAATCTTGAAGTTTGATACTTCATTTGTTTGTAAATTTAGGACAAATGAAATTGCATGATAGTGACGATTTCCTGCCTCATCAAATCTTGCAATATGACCAAGTACTCCAACTGTTCCATCTGCTAATAAGTGAGCTTCGTTGGCTCCACCCCACTCAACTTCATCAAATAAATCAAGCAGTGGTGCTTGATTAATCCCAGTAATTGATAATTCAGTTAAGTCATTTAATAGATAATAGCCAATTTTTCCGCGACCACCTAGCTCACCTTGAGGTCTTGTAAAGCAGACGATTCGTTTGTCTGCTAATTCTAGTAAACGAATATCTTTCATTCCGTTAGGGCCTTCAAAAAATAGTTTTAAGTCACTAATCTCGGATCCAATATATTTATGAGCACAATACCAAAGCGCTCCAGGAATGTTTGGATGATCAAATATTTTTGTTCCACCTAATACTAATTTTCCATCGATGAATGTTACATATGGATCTTGTAACTCGAACGTCGGAAGACTTTCATCAAGTTGATAATCAAGCTCATTTATTTGTTTGAAAAACATAATGTTTGAATGTTCACTATCTCTTTTCTCAACACGACCAGCGATATATAGACATCCATTATCTATAAATGGTGCTGTAATATTGTAAACATCAAAACCATCAACTCCAATGAAATTAATTTTATTTGTCTCTTTTACATTTGTTCGATCAAATTCCTTAAATAATTCTGAAATTTTATACATTAAATTCCTCCATACTGTCGATTATTTCTTGTAATGTAAAGTCTACCCGACACATTTTATCATCAGCAGCTCCATAATAAATAATTACATTATCTTCTTCAATTAATGCTCCACACGAGAAGACTACGTTACCGAAGAATCCAACAAGCTCATATGGTTGATCCGGCTTAACTAAAGGAACGACACTCCTTTTTATAATTGTTGAGGGATCATTAAGTGGTGTCAAGAAAGCACCAAGACAATAGCAATTATTTAAATCACATGCATGATATATACTTAGCCATCCATGCTCTGTTTTAATTGGCGGTGCACCACCACCTATTCGTCCATTGTCCCAAAAATCTCCTTGTCTAACTCCTAAGAAATATTTGTGATTTCCATAGTGAATTAAATCTGGACTTGTTGCAATCCACATATCTGGTGTTCCAAATGCTTTCGGAACTGGCCGATGATATGCATAGTATAAATCGTTGATTTTTTCATTGAATAAGCAGACATCTTTATTTTCAACTGTGAAAATTGTTCCAACTTTTTCAAATGTCTTAAAGTCAACTGTTTTAACCATGCTTGTACATGCACCTTTTGGAGAAACAGCAGTATAATTAATTAAAAAGTACCCATCAATTTCAACTATTCTTGGATCTTCAACTCCCCATTCTTCTAAAGAATCGTAGGGGAATACTACTGGCTCTTTATCAATTTCGAACGCATACCCATCTTTACTTCTGGCAATTCTTAAATGTGAAATTGACGTTAGAAACTCGGTTTGATTTGTTGTTTTATTGATAACAATTCGCGAATCCGAAAAATCGAAATTTGCATCTGCTCGCTTTAATCTTTTAGCTACTATTTGACCATCAACATTTACGGGAATCAACACTTCATCTTCGGTTTCATTTACGAAACTTTCCGCAACTCTTAAAAGTAATAAATACTCATTTTGAAATTTAACACATCCTGCGTTAAATACACCATCAACTTTAAAGTCTGCTCTTGAAGGCACAACATTTTCGGTTGTTATTATTGGATTTTCTGAAAACTTTAACATATTCCTCCTACAATAATATTATTACACAAGATTAGTATTTTTTGGAAAAATTACTTAAAATTCCCGAAACTTTAATGCAACAAATTGATTTTATTATGTCTTGAAAAAGGCAAGCAATTTTGGATAAACACTATAATAGATCAGCTTAAAATTATGCTTAAATTCAGTATTTCCATATATATTTTATTCTTTCAAAAAGTAACTATTAGCTGAATATAAATCAAAAAAAAAGAGCTTTAAAAGCTCTTGTTTAAATTTTACTATTTATTGACAAATCATTTTTAACCAAATTGATCTATGTTGCAAATTTCTGACAAAAGATAATTTTTTGAATATTGATGAATCAAAATTTTTTACTTTAATATATATATATTATTTTTTTCCTAAAAGTACTATTTTATGGAATATATATACTTTTTTTTATAAAAAAATGGTCATTTTCCGGAATTTTTGTATAGCAATATAATTCTTCCGCTCGGAGCGTACCATTGCAGATTATTTTATCACGCACCAATATTTTACCAACTTTTAGCTCTGCATCTTTTTCTATACAAAGAATATCTGTTTCAATACTATTAAACTCGCACTTTTCTTTTATAATTATTTTATCAATTTTTAAGTCAGTTCTATTTTGTAGCACGTTTGAATTTTTTGAACAAATTTCATTATTTACTATTATTACTTCTTCTTTTAAATTCACTATTTTTGTCATTTCATATTCTAATTCAAGTTTCAGAATAATTTCAGAAAAAATACGGGTTTCATTTTTTTTGTATTCTTTTATTCTTTCTATAACTGATAAAATTTTTTTCTCATTAAAGTTTTTTTGAATTGAACATTTAAGTAAAAAAATTGCCTCTGTTTGCAAAGTACTAATATGTTCTTGTAATTGATCAATTGTTTTACATGAAGGTAAAAGAAACTTTAATGATTCAACAATCATCTTTTTATGCAAAATAATTGTCGAAATTATTTTTTTATCATATTCTGTTTCACCTTCTAAAAAAGTCTCCATGTATTCTTCAAAAAAATCATAAACATCAATACCAGTTGCAATTCCAGAACTTATTCCACCAATATTATATTTTTTTATTTCTAAGCTAAATTTTCTAATAAGATTTTTCTTAAAGGAAGATTCAATATATATGTCATTTTTTTTCTCTTTATAAAATCTGATTGTCCTTGTTTCATTTATTCCAATCCACATTAACGCCCTAGATGTGTAAGCATCGAAAATTCTTTTTAGAGATATATCTCTTTCCTCATATTCTTTTGAATTAAAAAAATCTTTACATCTATATGTATTTTTGTCTTCCTTTATAATCATCATCATATGTGGCGAACCTACAGGAAAACAATTCTTATTAAACACATATTCGTTCAAATAGCCACGATCAACATATAGCACTGCAGCAAATCCATTTAATAAATTCTCTTTTATAATTTCGCTGAATTTTTCAAATGTTATATCTGGATCCGTTTCAATTTCAATTGAAAAAAGAGATTTTGAATATTTTAATATATTTAGATTATCATCATGGTAGCTCATTGAGATAAATTTTTTTGTAAAGTACGGCCTATTACAGTATAATTGTATTAAGGAAATATACTCCATTATAATATTGTTTTGGATAGTAATTAAACTAAATAAATGTGATGTTTCTGGGATAATTGTTTTCTTCATCATCTTCCTCTCTAATTGGTGTTTTTTTAGATTTTCTGCTTTTTGAAATTTCTTAAAATTTAAAAATATCATTTTCTATTCAAATAAATCATCTCGATAAATACCTTCATAGCAAATTCGCCCTTTCTTGAAAGCAATTATTTTTGAATTCTCATCAATATTCTCTAGATCATGGGTGATTAATAGCTTGATTGGAAAATGCCTAACTTTTCGATACACTTTAGAAAAGATGGTTGTCGTTTCTTCATCTAAGCTTGCACTAGGCTCATCTAATAAAAGAATACTTGCTTTTTTATTTAATGCACGCACCATTGCTATTCTTTGTTTTTGACCTAATGAAAAATCAGATGCCTCCAAATCAATATCAAATAATAATTCTGAATATTGCTTTTTCTCAATAGATTGACCGATATTTTCATGTACACTTAAATCAAAATATTTAAAATCTTGAAATAAGATACTACTATTTGGTAATTTATTTCCAACAGTTGTATTGTAAACTTCTTGTTCCTCAAAAAAATATTTTATTTGACCTTTTGTCGGTTTCAATAACCCAACTAACAGTAAAGCAAAAGTTGTTTTACCCGAACCATTTAAACCAACAATTGTATAGTTATTATGCTTTGAAATACTTGTCGATATATTATCTATTATTAGATAGTCTTTGCTTGCAAAACTGACGTTTTCAAAAACTATTTTATCACATGTAAATTGCTCGCTACTTACATATTGGTTATCTGTAACAAATTCATAATAAAGTTCATACAATTTTAGTAAAATAACTGTTTCACTTAAATTTAACAAGAATAATTTAATCTTTTCACTCAAATCATAATTTGCTTTTACAAGCATTGTAAAAATTAAAACATTTAGTCCTAATGTTATTGAAACAAGTAGTAATATGATGTTTACAAGGATAAATTGCATGTATTCAAATAATTTGATTTTCGAATCAATTTTCAATTGTTTTTTCACAAAGTACTCAATAGTTTGATTAAACATCTCATCATTATCTTGTTTAAACTTTTGAAAGATATGATTCTCCCTTTTTTTATTTCGCAAATGTTTCATAAATTTTTTTTCTTGTAAAATGTAATTGTAATAGCGTTCTTTTCGAAATATATCTCTTTCCATCTGATACTTTTTAAACTGATTTTCAATGCTTTTTCTATAGAAAAAAAATGGGACACATGACAAACTTATCAAAACGAGAGTCATTTCAATTGATTTCGTAAAGAAAAAGATCCATATTCCAAAAATACCAAAGAGAATACTTAACTGATCAATAATCAAATAATTGAGCTTCAAAAAAGTTTCCTCTCTTAAGAGTTGTTTACTTAACTCTAAATTATTAGCAACTTCTGTTTCACTTATTTTTGAATACTCAATTTTCGCATATAATTCGAAAAATTCTTCCTTACAGTAGTTTAAAAATTCACTTCCTTCAACTTCTAAATAGTTTTTCACGAAATTTATTATACTATTAAGCACAAAAAAATTCAAAACTATTAAAAATGTTACTTTGAAGATAAACTCTTTATTTTGACTATAATTGATGATTGTGTTGAAAAGTGTTAGTGACATATAACTTTGTAGAAATGATAAACCAAAGACAATAAAACATCCTACAATGATTAACGATTTATATTGATATATTTTTCGATAATATCTAAACAAATTAACGAACACCCTCATTTTTTTCCTCCAAGTTATTAATCATTTTTAAATAGTGATTTGTTTTTATGTATCCGCTAACTTCTCCAGCAAAAATTATTTTTCCTTCATCAAGTACAAGACATTTTTCAAACTCTGAAATTATTTGATAATTATGAACAACAACTAATACTGTATTATCGTGATATGTTTCAAATAAATTCTCAAAAAAAGTAATTTCTGAATATTTGTCCATTGCACTGCTTGGTTCATCTAAAAGAATTATTTTTTTATTTTGAAACTGTAATTTTAGAAATTCAAATTTTTGATATTCTCCTCCAGATAATTCTATTCCATTATCATCGAAATATTTTGTCATCATTGTGTTTGTTTTTTTTTGTTGTAATCCACGAATATCCGTCGTTTTTAAAAGCTCAGCAAGAACACTTTCACTTACATTTAAATCACTATTTTCTAAGATTGTTTCCGAATAAGTAACAGTCTCTTGAAAAATTGTCGATGTTACATGTTCAAAAAACTCTTTACTCCTAAGATCTAATTGTTGATCATTAATTTTTATTTGTGCTTCTGGGGCTTCAATTAGACCTGATAAAAAATGAAGTAATGTTGATTTTCCAGCCCCATTTCTTCCTAAAATACAAATTTTCTCATTTCTGCGGATGCAAAATTGCAAATTATCTAAAACTTTTTTTTGCTCAATCCAGTAATTCAAATTTTCGATTTTTATTGTCCAGTCAGCAGGTAGTTCATATTCTAATTTTCTTTTTTCGACTTCACTTAACTCTAAAAACTGATAAACACTCTTTGATTGTTCTTCAATAACTTTTAGTCGTCTAATTGGTAAAACCATTCGTTCACTCGCATAAATAAATTCATTTAATGCCAAAAAAATTATTAGTAAACTTAAACTATTTGTACTAATAAAAATATAAAAACATCCAAAATATAAACAGGCTTTAATCAAGTTAACTACTAGATCAAACTTTATTTTCTTACGGTTAAATTTTTTTTGAGCTATAATAATTGCAATCGAATCTTGATTGTATTTTCTCATAAAAAGTTCTCGAAAATTAAATATTCTTAATTCTTTTGCAAAGGCAATTTCAGTTAAATATCTTTCACTTACTTGTTGGTTAGTTTTAGCTTGAAATACTTTTTCTTCTTTAAGTTTTTCAATACTTCCAACTTCCCGATAAATAAATAACATAATTATTAAACTTACTGAGAAAAAAGCAAACAAGTAAATACTATAAACTAAAGAAAAACAAATAACTGTAATTATCAAATAGACTTCTACTAGTAAATCTTTAGTGACAAAAATTGTTCCACCAATCCCTAAATAACCTTGATTAATGCTTTCAAGTGCCTTATAATAAAGTCCTTTAATTTCTTTTTTTTGTAAATCTTCATATGAAATAGCTAAAGCTTTGTTGATAATTTCTTCCTTGAAAGATTTAATTATTTTAAATCTAGTATTTTGAATATATAGATTCCAAATATAAACTAAATAGTCAATTATTGAGTAGCCAATAATTATGATAATCAAAATATAAGCTTTATTATTTAGGGTTGTATCTAGTACAAAAAGTTCAATTAGTAAAAAAATGAAGCTTAATTTGAAGCATTTTAAAAGTAAGGTTAAAAATGGCAGAAGGAAACAACTTGCTACATGCTTTATTGAATATTTATATGATAATTGTATATTTTTAGTAATCATGGCAAATCCTATTATCAATGATAAATTTTTGTCCAGAAACTAAATTTTCGTTTCGTGTAAGTAAATATATAAATTTTGATAGTTCTTTTATATCTGGTGTATTATTTAAACAACTCTGTTTTAAACTTTTCTTTTCTTTTTTATTTGAATCCTCGATAGAGTTCATTGGTGATGGATAAAAAGTTGGACAAACAATATTGGACTTTATTCCATAGACTCCTTCTTCTATTGCTATTTGAATAGCAAATTTTTCGATAATTGACCTACTTGCTGAGTATAAAAAATTTTTTTCATATAATTTTTCACTATAGACTGAGGATATAAAAATAAGATTACATCTATTTTTACGCATAAATTTATTTAGTCCATTAAAGATATTTAAATAAAAAATAAAATTATCATCAAAAAACTTTTGAAATTTATCAACTGAAATTCCCTCAATCCTTTTTTGCTCCTGCGTTCCACAAGCGAAAATAAATGAATTGATTTGACGTTTTTCACAAAAGTCTAATAATAAAGTCATTGTTTGTTTTTCTATAGCACCACTGAAATCCAAATAAAAATCATAAGTCTCTCTTCTACCTGTTACATAAACGTTGTCACCTTTTTTCAAAAGAATTTTTTTGATATTTTTGCTTATATACCCATTTGAAATAATTAGTATATTAGATTTCATTTACGATTACCTTCTTTTTTCCACTTTTAGTATACTCAATTTGATCATCAGATACGAAAACAATTTTTAGTGGAATAAAATTTTTACTAAATTTATTTTTTGTATACTCTATAATTTGCTGAATAATTTCAGACTCACTCTTCTTTTTTTTCAATTCATCACTTTCTACTATTCTTAATATGTATGTATCATTTCCAACCGTACCCAAAATTCGAACTGCTTGACAATTAACTTCAAATTTGTTTTCAACCCCATTTATTATCTCATTTATAGAACAGCGAAATCCTTTAAACTTTAATATTTCCGAATTCCTGCAACAAAATCTGAATTTTTCATCTTTTATTTCAAATATATCTCCTGTCCCGATAAAATTTTTATTTATCACAACTTCAGTTCCAGTTAATACCCAATCACAATAGAATGGACTTTTCACAAAAAGTTCTCCACTTTCTGCGAAAAAATACTTAATTCCTTTTAGACACTTCTCAAAATAAATTCCATTTTTTCTAATATTACTAGTACTTATTCTCGGACCAAATTCTGTTTGACCATAAGTTTGATAAATTTCACTTTTGGCGAAATTTTTCTTTAATTTAGTAATAAATTCTGCATTTACAAGAGATCCTCCGAAAGTTACATCTGTTATTTTTTCATTTTTTAGTATATCAACAATATTTATTATTGATTTTTTTGATGTTAATCTAATCGATTTACCTAATAGTATGTAAGACCAAAGCTGTGCAGTATTTGCATAACCAAATTCAATCGGCATACATATTAATCCAATTCCATCATTGGATAAATTAATACTTTCTGAATGTGCTTTGGCATTTTCTATTATTTTTTTCTTTGTAAATCCACAAGTTTTTCTAAGTCCTGTAGAACCAGATGTTTTCAATATTAAATAGTCACTCCCAAGTGAATTAATTTCATCATTGTGGAGTTTATTAATTGATATTTTTTTTTTAGATGATCCATTTATCACCAAACTATTTTGTGACTCAAAATATGCTAAATAATTTGCAATAAGTTCAATATTATTACAGCCTGAAATTTCAAAAATACTTCTTTGAGCTGATATTTTACTATAAATTTCATTACACATATCTCTAAATTCACTTGCGCTTAATTTTTTTAAATCATCTTCAATCGTAAATTGTTCCGGTAATTTTTCCCAAATCATTTTATTCTACCCCATCCAATATTTCATTAATTGTATCTATACTTATATAATCTACAAATTTTTCTAAATTATCCTCTATATTTATTTTAAATTTTTCTTCTAATTCGACAATTAAATCGACAATATCTAACGAATCAAGCTCAAATGATTCAATAATATTTTCATCATTTTTTAATATTTGTACATCTCCATAAGTCATCAATACCTTTTTTATTTCACAGTTCATTTTCTCTCCTTTTTACATAATTTAATTGACCATGCCAATTACTTGGGCTCACATTAATGTTTTTAAAATTTGAAATAAATTCATCAATGCTTGTCTCTATTTCTATAATTTCTGTTTTGTTTTCTTCTATAACATTTTCCAGGTCATTTTTAATCAAATTCTTGAATATTATCAAATCAAGTTTTTTGCTTTTTTTTATAATTTTTGCTATTCTAATCTTTTCAATACCAATATCAACAGTATCGATAATTTCAATCGCCTTGTATATATTATGCCAATACTTTGCAAACATTTTTCTATAATTTAGTAGTTTTTCTTGCAATTCAATTACATTACTATCATTTAATTGATAAACTATATTGTATTTTTCCACTTTCAATCCAGACAAAGTTTTTTTTTTATAAAATCTATATGCTCTCGAATCCTTTTTTATCATCAATTGTGTCGGTAAAGAGATTGGTGGGTGTGTAATGCTTGTTCCTCTTGGAAAGTCAATTTCTTCAAGAAATAATAGATTTTCTTCTATCTCAGCAACAGATGTTGTTGGCTCAAACAAGATGAAATTCATTTTATACGGTATTTTTAGATCCATTAGTTTTTTTATAGCATTTTTAACTTCTTTTTTCGTTTCATTTTTTTTGTTGAAATTTCTTTGAATCCGTTCATTTACGTTTTCTATACCAATCGAAATCCCCTGTAGTCCAATTCTTTTTAGAGTACATAAAACTTCATTACTAACTTTATTTATCCGATCAATTCTTGTTTGAAAGGAAAATTTAATCATAATTTTTTCTTTTACAACTTTTTCAGCAAATCTGTTTATCCATGTCGAATCAATTTCATCAATCATTAAAAAGTCTAAATCTGCAAAAAAAACTTTGTTTAAAGTATTTCTACAATTTTTTTTCAATTCTAATATAACGTTCTCAACTGTTCTTAATCTTACTTTATTGTAATAATCAACATCGTCGCAAAACGTACATCTACTCATACATCCTCTTGAAATCATTGAAACATATTCTCCACCTTTAGAAATTGGAAATGGTAATTTATCTGGATGGACATTTGATGAGAATACTATTTCTGGCTCTCCTTTTGATTCTATACCATTTTTGAAAATTTTTAATATATCATATTCAGGTTCACCTACAAAAATATAATCAATCCATTTTATTTCCTTTACAAGATGTCTATACCACAAAGTTGGATATAATCCATAGAAAAAGACAATTATTCCTTTTTTTTTTGCTTTACACATTAAATCATAGATTTTTTCGAATTCTTCCGAAAACTTCATATATACACCTAAATATTTATATTCATTTTTTTCCAGTTCCTTGATTAAATCCTCATATGATACATTATATAACGCGTTAACGTTAAAACCCATCTCTTGTAAACCTGACTCAATTATTCCAGTTGCAATTTCATTACTTACGGGGCGTTCGAAATTATCTGCATCTATCAATAAAACATTTTTATTCATGTATCTCCTTAAGTATTTTAAAAATTTTCTCTTCTTCATTGTATGTTGAATTGTTTTTTTGCTTAAAAAAGCAATCATGTTCTCTTAATAATGGATTTTCGTTAAAATTAATTTTAAAAACAATATCATTTTCATCAATTATATAAATTTTATTAAAAGTACTGATATATTTTTGTTTATTTTTTTTGAATAACATATATTTTCCACTTTGAATCTCATTTGAATACTTTAATTTATATACACTATCCGCTGTTCTAAAATTAATTGTTGCAGTATTTTTCCGAATTATTTTTTTTTCTATTATAAAGTCTCCCAACATATGCTCTTTGTACAGTAATACTAAGTCATGGACAGCTAAATCCTCAATAACATTTGTAAAATTAGTTCTTGAGACACTTGTTCTTTTAATTATTACTTCTTTAGGTACGTGAAATTTCACTAATTCCAAAAAAAAATAATTGCTTGTTCTAAAAAGTTCGCTATATCCAACCATTATTTTATTTTGATGAAACACATCTTTAATATGCATACTTTGTGTTAATGAAATAAGTGGCTTCTCAATTAAAATTTTTTTATTTTTAAATTTTTTCAGAAAATATTTATGCAAAAAAGTCGGTGCAGTAATAATAATATATTCTGCTTCAACTAGATCTTCTTCTTCAATAAATTTTATTTTTCCCCCAAATTTTTTTTCTATGTTCTTTCTTTTTTCATTTGTCTCGAACACATTTACTGGAAATTTTATATCGTCTCTTTTTAAAAGCATTTTAAAATGTAATAGTCCCATTTTTCCAAGCCCAACTATGCAAATCGATTTACCATTCATTTAGAACCTTTATTACTTTTTGTAGTTCATTATTAGACATATTGTACCTTATGGGGATTGAAATAATTTCTTTGGTTGTGTTTATATTTTTTGTTCGAAAATTAATATCCGCTAAAAATTCTATTTCGCTTAACAACTCAGGATAAAAAACTTTTGACTCTATGCCGTTTTTTTTCAAATATTTTATAAAATCTTTCCTATCTTTTACTAAAATTGTAAATTGATTAAAAGAATGATATACATTTTCACTAAAGTATGGGAGAATTATTTTACTGTTTTTTATTTTTGATAAATATTCTTGAGCTTTTTTTCTTTTTCTCTTTATTCTTTCTTCAATATTTAAGATTTCAACATTTCCGATTGCTGCTGAAATTTCAAGCATTCGAAAATTCGTTCCAACTGCAATATATTTGTAGGTATCACTTTGCCCATGATTTATAAAATTTTTTGCACGATTGTATATTTCCATATTATTTGTAACCACTGCCCCCCCTTCCATTGTCGTTAAATTTTTCGTCGGATAGAAACTAAAAATTGAGACATCGCCAAAACTTCCTACATACTGATTATTATATTTTGTACCAAAAGATTGAGCACAATCCTCTATAAGAAGTATATCCTTTTTTTTACAGTATTTTGCTATTTTATCAATTTCACAACTATTTCCAAATAAGTGTACAACAATAACTGCTTTTGGTTTTTTCCTCTCGCACTTTATTACTAATTCTTCAAAACTAATTTGAAAAGTTCTTGAATCAAAATCAATATATTCAAGCTTGCATCCAAATAGTTTAGGCGTCGATACAGTTGCAACAAAGGTGAATGGTGTTGTATAAATCAAATCATTTTGTCTGATTTCTAGTGCATTTAAAGCTGTATACAATGCCGTTGTTCCCGAACTAGTAACGACACAAAAATCTACATTTAAAAATGTTTCTATTTTTTTTTCGAATTTGTTGCACAATTCTCCATATACAAACTTTCCACTTTTTAGTACTTTATTGCACTCACTAATTGCATTAGTATTTAGCGACAATTCATTCATTTTAATTTCCATTTTGGTCCTTTCTAACAAAAATATTTTCCTTTAATCTTTCATTTTTTCTTTCCTCTGAATTAAAAAAGAACTCTATGAAAACTTTTTTATTTAAGTCCGTTTCTAAATATTCTTTGAATTTTTCTATAAAAAGTGTATTATTGAACTTTTCAAAATCTACCCAAACTGAGACTCGAAACTTCAATTTCTTATACTCTATTACCTCAATATCAAAGACACCATTCACTGCATCTTTGAATATAATCTGTCGCATGTTTGCACGAATTAATTTATTTCCATCTATATTCGTTCCACCAATTCTATAAGCATCCCTAGTACCATCAAATTCTAATATCCTCCCACTGCGACCGCACATGCATTTTCCTTGTACTATTTTTCCCAAATCACCAATTTTGTAATCATTAAATTTCATTACTCCTTGATAACGTGTTGTTAATAAAAAAGCATTATCACTATCAGTTTTTATTGATAGCAAAGTATCGTTAAAATGCATTTTTCCTTCCTCACATTCATATGCTATATTCCAAAACTCTCTTGAACCATAATTTGAAATTATTTTTACACCTAATTTTTTTTCATATTCTTTTTTATCCTCGCTAGCCATCGATTCACTAGTATATTCAATATATTTTAGATTTTTGGAAATTTTCTGTGTCAATTCATTTTTTTGCCAATAATCAAAATATTTTCTTAAAATAAAAGGTGTAATAAATATTGAACTGAACCCCAAAAAGTGGAATAAGAAATAAAAGAGTTTAACTACACATAATATGACATTCCACTTCGTGGGGTGTCATTTTTTGTTTGTGCATTTGTGGTCTTTCGTAGTTGTAGTATAACATATAGTCATC
>JBOFGK010000056.1:0-58255 GCA_051649085.1 Mycoplasmatales bacterium | reverse complement strand
TGCGTTGAGGCATTTGTTACTTCAACACGAACCTTTACTAACGCCGAGCCGTTGGCATTTGCGGTATTTGTCGTTTTAATAATCTGTTGATTATCACCTTTTCCCTTCAAAGTCAGTCCATCGACAATTTTTACTGTTGTTCCATCAGCGTATGTTGCATACACGGTTGCTTTAGCTATTTTACCACTGCCAATTCCAACAGTACCCATGTCAGCACTCAAATTTAAATTTGAAATTGCATAATCAACATCCGATTCAACGCCATTTTTCACCCATTTAAATGGACCATTTTCATATATAAATAAATCTGAATCAGTTGCTGGGGTTGCATTTCGAAAAACAGCATTGTAAAAAGGTCGTATTTCAACTGAACCTAATTTCATTGATTCCGCTGAGTAACTTGTTTTAGCAAATGTAAATCCTAAGCCACCCATCCCATTCGTAGGAACATTTGTTGAACCAACAGCTGATGAAAATGTTTGAGTGTAATTTGGTAAAACCGCTTGCGTTGTTTGAGCAGCGTAGCGTCCTGAAAGTGAAGTCGTTAGTGTAATTTTTTCTGTTCCCGTTGGGTATTTTGTTTTTGGATAACGAACGACATAAGTTTGGCCATTTCCTAAATAGCCACCACTTGAACTCATAACTTCAGCGTCAGCTGGTAATTCCCATTTAAACTGTGGTGATGGCGCTAGAGCTTGCTGGTTTTCCCATGCTCTTGGTGTCATTTGATAACCTGAAGTATAATTCGTATTCACATAGTATTGTGCATACCAATAATTCGCAGCATCCGGTTCAGACGGTACATATGAAAGTGTTTTTGATTGGCTAATTGAATATGTCGGTTCATCAACATTTCCACTTAACGTAACAGGTGTTATATAACTTTCACTGATTATCGATGAATTTAATGAATAATTGATGTCAACATTATAGTTAAATGTCCCTAAGTTTGTATACGGCATACGCATTGGTATTTTTATATAAATTTCTCCATACGAACCTGTTTGGACATCGTTCCCTTTCCATGTCAATGTTCCATTATTAACAGAAAAATGACTTGCATCTGTTGGAAAATCATTGTTTCCAGCACCGGATGGTGTATTCGGATAAGCCACCCAATTTCCCGGTGAATTACTTGGTGTTAATGATTCAAAAAAAGTTGGATCATTTGTCTTTGGTAATTGCATTTGCACAACAGGCGCTGCCATTGGCACACCCGATTCATTATCATATGCAATTTTAATGTATGTATAAAACATTTCATACCTTGTAATACTTGTCATGTCAACTGTTGTCGAATTACCAAAAGCTAGAGCATCAGGAATTTTTCCATCTGTACTTAATGCACTTGACACTTGATATGAAATTGCATTCGCTTTTGGTGTAAGTACTTCTTTGGTAGCCGCTGCTTTTATTTGCGCTTCTTTTGGAGCTTCTACACTTGATTCGACCTCTGTTGTTTCACTCTTCTCAGAAACTTCATCCTCTTGTTTAGGAATAACTTCTGATGTTTGAACAACTGTTTTTGCTAAAAAAAATAAATTTGTTCCATTAACCCCCTGAAATAGAGTTATGGCACATAATAAAATAAACAAAAATTTTCTCATTTTTCCTCTCTCACCTGCATTATTTAAACTACTTTCTTTTCATTACTACTTTCTTTTTGTTACTATTTTCAATTTATACAACTATTATAGCAATTTTATTTACTTGCAACAACTTTTATTTTACTTTTTTATTTTTCATGTTGCCATTTTTTCAAAAGATTTTATTTTGTTTTCAATAGTTCATATACACATTTTTTTATTTGAGTAAATGTTCGTGAATTTAAAAAACAATATCTCGAATTTGAGATATTGCTTTTATTGTTTAGTAAAGTACTTTATTTTACATTATTTGATATTATTTTTTCAAAAACTCTAATAACTGCATTGCAACTGTTTCAAGTCCCGTTTGATCTGCTTTACCTAAACCTAAGTGGGTATACACTTCACCAAACGGTATTCCCTCGGTTTTTAAATTTGCAAATGCTTGATCAATTAATGGCTGACAAAGTTCTTGTTCTTGCATTGGACCAAACGGATTAGCAAAATAAGTTTTTGTATAACCAACTTCATCAGTTGTATTAAGCGCCATTCTTTTCCCTTCAACAAAAATAGCTTGTGCTTCTGCTACATCATCAATGATTCGTAATCCTAATTTATCATCATAATTATTTGCATAAACAAATAAATCTATTTGATGGTTACTTGTGATTGTTTCATAATCACATACCGGTAAAATAACTCGAGCATTATGTGTATCTGGATTCATAAAAATACTTCGATCCATATCCTGATATGGACGGCCTTTATCTAAATCATCTAAACGAATAAATGCACCAATTTCCGTTCCAGTTGCTACTGGTTTTCCATTTTCATAAGTTATGCAACCCATATCATCAAAAATTATTTCAATATCCATTATTTCATTTGTTCCCATTGTTTGCATCGCTTCAATTGTTTCTGATTTCCCTGCACCTGAATCACCCATAAGCATTATTCCTTTTTTCTTGCCATTTTTCAAAGTTACATTAATAAATGCACCATGAATTGGCAAATTACCTTTTTTCATTTCAGCTAAGTTATGTAATGTTAATGACATTTTCTTCATATATCCAAAATAATCAACATATTCATTATCAGAAATTGAACCAATAAATAAATCTTCTTCTTCATCATAATAATAAACTGTTTCATCTTTTTGATCTTCATTTCCAAATAAAACGATTAAATCAGGCTTTTGTTTGCATTCTGCAAAATTTGCAAATTCAAATAAATTTGATAGTGAAACTGCATTCCCGATATAATCTTGATTAAAGTAGACAAACGTTAATAAGCTACCAACTTTGATCGGCATTACAAACCATTCATCTTTGTTTCCAGTAAAATACTCAATTGGATTTACATTAGTTTTCGTAAAACTTCCTTTACGAGTATTTGATTTAGGATATAAAAGTAATGGTGTTCTAAGCATTAATGAATCAATGAAATAGAAATTATTTAACTTTGCATATTTAGCTGATAATTTAGGCGAATTTTTGCGGATTGAAATCGAAGCATTAGTTCCTGCTTGAAGCTGACGATATACATTATTTCGACGGCCTTGAACTTTTTCTTCAATTGTTCGATATGTTTCTCGCACTAGATGATTAAAATGTGTATTTGCATCAATAAATGAATGATTTTGAACTGCGTGGTTATCACCTGTACGTAAGATTGAGTAACGATTGAAACTCTTCCAGTAATTGAATAGCCCTTCAATGAAAATCAATAATTTTTTTTGATCATCTAAAATTGTAGATTCAATTTCTGATAATTCTAGGACAAGTAATTGTCTAAATAGTAAATTGAATTTTTCTACTACTTTCACATTATCTCCAGCAAGTTCTTGCCAAGCAGAAAGCTTTGAATTATTAGTTTTAATTTTACTAATATAGTTAATTAATAACTCCTTGAAAAAAGAACTCTTTAATACTTCTGATACTTTTTGTAGATAGCTTTGAGAAAAATCTACAATGATAATGTTATCTTTCATATATACCGGTTTACGCATTTATTCCATCCTTTAAAATTTCAATTATTTTTTTTCCGTCTGTCATTGTTATATTGTTCATCACACCAATTCGAATCACATCATCGATGTAATTGCCCATTCCACCGGCAATGACTATTCCATTTTGTTTCAAAAGCTTTTTAGGATTAACTTTACAATTTGTCGGAACTTTCATACAGACAAGTGAAATACTTGGAGTTGCTATACAAAATTTTTCAAAACCTAATTTCAATAACTCTGTTTCTAGATAAGTATACAGCTCGAAATAGTTTTTTTGCCAAACAGCTAAACTTTCTGCTAACATTAAATCCAACACAAAGTCAAGTGCACAAATCATCGGCGTGTTAACTGTTGATAAAATTTGATGTTTTCTAATTGCAAGCAGATTTCTTAAATAAGAGTTATAGTACAAAGGTTTTTTGACTTTTTCAGCTTTAGCAATTGCTTTTGCACTCAAGCAGGTGAAATTTAATCCTGGTGGTAGCATAAACCCTTTTTGGGAAGCGCTTAAAGCAACATCAACATGCCAATCATCAAACAAAAATTCATTCATAACAAGCCCACTTATTGTATCGACAATTAGTAAAATTTCTTGATTTTTAGTTAATTCACCAAGTGGTTGAATTGCTTGGAGTGCTCCAGTACTTGTTTCTGAATGGGTAACAATAATCGCTTTTATATCTTGGTGAATTTCCAACTGCTCTGTTATATCGGTTAATTTATATGTTTGTCCCCATTCATAGACTAGTTCAATTACTTCAAGTCCATACACTTGACAAATTTCTGTGAATCGACTTCCAAAGTTTCCAACATTTATAACAAGTACTTTTTCTTTGACTTCAAATAAATTATTAATGGCATTATCCATCCCACAAGTTCCAGAACCATTCATAATTAATGTTTCACCACTCGTTGTCATAAATACTTGCTTAAGCTTTTGATGTGTATTAATAAAAATATCTAGAAAATAATCTGTTCGATGATACACAATCGGTTCACTTAAAATTGCCAGTGCCTTTGGTAAACATTCGGCAGGACCAGGTGCAAATAGCTTCTCATTCATTTTTCCTCCATTTATCTATTATACTAGAAATTTTGCGATTTTTGGACTTTTTTATCGTTTTTTGAAGCATTAATCTTACTTAATTTTTCCATTAAATATTATTGGGTTCATTCCATTGTGATTTGTCAATCATTTTGACATTCTAAATCTTTTTCTATAAGAAATAAAAGTTATAATAAGTATAAGAACAAGAAAATGTTTTTGAAAATTTTGAAAAAATTTAGGTCATTATTCTTGTTTTTAAATATAAATTTAAGGAGAAAAATGCAAAATAAAATTAAAAAATTTGGTGGGTATTTAGGTGCTATTGTCATGCCCGCAATCCCAGCATTTATTGCTTGGGGATTAATTACTGCCCTTTTTATTGAAGTTGGTTGGTTTCCAAATGAAGAACTTGCCAAACTTGTCGGACCAACAATTAACTATTTGTTACCGATATTAATTGCATACAATGGAGGAAAATTAGTTTATGATCACCGTGGAGGGATTGTTGGGGCAACAGTTGTCATGGGGGCAATTGTCAGCAGTGATGTTCCAATGTTTTTAGGTGCGATGATTTTAGGTCCATTGGCAGCATTTTTAATTAAGCAACTTGACAAATTTCTACTACCAAAAGTAAAAGTTGGTTTTGAAATGCTTGTCAATAATTTTTCAGCTGGAATTCTTGCACTAGTCTTAACACTAATTTCATTTTCACTTGTTGGACCAACAGTTGCTGGACTGACAGCACTTGCAGGAAGTGCTGTTCAGTGGCTAACAGATAATGATTTAATTTTCATGACATCATTAATCGTTGAACCCGCAAAAGTACTATTTTTAAACAATGCAATCAACCACGGAGTTTTTACACCACTTGGAACAATTCAAGCACAAGAACTTGGAAAATCAATTTTGTTCTTAATTGAAACTAATCCAGGTCCTGGTTTAGGTGTTTTACTTGCTTATACGTTTTTTGGTAGAGGTAATTCAAAAACAACAGCACCAGGTGCAATTGTCATTCACTTCTTTGGAGGGATTCACGAAATTTACTTCCCTTACATCTTAATGAATCCGCTATTAATTGTAGCCCCAATTGTTGGATCAATGGCCGGAATTTTAACATTCAACCTTTTAGGTGCTGGATTAGTTGCACCAGCCGCACCAGGAAGTATTTTTGCCTTAATGGCTGTTTCAGCAAAAGGAACACAATTAGCTGTTCTTGCAGGTGTTGCAGTTTCAACCGTAGTTTCTCTTTTAGTTGCTATGCCAATCGTCAAAATGGCTAAAGAATCTGAAGATGAGCAATTTAGTGAAGCAATTGATCAAGCTCAAAACTTAAAAGGAAGAGCAAGTGTAGTTCAAAATTTAAATTCAACATCAACATCAGTTTCATTAATTTACTTCGCATGTGATGCGGGAATGGGTAGTAGTGCAATGGGTGCATCGATTTTCCGAAAAGTCTTGGAAGATCAAGGTATAACTGGTATAACCGTAAAAAATTGTGCATTAAAGGAAATTCCAAAGGAAGCTGATTTAGTTATCACCCAGGAAAATTTCAAAGAACTTGTCAATGACTATGCACCTCACGCTAGACACGTATTTGTAAAGAACTTTTTAGACAAGCAACAATATGAGCAAGTTGCTGAGGAGTTATAGTTGTTAGCTTTAAATAGTCGTCGGCTTGCAATGCTGAACTTTATCGTTGCTAGCACTCCAACCTTAAAGGAAATATCAGTTCATTTTGATATTTCCGAGAGAACTGTTAGACGTGAAATTGAGGATACTAATTCATTAATTAAAGAATCCTCTTTTTTTATTTTGAAAAACAATCAAAATCGTTATCAATTAAATTCACCTAATTATCAAGAATTTATTGCAAAAATTCAAGCCGACTTTAAATTGCATACAGCATACCGTTCTTTACTTATTTTAGATTTACTAATTAATCATAAACACCAAACAATTGAAGACTTTGCTGCGTATTTATATGAATCAAAAGTTTCGGTCTTAAATGAACTAAATCAATTATTTGCTGTGACTTCGATTCGTGCAATCAACACTTTTTTAGAGGATGAATTTTACGTTAGACGAAAAATTCTAATGCTTTTGCGTGTCTTTTTCGTATCCGCTGACACAAGTCAGCTGGGAGAAGCCAATATACATAAAATGATTAGTAGTTTTGTTGATTATGACACTTTCGAAGCACTCTATGCAAAAGTTAGTCAACATTTCAAAAGTTTAAACCTACGTAAAAATGAGCTAATTGAAATTTCATTAATTATAGCAATACAACAAAAACGAATTAATAATCGACAAATCTTAACTGTTCATACAAGCGATTATTCTAATCAAACACTTATAAAAATTTATGAAGAACTTAATCTAATCGATTTAGCTGAACAAAGTTTTTTAGCAGGTTCATTACATAAGTTTTTCACTCTAAATAATTTATTTGAACTTGAAATTGAATTAACAGAACGAACAAGGAGGTTTGTCCGAAACGTAGACAAAGAATTAAATACTGATTTTGAGTTTATTGCTTCCTTTTTAACTAAACTAAATGAACATATTATTCGTACAAGTAAACTAACAAATTTACCAGATTTTTCAACTGAACAATTTTTCTTGAAATTTTTCAAACAAAATCAATTTCTCTATAGCGTAATTGTCAGAAATTTAGAAATTTGTGGTTTTGAATTTAATCATAGTGAAATCTGTTTAATTTTAATCTATTTTACCACTGAACTTGAAAATCAGATTTTCAAATTACCATACAAAATAACCATTATTGACGATGAAGTTTTAGCCAAGCGTGCTTATAATCAAAATCAAATTTATAAAACATATCCAAATGCTACACTCATTTTTATTGATAGTTTAGCTTCGGTTGTCCAAGCAGATGAGTTTGATTTAATTCTTGCCTCTTCGAAGCAAATAAATTCACCAGAAAATTTACTCTATGTCGATTCTTTTATTTCTGAAGCTAATTTAAAAACTATTAATTCAATTTTCAAAGCAAAATATTACTTAAAAGAAAAAATAATAGAATATGAAAAATTTTCAATTGAACTCTCACTTAAACATTTAAGACAACTTTCTGGTAGCTTCAATGAAGTAACTAAACAGATTATAAGTGAGTATTTACAAGCTGAAGTAAATAATCCAACCTATTTACTTAAAAAATTACTTGATAAAGCACAAAATGGAATTGGTATTCCAAAAACAAAAATCGGTTTACTTCATACAAAATCAACAAGCATCAGTAAGCCAACTTTAGTCTTAGTACCTATATCTAAACAAACAGTCAAATCAATGTTACAAGTTGATAATTTAAATACTCAATCAATTAATTGTTTGATTTTAGTTTTAGCACCAATAAATTGTCCGGCAGCAACACTTGAATTTTTCAGTTACTTTAGCCAACTATTAATCGGTGATCAATTTATTATCAATTTGCTGGAAACAAATGACTTTAATACTTTTAAACAAACACTACTCAAGGAGAAAAATGAATCAAAACCAAATTAAAATTTATAATGATACCCCTTCCAAAGAACAACTAATTACAAGATGTGGTGAACATTTGCTTGAACTTGGTTCTATTACCGACAAATATATTGCAGGAATGCTTAAACGAGAAGAACTTGTTTCCACATTTGTTGGTAATCATGTTGCTGTACCACATGGAGTCGATGAAGTCCGAACAGAAATCTTGAAAACAGAAATTGTTCTGCACGTTTATCCAGATGGAGTCGATTTCGGAAATGAAAATATTGTCTATGTTGCTTTTGGACTTGCAGCCATTGGTGATGAACATTTAAACATTTTATCTGATATTGCAATTAAATGTTCAGATATCGACTTTGTTATGCAATTAAAAACTTTAAAAACAATTGAAGAGATCAGTTCAATGTTAGGAGAAATATGAAAGTAGCACACTTTGGCGCTGGAAACATTGGTCGTGGTTTCATTGCACAGTTATTAGTAGAAGCTGGTCATCAAGTAACTTTTATTGATGTTAATCAAGAATTAATTGAGCACTTGAATAGTGAACAGAAATACCAAATTCAACTTTTAGATGCAAATGAAACATCAATCGAAATTACAGGTGTTGATGGAATCAATTCTTTAGCAGAACCTGAAAAAGCCCTTAATTGTTTAGCAAATGCTGATCTTATCACATGTTCAATTGGAGTTTCATTAATGGATCGAATCGCTCCTTTAATTGCCGAATCACTTAAACTTATTCCAAAAGAACGGATAGTTATCGCTTGTGAAAATGCAGTTCGAGCAACAAGTATTTTACGAGCTCAAGTAGAGCAATTAGTTAGTTCTGAGCAAATGGAAAAAACTTATTTTCTTGATTCAGCCGTTGATCGAATTGTTCCTAATCAAACAAATCCAAAGATTTTAGATGTTAAAGTCGAACCATATTTTGAATGGGTAATTGAAGCTGATAACTTACCATTTACTTTAGTTGTTCCAAACGCAAACTTTGTGAAAAATTTAGATTTCTATATTCTCAGAAAACTCTATACGGTTAATACAACTCATTATATTATTGCTGTACTTGGTACATATTATAAACACAGTTTTATTCACGAAGCAATTGCTGATCCACGAATAAAGAAAATTGTTTTAGCCATTAGTGAGCAAATCGGGACTGCACTTGCTTTAGAATTTGACATTCCCGTTTCCGAACAAATGCAATATGTAGAAAAGACAATTTTACGTTTCGAAAACGCTCGAATTATCGACGATGTTGAACGAGTAGCACGCGATCCAAAACGCAAACTTGGAGCAAATGATCGAATAATTGGTCCATTAAAGCTTCTTAGAAAACACAATTTAAAAGTCCTTAATTTAGTTAATTGGATAGCAATTGCATATTCGACTATTGATAAAAACGATGAGGAAAATCAAGAACTAGTCAATTTAATTGCCGAACAAGGCATTTTAAAGGCCGTGGAAATTCATTCACAAATTACAGATAAATTGATCTTAGAAATTATTGAACAAAAATATATGCAAACACTTGAACAAAAATAATTTCGTTTTTAAATTAAGGTAGTTATTTTAACTTTTAAAATATAAGCTATTTTGTCCTTTTAACTAGTACCACAAACCTTTAGATCATGATTTTTAGCAGTAATAATAGTCCAGTATTTCAATAAGTCACAAATATAAATAAAAAAGAATGTCAGCAAAGTCTAAAATGACTAGTGGCATTCTCTTTTCAATTTATAAGTTAATCTGAGAATTATATTTAAATTACTTTTTACATTTATTAATTTAAGCTTTTAATAAAATAATTAAAATATATATTTTATCTAACCACTTGACTTTTTCAAAGCATTATATTACAATATAGTTGTAAACAGTTTAATTATTTAAGGTGATATATGCTGTTTACAACTTAAATCTAAAGGAGGATTATGAAAAAATTAATTTTCGCTTCATTTGCAGTACTTTTATTTTCAGGAATAACAGTATTCGCATCAGAAATAACTCCATTTATGTCAAACAGTAAAACTATTGCATATGGAGGAGTCTGTGATAATAAGGCTCGTTCATTTTCGCTTGCTGGGGGCAGCGGAACAGCATGGTGTTTATCTACGTTTATTGATGAATTACAAACAGATTATAAAAGATCAGGAACTAATGCATATGCTGCTGCAGTTAGAAATTCAAATGGTTCAGAAAAAGCTGGACCTTACAAAACTTCTTCTGTAAATTCAAGAGTTCAAATTAGATATACAAAAGGTGATGGTTATCACGGGATGAATGAATAAAGTTAGAAGAGCATCTGCTCTTCTATCTTTATATGGGGAAAGGAGATTTTGGTAATTTCCAAAAAAGATGAAAAAAACATTTATTACAATTAATGTTATTATTTCTGTTTGTTGTTTTTTAGGAATAGTAATTATTCAAAACATAAATAATTTTGTAGCAAATACTCAAAACACTTATTCACTTACAACAAATTTGGTCGTTGAAAATAAAGCTCAAACTTTAAATGAGATTTCTCAAGAATCAGATGCTGAATTTTATTCAGTAATTACAAAAATTGGTGAACCAATAGTCATATATAATTCAACAAATACTTGTGCCAAAGCATCGTTTGAAGAATTATTTAACATGACAAATTTTTTAAACGTAAGTACATCATGTATGAACGATGATTTTTCTAAAGAATATCGAGAAACAAGTACAAAAAACCTTATTCTTAAAACAACTGACCCAGAAAAAGTTGCCTCACTAATGAAAACAAAATTCACAGTTGAAAAAATAGAACCATTTGGAATCAATATAGAAACTGTTTTTTGGGCATTATATTTTTTGATTGGGATAATTCTTTTTCTGACAGTGTTAGTAGTCATTTTTATAATTTTAATTTTGAATAAAGAATCCAAAAAAACTGCACTTTTGAAAATACTCGGATGGGATTTCAAGAAAAATATCAAAGTTTTTTTTGAATCAATTATATATAAAAATATGCTTATTTCGTTATGTTCATTACTAATTATTACTATAATTACACTAGCTTTTTTTGGCATAAATAAAACAAATATATTATTTGGCTATAAGGCATTAGCATTTTCACTTACCGTTTTATTTTTTTATCAACTTATTTACATAATTTTCTATACAATATTCTTTAAAACAACTAAGCCCATATCTGCACTTAATGGGAAAGCAAAAGGCTTTGCAAGTGGGTTCATGCTAGGAATAACTAAGTTTATTAACAAGGTAATTCTTTTAAATTCAATAATCATCATTATTTATACTATAATTTTTGGAATTCCGCTAATAAAAATAAGTGCAGAGTGGAATAAATTTGATAGCTATTATAAAACCGAGTTTGAAGCAGGTACAATAGTTCAGCAAGCAGCTGAAAAAACACAGAATAAATTACAAATTGAGTTATCAAAAAATGTGACAAATTTTTCATATATTGAGCCTGAGTATCTGTTGGATATAAACTACAATCAACAAGGTGATTTAATCCAAAGAGGGAAATGTGAAAGTTTTTCAGATGAAAATTGCAATATTAAAGCTATTAACAGTAATATTAATTTTTTGAAAAGATATAATCCAAATATTATTACCAAATATGAAGCTAAATTAACGGGAAATACTTTTTTTTTACCGAGCTTTTTAGAGAAAAATGAAGAACAAATAAAAATATTATTTGATAAATATGTTAATCAATTAAAAACTGAAGACCTAATAATTGATACTAAATATAAAATTGAATATTATGAAGAAAATATAAATCAATATTTCTATAAACTTTCACAAAATCCATTAGATTTTAATTATGATAAGTATTTTGTCCAAAATCCAATATATATATTATTTGATGCAACTAATTATACCGAAAAGCTATATTCTTATTTTGTTGGAGAAGGATTTTTCATTTCAACTGACATTGAAGAAGAAGCTAAAATATTATCACAAAAACTTACAGCTACTTCCGATCTAATTACAACGAAAAATAGTTTTAATCACTTCGGAAGTGAATATAGTTTGATTTTTAAAATTATCTTTGGGCTACTTGTAGCAGGTTTGTTCTTATTAGGTTTTGTAAGTATCATGTCTAAAAAAATGATTGGTTTAGAAATGGAAATAATCTTTGCAACAAAAGGTGAAAAACTTCTAGTAAAAAGATTAACTGGTAAATCACTTTTCAATTGCTATAAAGAGTTATTTAGTTTAGATACCTTTGTTTTAGGATTGTTTGGACTTCTTTTCGCTGTTATTTCATATTTGATAGGTGTATTTTTAATTTTCATTTGTGTGTATACACTAATTTCATTTCAATATTTCTATTTGATTATAAAAGCAATCAAAAAATTTGAAAGCATAAATATTATTAGAAAATTAAAAGGAGGCGTCTAATGATTAAACTAACAAATATAGAGATTGCTTATAAGAATAATGTTGTGCAATCAAACTTTAACTTAAATGTAAAGGCTGGAGAATATATTGTTCTAACCGGAAAATCTGGTTCAGGAAAAACTAGTATATTATATATCTTAGGAATGCTTTTATATCCAACAAATGGAACCGTCGAAATATGTGGAATTAAAAATCCTAAGCTAAATAGCAAAGAAGGGCTTAAGCTTTTACAAGATAAAATAGGTTTTATTTTTCAAAATTTTGTTTTAGTTGAAGCTGAAACAGTAAAACAAAATTTAATGTATGCCCTGGATCCGAACGCAGAGTTTACAATCGAAGAGGCTCTTGAGTATGTTGGATTAAGTGGCTATGAAGAAAAATTTATTCATGAACTAAGCGGTGGTGAACAACAAAGAATTGCAATTGCACGAGTACTAGTTAAGCAATTTGATATCATTTTAGGTGATGAAATAACCGGTTCACTCGATTCTGAAAATAGAGATATCGTTCTCGGATTACTTGATAAATTAAATAAGCTTGGTAAAACAATTATTTTAGTCACTCATGATGAATATGTTGCAAACCGTATCGGAAGGAGGATTCGTATTGAAAAAAATTAAAATGTTAATAATTGCTACTGTTATCATTATTGTTGTGCTATTGTTACCTGGAATGCTATATTATAATATGAAATCAGAAAATCAATTATACTTAGACAATAAATTTGTTACATACTCAAGCATACCCTTATTAGTTGGGGGACCGTACCAAAAGACAGTCGACAATGTAGCAATATCAGTTGTTGAAGAAAATTATTTTTTAAAGGGAAAATACATGGCCTCTCTTAGTTACACTCCAAAAAATCAAGACGAAATAATAACTTTATTTATCAGCTCAAAAAATACATATCAAATTTGGTTTTCAAATTCTAATATTACAGATTGTCCAATAAATCCAGAAAATTTAGAACTTGATAAAAATAGTCCTACATATATCTTTACTTGTAAAGAAATTGAAGATAAAATTAAAACTAATACTGATAGTATTGAAAAAATAATTAGAGTGTATCAAGAAAATGTTGAAAGTTTATACCGTTAACAAAATAAATGAAAAATTTCAAAAAAAAAGTGTTGCAAGCCATTAAAGGCTGTGCGACACTTTTTTTTATTTTCTAAAATTAAACTGATTTTGGATCAATTTTAATTCCAGGTCCCATTGTTGATGAAACTGAAATGTTTTGCATATACGTTCCTTTAGCAACTGATGGTTTTAATCTTTCAATTTCTTTAAAAATCGCAACAAAGTTATCAACTAGTTGTTCTTTTGTAAATGAAGATTTTCCAATAATTACGTGAACATTAGCGAACTTATCAGTTCTATATGTAATTTTTCCTGCTTTGATTTCCGCAACTGCTTGAGCAACATTTGGTGTTACTGTCCCAGTTTTTGGGTTAGGCATTAAACCTTTTGGTCCTAAAATTGGTCCAATTTTCCCAATTTTCGGCATCATTTGTGGCGTTGCAACTACAACGTCAAAATCAAACCAGTTTTCATTTTTAATCTTATTAATTAATTCTTCTCCACCAACATAGTCAGCTCCAGCTTCAGTTGCTGCTTTTTCAGCATCTCCTTCAGCAAGTACTAATACTTTAGAAGTTTTTCCACTACCGTGTGGTAAAATGAAAGCTCCTCTTAATTGTTGATCTGCTTTTGTTGGATCTAAGTTTAATTTAAACGCTACGTCAATCGTACTATCGAATTTAGTGTTAGTAGTTTCAAGGACAAGATTAATTGCCTCATCGTAGTTGTATGCTGTTACTCTTGACACTTTTTCAGCAAGTGCTGCATATCTTTTTGATGTTTTAGCCATTAGTTAGTCTCCTCCAAACTCTCAACAGTAATACCCATACTACGAGCAGTACCAGCGATTATTTTCATTGCCGCATTAACGTCATTTGCATTTAAATCAGGCATTTTTCTTTCTGCAATTTCACGCACTTGTTGAGCTGTTAAATTACCAACTTTAACATTGTGAGATGTTGCAGAACCTTTATCAATTCCTGCAGCTTTCTTAATTAAGTATGATGCAGGTGCTTGTTTTAAAATGAAATCGTATGTACGATCTACATAAATTGTAATTTGAGCAGGTGTAACCTCTCCATTACGTTCTCTTGTTTGTTCATTAAATTTTTGACAGAATTCTGCCATGTTAACTCCTGTTGGTCCAAGTGTTGTACCCACCATTGATGGATTAGCACTACCAGCAGGTAATTGAACTTTTACTACTTGTTTAATCTCTTTTGCCATTGCAATACCTCCTATGTATTTTCGCAATTGTGGTACGATTAAAGAGAAAATCTACCACTATGAACAATAATTCACCATAATATTATATCATAATACTCCAAGTACTGCATTTTTTTTTCGTTTTTTTGATCTTTTTACAGCAATTCACTATTTTAAATGTTTCAGTTCCTGTTTTCACTTTAATTTTCAAACACTTTTTAGCTTTAAAAGTTTTGAAAATTAAAGTACAAAAAAGTAACTCAAGTCAATGACTTGAGTTTTATAGTTATTAAAAAATAGTTTTTGTATATTATTTTTGCGTTGCATATTGTATCAACATTGTATATAGGATTTCATTAACTTGAATAAAAAAATTTTCCATAAATCGTTAACACTTAATTCAAATCTCTTCCCCCTAAAGAACTTAAAATAAGCGAAATTTTACTTCGCAGATTACTTGCCAATGAAATTTGTATTTTATCTTATATAGTTTAACCCGAATTAAGCTACATCACACATTTATACACTCTTAATACTTTAATATTTTAAATACTTTGAATCTGTTTATTATAAGCTAAAATTTAGCTAGTCTTTTAACTCATTTATTTACATTTCATTGTCAATTTTTCCCCTCATAAAAAATATCTACTTAATAATTTTTTTATTCTTACTTATTATAGCAAGTTCAATTACAAATGTATATTTTTTTTTCAACCCCCCCACCATTGATTTTTAAAGTTAAGCAAGTTTTTTACGCTAAAAAAAGATAAATTTAGAGTGGGAGGAATTAAATAATAAGCTAAGCATAAAAAATAGTGAGCTACACATACAATCTAAACTGCTAATCAATACGTCTAGAACGCTAATATAGAGAAGTGTAGTAATCGTAAAGTAAACAGTGGTGATTCTTTCTAACCCCATAGCCTGTTACTCTAAAATATGCTATAATATATTTACTATTTTCACAAAAGCTTAAATAGAGAAAATAATATCAAAAGGAGTTTTTATGTACAAACATGCTCAAAATCAAGTGCTATACGGAATTTTGAAAAGCCATATTATTACGAAAAATCAAATTAAGAAACTTTATGGAGTAAGCGAGGCCGAAATTAGAGCTGTTGTAAAAAAATTTAATAATTTTCAATCTGAATATGTTATTATTTCTTCAAACCAAGGTTATCAATGTGTTCCACAGTTTAAAATCGAATCTTTACCAGCAATTGTCCCTGACTTCGTTTCATCAAAAGTTTTTGCAAAAGCTGTAAATATTGTCTTTAGCTCACTTCAAAATGTTAACCCAGCAAACTTTATCCCAGAATATAGTATTGATTCAATTGATCGTCGACTTCAAAATCTTGGATTTGAAGCACTTAGACTTATCCGAAATTACGATGACATTCAAAAAAAGTATATTCTTTTACAGATTTCTACAATTATAACTTTTGCTGACTTAATTGAATTAAATTTAATTTATAATAACCCACATACTTGGAATTTGAAAGATGAATCCCTATTTGTAATCTATAAAACTGTTGCCAAGGAGTTGACCTCAATTTTTTTCAAAGACTTTGAGCAAAATACAATTACTGGTGTTTTCTATTACAAAATTTACTTTTATATCCTTTTAGAAGTCATTACTCATAATATTACGTCTTGTTCTGACGTTAAATTAATCAATTTTACAACTGAATATTTTGAGTGCAAAATCCCGAATTTTTTAGAGCAAAGTATAATTGTTTCTATTGTCATTCTTGATCATGAATATTTGACTACAAAAAGCGTTGATATTAGCAACTCGGTTGAACTTTTTGCAAATAGAGTTAATTATTTACGACCATTGATAGTTCAAGTACCTACACTCTACGAAGCATTTGGAAGTTCTTGCATTTCAGAAACATGTTTTTCTTTATATAGACACCTACTTGCTTCTGTACCAATTCCCAAAGGAATGCTTGAACATACTTACAAACGAATTGCTAAACCCTTTTTATGTAACTGGCTTTGGCAGTTAGGAGCAACTACACCACTTAGAATCGAGCTAATTTCTGATGATTTTACGAAAAATACCCACTTGACTAATCCAATGCGTATCTTACTTTACAATATCTATTTAAATCCTGCTTCTACCCATAAGACCTTTATTCAAAAGAGTGCAAATGACACGATTATAACATATCATCAAGACGACGATATATTTACAGTTAATCATCAATTGCTTGTTTCTGGTATTACTGTTTTGAACAAAAAAAAACTAACCGTTTATCTTGTTCATTCTTTTGCACCCTCTTCGATCCATACAGCTTTATTCATATTGAAACGTAATTTTCCAAACGTAACGTGGATTCTTGTTGGTGATATCCATTATCTCACAAATCGCGAATTCTTTATTGACAAAAACATTATTTGCTTTGGATACTTAGGAGATCGATTTGCAGCACCTTGTCATAGCTCATGTAACAATTATTTAGATTTAATTGAAATTATCGAACAAATGAAATAACTTGTACAATTTAAAAAACTAGTCTTAGCAAAAATCGCTGACTAGTTTTTTTATACGTTATTCTTGTTCTTCTTGAATTGGTATTATTTCTTCTACATCTTCAAGTGAATAGTGTTTATCAGGTAAAATTAAGTGTACTAAGATTCCAACTGCTGCTGCTAAACTCATTCCTGTAAGAACAAATTCAACACTTCCAATTGAAAAAGCAAAGTAACCACCACCAAGACCGATTACTAAAATCACTGCAACGATAATCATATTTCTTGTATAATTGAATTTTATTTTTGATTCGATCATAATTCTAATTCCATTTTGAGCAATAAGTCCAAATAAAATCATTGAGATTCCTCCCATAACCGGTTTTGGAATTGAATTGATGAACACTACAAGTGGTGAGAAAAAGGAAATTATCATTGCAATTAGAGCAGCCCCACGAATTACCGCAACAGAAGCAACACGCGTTAAAATAATTACTCCAGTGTTTTCAGCATAAGTTGTATTAACAGGTCCTCCTAAGAAACCAGCACAAAAAGTTGCTAAACCATCTCCAAGGAGTGTTGATTTTAAACCGGGATCTTTTAAAAATTTTCTTCCAGTAATTGATGATGAAACTGAATGATCACCAATATGTTCAGAAATCGTTACTATAATTAATGGCATTACCGCTAACAATAAAGCCGAATCAAACTGAAATTCTTTTTGAAGTGGTCCAAAACTAAAATTAGGTAAGGAGAAAAATGTTAAATTTTCAAACTGACTAAAATCAACCATTCCTAAAAAAATTGAAGTTACATAACCAACAAAAATCGCCAATAAAATCGGAATTGACTTTAAAAAGTTATTTCCTTTTTCTAAAGCAAACAACGCAGTTCCAAGTGTCACAAATGAGACAAAAACTGCTTTATAATCAAAGGCTGCACCATCCACTGGTGCAACAATTCCTGCATACTGTAAAGCAGTTGGAGCAAGTGAAAGCCCAATTACAATGATCAATGGTCCCATTACTACTGGTGGTAATATATAATCAATCCATTTCGTCCCAATTCCTCGAGTAATTAGCGATATTAATATGTAGATAATTCCGACCGATATAACAATAAAGCTAACTCCACTTACACCTTGTTCTTGAAAGGCAACAGTTGAGATTGGTATATACGCAAATGATGATCCAATGAAAACAGGAACTTTTGCTTTTGTACAAATTGAATAGATTATCGTTCCAAGTCCTGCACAAAAAATTGCAACTCCGACATCAATTCCAATTAATGTCGGTACAAGAATTGTTGAACCGAACATTGCAAAGACATGCTGTAAGCTTAAGACAAAAAATTCCCATCTTGTTTTTGGTTTTTCTTCTACATCATATTTAAATTTCATGTTCCTACTTTCTTAATAATATATTTTTGATTTACTCACTAAAAAAGCTACTGCACTAAAAAGCATTTGCAATAGCTTGTTAATAATTTTTAAATTAATACACACTAATAGACTATTTTTATAAACAGCTTCCCTAAATCCAATCCATCTAATTCACTTCTTGGTACTTCAAATGTGATTGATTTATAAGAGTTTTGTTTTACATCAACAGTTTGTTCAATTAATAATATTTTTGTTAAATTCCCATCTGCCATTTTAAGCTTTAATTTAGATAAAACATAATTTGTTTCTGTTTTATTTGTAAAGGAAATTGAAATCAAGATATTTTCATTTTTTTCTTTAAATTCAATGATTTCCATTTGAACATTTTGTTGATTTTTAGAGTTTAATTTAACAAAATCTTTTTTTTCTTCGATACTTTTTGCTTGTTCTTGATTCAAAAGAATTGTTTTTGAAGTATCTATATTTTGTGAACTAATTTGCTCTAATGGTTCAGGAATAAATCGTTCAATTTTATCAGTCTCAACATTATATTTTTTTTGTAAGTCAATTAATTTTTGCTCAATTTTCGAGACAACTGCAAAATTAAGTGCATTTTGACTTATCTCCAAAGGATATTCCTTTGTACAAAATACCATAAAAAGTTGAAATGACTTTGGTTCTACTACGAATTGAAGTGGATACAATTGATAAATATCTTTTGAGCTAACAAATGAATTAATATTAATCGTAACTGGACTCATATGAGGATTGTACATAAGATGTAACTCTTTGTTCACATCTGTTGTTTTTGTACGCCCAAGTAACATTGTCACTAAATCAACTGAATTCAGTAATTCTGAACTTTTTTTTTTGGCTAATTCTTCATATTTAAGTAAATTTTCCGGGATTGCTATTTTCATTTTAATTCTCCAACTTCATTATTTTGTACCGAATAATCGATCTCCAGCATCTCCTAATCCAGGTACAATGTAACTTGCTTCATTTAAGTGTGAATCAAGTGCTGCAACGTATACATCTATTTCAGGGTGAGCTTTTTTCAAAACTTCTACCCCTTCAGGACAAGCAACTAAACATGCAAATTTAATGTTTTTTGCGCCTCTTTTCTTAATTAGGTCAATGGCTGCAACTGCAGTTGCACCTGTTGCAAGCATTGGATCAACAATAATTAATTGACGTTCATCAAGTTTATTGGGAAATTTTGCGAAATATTCAACAGCTTCTAGTGTTTCTTCATCACGATACATTCCAATATGTCCAACTTTTGCCGTTGGTAAAACTTCAAGCATCCCATCAACCATACCAAGTCCCGCTCGTAAAATTGGTACGATTACTGGTTTAAGACCTGATAAAAAATCTGCTTCCATTTCACAAATTGGGGTATTTATTTTAACTTTTTCTAAAGTAAAATCACGCGTAATCTCATAGAACATTAACATGCTTATTTCACGAGCAGTTGTTCTAAATAATTGTGTTTCTGTAGTTTCATCTCTTAGGATTGAAACTTTATGTTTAATAACAGGGTGATCAAAAACATATAAAGACAAATTTCTCCTAATAAATTAGTATTGCTAGAAAGCAATACTAATTTTACTTTTATTTTTTATTTTTTGTAAATTTTAAATACAGTTTATATTGTATAATATTTTATCAATAGATTAACACTATAATAAGAGTTTAATATGCTAGTTATAACTTTTAAACATTCGGATTATTTTACTTCTGTAATTCTCATTAAGTTTGTTTTACCTTTACGGTTTTGACTTCCAGCTGAAACTACAACTTCATCTCCAACCTCAACAAGTCCTTTATCGATAGCAATTTGAATCGCTTCTTCAATTACAACATTTGAATCTGCATTATCAGATACAAGTGCTGGAATTACTGCGTAATTTAACACTAGTCCTCTTAACGCTTCTGGTGATGAAGAAACTGCTAAAATTGGACATTTTGGTTTTAAACGTGAAATTTCACGAGCAGTTGTTCCAGATGATGTAAGTGCAATAATTAATTTGATTTCATCAATTACATTTGCAGTCGAAACTACAGAGTAAGCAACTAAGTCTGTAATTGTTGGATCAACATTTTTAAGTTGTCTTGCTAAGTATTCTTCATATGGGAATACTGTTTCAGCACGAGCAGCAATTGTTCCTTGTGTTTCAACTGATTCAACTGGGTATTTACCTGCAGCAGACTCACCTGATAACATTACAGAATCAGTTCCATCCATAACCGCATTGAATACATCCGAAACTTCCGCACGTGTTGGTCTTGGGTGATCTTGCATTGATTCAAGCATTTGTGTTGCAGTAATAACAATTTTTCCAAGTGCATTACATTTTTCAATAATCATTTTTTGAATCACTGGAACATCTTCAGCTGGTACTTCAACACCAAGATCTCCACGTGCAACCATAATTCCATCACTTGCTTCAATAATTTCATCAATATTTTCTACTGATTCTTGATTTTCAATTTTTGAAAGAATTTGAACATTGTCATTTCCTTGAGCACGAATAACATCACGAATTTCTTCAACATCTGCAGCTGTTCTTACGAATGATGCTGCAATATAATCTAAATTTTGTTCACATGCAAAAATTACATCATTTTTATCTTTTTCTGAAAGAAATTCAAAATTCAAACTAACACCTGGTACGTTAACACCACGACGATCTTTCATTTTCCCTGAATTTAAAACTTCACAAACAATGTCAGTTCCGTTAATTTCTAAGACTTCAACTGCTACATATCCATCATCTAGTAAAATAACATCTCCAACTTTTACATCGCTAGCAAGACCTTTATATGAAACTGTAAATTTATCAACTGTTCCAACAACATCATCCATTGTAATAATCACTTTTTTTCCAACTTCTAACATTACGTGATCAGTTTCAAATAAACCTGTACGTACTTCTGGTCCTTTAGTATCAAGTAAAATTCCATTTACAACATTAAGTTCTTTAGAAATTTCACGAATCATATCAATTCTTTCTTGTTGTTCTGCATAATCTCCATGAGACATATTTAAACGAATTACGTTTAATCCTGCTTTTACCATTTTAGTTAATGTTTCACGGTCACTTGATACTGGTCCAATTGTTGCAATAATTTTTGTTTTCTTATCCATGATTTCCTCTCCTAAACGATATTTAAATATCTGTTTGCCATTTTATATAATGTCTCATCAACTGTATGTTCTTCTTCTAATGCACTTATAATGTCTTTATCCACTAGATGATTATCAACAATTCCAACACATCTCCCTTTTTTACCTGCAATCAACAATTCAACTGCATATGTTCCCATTCTTGCAGCTAATACACGGTCAATTGCTGTTGGACTTCCACCACGTTGGATGTGTCCTAAAATTGTTGCTCTAGCTTCAATTCCAGTTTCGGCTTGAATTCTTTTAGTAATTTCTTCAGTGATTTTCAAACCTTCTGCTACCATAATTATAAAGTGGCGTTTTCCACGTTTTTTATCATCTTTTAGTTTTTCAATTACTGCATCTAAATCAAATTCAACTTCAGGGACAAGTGAAAACTCAGCTCCTGTTGCGACTCCAGCCCATAATGCTAAGTCACCAGCATTTCTACCCATAACTTCAACTACTGAACATCTTTGGTGCGAATTTGATGTATCTCTTAGTTTATCAACATTTTCAACAATTGTATTGAGTGCTGTATCAAAACCAATTGTAAAATCAGTACTTGGTGTATCGTTATCAATTGTTCCTGGAATTCCAATACATGGATATCCCATTTCAGTTAATCTTAATGCACCCATAAAGGATCCATCTCCACCAACAACAACAAGTGCTTCGATTCCATGTTTATCTAAGTTTTTAATTGCTTCTTTTCGAATTTCTTCATCAGCAAATTCAGGAAAGCGAGCCGAACCTAAAAAAGTTCCTCCACGATTGATTTTATCAGCAACTGAATGTGATGTCAGTAATTCAATTTTATCGTGGTATAATCCATAATAACCATCATATATTCCAAAACATTCAATTCCATTCGCATTTGCCATTCTAACAACTGAACGAACTGCACTGTTCATCCCGGGAGCATCTCCTCCACTAGTCAAAACACCAATTCTTTTTATCATGAATCCTCCTTTTCTACTCACTTATAATTTTATCAAAAAAAAGGCTTGTTGTTTGCTTTTTTTTTATTTTTTATAAAAAAGACAATTTTTAGTTCAACTTATGTCATTTCTTTGAAAAAAAGGCCATTTAAAACCTTTTTTTATTTATTAACAAGATTTTACAGTTGCTTATTATAAAATATATAAACATCAGTTAATTAAAGCTAAATATTATTAAAAAACTACATATCTCCATTTTGGAAACATGTAGTTTTTTGATTATGTAAAATTAAACTAATTCTACTTTTGCTCCTGCTTCTTCTAAAGCTGCTTTTAATTCTTCAGCTTCGTTTGCTGGTAAGTTCTCACGTACTAAACCACCTTCATCAGCGATTGCTTTTGCTTCTTTTAATCCTAATTCAGCGTTTGCTGCACGGATTGCTTTAATTACTGCCATTTTTGATGAACCAGCGTCAACAAGCTTAACTGATTTAGTTGCTGCTGCTGCTTCTTCTCCACCTTCTGCTACTGCTGCTACTGCTACTGGTGCTGCTGCACTTACACCAAATTCTTCTTCAATTGCTTTTACTAATTCGTTTAATTCTAAAACTGACATTGCTTTTAATTCTTCAATAAATTGTGCTTTATCGATTGCCATTTTAACTCCTTATTTAATTTTATTTTTTTTGTTGCAAATGATTAGTTGTTTTCTTTTTGTTCAGCTACTTGGTTAGTAACTTGTGCAAGACCTCTAATAGGTGCTTCAAGCACAGAAAGTAACATAGATAACATACCATCTTTGTTTGGTAATGTCGCAAGTTCTTTAACTTGTTCAAGAGATGCAACTTCTTTATCATACGTTCCAGCTTTTAAAACTAATGCTTTATGCTTTTTACCGAATGTATGTAAAATTCTTGCTGCTGCAGTAACATCATCTTTTGAAAATGCTACAGCTGTTGGTCCTTTGAATTCGTCTTCTAATCCTTCAAAATTACAAGCTGCGAACGCTTTTGAAGCAATGTTGTTCTTAAGTACTTTAATTTCAACATTTTCTTCACGTAACTTATTTCTAAGTTCAGTCATTTCCGCTACTGTTAAACCTGAGTATTGGAATACAACTGTAGCCGCTGAATTTTCAATTTTAGTTTTAATTTCTTCAACTTGTTGTTTTTTAATTTCAATTGCTGCTACACTCATTTTGCCTCCTCTCTAAAAAAAAGCCCCCTTTATCGGCAGACAAAGGGCATTTAGATAAGTATAATCTAAACCTCGATAGGATTTACGGTAAACCACCTATTGTCTTTGGCTTTCCTTACAATTATATCATATTTTCTAGGGATTAGGGATTTTTTTTATTTTTTCATAGGTAATAAGCTCATTAACCATTTTATAATAAGAAAAAAACTTTTGAACAACTCGTATGCTTACATTTTATTCAACATCCTTAAAGTCCCAAGCACTCAATAAATCTTCCATCCACTTTCGAACGTCAACATCATAAGCGTGCATTAGATGTTCATTAGTCAAAATGGCTTTAGATTCCCCAAAATAGTATTCATTTTTCCCTGTCAGCATCAATACTTTATCAGCATACTTGTTAACTAAATTTAAATCATGCATGACGACAATTGCATACTTACCTTTTTCTTTAACTTTTTGCTTGAGATTAGCCATTAATTCATATTGATGTTTTATATCAAGAAAATTGGTCGGTTCATCCAAAATCAATACTTCGGGATCTTGAGCTAACAATTTTGCAATTAACATTCTTTGATATTGACCATCACTTAATCGATTTATTTTCTCATGCTTTAAAGGTAACAAATCAAGTTCTAGTAGTGCATCATCAATCCGTGAGTTGATCATCTTTGAGTCATTACTTATTTGTTGTTGATTATAAAGACCCATTTCAATCACCTCACTTACCTTAAATTCAAAACCACTTCGACCACCATTTTCACAAAACCCTAATTGATTCGTTACTATTTTTTGATTTGCAAGTTTAATTTGACCGCCACATTGTACTCGTTGATTAATTGCTTTAATTAATGTTGATTTTCCACTACCGTTTGGACCAATAATAAATAACATTTCACCTGCTTTTAAAGTAAAATTAATTGGTTCATACATAAATTTCTCATATCCAAATTGAAATTCGCTAAATTCTAACATTAGTTTCTCCCTTTAAAAAATGTATAAATAAAAAAAGGTGCACCAAAAAGTGAAGTAACAGCTCCAACCGGTAATTCTAAAGGAATTAAAATTATTCTTGCAAGTAAGTCAGCAATCATCAAAAAAATTCCCCCATAAATGTAAGTTGTAATAATACTTATTTGATGTCTTGCTCCAAATAATTTTCGCGAGAGATGAGGAACAATAATCCCAACAAAACCAATTATTCCTGCAGTTGAAACTGCAAACGCTGTTAGTAGTGAAGAGACAATTATCAGTTTAATCTTTAATATTTTAGTATTTATCCCTAAGTTATACGCTTCATTTTCCCCAAAACTTAAAATATCTAATTGTTTATGGATTTTAAGTAAATAAATCATCACACAAATATTCACTATAAAAATGATTGAAACGTTCATATAATTAGCCGAAGCTAACGTTCCGTTTAAAAACATCAATATTTGGACTGATTGTTTTTCAAACAATACAAGAATCATCGCAACGACTGAACTAATAAATAATGATGTAACTATTCCAATTAGTACAATTGTTTCAGTCTTAAATGATGGATCAATTTTTTGGGTAATGATAATGACTAGTAAACCGACCATCAGTGCACCAGCAAATGCCCACAATGTTACCCCACTTAAACCCAGTACGATTGCTAAACAAGCTCCGATTGATGCACCACTTGAAATCCCTAATGTAAAAGGATCGGCTAATGGATTTTTCAAAATAGATTGCAAAAGATGACCACTTATCGCTAAGCTCCCGCCTACGACGATTGCTAAAAGTGATCTTGGAATTCTTATTTTAAAAAGTACATTTGAAAATGCCTCAAAATTATCAAACGATGAACTTGAAAATGTTGTTGGTCCAATAACAATACAGATTCCAAAGGCTACGAAAAGCGTAGCCAATGAAATCATAAATTTTGTTTTTAATTTATTTTTTATTAATTGCATTTGCGATTTCCTTTATTCCTTCAGGAATTTGCGTTGACGGTTGTGATGTTTTATCAGTATCAACTAAATACACACGATTATTTTTCACAGCATTTATTTTTTCATAACCTGGTAATTTTTTCAAATCACCAACTGAATCATCTGTAAAATTTTTGTTAGTAATTATTATATCAGGATTTCTTGTAATGATTTCTTCTTGTGTCGGTGCAAAATATCCTTCCTTATCAGCGAAGACATTTTCACCACCAGCAATCTCAATCATTTCATTTATAAAAGTATTCGAACCAACCGTAAAGGCTTGTGGTGCTGGAGCAATTTCAAAATAAACTTTTGGTTTTGTCTCACCCATTACTTTAAACTCTTCAGTTAAATCACTAATTTGTTTTTTCAAGTCACTCGTAAGTTTTGTTCCTTTATCTTCAACTGCAAGTGTCTTACTTATCACTTCAATTGACGTATAAATTGATTCTATACTATCCCCTGTTGGCACATAAATAACATTAAGACCTGCTTTTTCTAATGGTTCATATGCACTGTTATCTGTTCCAAAAGATGGTGCAAACACAACCGTTGGACTTTGAGCAACTACTTCTTCTGCATTTATTTTAAGTCCATCAACTTGTGGTACTTCACGCTTATCTTTTAAAGTCGTATTTATATCTGTCATTACAATCATTCCACCGGCATCAAGTGCTTCAACAATATCAGCAATATTCGGCGTAAGTGTTACGATTTTTTCTTGTTTAGTACTTCCTTGTGTACAACCTGCAAGTATTATCATTAACACTAGAAGCATTTGAATTATCTTAAAGTTTTTCAAAATCTACCTTCCTCTCGATAGTTGTATTGCAATATCTTGCAATTACAAACATATAATCACTTAATCGATTAAAATATGCAAGCACATTTGGATCGATTCCCTCTTTGCTAGAAAGTTCAACGTATGTTCGTTCACATGTTCTAACTTTTGTTCTAACAATATTTATTTTTACGAAAATATCATTTCCTATTGGATAAATAAACCACTTTAACGGTTCGTTTTTTTCTTGAATTTGATCAATTCTTTGTTCCAAATATTCAATTCTTTCTTTTTCGAATTCAACTGGTTTTTCCAAAGAAACCGTTAAATAATTAATCAAAAAAAGATTACTTAAGACTTTGAATAAATCGTCTTTAATTTGTTTTGGTATTTTTAAATTATAAATTTCACCAATATATGCTTGAAGTTCATCACAAAGTCCATAACAAGTTACACGTAAATCTGATTTTAAACGCTTATCACCAAGTAAAGCAGTCATTCCTGCATCACCAGTTTTCGTATAAATTTTCATTATTGTTGCTCCCAATTTGCTGGATAAGTTACATACATAAACTTTGCATAATCTTTAACCGAAAATTGAATTGTACTTCCTGCTGGAATAAAGATGATTTCTCCAGCTTTAGCACTAACTGTTTTTCCATCGATATTGATTGCAAGTTCACCTTCAATTACGTAGTCAATTTCATCGTAGTTTAAAGTCCAATCAAATGTTGTTTTATTCATTTCCATTAGACCACAACCTAGATTTTTAGATTGTTCAAGTGAATAGACATCTCGTAATTTGACATCATGATCTGGATTTCCAGTTTCAAACCGATCATTTGTTGTTAAACTCATTTGCGGTAGTTTATATGCAATTACCCCACTAGCTTCTGAGTACATTTGTTCTGTTGAATCATTTCCTGTTTGTGTTTGATATTCATTAATTACACTTCGAACAAGAAGTTCTATCTGCTCTCTAGTCATTGACATCTTTAGCTCCTCGTAATGTCATTAACATTACAATAATTGCTGAAATTCCTCCAACAAATTTCCCAACAATCATTGGGAAAATCATTGATGCTTCAACTCCTGCTGTAAATCCTAAGTGATCGCCAATTACAAATGATGCGGAAACTAAGAATGCGATATTGATTAATTTTCCACGTGTATTCATATCTTTAAGCATTCCAAAAGTTGTAATATTATTAGCTAATGTTGCAATTAACCCTGCTGCTGCTACATCATTCATTCCCATTTTTTTCCCAGCAGCTTCTAGTTGCTTACTGAAAGTTTTGGTAATAAAGTGTACCATTGGAAATGCACCGGCAAGTACAATTGCAATTGCACCAATAATCTCTAGACCATCTGTAATCGGAGCTGTTCCCTCAATTAAAGTAATTCCCGTTAATTGTTGGAAAATACCAAGCATCAATCCTAGTGTCGCTAAAATTACAACTCCTTTTCCAAAGTATGAAAATCCATTTATCATTGCTTCTGGCATTAATTTTAAACCAACCACAATTAATAAACTGATTACAATTACTGGGATTAAATTAATAATTATATCCATAATCGGAAAACCAGCAACTAACCCACCAAAGAAAACTCCAATTGGAATAGTTGTAATTCCCACAAGCACACCTCTTGCTAAGTATTTGTGATCTTCCTTTTCAATAATTCCTAATGCAATTGGAATTGAAAAAACTAAAGTTGGTCCAAACATCGAAGCTAAGATTAATCCTGAAAACATTGCTTGTTCAGGACTTGCTGCTAATTTTTGTGCGAGTTGATAACCACCCATATCGTTGGCAAGTAGCATCCCTGCATAGACTGATGGATCATTCCCCACTATTTCTGAAAGTGGCGTAATTACAACTAGCATTATATCTGCAAGTACAGGTGCAATTACGATAATTCCGACCATCGCCAAACATAATGCACCCATTGCCATTATTCCCTCTTCAAATTTTTCACCGTATCCGAATTTATTTCCGAATAATTTATCTAACCCTCCAACAATCATAAAGAAGACCATGATATATAAAATTATATCGTTTATTCCCATATTATTTCTCCTCGACTAAATCAATCTCGTCAACTACACCAACTATGGCTGCGTCAACTGATGATTCTTTTTCAAAACTCTTACGTGCACTTGATCCTGTCGCCACAAGAACTTTATCACCAATTCCGGCACCAACTTGATCAACTGCTACAAAATAATTACCCGATTTATTTAAGGTATCTTTTACTACCATAAATTTAAAACCATTTAACTTTTCATCTTTTTTAGTCGCCCATACATGTCCAACTACTAATCCTACTTTCATTATAGACTCCTAATTACACAAATATTACGATTGTGAATTTGTTCTTTAGCAAGTGATGTAATAATTGCATTTTTCTGAATATGAATTGTCCCACCAACTTCTAAATACATAATCGATTTTTCATCAATTACCTTTTTACTAATTGTAAGCGCCGACGTTGATCCATGTGAATTCACAATGGTTGCATTAGCTATTTGGTTTTCAGCAAGTACATAACCTTGGTTTTTAAGTTCCACTCCGTAATGTGGAGTCAATTTACTTGTCCCTGTTAATTTTAAGCTGAATGTAGTTTTCACTTGGGTTAAGATCTTTGCAACATTTTCGTTTAACTGATAGTTATTTAAAATTGCTGCACATTCCAAATCATCAACCATAAAAGTTGAATTTGACTTTGTTTGCGTTTGTGACATATTTTTCATAACTAATTCCGTTACTATTTTAATTAATTCTTCTCGATTCATGTGATTACCACCTTTCCGTGTGGTTTATTTTTACAAAAACAAATTGCATTTGCTTCATCAAAATCGATATGCATTCTTGTTTCAAAGTTATCATCAACTCGAATTAAGACGTTTTTGAAAACTGTACTTCGTTCACTTTCATATTCAACACTAACAATTTGCCCATCAGTAATCCCAAATTTCTGAGCATCACTTGTCTTAACATGAATGTGATTTTTCGCAACAATGACACCCTCTTCGATTATTATACTCCCAGTCTTAGTTGTTAGTACACAACCTTTTGTTCCATCTGTCTCTCCACTACTACGTAAAATTGCGGTTAGACCAGTTGCTAATGCATCACTTTTGGAAACTTCAACCTGAGTTTTATTTCGAGCAGGACCAAGAATTGCAACATTTGTAAGTACACCTTTTGTCCCAACAATATTAATTCGTTCTTTACATAAATATTGACCTGGTTGGCTCAAGGCACGATCAAAAGTTAGTTCGTAGCCTTCACCAAATAACTTAGAAATATCCTCATTCGATAAATGCACATGTCTTGCTGACACTTCGATTTCAACTTGAAATGAGTTTTGTTCTAAATACTTGTCAACGATTTCGCTAACAATTTTTTCAATATCCATTTAGTTTATTTTCCTTCGATCATTATTGCAACATCTGAATGAGGACGTGGAATTACGTGTACACTTAATACTTCTCCAACTCTTTCGGCAGCACTAGCTCCTGCATCAGTTGCAGCTTTCACAGCCCCAACATCTCCTTTAACGATTACTGTTACAATTCCTCCACCAACAAATTCACGACCAACGAATTCTACATTTGCTGCCTTTACCATTGCGTCTGCTGCTTCAATTGCTCCTACTAATCCTCTTGTTTCAATCATTCCTACTGCGTTTGTGTTCATTATTTCTCCTTTTATTTAAATTTTATTTTTTTATTTAGCTATTTCTTTAGCTTTTGCAAACTACTATTTTTAGTTTATCTGTTATTACTACTATTTCACTACTTTAAATTTTTAAGTACTTCTCGTACAATTGCTTCAAGTGCTGCTTGATCAACATTTGGTGATGTTTCAGCTACCTTACTTGCAACTGCCTGTCTTGTTTGTTCTAGCTTTATATGACCATTGTCACGAGATACACGTTTGATATTTATCAAGTGTAGTGGTGAGATATTGTCTGAAGTCGAACTTTTTCCAATTGCTCCACAACCTAGTGTTAGTGCAGGGAATAAATATGTTGAACTTCCGATTCCACCTAATGCTGATAATGTGTTGATTAAAATTCGATTAACTGGCATTTTTTCTGCAACTTCATCAATTACCGCTTGATTTTGTGAATGAATACTCATCGTATGCCCTTTACCTTCATGCATTAAGATTTCTTGACATTTAGTAATTACATCTGCCATTGTTTCACATACATAAAGTCCTAAAACTGGACATAATTTTTCCATCGAAAATGGATAGGCACGTCCAACCTTATCTTCATGTGCAACAATTACTTTAGTTGAGTCTGGAATTTGAACTCCAGCTAAATCTGCAATATATTGCGCACTTCGACCGACAACTTGTGGATTCATCCCACCAGTCGGACGTACTAATACTTTTTCAAGTTTTACTTTAGATGTTTCATTTACAAGATATAAACCATTTTTCGCAAAATAGCTCATAAGTTTATCATAACAATCACGTGTTGTGACAATTGACTGTTCTGAAGCACAAATTACACCATGATCGAATGTTTTCGATTTAACAATTCTTTGTAGAGCTAAATCAAAATCTGCCGTCGCTTCAATAATACTTGGACCATTTCCAGGACCAACTCCAATTGCAGGTGTTCCTGAACTATATGCTGCTTTAACCATCGGTGTTCCACCGGTTGCTAAAATAAGGGCAGTCCTTGGATGTTTCATTAATTCATTTGTTGCTTGAAGTGTTGGTTGGGAAATACAGTTGATTACACCTTTTGGTAGACCATGTTTTTGAAGTTCTTCATCAATTATTCGAGCCGTTTCCATAATACATTTTTTAGCGGCTGGATGTGGAGACAGAACAATTGCATTTCGACTTTTTATGCTAATTAAGATTTTATAAATTGCGGTTGACGTTGGATTTGTTGAGGGAATTATCGCAGCCACGACCCCAACTGGAATCGCAATTTCCGCATAATTATCATTCGTATTTCCATTAATCACACCGGCAGTTTTCATATCTTTGATAGCTTCATATACAGCACTTGCTGCAAATGTATTTTTCTCGACTTTATCTTCCGTCTTTCCATAACCAGTTTCTACATGTGCCATTTCCGCAAGTTTATGCGCATTAGCTAGCGCAACTTGAGAAAGTTTTAAACATAATTCATCAACTTTTGCTTGATCGAATGTTGCAAAAATAGCTTGGGCATTATCAGCTTCTTTAACTAATGTTCGAACCTCTTGAATGCTTTGTAAGTCTTTATCCATTACTTAGTTACCTTTGTTTCTTTTTTTGGTTCAGTATCCACAACTTTTGTTTGCGGAGCTTTTTTAGGTGTTAAGTACATTTTTTCAAGTTCTTTACTTGGACTTGGAATTACATGTACGCTTAGAACTTCACCAACACGTTCAGCTGCTGCAGCTCCAGCATCTACTGCCGCTTTGACCGCACCAACATCTCCTTTGACAATTACTGTAATGATCCCGCTTCCAACTTTTTGTTTCCCAACAAATTCGACATTTGCTGCTTTAACCATTGCATCAGCAGCTTCAATTGCACCAACTAAACCTTTTGTTTCTATCATTCCGATTGATCGCATCTTCTAAAACCCCCTTGGATTATTTGCAACTTGAATTACTGCTTCTGCGAATGCATCACATGCAGCTTTACAAGCTGATTGACTACCTGTTAATAGTGCACCAGCAAAGTTTGTTTCTGAAGGTGGTCCAAAAAATTCAACAATTTCCACATCAGCACTTTTAAGTGCAACATCGATTCCGACCATTGCTTCACATGGAGGAGCAATTAAATAAGCTAAACTTTCCCCCTCTTTTACACCTGCTGTTTTACTTAAATATGAACCTGTTCTTGAAACACAGTGAGCAAAGTAGGCAATTTCACCTGCATCATCTGCAGTTAAAAAGGAAACACCTTCTTCGATGAAATCGACACATGCTTGCAAACCACTTTTAACTTCCGCTGGATTTGGCCCAGCAATAATTCCAATAACTTCACCTGCAAGTTTTGTTGAGGCATTCCCAGCACCTGCATACATACTCCTTGCATACACAACATCAACTTGAGCTTTTTTTGTTGCTTCATCTAGTGCAACATAAGTTACATCATCGCAATCAGCTGTAATTATTCCTAGACTCTTTTGATTTGCCGTTAAATTTAATTTTTTCGCAAATTCTTGACTTACATTTGAAATAATTTTCGTTGAAAGGATATTAACTTGAATTCTTTCATTTATCATTTTCATCTCCTAGATTTTTAAATCAACGCCTGATTTTTTTTCTTTCATCATTCTCTCGATTATCGAAGCGATATGTGCTCCTGCTTCAATCGCATTTGTACCTTCTTCGTGAATGTTTGAAACAACCGTTCTACGTGCTTCTGGCATTCCAACCGTTGCCTTATAACAAATATATGCACTCATTGATTTTGCTGTTACCAATCCAGGTCGCTCTCCAATTAGCATTAATGTTACCTCAGCTTCACTTAGCTCAGAAATTTCATCCATTGCCCCAACACGACAATACTCGACAAAAACTAATTCATCAACACTTATATTCTTGTTTTTAAATGTTTGTAATAATGATGGTAAAATGTCTGAAATATTTGCTTTAATTGCAGCACTACTTAATCCATCTCCCACTACAATTTGAACATTTTGACGTTTTTTAAGTGCAGATTTTATCCGATTTTTTTCTTCATCTGTAAATCTTTTTCCATAATCTGGACGCGTTAAATATTCATCTTTTGTTTGACAAATTGTTGCAGAAGTGATTAGTTTAAGTCCAAATTTACCCATTTCTTCAATCGTTTCAGGCTCAACCATTGAAAAGACAGCATCCATCGCAGCCCCATGATCAGCCCTAAATCTTAATTGTGAACTCGTTTTATAACGATTTCCAGCACGACCACATCCGAGTCTTGCAGGTGTGAAAGATTTCATATGCAAATAAACTTCACGATTTTTCGGATTTTTAACTTCTAGTTGTTTTCGAATATCTATTTCAGTAATATCTTGATTACTTGCAAAGGATTGACTATTTCCGGTTGAAGTTGGACTGACATGAACTGAACTAGTTGTCGAATTAGTATTTGATACTTCTACACTTGTATTTTGTTCTTGTACTGTCGAATTAGCATTTGTTACTTCTGCACTGCCAATTTGTTCTAGCACTTTTGCCACTAGCTGACTAATTTCTTTTTCATTCATGTTAGTTTCCCTCCATAAAGATAGATGCATCTCCTGCAATTTCTGCTAGTCTACCGTTCTCTAAAATCCCATGTTTTTCACACCATTCATCAAATTCTTTAATTGGTCTTAATCCAAATAATTCACGAACTGCTGCATTATCATGGAAACCAGTTGTCTGGTAGTTTAACATGATATCATCTGCATGAGGAATTCCCATAAAGTACGTGCAACCAGCAGCTGTCAGTAAGACAATTAAGTTTTCCATATCATTTTGATCTGCTTTCATGTGATTTGTATAACATACATCACATCCCATTGAAATACCAGTTAGTTTACCCATAAAGTGATCTTCAAGACCAGCTCTAATTACTTGTTTAGAATCATATAAGTATTCAGGACCAATAAATCCAACAACCGTATTGACTAAAAAGGGTTTGAAGCGTTTGGCAAAACCATAACATCTTGCTTCCATTGTTACTTGATCTACTCCAAAGTGAGCATCAGCACTAAGTTCGCTTCCTTGACCTGTTTCAAAGTACATTACATTTTCACCATGCGCAGTCCCTTGCTTAAGTGCTAAATCATATGCCTCTTGAATTGTCGCCGCACTAAATCCAAAATCAGAATTACCTTTTTCACTTCCAGCAATCGATTGGAATATTAAATCAGTCGGGGCTCCTTTTTTCATTGCTTCAATTTGAGTTGTAACGTGGGCTAATACACAAATTTGAGTTGGAATATCAAATTTACGTTTAATTTCATCCATCCGTTTTAAAGCAGCAACCACACTATCAACTGAATCATCAACAGGATTTAGTCCAAGCACAGCATCACCGATTCCATAGCTTAATCCTTCAAAAATACTCGCTGCAATTCCATCAACATGATCAGTTGTATGATTTGGTTGTAGACGAGATGACAAATGTCCTTTTTTCCCAATTGTCGTATTACATGTTGCTAAGATTTCAATTTTTGATGCAACTGTAATTAAATCTAAATTACTCATTAATTTAGTTACGGCCGCAATCATTTCTGCAGTTAAACCACGTGAAATTCGTTTAATTTCTAAATTTTGCGTCTTGTAGTCTAATAGCAATTCTCTAAACTCTGACACCGTTAAGTGTTTTATTTCGTTGTAGATTGTTTCATTTACATCATCTTGGATTATTCTTGTTACTTCATCCTCATCATAAGGGATAACTGGATTTTCACGTAAATACTCTAAAGTTACTCTTGAAAGTACTTCTTTAGCAGCAACACGCTCTGCAACACTTTCGGCTGCAATCCCCGCTAAGTTATCACCTGATTTTTCTTCATTAGCTTTGGCTAAAACTTCAATAATGTTTTTAAATTGATAGGTTTTACCAAATAATGTTGTGGAAAAAATCATTTTAACTCCTAATTAAAAATAATTGTTTTAGTTACTACAGGTATGATATCACTACCATCTACAGGCAGTCCGATATCGATAAAATCACCGCTATTTACACTAATATTATCAATTACAATTAAAGATTTAGAGCCAACTAACGGCTTAAGAATGTTTCCTAAGATTTTAGCGTAGTCATTTTCAATAATAATAATTAATTGTTCTTGAGAAAAGTTATTTAAAACTGGTGCTAAGTCATTTGCAAACTCATTTAGTTTTATGTAGGAATACTTTGCATGAAGTTCAAACGAAATTGCAAATAATTCTTCCGAACTATGCCAAGTTAATTGTTTGGCTAATGTTTCTTTTAAATTTTGCAATTCATTATCAGTAATTTTAAGAGAAATTAAGTTTTTAAATGGTTTAGCATATTGATCGAAGTAAATTGTACTTCCGCTAATTTTAGTCGAATGCATTCCGGCACCAAAAACGGTTGCTCGAATCACTTCAACCGGTGTGAATAATTTGACATTTCGAGCTTTAATTTCTGCTTTAATACATTTAGCTAAAACAACACCTATATCCAAATGAAAATCATCTGCAGGTAATTCATCAGTATAAATATATTCACTGACTCCTCCTGAAAATGATAAGTATTCTGGAGTTACCTTAGCAATTTGTTTGTTTGTTATCAGTAATTCAGTACTCGGTTGTAACTGCTTATTTAAGTCATTTTGGCTATTTATACTTTCATAACCAATATAATCAAATAATGCTGCTGCAAGCGTTTGACAAATTTGTTCAATTTGATTAAATTCAATTCGCTTACCAATTTGCAAATCAATTTGATTTATCTTAGCGATTTCTTGTACTTTCGGTGTCATAAATGTTATTTTATGATCATGATCATACTTAATAATTCGACCACCAATATCTAGGCAACCTGTATCTATAATTTGACCATATTTGGCATAAGCATAATTACTCGTTCCACCGCCAATATCAATATTTATACAGCTCGTATTATCGGTTTTTGTAAACTCATCAATTTTCGCACCTCGAGCGGCAATTATCGCTTCTAAATCAGCACCTGCTGTGGCAACTACAAAATCACCAGCATATGCGCTTAGTTCATTCAACACATATTCAGAGTTTTCTTTACGAGCACTCTCACCTGTAATTATAACTGCACCGATGTCGATTTCTGATTTGTCGATGTTCGCAAGAGCATACTCATTATCAATAATTCGAATAATTTCCTTAAAGTCAATCATTTGATTATTAACTAATGGGGTTGTATGAATTGCACTTTGATAAATTACTTCTTTTTTCTCAATCTCAATTCTTGGTACTGTAAAAAAACTTGAAATATTTTTAAAGTACAAGCGTGAAAATATTAGTTGTGTTGTAGCAGTTCCAACATCAATACCTACTGTCATTATATTGTTGTTCACATCTACCCTTTCAACTAACTTCATTGTTAATTATAAAATTTTATGGTTGTTATTCGGCCACTTGTTGTATCAACTTCAATAATCCCGTGCAAATTTTCTTGCACATAGCTTTGAATTATTTTTGTCCCAAGTCCCGAGCTTTGATGATTTATCGAAGTACCAACACCATTGTCAGCAACGATAAGTGTTACTAGTTGTTCTTTAATTTGTGCTTTAATGGAAATTTCTGCAGGATAATACTCCTCATTTTTTTTTCTATGATCAGAAAATCCATGCTCAATCGAATTTGAAATTAATTCGTTGATGATAATTGTCACCGTTGTAGCTTTATGTGAATCGAGTTCAATTTCACCAATATTAGATTGAAAATTAATTTGATATTCTACTCCTAATAATTGATAGTTCTCAATTAACTTTTGAACAATTTCTTTAAGTTTTATTTTATCGAATATTGAAATAGATAATAAATCATGAACAGCAGCAATAGCATGAATTCTTTGCATACTTTCATTAAGGACATTTTTCGTTTCTAAACTTTTGGCTTGGACAGCCTGAATTCTTAACATCGATGAAATAATTTGTAAATTATTTTTAATACGATGATGAATTTCTCGAATAACTTGTTTAGCATTTAGGAGTTCTTCATCAATTTGTTTAACCTTAGTTACATCTTCGATTAAAACAATCTTCGAAATTATTTCTCGCTCAAAGCTTATTAAACGTTCACTCAAATACATTTTACTAATTTTCACCATCTTTTGAGAAATCTCTCGATTTTTAAAATCATGTTTACTTAAAATTAATTGATCGAATTTATACTTTTTCAATTCATCACTAAAGCCAAGTTTCTTATATAATTCTGCCGCCTTTAAATTGTAATGTACCAATTCATTATTTTGATTAAAAATCAAACACGCTTCTTTTAAAAGTCCTGGCGAAAAACCAATTATTTTGACTACTAAAGCTTGAATATCATTAAGTTCCATTGGATTACTCAGGTCTGTTCGCTGATTATTTTCTATATATAGTCGTTCTTCAACTATACAAGCAATTGTTTTTTGATTAAATTGAATTGGTAATACGCTTTGACGAATAGCTTTATTTTCTTGACTAAGACCTTTAAAATCCTGGCAAATCAAACCGGTGTCTAAACATTTCAAAACAGCTGGTTCGTTTTCACGAGTTGCAATTTGTCCTAGCACGCTGTTAGAATAAACACTATTTTTCGCATTTAAAACTTCAGCAAGGACATAAGCTTGATCAGGATTTTGGGGATCTTTTACATCGATAAACATATCTAACTCTCTCGACGATTTTAGTAACTGTTCATAAACCTTGCAAATCAGTTGCTTTTCTTCAAAAGTTAGAAAAAGATTTTTTAATAAATACTCATTCATAAATTGTTATAATTGCATGAGCAATCTCAACCATTGGCTTTCGATTATTCATTGCTTTTTTTCGAATAAGTTTAAAAGCTTCATCTTCTGTTAAACCATCAATTTTCATCAGTAAAAGTTTTGCTTTATCAATTGTTTTACGATGTTCTCGATCAAGTTCTAATTCTTTGATTTTCTCATTTCTTTTTACTAATTCATTTTTACGATTAAAAGCCATTTCAATTGTTGTAATTACTGTTTTTTCATTTAAAGGCTTTATTAAATAACCAAATGAATTATTCGCTTTTGCGCATTGAATGTTTTCAGTATCCGAAAAAGCTGTTAACATTATGACTTCCGCACAAAGTCCTTGTTCAAGACATAACTTAGCTGCAGTATGCCCGTCCATAATTGGCATTTGTACATCAATTAAAGCAATATCAACTTGGTTTTGTTTCAGTTTATCAACTAATTCTTGTCCATTTGCAGCACTAACGATTACATCGTAGCCTGTTTTCTCTAAAAGTAATTCTATATCCATTCTTGTAATCGGCTCATCTTCAGCGATTCCAATTCGAATTTTTTCCATTTTCACTCCATTGTTAAAAGATTAATCAAATCTTCTAATTCATCTTTTATTGTTAACCCTAATTTAAATACTTTTGTTGCACCTGCAAGTTCTAATTGTTCTCTTGCAACAGTTATTTGTGTTTCTGTTGCTAAATCAGTTTTTGTAATTACACCAATACATTCCCGATTGAATGCGCTAATCATATTTGGACTAAAGCTTTGTCGATGATTTAAAGCATCGACACAAAAAATAACCGTATCAACCTCAAATGAAGTTTGAATTAACGCTTTTAAATATAAGCGATTATCCAAATATTCACCCGGTGTATCAACAATGTCGTCGAAAAAATCAATTACCATCGTCTTATGATACTTTATTTCTTCTGCTCTTAGTCTTTGCTTAAGTGTTGTTTTACCTACCCCAACACTCCCAACAAACATAATTTTTTTCATGAGCGAGTAATTTGAGTAGTTGTAAAGCTTAGTGTATTTTCAAGCAAAAAACAAATTTCCTCAACTGCACTTTGAACACTACTCACATCACCAACTAAAATTAAAGAACCAGTAAACCGATCAATAAACCCAATTTGAACATCACCGGATTTAGTAGCTGTATCCGCAGCAATGATCGCAGCCTCACAAGGGGTAATTGTTAAAATTCCAAACGCACCTTTTACATCCTGATTTAGACCAAGTTTTTTGGCTAATTCTTGATCTGGATTGGCAATTATATGCGCCATCGTTAATTGTTTTCCAGGTACATATTCCTGAATTGAACGTTGTTTTTCCATTAGTACGCATCCTTTATAATTTGTTTTAGTTCTCCAAGTGAAAATTCAATTGGATTAGTTAATATACACGCATCAATAGCTGCATTTTCTGCCATCAAATCAAGTTTTTCCATAAATTTTTGTTTGTCAATGTCACAATTTTTAAAGCGACTGACAAGTTTTAATTTATTAGAGATTTTTTCAATTTGATTTAATAAATATTTATAGCCAAATGCACTATATTCAGCAGTTAAATGCAGCTCATACGCGAGCTGATTGTATATAGCTTTTACTTCTTGATCTGTACAATGTTTTTTAATTACATGAGGTAATAAAATCGCATTTGTCAAACCATGAGGAATATGGAAGACACCACCAATTTGATGAGCAATCGCATGATTTACACCTAAGCCTGAATTTGTAAATGCAATTCCCGCCATATTTGCGGCAATGTGGATTTGTTCTCTGGCAGTTCGTTCTTTTTGCAAAAACGAAACTTCAAGATTTGCAAATAATAACTTAAGTGCTTCTAGTGCTAATGCTCTTGAGTAACTTGAAGCGTTTGTCGCAACATAGCTCTCAATTGCATGAGTAAGCGCATCAATTCCCGCAAAAGCCATCACCGAGTCTGGCATACTTAACACAAAATCCGTATCTAAAATTGTATATTTTGGTGTTAACCTTTCATCAACCAACGGAATTTTCTTATTGTTTACAGTATCTGTAATTACACTAAAAGCTGTTACTTCACTCCCGCTACCCGATGTTGTTGGAATTGCGATTAAATCAATTGAACATTTGTTAATAATTTCTGTAAAATACTTAATTGCTTTTGCTAAATCAATTGCTGAACCTCCACCAATTGCAAGAATCATTTCTGGTTGTTTTGTATGAGTCTTTCTTACTCCATCAATTACCGCTTCAAGCGTTGGATCTGGTTTGACATCCGAAATCAATGTAAAATTGCTACTTGTGTATAAACTAATTATCTGATTTATTTTTGGTGTATCAACTAAAAATGGATCACAAACAAGTAATACATTTTCGTAATGATACTTTGAAAGCGAAATTTCTGCTTTTTCAAATAAAACTGTTGAAGAGATTTTGAATTGATTCAAATTCCCTCCTTAAATGCATATCGCCATTGATATAGTATAATCTAAATTTAATAACATCATTGTTACTTAAATTATATCATATATATTTTAGTTTGTGCAAAAAGCGTTTCCAAACTTAATGTTCTTTCTACTTAAGCTTTAAACAGTTTTTAGAAAATCACTTGTTTAAAAAAAAATGAACCAAAGACTTACCAGGTCTTTGGTTCTTTCAGTAACATATTAAATAATCTGTTACATCTCAATGCTACTAAATTTTTGATTTTTCAAACAAATATCTTCATTTAAAACTATAATACTATCCCGATTCACTGAATCATGTATAGTATCAACCATACCCCACGCTAATAGAAGTTTTCCCTCATCTATTAGCCACTTCTTCTTTTCTTAATTTGTTACAATTCTAACTCCTTTGGTGGAGGAGTTAGAATTGTAACACATTGATCAATTACAGTAAATCCCAGACTTGTGAATTGTTGTCTCAACTGTCTAATTAATTGTCTCTCATTTAACTTATCCAGTTCGATTTCAATTTTTTCTACTTGATCGTTCATCTTTGCAATAGCAACAACTTTTTTTTTCAAATTTAAGTTATCTTCAGCACTTGTGTATACTCTTTTGATTTGATTACGACTTTCAAAAAAACTTTTCTTTATATAACTTTCTTTTTCAGTGTCTGTTAACTTAATTTTTTCAACAAGTGGAACATATGAGTTTTCTGCTTTCACAACGACTTTATTGTTTATACTCATTTTATTAAATCCCAACACAAGCATAAGCAAAAAAACTACTACAAAGTATCTTTTACTCATAGTCCACCTCCTATTCTTCACTTTAAATTAATCCTCCACTATATTATACTATATTTTTTCAACTTTCGCAATTTTTTTGATTGATATATATCATTATTTTATCATTTTTTATTTTTATAGATGTTTTTAGATGATTTACTACAATTTTTGCTCAAAATACATCGTTTATATAAAATATGGATTTACTTATAATATATTCTTAATATAAAAAATTAGGATAGAGTTAAACTCACATCCACAAAAATAAAAATTGTTCAATTATAATAGCAATAGAAAAGACTTCCGAAGAAGTCTTTAAATTTAATTATTTTAAGTTGTAGAATGTTTCAAGTCCACGGTAAACTGCAGTCTCTCCTAATTCTTCTTCAATTCTTAATAATTGGTTGTATTTTGCAATACGGTCAGTTCTTGATAAAGAACCTGTTTTAATTTGTCCTGCATTAGTTGCAACTGCAATATCAGCAATTGTTGCATCTTCAGTTTCACCACTACGGTGAGAAACTACTGCAGTGTACCCAGCTTTTTTAGCCATTTCAATCGCTTCAAAAGTTTCAGTTAAAGTTCCAATTTGGTTTACTTTAATTAAAATTGAGTTTGTAACACCTTCTTCAATTCCACGTTTAAGGATTGCAGTATTTGTTACGAATAAATCATCTCCAACTAATTGGATTTTGTTTCCAAGACGTTCTGTCATCAGCTTGTGACCAGCCCAGTCATTTTCATCTAATCCATCTTCAATTGTAATGATTGGATATTTTTCAACCCATGCAGCATATAAGTCAACTAACTCTTCAGAAGTTAATGATTTTCCTTCACCTGCTAAATCGTACATTTTTGTTTCTTTGTTATAGAATTCACTACTTGCAGCATCCATTCCTAACATAATGTCTTTTCCAGCTTCGTATCCAGCTAATTTAATTGCTTCCATGATTACTTGTAATGCTTCTTCATTTGAACCTAAATCAGGAGCAAATCCACCTTCATCACCAACAGCTGTATTTTGACCTTTGTCATGTAAAACTGTTTTAAGTGCATGGAATACTTCAGCACCATATCTTAATGCTTCTCTAAATGTTGGAGCTCCTACTGGTAAAATCATGAATTCTTGCATATCAACATTGTTATCAGCGTGCGATCCTCCATTAATAATATTCATCATTGGAACTGGTAATTCTTTAGCATTGAATCCACCAAAGTATTTGTATAATGGTAAATCAAGTTCATCAGCAGCAGCACGTGCTACAGCCATTGAAACACCTAAAATTGCGTTTGCTCCTAATTTACCTTTGTTTGGAGTACCATCTAAAGCGATCATCATTTGGTCAATTGCAACTTGATCAGTAACTTCCATTCCGATAACTTCTGGTGCTAAAATTTCATTTACGTTTTCTACTGCTTTTAAAACACCTTTTCCTAAGTAACGTGCTTTATCTCCATCACGTAATTCAACTGCTTCATGCTCTCCAGTTGAAGCACCAGATGGTACTAATGCACGTCCGTGTCCTCCAAGGTCAGTGAACACCTCAACTTCAACAGTTGGGTTTCCTCTTGAGTCAAGAACTTCTCTTGCTAGTACGTCTAATATAATTGACATGTGTTCCTCCTAATTTTATTTACACTAACATTATAACAAATATTTAAGATAATATTGGGTTTTTCTCTTTTTTTTCAATAATTTCGTAAAATATTTTCCATTTTTTTCATAAAATATTTCCAACTTTTGTCAGTTAACGAAACTTAAATTTATTTAAAAAATATAAATTAATATTTATCTGAAATAAACAATACAATTATCCAAATTACTAAGATTGCTCATTCTTCAACAAGTTTTAGAAACTAGTTATTTGCAAATCTCACTTGCTTAAATAGTCTAGGCAAATACCTACAAACTAAAACACCTACTTATTTACCGCAATTATCCATTATTCAAACTTTGCACTGCCGTCGCAAAAGTTGTAATAAATTTTTGTAAATCTGTTTTCTCTACAACAAGTGGTGGTTCTAAAAGGATCACATTTCTCATTAATCCACTCTTTCCACAAATAAAGCCATTTAATAATAAATATTCCAAGACTTCATCACAAATTTCACTCGATGAAAATTCAATTCCAAGCATTAATCCTTTTCCTCTAACACTTGTAACATGTGAATTTGTTACTTGAATTTTAGTTAATTCATCTTTTAAATACGTTCCTAATTCGCTAGCTTTTTGAGCTAAATTTTCTTCTTCAATATATTTGATAACCGCAAGTGCCGTCGCACAGGCCAAATGATTTCCACCAAGCGTTGAAGCCGATGGTGTAGTAAACGATGCACTAATTTTTGGGGTAGTTGTTACACTTGAAAGCGCAATCCCATTACCAAGCGCTTTACAAGTAACTAAAATATCTGGAACAAAATCAAAGTTCATAAAGCCAAACATCGACCCGAGTCTTCCATATGCTGTTTGTGCTTCATCAACAATTAACAAAACATTATATTGCTCTAGTAAAGTTTTTAAACGTTTGTAGTAGGTTTTATCTGCCAGTAAAACACCACCATTTCCTTGAATCACTTCAATAATCATACAGCCAATATCATCGTTTGTCTTTAAAATTTCTTCAACACTTGCAAGTGAACGCTCCGCTTGCGCTTCAAACGACACATGATCTGTCGGATAAAATGAAACTGCTTCATAAGTTGATTGACCAAAATCCGAATAAGGGTGCCACATTTTCATACCCGTAACTGCTAATGCATTATTTGTTCGCCCATGGAGTGAATATTCTAAATGAATTACCCCTTTCTTATTTGTGTGCTTAGCCGCAAGCATCATTGCCATTTCATTTGCTTCAGATCCAGAATTTAAAAAGAAGGATTTCGATAAATCCGCAGGCAGAAGTTCCGCCATTTTTTCAGCTAAAAGAACATTCTTTTCATTAACAAAAACTTGCGTCGTATGGACAATTTTCTCCAACTGCGTAACTATCGCTTGATTAATAGCTGGATTGGCATGACCACATGCAAGGACACTGAACCCTCCAAGCATATCGACATATTTTTTCCCATCATCATCCCAAACATATTGCATTTTTCCTTCGACAAGCATTAGGGGCTCTTGAAAAAACAAATGACTACAGCCAATTAGGTATTCAGTTCGTTTTTCTAAAATTTCTTGTTTATATTTGCTCATTATTGTGAGTTTTCACTCACTCCTCCATTCATTTTATTCGTGGCTTTTTAATTACATATTTTTCACCTTCAATAATATTGTTTAACGCTCCTAAGCTTGCATGTTCATATTCTGATTGAAAGCTCTCGATCAATTGTTCTTCATTCAAGCTATCACGGAAATTAACGTAATTACTTAGTACTGTCTCTAGTTTTGCTAAATCATAAATTCTTGCTTCAATTTGCCCAACCTTTAGTCCAGCGTTAACTAATGGTAAAAGCACAGATGATAGATTAAGTTCTAAGCCTGAAAGGATATGATTTCGGTTAAAACTATCGTTATAAACCATTTGTTGTTCGTTGATTAAATTATTCATAACAAGTGGTTTATCAGTAGTTGTTGAATTTTGTTGGAAATTCTCATATAAATCTAACTCTAATAACATCACCGTTATATAACCGTGAATAATCATCTCGAAGTCCGCTTGATTAATAATTTGAATCATTTGTCGAGCATTGGTTTCAATTGAAATTAGATTTCGTTCAAGTCCTAATCCTTTGAAATATGCAAGTCCTTCTGTATTATGAATATTGAAGCTATAATCTCCAATTAAGTTAAAACGCGTTCGATATTTTAGTTGACCAACGTGTGTAATTACTAAACCGTCAATCGTTTCATCAACAAGTTGTAAAAACATCTCAATTATGTCTGATTGTTCATTAGTTGTCATGACCGGTAAACTTAGATATAATTTTGATTCACCTTTTTGTTTATTAAGCTCATTAAGTTCCAAAGGTGTAATCATCTCACCATTAAGTGCTTCAAGTGACACGTACACAAAGTCAACTTTATATTTAAAGGCTAAAAGCGCTTGGGCAAACGATTGTACTTTTACACTTAGTTTAAAAGATACATCTTTACTTTTAACTTCCGCCAATTTCTCTCGAATATGAACTTGATTACTTTCATTAACATCAGTCAATTTTCCATATTTAGAAAAAACCTTCAATACTTCTGTATTCCCTTCATTTTTTTCATTAATATAAGATATTCCCGGTTTTCCAAAAGCATATGCTGTTGAAGTACTACGTGGATAAAATTCATCAATTTGATAACTTTTTAGATTAAACGGATTGGCTGCAAAATCTCGTAACGCTTGATCAAAGGCATTGACTAACATCACAATTTCATTAACTGGTTTTCTTCGACCTTCTATTTTCAATGAATTTACTCCCGCAACTACTAAATCTTTAATATTATCAATTAAATTCATGTCTTTAGCTGCAAGAAAGTATTGATAGTCAAGCGTTTGGTTATCAAGTGTTAATTCATATTTCCAACGACACATTTTAAAACATTGTCCTCGATTTGCACTTTTATTGAAAATCATCCCACTGTAATGACACTGGCTACCATGAACTGTACACATATCACCTGAAACGAAATATTCGATTTCTAGATTACTTGCATATGAAAGTTCCTTAATTTCTTTAAGACTTAATTCTCGTGAAGCAACGTATCTTGTAATTCCTAATTCCTCAATAAATTTAATTTGATCTTGATTATGAATGTTCATCATTACTGAACTATGAACTTCAATCTCAATTTGATGTTTTTTAATCAAGCTAATAATTGCATAATCTTGGACAATTACAGCATCAACCTGATGCTTACTTAACATCTTTAAATACTCAACAACCTTAGTTAATTCCGATTCATCAATCCATGTATTAAGTGTTACATAAATTTGCTTATTGTATTTATGTGTTAATTCTATTGCTGCAATTAATTCATCTTCATCAAGATTTTTCAACTCTGAATGCATTCGCATATTAAAAGACTTTCCTCCAAGATAAACCGCATCACATGGACTTTGAAGGATTTGTTCTAAAGATTCTAATTCACCAACTGGTGCAAGTAATTCTATTTTTCGGCCAAAGTAAGTTCTCATTGTATCTCCTAATTTATTTACTACATATATTGTAGCAAACAATTCTTTTAATTGAAGGAATTTAGCTTTTTCCATCTACTTTTACGAAAAAAGAAAGTCTAAAATCAGACCTTCTTTATGTTCATTTAAAGCAAAATGCTTCCTAATCAATTGGCTGTTTATTTGAATGTTGTTTCAATTTTCGCAATTAATAGATCAGCATTTTTAATCAAATCGGAAACACCCATACGGACAACTTTTTTTCCTTTAAAACGTTCTTCACCTTTAATATTAATGTCATTACTTAAAATTACACAAACTGCCTCTTGAATATCGGCTGTGCTTAATTCGTTCTCAACTCCTGCTCCACCTTGCGTTTCTACAAGAATTTCAATTTGTTTTTTTTGACCTGCAATTTTTAAAGCTTCTGCTGCCATATATGTGTGTGCCACCCCTGATGGGCATGCTGTTACTGCTACTACTTTCATGTTTTCTCCATTCATATTTTTTTCTTAGAAATCTTCAAAGACAATTTCAATATTATCATCTGAAAGTTCTTGATCACTTTCTGTTACATCTGTATTCGTTTTTTTCAAAAGATTAACCATCAATGCAGTCACAATTGCTCCAACGGCAATTGATGCAACATACCAGATTTTCCCTTCAACAACAGGTAAAACAATTAAACCACCCCAAGGCGCATGATTTAAAACCCCAAACATAAAGGCCATTACATTTCCAGCAATTGCACCGACAATAATCGAAGGAATTACACGAATTGGATCGTTTGCGGCAAAGGGAATTGCTCCTTCAGTAATACCTACACACCCCATTAATAATGCTGCTTTTCCAGCTTCACGTTCTTCAACGTTATATTTTTTTGGTGCAACTAAACTTGCAAGTCCCATTCCTATTGGCGGAACACAAATTGCCACACCAACTCCACCCATTAAATATGGTAGTGTACTTACTTGTGTTTGGGCAAATAATGTTGCAACTTTATTAATTGGACCACCCATATCAAAGGCTGTCATTCCACCTAAAATTGCTCCAAGTGGCACTTTACCAACATCAGTCATCGAACTTAAAAAAGCTGTTAAATTTTCCATTAATAAACTAATGGGTTCCCCAATAACCCAAACAACAATTCCTCCGGTAATTAATGTTCCGAATAATGGATATAAGAAAATTGAACCTAGTGATTTAAGTGAAATTGGCAATTTAATTTTTTTCAAATAATAAACTGTCACCCCTGCAATAAATCCTGCAACAATTCCTCCTAAAAAACCTGCTCCAACTTCATTTGCTAAATACGCACCAATCATCCCTGGGGCGAGTCCTGGTTTATCAGCAATTGAATAAGCAATATATCCACCAAGAACAGGTACAAATAACGTTAATCCCCCTAATCCAATTTGCGCTAAATCAGCAAGCCAACCATCAGTTGGAGTTGAAGGCGTACTATTTAACATAACTGAAATTGAAAATAAAATCCCTCCTGCTACAATAAACGGGATCATATGTGACGTTCCAGTTAAAAGATGTTTTTTCACTGTTAATAAATGTTTTTTTAATTCCATTTTCACTCCTCAAAGTATTTATTTATTGTTGTTTCAATTGTGTGTTCATCACTTACTAATAATGCTGCTCTAAATTCTTCATGCATCAGTTTGCGAGCAAGTGTTGACAATATTTTTAAATGTGTATTCGCTTGATCACTTTCCGGCACTGCAATTAGGATCATAACACTTACTTCTTGATTTGATTGATCCCAAATTACTGGTTTTGGAAACTTAACAAAACCAACAACTGGTTCTAAAACATTAGTTGTTCTCCCATGTGGAATTGCAATTCCATTTCCAAAAGCGGTTGAAGATAATGCTTCTCTTGCAAGTACATCATTAATAAATTCCGTTTCATCGGTAATTTTCCCCGCCATTTGAAATCGTGATGCAAGCTCACTTAAAGCTGCTTGTCGGTTAATTTGCGTTTTCGGGAAAAAACTAAACTCCTTTTTAAATAAATTGTTATCCATTACTCTCCTTCTCATATTCGTTTATTAATTTAAAAGCTGCTTTTGCACTTTCAACTTGTTCTAGTTTTTGTAATAAATCGGTCTGTTTAACCAAACGAATTAGTTTTGTCATTGCATAAACATGTTCTTTTGGTTGTCCACATGCTAAGCAAAAAATTATTTTTACTCGTTTATTGCCAAAATCAACAGGTTCTTTAACGATTAGTAAGCTCATTTGTGGTTCAATGCCCTCAATTGGATCACTGTGAAGCATTGCAAACATTTGATCAGTTACTGCATAAAAACCTAACTCCTCCATCGCGTCAATTATTTGTTCACCGTAAGCTACTCCATCAATTCCCTGACTTGTCAACAATTGGCTTGCTTGTTTAACTGCATCTTGCCAACAATTTACACTTTGAGTAAGCTTAATTGTCTTCAAATTTATTAAACTTGAAAATTGCCTTGGTTGAACTAAATTCATTTTCACTATTTTTTCCGCTTCCAAATTAGCACTTAGCGTTTTTCGATGAAGCCCAATTTGTTCTAACGCTTGCAAATCTGCAGCACTTGGAAATGGATGTATTTCAATTGCTGGAATCATATTATGATAATCAACCTTAGTTGTAGAAATGATCAAATCAATTGTTTTAGCATCGGCATTTGTTGTCATATACTCACTTAAAAAGTATTTAGAGACAACATCGACAATTTGTAAATAAAAATTTTCTTCAAGTGTCTCTCTTAGCATCGCGGTTGTTCCATAACCAAAACCACAAATGAGCAGTACTTTTTTAATTAAAGCTTTATTTTGACGACGAATACTTGTCAGAAAATAAATACTTATATGTAAAATATCTAATTCATTAACTCTAGTTGCTAGTTCACTAATTGTTTGACATGCTTTATCAACAATTTGCAAAATAAATCGATCCTCTGTTGCTAAAAGGCTTGTTAAATTTTCACTTGGAAGTGCATGTTCCCTTTCAAAAATTGGGACTAAATGCTGTGTTAACCCTTCAACTAATCGTTGATCTTGAGCAAAACTAAATTCTAGTTGTTGTTCCATAATATCAATTAGATTAGCTACTATAACCTGGGTAAGAATTTTCGTTTGCGTTTTTTTCAAACCTGTCGTTAAACCCATTTCTTTAATTAATTGTTCCAACTTAATAATTTCAGCTGGTCCAAACTTTAGTTCGAGCATTGTTTCTAGATTCTGAATCTCTTCAATGACAACTAATTCATTTTTATTTGATTGTGTACTACTTGCTACTTGTAATCTGCGAGAAAGCACTAAAAGTACATTTGCTGCACTCCATGTAAATGCATCATCAGTAAAAACGTGTGTACTTTGTTTTAAGTACTTTGTAACCCAGGCAATAACTTTGAATAAATCATAACCATGATAACAACTTGTTATTTGTTGGTAAAGTACTAACTCAAAATGCTTTAACTGTTCATTTTCCGCCTTTTTAATAATCACAATAATTTTTTTAAAGACTTCAATGAATAACGCATCTATTTTAGCCTGTTCACCGACTAGTGTAAATGAAGTATGATAGTGCACCTTAATTCCCCAAACAACCATTGTTTGTTCAAGTTCGTATAAATCATTTTTTATTGTTGAACGTGAAACAGCTAAATCACCAGCAATTTTATTAAGCTTCAAGTATGAACTGTTACAAAGCAAAATTGCTTGAATAATAAACATCCGTTCACTTTGAATGAAATAGTTTGTCGAAAGCTCGCAAATAACTGTTGATGTAATATCACTTGGAAATTCAAGTGTTCCTTTTGACCCGCGTTTAATTTCTGAATATTTATGAAATGCCAGTATTTGGTTTATCCGTTTAATATCATATCGCACCGCTTGTTCTGTTTCTTGAATTTCACTAGCTGTCTGTTTAATCGATGTCTGTTTTTCAGTTTCAATAAATTTTATAACCTTTAACATTCTTTCACTTATCATTTTACCTCTTTTACATTCATATCTTACCATATTATCGTTTACAAATAAAGGTGCAAATTTTTTATTTTTTTTTTGATTATTTCTAGCTATATTCTTATTATAAGAAGTATTTACTATTTACGGATAAATTTTGCTTATTATCTTCATTATCTGTATGCATTTTGAAAATTTTTGTTGATTATAAAAAAAAGCCAAAAAATTTGGCTTTTTCTATGAGAAATACTTTATTTCTCATTTTTAGATTTCAGTCAAATAAAATCTAATCTTGTAGAATTTGATATCAATTTTACTTTAAGAACTTTTTTGTTCATTAAATCAATTGTATCATTCTAGGTCGTTACTCTGAAAAGAATTTTGTTTAATATTGTAAGATTGACTTTTATTCCCAATTGTTTTTCAAATGAATTCTACTTATCATAATCTTACAAAATAAGTATACCATACTACAAATCATTTAGAAAGTAGTAAAAAATGTACTTTTTTTTACATTTTTTTTCACCCTTTTGATTTAGTCAATCCAAATAGTTATTTTAAACTTTCATCCATCGTTTCATTTTATTAACGATAAGTGTTATCTACAACTTTTTTGTTGCTGCATTTTTGTTTTTCAATTTTTATTTTTTATTCTTCTTGTTAAACCATTTTGTTCTAAAAGTATAAAATCTTCAATACTTGGAATTAAATTTATTTTCAAAACCTGACAATTAACCGAATGCTCTAGTTCATTTGTGGTAATTATATATTCCACATCTTCAAGTCTCTCAACTGTCTCTAAAAAAAGTGGAGATGTATAACTTATATCAATATAAAATTGTTCTTCTAGTATTTCTTTAATTTGACATGCAATTTTACTACCGAACCCACATATCAATAAAACTTGTTTATTTTCAATTATAATTTTTCGTTTTAAACTTAGTAAAAAACAAATTGTTAAATTGAGGATGTCTAACTCATTTGTTAAATCATCTAATTCACAAATATGAGTAATTACTTCTGCCACATACTCAAATAAATATTGATCACTTTGTGCTAACGCACTTTTCGGGTCACTTACGTAGACTGTACGACTTCGATTTAAAATCAATTGTAATTGTTCCGTCAAATCTTTCATTAAAACTTCATCATTTGTAAATTCTTGGCTTAATTTTTCTTCTAGTTGTTCACAAATTTTAATAACAATTGGCTTTAAAATATTTAATTGTTCAGCAGTAGAGTCTATTCCCACATTCGCTTTTTCGAGCTTAATCAATTGTTCTTCTAAAAAGAACTTTTGTTTTAGATCCTTAAAAATTAAATGATTAATTTTTTTTGGTAATACTAGTTCTCCTTTTGCTTTTTTATGTACTTTAGGATGTTGATGAAATTCTAAAATTTCATTAATTCTTTTTACATCACAGTGAATAATTTGTTCTGTTTCTTTGAGTTTTTGGGCAACCTCTGTAATTGTTGATCCGTTGTTGAGTTCAAGAAATTTAATTATATTAATCATTCTCTCATTTATCATATTTCCTCTTTCACATAGAAATAATAATATATTCACAAATTAATCGGAAGCTTGAAATTTGCAACAAACTGTGTTTCTACATCAAAACACATTATATTTTATTATTCCTACTATTTTTCGCCTTGTATCACAAAAAACCTTTATAATTAACTTAGACATCAACCAATTATCTTGCTTTATTTTTAAATAATTTTGATTCTTTTTATAACAATCCCCTTTATATTATACATAATCAGTTATTTTACACTGCTAATCATTTATAATATAAAATTATTTTATCATTTATATTCTTTTTTTTTGGTTTTTTTACGTTTATTTTTCATAAAATCAAAAAAAAATCTAATTAGATTTTTTCGAGATTTTATATACTGTTTACAATTATATTTTAAATGATTTTACTTATATTCTAATTTTAAAATATATTTAGTTTTAATCTACAGGAATTAAACCTGCTTCTGGGGCAATTTCCGAACTATTTTTGATAATCCATTCAATATATTTTTGTGAATTCTCTGATTGTTCTTCTTTATTCCAGACCATTACAAATGGACGAGCTAATTTATATGTTTTATTTAAAACATTTTTCGGAAGAGCAGCTACACCATCAATTGCAACTGTCGTCAAATCATTTGAAAGGTTTTGAAATGAAATGTACCCTATTGCTGACGGATTCATTTTTACAGTTGTTCCCACATCACCATTTCCTGATTGAATTACATCAGCATCTACACCATCTTCAATTTCTGCTAATTCTTCAAACGCAGTTCTTGTTCCACTACCATCTTCTCGTGATACGACCGAAATTTCACGATCTTCACCACCAACTTGATTCCAGTTTGTTATTTCACCTTTATAAATTGCCTGTAATTGTTCTGATGTTAAATTTTTAACTGGATTTTGTTCATTTACAATTACTGCAATTCCATCATATGCTAATGTTTGACTTTCAACTTTTTTAGCCTCCGCTGGCTTAAGATCACGAGATGACATTCCAATATTATATGTTCCTTCTGTTGCCTTTACAACACCATCTGCACTTCCTGTTGCCTGATATGTCGCTTCCATTCCTAAGTCCGCATTGGCTTGCGGTATTAAATGTTCTTCAGCAAATTGTTGAACTGAAGTTGAACCACCTATTGAAATAACTGTTGACTTTGAATCCTTAGCTGCACAACCCGTAAGGATAATTGCTAGTAACAAACTACTTAATACTTTATATATACGCTTCATTTTACTCCTAAAAAATACATCTTAATTTTACTCTTATATATTATACTAGATTTTTTATTTTTGTTGGCTATTTTGATGAAATTCACTTAATTTTGTTGTTTAATAAAATTTAAATATCCATTATCTAATGAATAGATTATATTACTATTTAAAACTAATTCTAAATCATTTGTCAGGAGCACTACACATACTCCTTGATCTCTTTTTTTCTGCAAGTTACCAATGACAAGTTTACTTTCTTCCTCCGAAAATCCTTCTGTTGGATGATAAGCAATCAATAATTTACATTGCTTACAAAGTGCCCGAACAATCATTAATTTTTTTTGCTCTAGAAAACTCAATTTTGATGCCTTTATATTTTGGTACTTTTCTAACTTAAATTCTGATAACAAACGAATAATTTCCGGTTTAATCGTTCGAAAATTCGTAAGTGTATATTCAAGATTCTCCATTACTGTATATTCTTGTAATAAACTGATTTCGTTAGAAATAATTGATAAATCGTCTTGAAGATAAGTTTCAATATCATAGTCGCTTAATTTTTTTTGATTAAAAGTCACATACTCACTTTCTTTTTGACCACAAAGAATTTGCAATAGCGTGTATGCACCCCTTGCATCACTCCCCGTAATACTATATATTTTAGTCGCTTCAAACTGGCAGTTAATTAGCTGCAATGGGGATTTAACTGATTTTGCTGAATTATTAATTTTCACTTTCATCATAATTTCTCCCAAATAGTCTCATTCTTCTTGTACTTATTGTAAAGTGATTCTGGATTGCAACAATTAAAATTAAAACTACCACATAACCAATTAATTCAATTATTGTTTTGTTACTCAAATTAATTTTTACATCTTCAATGGTCGGTAAAGAACCTTCAATTAACTGAATATCACTTAAAGTACTTTGCGGTAATTCAAAATTTGATTTTTCATTTTTTATATTAATTTCTGTAACTAAATTTGCAAAAGATTGTGCATTTAGTGAAAGTTGGAAAAATGCAACAGTAATTGCGATTGCGATTACAAGCGACTTTTCGAGAATCGTAACTAAAATCAATTCTTTTTTTCGGAGTCTAAACAGATTTAGGATTTCAAATTCTTTAATATTTCGCTCAAGTGTTCGACGATTATATGCAATTAATATAATACAAGAAATAAAAAAGCTAGAAATACATATAAGCAATGAAGTGTTTTTGGCATTTTCTAAATTTGCGGTAATATTAGCAATTAAAATTTGATTGTTGTCAACATAATACTCATTTGAAAGACCCATTTTATAAAGGTCATTTTCAAAAACTTCCCCATCTTGTTGTTTTTTCAAGTGATAACTAGCATTTAAAGCACTATCCGAAGCAAGTATCGACTGTTCAACAACTTGGTACTCATAAATTGTATTATCTGAATTATAGACACTTTCAAGTAATTCATTGGTATTTTGCTTATTGATTATACTGAATATTCCTTTAACCGTTACTTCTCTTTCTTGATCATTATTCACAATTGTTAATTTTGAATCAAGTCTTAGCTTGTTTTTTTGAGCCAATTGCTCAGAAATTAATACGTCCCCTGATTTTGTTGGGTATGCACCTTGCTCTAATTTAATTGAATTACCTAAAGGTGCTTGTAAGTGGGAGTTTTCTTGAAATGTTGTTATAATCGCTTGTGCATTTTCTGGTTTACCTATTAAATTTATGTTTTTAAGTTCAATTTTGTTACTTGCTTGAATATCCATATCTTTGACATATTCACTCGTTCCAAACTTTCTTAGTAATTCAATTGACGGCATGTCTTGAGCATTTAATTCGGATGTATTTGGGATAATATCATCAACCTTTTTTTTAATCATATAATTTTGTCCGTACTCTTGATTTACTTGTTCAATTTGAATTGCCGAACTATTGAAAACTAAAATCGACAAACCAAAGAAAAACGCTCCAATTGCTAAGCCAATTACTAATGGTACATGACTAAAGAAGTTTTTCTTTAAATATATTTTGAAATAGTTAAATTTCATCATTCACCTCACTGTCTGGAAACGACATAATGAATGAAGTTAATTGTTCTGTACTTTCACAGAAAATTGAACCATGTGAGAGATCAACAACATTTTTCACAAGAGCTAGTCCAATTCCACGTCCATTATCTTTTAGATTGTTCAATCGGAAATTGACATTAAAGATTAACGGTATTTTCGTTTGTTCTATTTTATTTCCATTATTTGCTATTTGTAAAATTATATTATCAGCGTATTTTTCCAAATTGATCCATACTTTTGTTGCTCCATAATTAAAGGCATTTTCTATAATATTACTAATTGCTCGTTCCATCCACACTTTGCGGGAATAAATTGTAAACTCATCTTCTTCATCTGAGAAAAAAAAATCAATTTCAAAGTGCGAGTAATAATCAACCAATTCGGCAACTAACATCAATAAATCAATTTTCACAAGTTCACGTTCATTTTCAACTGAGGTTAAACTGTTAATGTCATCAATTTGTAAATTAATTTTATCAATGTATTTTACAATCTCATTTTTATCTTCAAATAATACTTTACCTTTTAAAATCGCCAATGAATTTTTTTGCTCATGTGTTATGTATTTATTTATATTTTGAATTTTTGAGACTAAGTCCAAACTTTCTTTTCGTTGTAAATTAATTCGATTTTGCAACGCTTTTGCTTCTTTTAAATCATAACTATTTTCAACTTCACCTAAATCAATCTCATGTAAAAGGTAGTTACTTTCTCTGCGATATATTTGTAAAATTCGAAAAATTGCAATAGTTACTAAAATAGCACTGAAGATTACTAAAATCACAATATTTTGAATTACACGAATGTAAAATTGATTATATTCCACATCAACTTGTCCACCAAAAAAAACATTTTGAGCTGCAGAAGCTTTTATTTTCATATTTTCAGTATCACTAGCAGGATTTTGTTCATCTTCAATACTACTAATTGTTGTTGTATCAGTTGTTTTTGTTACAAGAAAACTATCCATATTTAAAATATTTTGATTTGTTAAATCTTGTAATTCTTTTACATCTTTTGTAATTGTAAGTGCTTGAAAAGAAAACAGTCCAATAATGATTAGACTGTTTAAAACAACGACAGTTATTACTTTTCTTTTGGTTTTTCGGCGCATATATTATACCCCCATCCTCTTTTCAAAAACAATAATTCATAGTCAGCTGCTTGGTTAAGTTTCTTCTTCAGTTTAGAAATATGTACTCGTAAAACTGTTGAACTTGGATCAAAATATTCATCATAACTTTTTTCGACAATCATTTCTGTGGAACAATAATCTGGGTAAGTTGAGACTATTATTAAGAAAATTTCATACTCTTTATTTGTTAAAATGATCGGTTGTTTATCATACATTATTCGACGATTACTATAATCAATTACCAATTTTCCAATCACTTTTTCATTTGTAATTTCTGCTTGATTTCGTCTAATTACAGCCGAAATTCTTGCATCTAATACATCGTAGTTCACTGGTTTTACCATGTAATCATCAGCACCTATTTTCAAAGTTTTAGCAATTTGTGTATCAATGTTTTGAGCACTTATAATAATGATTGGAATTTTTTTATTAACTAGCCTTATTTCTTCAAGTAATTCAATTCCGCTTCCATCTGTTAAATTCATATCGAGTAAGATCAAATCATATTGAACTGCTAAAAATTTTTGTTTTGCTGCTTTCAAATCCAAAGCTATATCAGCTGTTTTCCCATAACCTGTTAATACTTTTCGATAAATATTTGCTAATTCAAATTCGTCATCAACAATTAAAATACGCATTTTCACTCCTAATACTTTTAGTTTTCTCTCTTGTTCCATTCAATTTGTAATGAGTTATCTACCATTCGTCGCTTTTGCTCTTCAGCACTTTTCCAAAAGAGATAACTTGCACCACATAAGATAGTTGCAACTAGTTGCAGGAATCCTGTTACTACAAATAATAACATACTGATTACATATAAAAATGTAGCAATCAATATATATTTTTTCTTTTGTGCAAATAAACCAATTAGACTAAAAATTAATGCTAAAAATCCAACAAAAAGATGTAGAAAGTTAAGTCCTAATGTGACAATAAATGTAGGTTCGACAAAAAATAGCCCTAATTCTACTTTTACAACATAATTTAAAAGAATTTTTGCTGAATAGCCGTAATAAAATAGTGACATGACACTACTAATTGCAATTAAAATATTTTTAAACATCTTCCCTCTCATTACAGCAAATTTTTCTAGTGGTTTTTACAAATATACTCTTTATACTAATATAACATATTTAGGGCTTCTTTTGGGAGTTTTCCATTTTTATGCGTTTAAAAGTAATGCGCATCTAGCTAAATTTAGCAAAATAGTCCATAATTGTCAATCCCCTTCTCAAAACACATTAAATAAATCTATTATTCTTCTAATAATAACGTTAGATTTTCTACAGACCCTTACGTACACTTGCACTTTGATAATTATGCAGTCCTATTAAATCAACAGCTTTGAAATAGCTTCAATAATCTAGGATAAAAAATGAGCATCTAAATTTTAGTTTTTAGACACTCTTTTTCTTTTGTTATTTTTGTTGCTTCTTAAGTTTTGGTAATACCCCTCGACGCTTTTCTTGGTAGTTAAATCCAGATTCCTTAAACTTCTTTACTTCTTTTCAAAGTTAGAAATCCGAATTTAAGCTACACTGTTTGCGCATTGTTCTGAACAAGTCGTAAGACTACAGTTCTTTATCTACTTCTCATTCTTTTTCTTACTGTGACTAAGATTAGCATAATCATGATTGCAATTACTCCTAATAAGGTCATTTGTGTACCAGTTGACTCAACTGCCGGTTTTTGTTCGGGCTTAGTTGGTTTTTCTTCTGGTGTTACTGGTGTTACCGCTTGTTCTTCAATCACTTCAACTGTGATCGTTTTATAAGCATCATTTCCTTTGCTATCTTCAACTCCATAAGTTAATTGATATTTTCCAACTTTATTTGGGTCAACTTTTCCAAGTAACACTTTAACTTGGTTTGTAATGTCTCCATC
>JBOFGK010000055.1:0-3049 GCA_051649085.1 Mycoplasmatales bacterium | reverse complement strand
TTTTTTGTTCAATCAGTCGATCAAACTGATCATACTTCTTCGTCGTCTTATTTCCACGTACATCACTCTCAGCTATCACTCGTCCTAAATCATCATAAGTCTTTTGACTAATATTACCGATTGCATCTTTTTGTTCGAGCACCCGTTCTTCTGCATCATACACTGTCGTTTCTGTTTGACCATTTGGATACACTACTTGCGTTTTGTTTCCTAACTTATCGTATGCGTACGTTGTAATTAAATCAAGCATTTGTCTTTATTCGAGGGTGTTTTGGAAAAAATTAAAGATTCAATCTTCTATAAAGAAGGTAACACTTAGACTTTAGTGTTAATAAAGATGAGTGTTACAAGCTTTGAGCATTGAATTAGCACTTTAATCTTTTGAAAAACTACTTCTTGTGAACAAATAAAAACATTTAAATTTATTCTGTTTTCATCAGTAGTACATATAATATCATTTTCAAAAATTATTGAAAGCTGATAAAATTGTTTTGCTTTTGCCCAATTTTTTATTAAATTGTTAAATATTTATCTATTTTTTTTTCTACTGTGAAATATTTTTTAATAACTTCTTCTGCAATTCCAAATTCAATAAGTTTTTTTGTATATTTTTTATGCCATTCAATATCAAAGAGAATCATATAATACATTCTATAAATATCTGTATTTTGTTTTTTTTTAATTATTCTAGTATTTTTATATAATAATTGTGAATTATTTATAATTTGTAAATCTGATTGATCCAAATTTTCAAGTTTAGCAATTTTATTAATAAAATCAAATTTTAAATTTTCTTTCAATTCAATCAGTTCATAAAAATATTCTAATTTTTTTTGTGAATGACCAATTGTACATAATACATTTATTACAAATGTCATCAATGCTTCTTCTTCTGTATCATAAAGAACACATTGTTCTTTAGTATTTCTTGATACTCTACCGACTTCCCATTTATCCTCATTTTTCTCAACGAAGTCATAAAATTCAGGAATATCACTTGCAATTAGTGTATTATTAATTTTGAAATAATCTCCTCCTTCTTTAAGTAAGAATTCATATATTTGTTTTACAAGTACAGAATCATCGCCTTGTTCATTATAGTTTTTTTTTGTTTTACAGAAAAAAATCATTATTTTATCTCCTTTATTTTCCCTGAATGTACAAGCTCATTAATCGTTTGTTTACTCATATACTGGATTCCACCACCTGGTTCATCAAACCACGGGGCTACTTTTGCTCCATTCACTTCAAATGGTTCAATAACTTTATATCTGTGATATCCCTTTTTATTCGAACCAGGTGCAAGCGATCTTTGTCCATATTGAGTTCCAAGCGGAGATGTATATCTTCCAGATGCATCACCATAACGATCGATAAATTCACCTGGTTGCAATATTCTTGTAAATTCTGTTCCTGCAACAGCACCATCATTTGGAGGCCATTTAGTCATACCTGTTGACTGATCATAGTACTTAGGATTGTCATAAACATTTTTCTTTTCTAAATATAAAGCCTTATCTGGCAGGTATTTCGTTCCAGAATTATTCCATTTTTCAAGTTTATTTGCACCAGGGAATTCTTCTATTATTTCCACACCATTTTTTGTTACTTTTCCAAGAAGTTTTTTATCTTTTGAGAAAAAGTTAATTATTTTTACAGTTGATCCAGTTACAAACGGCGTAAAAAGTGCTATTCTATATATTTCAATTTCTTCAGGGAGTAAAAAGAACGATATTGTATAGTTTATTGAATCGATTACTGTATCTGAAAATATTATTCCAAAAAGTGTTCCGGCAAACGCAATTATATCCAATATACCCATTACGCCACTCGTACCATTTTTTCCGTATGCATCTATTATTCCATCAATATCATTCGGATCAAACTTTCCATAGCCTTGGGCTTGACAGAACTTTAATATTTCTGCAATCATAAAAATTGATAGCCATCCTTTTGCCTTTAGTCCATCAAAAATTGATTTATAATACCCTGTAGAATCATTTTTTATAATTGATTCAATCTCTTTAGTTGCTTGGAATTCTCGCTCAAGAGCATATTTTTTTTGCTTCTGCTCTTGACTTGTTGAACTATTATTATTACTATTGTTATTATAACCACTACTATAATTATAGCTCGGTCCTGGACGTTGCATATTTTGACTTGGTCGTGGTCTCGGTTGATTTAAATAATTATTTGAGTGTGTTGGATAGTTTGAACCATTTGGTCCTTTATTATTACATACTCTTTCTGGTCCTCGATAGTCCCATGAACCATAATTTGGATTCGTTTTACAAGTATGCTTTCTTCCACCACCGCCTCCACCTTCAGTCATTTCCATCGCATGCCCACTCGGATCACTACCATTAATTGGATCATTCTCCGCATAGATGTATCTGTTTTGTGAATTGATTCGGTCTTGAACTCCTGGATAAGTATCACGCTTTGTGAACGCACCAATTGAAGTATCATACTCTCTAAATCTTAAATACTGCTGATTACCTGCTGTATGCATTTCACTACGATAACCAAACTCATTTTCTAAGTTGATACTCGGTTTCCCATGATTATCATACGTAACTTGTTTTGTGTAACCTGTTGGATTAGTTTTTGCTAACTGGCCAATTACATTGTTGTTTCCATCAACATCATAATAGTTTTGACTATTACTTTTTAGTTGTTCAAACTGGTCATACACATAGGCATTTGTTTGCGTTGTTCCTTTATAAGTTGCTAATAACTTCGTATGTTTTTGGGTATAATCTAAAACATACTTCGTATCATTAGAACTCATACGATTACCAAACATATCATATGTATAACTTACGTTTGTTCCTTTATTTGAACTAATGTTTGTTAGTTCATCCGCACCATTATACTTAAATGTTTCAATTAGACCATTACTATATGTCTTCTTAATGGCATTTCCATACTTATCATATTCAAGTTTGGTCTTTAAATACGTCCCGTTAACTTCTTCAACTCTACTTGACTTTTCATTGGTTGTATACAGAATTTTTTCAATTAACCTCGTGCCTTGCATTTTGTAGAG
>JBOFGK010000054.1:0-21201 GCA_051649085.1 Mycoplasmatales bacterium | reverse complement strand
AAGCTTAAATCCATTTGAGTCTTGCACTAGCTATTCACGAGCATTAACCGAATATCATTCAAATGTTGTTTTATATAAAGATCAAAACGGTCAAATCCAAGATAGTCCAATCGTTTTAGAAAATGAATCATTTGAACAATACACTATTGATTATTCTAAAGACAAAAATGAGAACTACTTTATGGTTAATCGGTTAGCAAACGGCCAAATTCTTTTTCAAAAGGACACAATTCTTGAACTTGAACCATTAAAAGCCGGAGACGAAATCCCTCAAGGGAAAGCACTTGTCCAAAAAATCGAGGCTGATGGCGAACAAATTCGTAAAATTTCTACAAAATTAATCGATAAAAACCAAATAGTTACATATAAAGATATCTGTGAACGAGAGGAGACAAAATGAGAACAATTTTAAAGTTAGAAAACATTGAAAAATTTTATGGTAACAAACAAACAATTGTTAAAGCACTTGATAATTTATCACTTACAATTAATGAAGGTGAATTCGTTGCAATAATGGGGGCTAGTGGTAGTGGAAAAACAACCCTTTTAAATACAATTTCGATAATCGATGATATTGATAGTGGAACTGTTTTACTTAATGGAAATGATATTTCAAAATTAAAACCTAGTCAAATCGATAGTTTTCGCTCAGCGGAAATCGGCTTTATTTTCCAAGAATTTAATTTACTCGATTCATTAACAGCCTATGATAATATCGCACTAGCCCTTTCACTTGTTGGCAGTAAAAATATCGATGAAAAAATTTCGAACGTAGCTGAATCATTAGGTTTAACCAAATACTTACATAATTATCCAAATGAGCTTTCAGGTGGGCAACAACAACGGGTTGCAATCGCACGAGCATTAGTAAAAGAACCAAGTATAATTTTAGCTGATGAACCAACAGGAGCTTTAGATTTTCAAAATACACAAAACATTTTAAAGTCATTAATTGAAATCAATCAAAAAAATGTCACAATTTTAATGGTAACGCATGATAGCTTTGCGGCAAGTTATGCATCAAAAGTTATTTTCTTAAAAGACGGAAAGATCTTTACATCAATCAATCGTAATCCAGAACTTACTAGAAGTGAGTTTCACCAGCTTATTATTGATAATGAATTGGTCGTAAGGAGTTAAGATGATTAAAAAACTTGCTTTTAAAAACATCAAAAAAGATTTATCTGTTTACAGCTTATACATTTTTGCACTTTCGATTTCTATCGCGGCTTTTTATATGTATAACGCCTTTCATTTTCAGACTTTAGAATCAATTGACACTAATAGTATGCGGGCTGAACAAGGTGCATCTGCCTTATTTTTCATCAGTATCATTACTATCTTACTTATGGGACTTCTTTGTATGTTTGGAACGAAATTTTTCATGACATTCAAATCAAAAGAATTCGCCTTATATCGACTTAATGGGATGACGAAAACAATGCTTGTCAAGCTAATTTTTTTAGAAAACGCGATTATTTTTGGTTTAAGTTTAATTTTTGGAATAATAGCGGGTGAATTTATCAAGTTTATTGTTACAATCATTTTGAAAGATCAATTTTTACTTTCAGAATTAAAACTCGAAAATAAATTTAGTCTTACAGTATTTCTTGCAACTATCGTAATTGTTATGATAATTTACTTAATTGCTTCACTTTTCACAACCATGTATATCCAAAAGAATTCCATTAAAATTCTTTTCAACAGCAATAGACACAACGAACAAACAATAAATATCCTTTCAATCCCTAAAATTATTTTCAAACTACTTACTTCAATCTTGATTTTACTTTTAAATTACGCACTTATCGTGACCTCAATGAAGAATATTTTTGAAACTTCTAATCCAACAATTTTCTTAGGAATCATTTTACTAATTCTCATAAGTGGAGCACTCGCTGTTTTTGAATTTTACCAAGTAATTGGTCAAATATACTTAAAAGTAATTCCTAAACAAATCAAGTATAAAGGTATCAATAATTTTACATTTTCAGTCCTTGGACGAAAAGTTCAGACAACATACAAATCAATTTCGGTTATTTCCTTACTTTTGCTTTTATCATTCTTTTCAGTAATTACTGCGAATAGTTTTATCTTTCTTGGCGAGAAATTTACAATATCTTCTGATTACATCATCCACGGTACATCACAAGCAAATCTAGATGATTTAGAACTAACACCACTTTTAAAAGATGCCGAAACAGTAAAATATCAAACTTATAACCTTCCCGAAGAATATTCTTTTTCAATTATGAAACTTTCTGATTTAAACAATTTACAAAAACTTTCTGGAAAAGAAATATTTCCTGATTTAAAAAACCGAACATATTATACAAATGTCGCTCCATCTACTGAAAGTAAAGAACTTGTACTTAACGAACAAATTTTTTCGTTTGCTGCTCAATTGTCTGATATAAACAATTTTCAGCCTGGTAATTTAGTTATCATAAATGATAATGAGTTCAATCAAATTATCCCCTTAGATGTACAGAATCAATCAGAATTTTATAATCTTGCAATTAACTCTAAAAATAAAGAACTTCAGACAAAAATCAATCAATTAATCGCTCAAGGTGACTCATTCAATATTGTTTCAAGACAAGACTTATTTATCACGGCTTTACAATTTAAACTTACATTTGTTGGAATCTTATTTTTCTCAAGCTTAATTTTTCTAAATGTACTTCTAGCTATTTTCGGACTAATAATTATAACTGATGCTTATTCAAATAAAGCCGAATTTAAAAAAGTTAGCTTACTTGGATTTTCCACAAACCAGATGAATAAGTCAATTACCAATATAATTTTAATTTATTTTTTCCTACCACTTGTACTGTTTGTTCCAAATATTTTCTTTGGATCACAAGTTGTTACAGGTACTCTAGATACGCTCGGAAGCAGTACTAACGTATTCATCATTGTAGGGATAATTTTCTTATTGTATGGTTTGATTATTAAAAGGATTTATCAAAAGATAATCTTTAGTAACTAATATTAATTTAGAGTTATACCAATAAAAAAACTTAAGTCGAGCTTAAGTTTTTTTTAATCTATATTCTAACAATTTGCTTAACTATCTAGTTATTTTAGACATTATATTTAACTAGATGCTTATAAATTAATTATTTGTCTTTCAATCAGCTCAAAGCTTTTAGCATTATAAAGTTCAATTTCAAATTGATCTGCTGAATTATCTTGCACTGTTACAACCATGAATGTAGGTGGATATTGACACCTCGAAAGGGTCGTTGAACCAGAATTTAAAATCAAGACATTGTCAATAACTTCTCTTCTAACATGGTGAGTATGTCCATGAATTGCAATTTGACATCCTGCTTCTGCGGCTATTTGAACAAGACTTTGACTTCCATAATCAACATCAAATAAATGTCCATGTGTTAGAAAAACTTTTTTTGTTCCGAAATTAAATGCTTCATACGTTGGAAAATCATAAAAATCACAGTTACCTTTAACTTTATGTTGATAATTTTTTAAATCAATATCATCTGCCTGAAGTTGACTATCTCCTGCATGAACTGCAATATCTGGTTTAATAAAATCAAAAATTTCTTGATTAGTTTTTTTGAAATGACTGTCGCTAACAATTAATAATTTCATTTGTCTCCTAAATTATGTTTGTAACTTCTATTTCAATTTCTTCAAGATACTTTAAGATGTTTTGACGAATTTCTGGACATTCTTTTGTTACAACAACACGTGGTTCACCAAGAACCCCACTTTTTTTCATCAAAATATTTTTTGCTTGTTCTTCAACTTGATCAACAACTGCCTCAACTGAATCAATTATTTGAATATCAGTAAATTTTTTTTGAACAAGTGGTTTAATTTTAGAATAATGTGTACAACCTAAAATTATTGTATCAAATTGTTCATCATCTAAAATTGAAACTTCTTCTTTAAATGTTGCTTTAATTTCTAAATTATTTTCGATTGCACTTGCAAGTTTCGGACATTCAACCGCAAGTAATTGGGTTTTTGAACTCATTCCCAAAATTGCGTACATATAACTTTGGGCACGTACTGTATTAATTGTTGCTAATAAGGCAATTTGCTTACTTTTACTTGCTTTAAACGCACGAACTGCTGTCGGTCTAATAATTTCGACAATTTCAATTCCATTTAATTGTGAACTAATTTTATCAAGACCCATTGCAGAAATTGTATTACAAGCAATTACTAGCATCTTTGGATTAAATTCTTTAATTTTTTTACAAAGTTTTATAATTCTTCGTCCTACTTCTTTTTCGTTTTTTGTTCCGTATGGCATATATTGATTGTCCATCAAAACGATGAAATCTTCTAATGGGTATTTATCTTTAAGTTTTTTATAAACTTCAAGTGCCCCAAGTCCACTATCAATGATAATTATCGGTTGTTTGACATCGACATATCCAACTTTTGATGATGCGTATTCTCTTTCCATGATTAACTCCAATCTTACATTATCTTATTTTACCATAAATCCCCATCTTTGTCTATAAGTCTCGCTTTTATTATAACCTATTTTTGTTATAAATTCGTAAAACATTTCTAATTCTCAGTCTTTTTTTAATTTTCTTAACTCAACAATGACTGCTTGTGGTAATTTAAGTTTTATTAGTTCAGAATCACTTGCTTCTAACATCTTTTCAAGATATCCAAAATTCTCAATTAAAATTTGCTTACGCTTTGGTCCCAAGCCTTTTACTTGATCAAGTTTAGATAAGAAAAGTGAATTAGTTTTAACTGAACGATGAAAAGCAATTGCAAATCGATGCACTTCTTCTTGCATTTGATATAAAAAGCGATACAATGGGGTATTACGCACTAGTTTGCGTTCAGCTCCTGCTTTATTGACAATTGCTCTTGTTGTATGCTTATCGTCTTTGACTAAACCGATCACCATTAAACTATCAAATAACCCAAGTTTTTTCAAAACATCGGTTGCGATTGTCATTTGACCTTTTCCACCATCAAGAATGACTAAATCAGGTAATTCTAAATCGTTATTTGTAAAACGACGTTCCAGTACTTCAGCAAGGGAACCATACTCATCATTTGCTTTAGCTGTTTTAATTTTAAACTTTCGATACTGATTCGGATTTTTTTTCCCGTTTTCATACACAACCATTGCTGCAACTTGTGCATCTCCACCATGATGTGAAATATCATAAATTTCAATTCGTTTTAATTTACTTTTAGCTATTTGTTTCAATGCTTCATAGCCTTCATTTTGCTTTTGAAAGTATTGTTTCGTAATTTTTTCCACATGATTTCGATAATATTCTTGCCCATTTACTTTAGCAATTTCAATCAATTGTTTATAAGTTGTTAAATGAACCGGAATTGCTGTTTTCAAAAACAAATTATTAATTGTCAGTTTAAGTTCTGGATCACTTGTTACAAATTCATCAAAATCATAGTTAGTTGATTTGAAAAAGCTGTATAAGTATGAACAGATATCTTCAAGCGGATCAACGAGTGAGATTATTGCATTATTTATATTATGAACTTTTCCATTAACAATTGAAATAATTGTAATTATCAACCAGTCATTTATATTTTCATATTCAATGACATTAAAGTTTTTACCAGTTGGTAATTCCATTGTTTGTGTTGCTTCGTACTCTTCAATACTTTGCACTATATCGCGAAAATGACTTGCTTGTTCAAAATTAAATTCGCTTGCGGCAGCTGTCATTGCATTTTTTAAATACACTTTTAATTTTCGCATATCATTTTTTAAATAGTCTTTTACTTCATTCACATACGTTTCACTAGCCACTTCTTTAATACATGGTGCATAACATTGACCAAGATGATAATAAATACAAGTCTCTTTTGGAAGTTTAACACATTTTCGTAACTGAGTTATTTTATGCAATTCATGTAAAACATCATTGACAAATTTTGCAGAGGGATACGGACCAAAATAAATTCCTTTTTTCGTTGTTTCTCGAACTCTAATCAACCTTGGATGAGCTTCTTTTGTCACTAATAAATATGGATAACTTTTGTCATCTTTTAGGAGAATATTATAATGGGGATTGTATTGCTTAATTAGATTGTTTTCTAAAATTAGGGCTTCATGCTCACTTGTTGTCACATAATATTCAAATGTTGCAATTTCTTGAACGAGTTTTGTTGTTTTTAAATCAGTTGCTCGATTAAAATAACTACTCATTCGTTTTTTCAAATCTTTGGCTTTTCCTACGTAGATTACGTCTTGATCTTGATTATAATATAAATAACACCCTGGAAGATTGGGTACTTGATTTTGAATTTCTTTCAACATAACTTAATAAAGAAAAAAGCACAAACGTGCTTTTTCCAATTCTTTTTTAAAGATACTTCTCAACTAGTGTTGCAATATCTTCACGAGGCTTTACACCAACAAACTGATCAACAACTTCACCATCTTTAAAGATAATTACTGTTGGAAGTGCCATAATACTATATTTCATTGAAACTTCTGAGTTCTCTTCTGCATCAATTTTATGTACAGCATATCTAGTTTCACTATCATGCATCGCTTCAAGTACTGGTGCTAACATCTGACATGGACCACACCAAGCTGCTGAAAATGCAACTGCTGAAACTCCAGTTCCTGTTACTGTTTCAAATTCTTCTTTTGATTTTAAAATAAATTCTGCCATTTTTCCTCCAATTCAATTATATTTAATTATAACACATCTTCTTTATAAAATAAGCTGATATGTATAATTTTCTTACTTTTTTTCTTACTTCGTTTTAGTTTATACTACTTATAATTAACATTTATTATAATTAGCAGTTAAGTTTTTGATTGTTTGCTTTACCGATAAATTCGCTCCATTCGATTTGCAAGTGGCGAAATTAATTCATAAACTGTTGTTTGACAATAAGCTACTAAGTCATAGATATCCAAGTTTTCAAAGATAAAAATACTTTGATTTTCTTGTAAACTCTCTGTTGTTTGAACCATAATTTGATCCATACAAACTTTTCCAACAATTTTTCCAACATTAGGAATTTGATAACCAGTTAAACGACGATCTAAACCATCATGATAACCAACTGGAATTGTCACAATTCGCCCTGTCGTATGCTCAATATGATCGTATCCGATAAATCCATCATAATCTTTAATCATTGAAATTACAGACATTAAACTAAATGCTGGTTTTAAGTGACTAGCATAGGCTTGCTGTTCAACAAAATTAGCCACATAACCCCACATCCCAATTCCAATCCGAACAAGATTGTCAAAAGTTGTATCGTACTTAATTGAACCAGTTGTATTTAAAAGATGAATATATTCAAATTTTATTTTAGGCTCAAACACTTTGAGAATACTTTTAAAAGTCGTAATCTGTGTTTCCGATTTTTCTTCAATTGCCGCACAAGCTAAATGCGAGTAAATCCCTATTGGTTTAAGTTTTTTGGTTTGAATAGTCTTTAAAACAGCATTCGCTTCGGCCTCTGAAAACCCTAATCGACCCATACCTGTATCAAACTTTAAATGAAATTTCACACTTTGATCGATTTGATTTAACATTTTCATATTGTAAACTGTAATTTCAAAATTATTTTCCACAATTAGTGGCAATTCATTCTGATCAACGTACGAAACAATTAAAATTCGAATTTCTGAATTAATTTTTCTCAAAGTCAATGCTTCTTGAATTGTTGATACACCAAAATAATCATAGCCTAAATTTACTAATTTTTCAATTACACCAAAACCAGCTCCATAGGCATTTCCTTTAACCATCAAACATGCTTGTTTATTCTTGCGAATTACTTCAATATTATGTTTTACATTGTCCATTTTGACGATTAAACTGTTTCTCATTATAAATCTCTTTCTAACTTTGCTTTAAGTTCCTCAAATCCTGGTTTCCCTAAAAGGGCAAACATATTTTGCTTATATGCTTCAACTCCTGGTTGATCAAATGGATTAACTTCTAAAATATATCCACTCATTGCGCATGCTAATTCAAAGAAATAAATTAAATGTCCGATACTTCTTGGGCTTTGATTTTCCACATTAAGTACAATATTTGGCACTCCACCATCTACGTGTGCTAGCACTGTTGCGATAAAGGCTTTTTGATTAACCTCGGAAATTGTCATTTCACTCAAGAAGTTAAGTCCATCGCGATTTTCTTGATCATATGGTACTTTAATTTCATGACGTACTTGATCAAAATAAATAACTGTTTCAAATAAATTACGTGTTCCACTTTGAACAAACTGTCCTAATGAATGCAAATCAGTCGAAAAAATTGCACTAGCTGGGAAAATTCCTTTTCCATCTTTTCCTTCACTTTCACCATATAGTTGCTTCCACCATTCGTTAAAGTACATTTGATTGGCTTCATATCCAACAAGCATCTCAATAGCTTTACCTTCTTTATGTAGTTCATTTCGAATAACCGCATATTGGTAAGCTTCGTTTTGGCTTAAATCTGCTGTTTGATATTTTGTTTGTGCTTCACGCGCTCCAAGCATTAATTCATCAATATCAATCCCTGCCGCTGCAATCGGTAATAAACCAACAGCTGTCAAGACAGAGAAACGTCCTCCAACATTGTCAGGGACTACAAAACTTTCCCAACCATACGCATTTGCTTGTTCTTTCAAAGCACCTTTTGTTCCATCTGTTGTTGCATAAATACGTGCATTAACTTCTGCTTCTGAATATTTTTGTTCTAATTTATTTTTGAAAAATCTAAAAGCAATTGCAGGTTCAGTCGTTGTTCCTGACTTTGAGATAACATTAATTGAAAAATCTTTTTCACCAATTAGTTGATCTAATTCATACAAATATGTTGACGATATATTTTGTCCAGCAAAATAAATTTTTGTCGTTTCATCATGATGGTTATTTTTAAATTGATCATTTAAAAATTCAATTACTGCTTTAGCACCTAAGTACGAACCACCAATCCCAATTACAATTAGGATTTTTGAATCACTTTGAATTTTTGCTGCAGCTTTTTTTATTCGGTCAAATTCCACCTGATCATAGACTGTTGGTAAATCATACCATCCCAGAAAATCATTTCCAGCACCAGTTTTATTTTTTATTTTATCATCAATTTTTTTCACAAGTTCTGTGTTAGTTTCAAGCCAATTTTCAGTTAAAAAGTTTTTTAAGTATTTTTTCTCTAATTTAATCATTTTTCTCCTTTTCTCGACATTTATTTAAAAAATGTTCAAGTACGTAATATCCTCCACCTGTTTCCATCACATCAAGATCACGGCATTCACTCATATTAATTTTATGACCACTTTTAAGGGTAAAATATGCTCCTACTGAATTTTCACGTAGAAACTTACCATATATGTATTCATTTTTCACATATAAGTCATTTAAGTTCGCGATGTATGAATGTGAGCATTCAGAAATATGAATAAATCCACTTTCTCCATTCATTTGTTCTACAATTAGTCCGTGCGGACATACTTTTACTATCTTTAATTTATTAATTTTTTCTATCATAGTTATATTATAACTAATATCTTTTGAAAAAGGGGATATTTTTCGAAAACTTCGATTTTACACCTTGGAAATAGTTTTTTTCTCAACTTTAAAGATGATGAAATTTTTTCAAACCAATGACTAAATTCAAGTTCAAATGATTAGGAAAATCAGCTTAAATGTTTAAAAAAAAGCGACTAATCGCTTTTTTGTCAATTACATATTTTTTCAAAATTATCAATATAGTGCACTGAAAAGTAACGCTGCAGCTGCTCCACCTAATAATGGACCAACGATTGGGACAATTACATATTTCCAATTAGAATCTCGTTTATTTTTAAAGGGAAATAATTGATGTAAAAGTCTCGGCATTAAATCACGAGCAGGATTTAGCGCAAATCCGGAAAGCGAACCAAACGCAGTTACAACCGCAAATACAATAAAAGGAACATAAACAACTGCCCACTCCTTATATTCTCCTGCTACTAAAAGTGTGAAAATAAGCACAAATGTTGCTACTAATTCGCCCAAAATATTAACTGGTGTATTCTCATATGCAGGGGCCGTTGCAAAAGTTCCAAGTACTGTATTTTCATCTTCAGTATTTTGGAAGTGATCGTAATATAAAATCGCAACTAGTGCAGCACCAATGAACGCACCGATCAACTGTCCACAAACATAATAAATAAACTCTGTACTATCAATATTTCCTAAGATTAATTGGGCCAAACTTACGGCTGGATTTAGATGTGCACCAGAAAGCGGTAAAGCTGCAAAAACGGCAACCATTATTCCGGCTCCCCATCCAAGGGTTACAAATGTCCAACCACTATTTTTAGCAAATGATCCTTTAAGTGAGTTTGCTGCATTAGTTCCACAACCAATTAGAACAAGTAGCAATGTTCCAATTATTTCACCACTTACAATGTTTGTTGTATCCATATTCTCTCCTTTAGTTAAACTATCTTTTTTTTTAATTATAACATTTTCCGGAAAAAATTTGTTAAAATAGTTAATTCTATATGTTTTTAATGGAAAATTGACAAACAGCAAGAAAAAAACATCTCTTTTTTATAATATTTATATAATAATGACCATAATTACTGTGTACGAAAACATTTTTTGTTATAATTAATATGGTAGATTTTGTACTGCCAAATAAAATTTAGGAGCTAATATGGAAAAAATTATTGTTGTCGGAACAAATCACGCTGGTACTCATGCAGTACTTACACTTTTAAATAATTATAAAGATAAAGTTAAAGTTACAACCTATGATACAAACTCAAACATTTCATTTTTAGGATGTGGAATGGCTTTGTGGATTGGAAATGTAATTGATTCTCCAGAAGGGCTATTTTATGCTGATCAAGAACTTCTTCGTTCTCAAGGAGCAGAGGTTTACTTAGAGCATCAAATCGAAAGCATTGATTTCGCTAATAAAACACTTAATGTGCGTAATTTAAAAACGAATGCTATATTAACGGATTCATATGATAAATTGATTTTAGCTTGTGGTTCATGGCCAATTATCCCTCCAATTCCAGGGATTGATTTAGAAAATATCATTTATGCAAAAATCTTCCAAAATGCAGTTACCGCTAAAGAACTACTTGCAGATCCATCAATTAAAAGTGTTGGAGTTGTCGGAGCCGGTTATATTGGAGTTGAACTTGTTGAAGCTTTTAAAGAAGCTGGAAAAGAAGCGATTTTAATTGACACAGGTCGTGTATTAAATCAATACTACGATCGTGATTTCCAAATTGAAATGGAAAAAAATATGGAAGCTAATGGGATTAAATTAGCTTTAAATGAATCAGTTGTTGAATTTAAAGGAACAGATGGGAAACTTGCTCAAATAGTTACTGATAAAGGAACTTATAATGTTGACGCTGCTTTACTAAGTGTTGGATTTAGACCACGTACAAAATTTATTGCAGACAGTGGAATTGAAATGCTTGGTAATGGGGCAATTGTTGTTGATGAACATCAACAAACAAGTATTCCAGGTGTTTATGCAATCGGAGATTGTTCAACGGTTATGAATAACGCAACTAATCAAACAGCACACATTGCACTTGCTACAAATGCTGTTAGAACTGGAATCGTTGCTGCTCACCACGCTGCTGGAACTGAGATTGCAATGCAAGGAGTTCAAGGAAGTAACGCGATTCATATTTATGGTTTAACGATGTGTTCGACGGGAATTACATTAGAACAAGCACAACAAGCTGGAATGAATGTCGATGAAGTAACGGTTACTGAACTTTTAAAACCAACATTTATGCCTGAAAATAACGAAGTAACTTTAAGAGTTGTTTATGACAAAGAAACGCACATTATTGTAGGTGCACAAATGATGTCACGTGATGACATTTCACTTGCAAACCACTTCTTTAGTTTAGCAATACAGGAAAAATATCCAATTACAAAATTGGCTTTACTGGACTTATTCTTCTTACCGCATTTTAATCAGCCAAAAAACTTTATTACTGTCGCTGGTTTAAAGGCATTAGAAAAAATAACTGGTTTAAAACACTAATTTTAAAGCAAAATAACACTACACAATGAAAAACGGCAAATGCCGTTTTCTTTTTAATTATTCGTCTTTATCAACAATTTTCAAATCAAATTCCGCTAAATAAAGTCGAAGTGATCTTTCCATTTCTGTGAAAAATGGTTGATTCCATTTACGGTTATATGTTCTAATTGCAAAGTCTTCGTTACCACGTTCACGTTCTTTAAACATCTCTAGAATATCGACTTCTTTATACGTATTTTCAAACACAACATCTTCGAAAGCAAAACGTTCTTTTAGCTTTGGCACTTTTTCGTAGTTTCCAAAAACAACGAGACTAACCGGCATTACATGCTCCGGTAACTTGAAGAGTTCTTTATGAATTTCATAATGTTCAACAATATCTCCAATGTAGCATGTTCCAATTCCTAAACTTTCAGCTGCAACAACCGTATTTTGTGCACAAATCATTGCGTCTTGTAAAGCTAAGAAAAAATCTGTAAATGATGGATCTTTATAGTCTTCAAAATGTTGCTTGACATTTCTTGCCTTAAAATATTTAACATATTTATGTGCGTCAGCCACAAATACAAGTCCGAAACTCGCATTTGCAATCAATCTTTGATTATCACAAGTCTCTGCAAGTTTTTCTAGTATCTTTTTATCCGTTACTTTTATTATCGAATAAAATTGCATATTTCCAGCTGTTGCTCCTCTAAGTCCACATTCAATAATTGTTTTAATTGTTGCCTCGGCAATCGGTTGATCTGAAAAATTCCTAATTGTTCGATGTTCCTTTAAAATATTTATTGTTTCGTTCATAGTACTCCTTCTAATTAAAATTATTTATTAGAGCTATTATATCATATAATTTTAAAGTTGAGTTGCATAATCTAGTTTAAACTTACTTTTAATATTTTAAGCACGCATTTACTATTTACAATTAAAAAAGATATAGTTAAAACTATACCTTTTCCTTCAACTATTTATGTCTTAAATCGTTATTTAGCAACATTTCCAGCCACATTTAAAGCATCCCAAGTTCGTGAAAAGGGAGGGGCGTAGCATAAGTCTAAATAACCTAGTTCCTCTGTTGTCATCTTCGTTGTTATTGCTGCAGCAATCACATTAATACGACCAACGACACCATTTTTCCCTAACGCTTCTGCACCAAGAATAACCTTAGTTTGGGCATCATATAATAGATTTATATGAATATCCGCTTGTCCCGGATAGTAACTTGTATGATCTTTATCAGTAATTGCAACAACTTTATAATCAATTCCAAGTTCAAGTGCTTGCATTTCACTCATTCCCGTGGCTGCAAGTTCAAGTTCATGAAGTTTAAGGCATGATGATCCAAGCATTCCATTATAGACAACTTTTTTTCCAGCCATTTTATCAGCAAGCATTCTCCCAATTTTATTAGCTGCTGTTGCTAAAGGAATATATTGCATTTTTTCAGTAACTGAATTATAAGTTAATGCACAATCACCAACTGCATAAACATTTGAAAGTTTTGTTTGTGAAAATTTATCAACCATTAATGCGCCGTTAGCCGCTTTTTCTAAATCAAAAATTTCAGTATTTGGTTTAAAGCCTAAAGAAAGCACAATTAAATCAGCTTTAATTTCTGATGAGTCAGTTATTATCTTGTATCCAGACTCTAAATCTTCAATTTGACTAACAGTTGTATTTAAATGCACTTCTACTTGAAGTTCATCTAAATAGTCGATAATTTTATCGGTTATTTTTGTGGAAAAAACTTTATTCATCGGTGCTGATTCACGTTCAATTAAAACAACTTCAAGACCTCGATGTTTAAATGCTTCAACTAACTCAAGTCCAATAAAGCCTGCTCCAATTATTGCTACTTTTTTCACTGATGGTTTTTCTAGAGCTTTCTTCAGGTCAATTCCATCTTCCATTGTTGTAAGTGTGAAAACATTATTTGGTGAATATTCTCCAAAATTCGGAACAATTGGTGTCGCACCTGTCGAGATAATTAATTCATCATACGCAATTGTTTGAACAATTTGAGATGAATTTGTATCTTTTACATCTTTATAGCTTACAATTTTCTGTTCAAAATCAACTGCTGTTACAAGTGAATTTATTCTTATATCAATTCCACTTTCAAGTGTTTTTTCAACTGTTCGCGCAATCATCCTATCTTTGTTTGTAAAGAAATCACCAACAAAATATGGTAATCCACATCCCCCAAACGAAACATAATCGCGCTGTTCAAGCACGATTATTTCATTATTTGGATTATTTCTTCGATATTTTGCGGCAAAACTCATTCCTGCAGCATTTCCACCAATAATGACTGTTTTCATTTTATACCTCTACTACTTCTGCTTCTGAGTTGTTATTATATACTTCAACATCAAGCGTCTTATTCATCCTTGCTGTAAGTACACCCGATAACATTCCATCAGAAATGTTTAGAGCTGTACGAGCCATATCAATTAATGGTTCAATTGAAATTAACAACGCAGCAACTCCAATATCAAGACCCATAATTGTCAGTACGGCAATTGCAGAGAATGTTGCTCCACCACCAACACCGGCAATTCCGAATGAAGAGACAATAATAACAAGTACTAATGTTACAAGGAAAGTAAATGTTATATCAACACCTTGAGCTTGAGCCGCAATAATTGCTACCATTGCTGGATAAATTCCTGCACATCCATTTTGTCCAATTGAAGTCGAGAATGTTGCTGATAGGTTTGCTGTTTCTAAGTCAACTCCTAATCTTTCTGTTTGTGCTTCAATGTTTAATGGTAAAGCAGATACACTTGATCTTGATCCAAATCCGAATAAAAAGACAGGCCAAGACTTTTTAATGTATTGCATTGGACTTAATCCAAATAATAGGATCATTAAGAAGTGAATTCCAAGCATAGCGAAGATTGCGATATAACTTGCTCCTAAAAATTTAAACATTTGGTTAAATGTCTCAATACTATTTGATGCTGCAAAACTTGTCATTAAAGCAGTAATTGCAAAAGGAGTAAGTTTTAAAATTTCACGAACCATTGATAAAATAACTTCTTGACCAGCGTTCATAAAATCAACAAACGTCTGTACTTTTTCTGGTTTTCTTTTTCTAACTTGTAAAACTGCATATCCAAGGAACATTCCAAATAGAACAGTTGAAAGTGTATCTGTATCGTTTTGACCCGTTAATGTATTAACTATATTTCTTGGAATAATCCCTAATATATACTCTGCATATGTTTGATCTGTAACACCTTGTTTTTGCTCTGCTAAATATGCTTCTCTTTGAGCAACTGCTGCTGGATCTGCAACTTGTTGAATTTGTGTTGCATCAACATGGATAACTTGTGAAACTACAATTCCTACAACTGCTGAAATTCCAACAGTTAACATTAAGAACATTAGAATTTTTGGTGCAATTTTTACAAGCATTCCTTCACTTTTAATGTTCATTACCGAAGTTGTCATTGCAAACAACACTAATGGAATTACCATTAATCCTAGTAATCGAACATATCCATTACCAAAGATTGATAAGAATGTCATAAAATTTGATGTGACTTCACCATCAGAACCAAACAGAAATTGAATGATTACACCAAAAACAATACCTGTTCCAAGACCAGTTAAAATTCTTTTATTAAAACTTAATTTCTTGTTTTTCATCACTACTAGCCCATAGCAAATCGCAAAATAGACCGCTGCTAAAATTATTATCGGTAAAATATTTTCCATTTTTTCTCCTATTCTCTTATTTGTTTTTTACTTTCTATTAAATACATCCGTATATATAATAGCATATTTCCGGATTTTTGTTAATTAATTACTAAATTTACTGCTATACAACAATACAAATACTATTATAGCGTACTTTTCTCAAAAATTCAAATATATGCTTATAAATTCATATATTTGTTTTTTTGTTTTTTTTCGATACCACTTGACATTACACATTATTCGTTGTATAATAGTATTGTGTTATACATAGTACTGCATTGTACAGTATATATTTCATGAAAGGAAAAAAATGACAAAATACAAAAACCACCTTCTTGCGTTAGCAATTTTTTGTTTTACTGTTTGCTTGGCAATAATCATTTTCAGAATGTCTAATTATTTAAATGCTATTGAAATAAACACTAATAGCTTTGTCCCGCAAATTACTTTTTACGATTTTCCGAAAAAAGATACATCAATTGAGCTTAAGCAAGATCAAAAAACATTTAACTTTAAAAATACAAGTGATGTTCCGCTGATCGTTGACGTTCAAGTTAGTCCAGGCTTGAAAAATCCGACTCTAACTGGGACAATTAATGGAGAGTTTTCACAAACAGGAGAAATCGTTTCTTTGATTAATACAACTCCGTTCAGTTGTAATAATAACTGTGAACAAGTTGTTAATATAAAAAGTTTAGTCTCGCTTGAGCTTCCATACAATGTAGCTAATTCTATAATGCTTTTCTCGGTCACATTAAATTCACAAGAAGAATTAAATGTCGACCTTAATAAAATTAATAACTTTATGAAAAAAGACTTTAATGCAAGTTTAAAAAAAGAAATGGAATATTGTGAATCAATCGAGAAACGTTTTTCAGAAAATGTTGATGATTTTGAAAGTTTTAGTCAAGAATTATCAGCTAAAAGTCCTTCGGGAATAACTTATCCACTTTACATATATGGCGATATTAAATCCGATGAAATTTGTGAAAAGACCTTACCGGCTGAAGCCACAGGAACATTTGCACTAAATTTAGCTCAAAATTCTAAGGAGTATTATGAAATTAAATAAATATGATTTATTCTTTCAACAACTCGAAGACGAACTTTATTTTTTCTCACCACAAGAAGTAGCTGAAGTTAAAGAGAATTATTTAGAAATAATCGATGTTCGAATGGCTGATGGTGAAGACTTGGATGCAATTATTGCTTCTTTTGATAGCCCGAGAGTTATTGCTCAAAACTATGCAGATGAGCTTGGTATTAAAGTAACTGCTGGTGATAAATTTTTCAAACAGCTTTTACAGAAAATTAATAAAAAAGAAAATGAACTCCGTTCCAAAAGTCGGGAATGGCAAGAAAAATTTAAGAATCGAAAACAAGATGTTAAAAATCCATCTAAACTTCCAGTTTCATTTGTTGCGCAAGCTCCTAAAAATCTTTTGCAGCGTTTTTCATACTCATTAAAGATTATCACTTTGTTTTCAATCAAACTTTTTATCAAGCTGTTTAAACTATTTTCAAGAATTGCCTTAATAGGACTAATGTTTATCGGGGCATTCAGCTATACACTGTTCCTTTTTTGTGTTCGCTTTAATGTTTATAATCTCCAAATGAACATTGTTGGTTTTATATTTTTCATTTCAGGAATGTACATTTTATATCATTTAAATAGCTTATTGAATGGAGAACGATGAATAACCAATTTAAAAAAGGAATAATTGAAATTTGTATTTTAAAATTTATTAATGAGGAAGATCGGTATGGCTATGAGATTGTTCGTGAACTTGAAGAGCTTTTAGAAATTAATTCTTCGACTGTTTATCCAATTTTAAAACGGTTAAAAAATGATAAATTTGTCGACACTTATTTAGTTGAAAGCGAGAGTGGTCCTGCACGGAAATATTATAAAATGACTACTTTAGGTCAAACTGAACTTAATACAATGATTCAAGCTTGGTTTGATTTTTCAAATATAATTAATAAATATCTAAGTTCAAACTAAATATAGCTACTAAGCACTTAAGTTAAATACTCATAAATTAAGTAAATCTCAGAATCCAATAAGCATTCTTGAGATTTATTTTTTTGGTCAAGTTAGTTCTTTCAAAAGTAATTGCATCATTTACGTTTTCTAACCAACACTATCGAAATAGTATATTAACTGCAAAATAAATATTGTTATGCAATAATATATATAATATTTGATAATTTCATTTTCTAAAGAAATTCTTCTTAATGTGCGAAAAAATTCCTTTTCTAATGTCATAATCGGGAAGAACAAAATGATACTAATCACTAGACAAAAGAATAATGTTTGAATTATTTTTAATAAATTAATAAGCAAAACACTTTTATGTGCGACATTATCCCCTTGACTCAAATAACACATTTTTGAACCCTGTGGCACACCTGTATACGCAAATAAGATGTAACTATAGTTATCTTCATTCGGTAAATAAATTCCTGAAATTTTACTCTTAACTTGAAGTTTTTCAACAGTAAATTCCTGTCCAATAAGCTCCTTCATTTCACTTATATTTAATTGCTTTTGAAGTTGTTTAGCATGAAAGTAGTCAATTAATATTTCATTACTATTGTCATCTGGGAAAGTACCAATATACAACCTATCAAATTGATAATACGGTAATGGTCCATCGTATTTTTCAAGAATTGTTTTTGGTTGCTGAAACTTCGCTGCAACTGAACCATACCTCATTGCAGGAGCCTTATTTCTTATAAAGTACAAATTTTCTATTAGTGATGTATCAATAAACTCAGCATTGTCAATTACACTGTAATTATTGTTTAAATATAGTTCAGGCCATGGGTCTTCAACCGTAGGATTTAGACACTTATATTCTATACTATTTTCACTTTTTTTATCATTCGATATAAATGGATATATAAATCCATTTTCTCTTGTTGTCAACGGATTATCTGCTTGAAAATAGGCAAAACCAAGAACACATAAGCAAAGCATGAGGAAAAGATATATTTTAGAAACAACTTTTAAATTTTTATATATTAAATATATATTTCGTTTTTTTTTAGATTTTGGAAGCATTATTCTAGAATTTTCATTTTCTACTTTTTGCTCATTTTTCACAAAAATAAGTTCTTCACTAATTTCAATAATGTAATCTTCATTTATTTTTTCATGATGTTCCACAATTAAAATGATTCTTTTTTTCGAAAGTTGAGCAAGCAATTCCTTTAAATTAGTTTTAGATTTTTGATCTAAGTGATTAAAAGGTTCATCAAGAATCAATACTTTATATTCGGTTGATAAACATATTGCCAATTGAACTTTTCTTTTTTGACCAAAACTAAGATTACAAATTTTATGATTATATTCAATTACTAAATTTAATTTTTTTAAATTTTCATCGAATTTTTTCATAAAAGCTTCATCTTCACCAATGAAAACTTTGATATTTTCTGCTATCGAAAGATTTTCGAAAAGACTAATTTCTTGAGTTACATATCCATATTTCATTTTTTTTCGAATCGCTTTGACAATTCCATTTAATAAACTTGTTTTACCACTACCATTTTCACCAATTATTTTGTATAGGCCATTTTCAGAAATCACGAGCTGTTTAATTTCTCTTTTGGTTTTTTTGAACGAATATTTTACATTCTCAACTTTTAACATTTAGCCCCTTTTTCTTAAGCTTTTGTAAAAGTGTTATTAAGGTTATAGCAATAAGTGTATAGCTTAAAAGGATAATTATCTCTAAAAATAACAACTCTTTATAAAAATTTTTTTGTAGGAAAATTTGATATAATGATAGCAATAACAAAATAAACACAGACATTATCATTAACTCCAAAGCCATTATTCTTTTTATTTTTTTTATTTTATAAAATCGTAATTTTTCATTTTCCGCAAAAACAGCCTTTAGATAAAAGTACATAATGATCAAGTAGATAAATAATCCAATTACTACATATTTAAACGAGATATTGAAATATTTGAATAATGCAAATAAAAATTTAGATTTTATGATTTTTTTATAATTCTTACTATAAATATTTGATTCAGGAAATGTTTGTTCCAAAAATAAAAATAATTCTTTTTCATTTTGAGGATTATACTTTAACATTATGTTCCCATATTCACCTGTTAAAGTATTTTTATTCACATTGGATTCTTCCACTGCATTTTCAAATACAATTTTTAAATACTCCTGATTGTATTCTATCAAATTTATCTTTGTAGAATCCACGAACGAGAGATATTCTGCTGACTCATCAAACGATGTTATCATAACTTTTTCATTATTTTCATTTTGAAAGACACCAACAATTTTATACTTTTTATTTTTAAACATGATTTCAGATCCAATTTTATACCCGTTATCTAAGAGAGTATTTGAAATAATTGTTTCATTAGTATTATCTTTGGGAAAATCACCCTCTATTAAATTTAGATTCTGAATTGCAAAAACATTCTCAAGTGACTTGGTAAACTCATACTGTATTGGAAAACTTGTGCTACTAATATCAGCTTCTTCTTGAAAATTTGGAAAATCAAGTCCATAATAAAACATACTATCTCCAGGAGAAAATGCAATTTTTGAAACATTGGAGTTTTTCTTTAAAGCATCTATTTGTTCGATTGTATGTGCCGCTGTACCCACAGATATTAAGTTTTCATTAATTCCAGTTGGACCTCCTAAATCAGAACGATAAATTGGTGGTTCAATATAAACAACTCCTTCTGGAACTTGCATAGAATTATTTGCATTTATTTGTATCGAGTTTAATTGCGATTCAAAACCATATGCAGAAAATAGCATTAGCACTACCAGAAGTATACTTGATATAGATATGAAAAAAAGTTTCATCCATAAATTTCTAAGCACTACATATTTTTTCATCTAAATCAATCCTTTCAAATCCCTGATAGTCAAAATGTGAAATCAAAATAATTTCTTTTTCACTAGAACAAATTAAATTTCTTAAAATTTCCCTTCTTTCATCATCAACATTATTTTCGGGCTCATCTAAGATTAAAATTTTATAGTTTGAGGCAAACGCTAATGCAATAGCTAATAATTGTTTTTGGCCACCACTTAATTTTTTTATTTTTTGCTTTGGCGAAATTAGTAATTTAAACTCATCAAGTATTTCATAAAAAAAATTTTTATCAATTTTACCATTTTCAATTATTTGGTAATTTTCTTCCAGCGAAAAATCATCAAACAATATTGGCACTTGTTTAACATAAAATATTTGATCAGCGTGTTTTTCATAAATATGTTCTATTAATGTTGTTTTTCCGATTCCATTTGAACCACATATTAATACTTTTGAACTCTTTAATTCTAAAGAAAAATTATCAAAAACTTTGAACCGAACCCTATAAAGTAGAATTTTAAATAAAAGAGCCGAATATCATTAGTTTGATATTTGGCTTTTGTTATAATAATACTAAGGAGACTATATGTCAAAGATTTTATTCAGCCAAGAAGCTATTACTATGCTA
>JBOFGK010000053.1:0-4707 GCA_051649085.1 Mycoplasmatales bacterium | reverse complement strand
GAACACAGCCTGCAAGTCGCCTTTGTCGCTCACGCGCTGGCGGTGATCAAAAACAAAAAATTTGGCGGAACGCTCAACCCTGAGCGCATTGCGCTGCTTGCCATGTATCACGATACCAGCGAAGTGCTGACGGGCGATTAGTTCGGACATCAACTTTTCGTAAACTTCAAACTTAGTTCGATTTACTACATTTATTTACAAAATCTTTGCGCATACTCCATTGTTTAACTAACTTAATATATAGATACACTTCTTACTTGAAGCTGTAGCGGTGTTGGTTACGTTCGTTCACCCCAATAACATAGTTTGTCTATGCTCATGGGGGTTCACTCACTTGCCCCCTACCTGCAACTCCAAGCTGTTTGGTTATATAGCCTTACTCCGAAATCTAACTTATCTTTACATTAAAAAGGTTATGGATAATAGACATGAATAACAATGAAAGTACGTTTCTAGCTTGGATAACTAGAATGTCGTTAATAGAGCGTTGGGCTCTAATGCATTCCTTTCAGGCAGAGAATATTTCAGAACATAGTCATCAAGTTGCGGTCATTGCTCATTTGTTAGCTATAATAAGGAATAAAAGATATGGTGGAAATCTAATACCGGAAAAGGCCGCTACTGTAGCTATTTACCATGAAGTTTCAGAGACATTAGTTCAAGATATAAATCATAAAACCAAATATTCAAATCCAGAAATAACCTCGGCGGTCAAAGCCTTAGAAGATTTAGCTGAACAAAAGTGCCTAAACACCTTACCATCTGACTTAAAAGAAGAATTTGAAAACTTAATAGTTCAGAAAAATGTTGACCCAGAATATAAAGCTATAGTCAAAGCAGCAGACATTCTACAGTCCTATATAAAAGCACTAAATGAATTAAGATTCAATAATCATGAATTTCACCACGTTAAAGATGGATTAGAGGTTCGAATTGCTGAGTTATCTAATTCAATGCCGGAGGTGAAAGATTTCCTACTCTTATTCATCGGTAGTTGCACTACAACTCTTGATGGAATTGCATAGTCAATCTTATAAGTTCATAACACTCGATTTTAGTTCTATAAAGGATTACCAATGAAAACTCTACTAGAAATTGTTAATATTATTTATAGTACAGATGTTAATAGAGCTGATAAATATGCATTAGAACGGCTAAAAGATTTTCTAATTAACGAAGATCTCATAGATATTCAAGCTATGGATTTCAATGAAAAAAAATTCACGCAATTTATAAGCTATACTTCAACTAAAAGAAGTGTGAAACAAACTTACAATGCGACTACAGCATGCAGGAGATTACTCAATGAATATAATATAGATCATAACGTATTTAGATCTAGTCCAATACATTGGAATGTGTCACCAAAGCCGACACCTAAACATTTTGAACCATTATCACCAGAAAAATTAGATACGCTAAAGAATAAAATAAAATTGCTCATTAATGAAAGCTACAATAAAGAAAAAATCGTACAAAATGCAATTAACGAAGGAAATGCATCAACTAGAATAGGTAAAGACTTCCGTAACCCAAGAATGAAAGAAACTCATCATAAACTACCATTTAACAAATGGACATTGAGTTTAAATAAAGCGTTAGCAACATTATATGCATACTATCCGGATTACCCTTTCTGTGCTCACAATCGAACCAACTATGATCCTCCCAAAAGTATAGATTATGACGAAATGAACAATCCTTTGGTAACAATGCTTAAAAGGTTATCACTACAAAAGGTAGGAACTTATTGTTCATTTATCGAAGATGAAGAGGATTATATATCGTCCGCTGAATTGTTGTCTTATCTATACCCCGATGAATTGGAGATAACAGTTATAAAAATTGCTATCAGTCTACAAACCGGATGGACGAAAGATATCATCGAGAGAATAGATGCTGACGATTACCTGTATGACCCGATCCCTATGGATGGAGATTGGGCTTTTGTGATGGCAAATAAGGTTAAAGGGGCAAACTCGAAAAAATCAATTTTCAGCGAACAAAGAACTATGCTTCAACCTAGCAATATTATCGATCCATATAGTACTTATAATCTAATCTCGCTGTTAAAATCAAGAACGGCTCGATTAAGAACGGGCGAGCTATATGAGAGTTATAAAGAGGCAATAGGAAACACACCACTTTCAGTTCATTTTAATCAAGTTTCAAGAAACGTTACAGTTGCTCATCCAGCTTTGAGGGATCGCAAAAACAAACATACGATAAATTCCACAAGGAGTACACTAAAGAAAAAACTTATAAAAGCTATTGGTTTTGACGTGGATCTAAGAGTCTTGCGACCTACAAAGCTTTATACCGATGAAAAAGAAAAAAACCTACCTCTAGCTTTACAGGTGATGCTATTCGGTCACTCAATATCTGCAATAACTGATGGTTATAAAGAATCACAACCTTTTGCACAGATCAGAAAAGACAAACTCGCAGTTGAACTAAACGAAATCGAGAAAAGTATTTCTGATGGTTCTTTCAAAGGAAATCTGATTCCACTTAAGGAGAATAGATCAATTAAGAATCGAATTTTCAATATTTTTACCAATCATTCTGGTGAATCACCTTTAGCCACATGTAGTGATCCTTATCATCCAGACTGGAAACCAGAACTAAAAGGCGTACGACTGGATAAAGAATGCAAATCATTTAATAAGTGTTTATTATGCACCCAATCTTCTGTCTTTTGTGACCACATACCATTTATTGTCGATAGAAAAATTTATCTCGACCAAAAAAAATGCTCTACAGATGAAGAGCATTTTTATAAGCATTATGAAGAAGAATATGTTGTCATTAATGAGATCCTTGATTCTTATCCATATAAAGATGAAATATTAGAAGCAGAACTACGATGTGCGAAGGAAGGCTTTTTACTTCCTCCAATAATTTCGGAGCTTGGTGCATGGGATTACTAATACTACGCGATATGGACTTATCGCATGATTTTAAAATTGATAATGAAAACTATTTTTATAGTCCACGATGGAATATTCAAGTTGATCAAACTGAGTCTTTTGCTATCAACTTTTCGAGACTTAATACTCATGGGAATGATAAAAATTTCGAAGATTTAATAACCTTAGTACGAATGTTAACCTACTACTCATTTCCCAACAAAGTAAATCTATCTATTAAAAGTTGGTATACAACTGCAAAAAAATATTCGGATATTGTTAGTTTTTCTAATAAATACTTAATCAAATATAGTTTAATCTCGATAAAGCTTATTAAAATATTTGATGTAATTGCTTTCAATAAAGAAATTGAATTGCTTATATCAAAGATAAAAAGAAAGGAAAGAGGAGCTGCAACTATTTTAAGGCAACTTGTTTCCACTATTGATCACTGGTCACTATTATCTGAGAAAGAATATTTACCTGAAGAATACTGTTTAAGAATAAAACGTGAGCACATTATATCTCAAAAGAAAAGAAAGGAAATAACACATCTATTAGATAGTGAATTGAACACATGGAGCCCAATCGAAGGCCATGTCATAGAGCAAGCTTATAAACATGCAAAAAAATACATTCATCAATATTCAGAATCAATCATTCGATGTCATGAAATAATTCGAAATCGCCCAAGAAAAAGGAACAATCATTTGGCTCAAGTTAGGAAGGATGGAATGACAAAAAATATATTTATAGAATTAGCAAATATTCACGCCCCAGAAAAAACAAATGGAAAGAAATTATTTAACCTCGAAGTAACAACTAAAAAAGTAAAAAGTTTAGGGTATAAATCAGGTTGGCAAGATCGCACTCAAATAAATATTAATGGCGTACGCCGCGAAGTAATAGAATTAAAAAGAGCATGTTTATTTATAATCTGTCTTTTTACTGGTCTGCGCCGTCGCGAAATAGCCAATCTAAGAGCTAATCCAGCATATAAAAAAAATGGTGATACATATCTTGATATTGTCAGATTTAAGACTTCGGATGATCCTAATCACAAAGGAGAGCAAGATTCAATACCCGTCCCTCCCATTGTAGCTGATGCCGTAAATTGTTTATTATTATTATTTAAAGATCAAAGAATTTCTTTAAATAGCGACTATCTAATTACCGTTGATTATGTAACGAGAAAGGACTTTGAAAAGGTTCAAATCAAAACTGTAACTAATGATATAAAGCATTTTATATTATCGGCCACTGGATATGATTTAGCTCATCCTCACAGGCTTAGAAAAACTATAGCATGGTTGCTCATATCTCGTGGAGAAAAGAACCTTGAATTAATCAGGCAATTATTTGGCCACAAGTCATTTGGTATGACCTTGAGATACGTGCTAAGAAACCACCTTATGGTTGGAAGTGTAATCGAGCTATTAGAACACAATTACACTAATGATTTAAACAAGATATTCAATGATATTGAAACCGGTAATGCTTCTGGAGTGCTATCCCAGAGAATTAAAGAACGCATGAATACAAGGAAGTTTAAAGGACAACTTTTTGTGACAAACCTTGAGGTTTTCATCTATCAATGCCTATCATCAGGAATCCCATTATTTATATCGATGATACCAATTGGAGGATTTTGTCTCAAAGTAGGTGAGTCGAAAAAAATACCTCAATGCATGATTCGCTCTGGAGGAGCAAAGCCTGATGTAGATTTTTGTGATTATAAAAACTGTGAACATGTAATCTATGATGATGTCGCCTTAAAGAACATAAATGCTCAAATAAA
>JBOFGK010000052.1:0-107220 GCA_051649085.1 Mycoplasmatales bacterium | reverse complement strand
AGATGACTATATGTTATACTACAACTACGAAAGACCACAAATGCACAAACAAAAAATGACACCCCACGAAGTGGAATGTCATATTATGTGTAGTTAAACTCTTTTATTTCTTATTCCACTTTTTGGGGTTCAGTTCAATTTGAATTTGCAGTTTTTTTTTACTTTTTAATTATTAGTCAATTGTTATTCACTTTTTATAAACACAATTTTTTTTGTTCCCTTTAAGTTATGTATAATCAATAAGTCACGTTGATCAATTTGCCCAATTGTATTGAAACGATGATCATAACCTAAATCAGTTAGTGCAATTTCAATTTCGTGATTGTATCGTAAATAATGTTCATTCGTTATTGCAATGTTTCCGCACTGACGTTGGAAGACATTTTTCTGAACAATTTTATTATCCTTTCTCGTAAGTAACCTGACCATTCGAGAGTTACTATCCGCACGAATTTCAATTGGCTGATTATACAACTCTTGATATTCATCATATAATGTTGCTCTTACATAGAGCACCTCATCTATTTGATCAAGTTTTGTAAAATATTTAAAGCGCTCAGCTGAGATCATTCCATCTCCGATATAAACACCATCAACTCGATATTTTTTCACAAGTTCAACTGCAGCTGCATATGGGTCAACACCACGATGTTGTTCAAGTGTCACTAATCCTTCAAAGGTTGGATATCTTAAAACTTGATCACCATTTACAAAAGCTGATACTTTTACTCCTTGACTTTTGAAGTATTGATTAGTTTCAATAAACATTTGCTCATCAAGACCCGAATTAATTTTTAAATAAAAATTATGAAGCACTTCAACATTTGAAAAATTTGCCCCAATTTTTTGCAACTCTTCGATGTAAGCGTGAGTAACTGTTGATGGATTGAGCGTTACTTTAAATGTCTCACACAATTCTTTTACTAACAAAGCATCATCAAAACCAAAGTCAAGCCGTATTTGCTTAATTCCTAAATTTTTTAATTGCTTCAAATCAGTTATTTGAAGTTTTTCCATTGTAAACGGTGATATATCAACCATCAACGGTAATTGATTTTTTTTCCCAAACTCCAAAATCTTTTTTAATTTTTCTTGTTCAAATTTTTCTTCAGGTATATGAAGCGATGTGAAAATTGAATTAACCGAACTTTCTTTTAACATTTTTAAGTAGGTTTCATCAATCGAATTAATATATAGTGAGACACCGATTATCATTACACTCCTTAATTATCATTTTGTTATTTCGACCAATCAACTGCTCCTAAATTAAGCGCTATTAATCGTTCATTTATTTGTGAATAAATTTTGCTACCAAAAAAGCCACGATAGGCAGAAAGTGGCGAGGGATGTGGTGCTTCAATAATGTTCACCTGATTATAAATAATTTCTGATTTTAATTTTAAAGCTTGCTTCCCTAATAAAACAAAAATTACACCTCTTTGCTTTTTCAAATAATCCAAATCTTTAATAATTTGTAGTGTGACTTCTTCCCAACCAATTTTTTGATGAGAATTAGCTTTTCCTACTTCAACTGTTAGAACTGTATTTAAAAATAGTACTCCTTGTTCGGCTATTTTGGTTAAATCACCTGTTTGACGAATGATTTTTAGATCACTTGCAAGCTCTTGATACATATTACGCAAACTTGCTGGTATTTTTTGTTGACCTTGGACACTAAACGCCAAACCATTTGCGACACCTTTAGTTGGATATGGGTCTTGACCTATAAAAACAACTTTAACTTCACTTGGCTTAGTTAGTAAAAAAGCCCGAAATATTTCCGTTTCTTTAGGTGCAACATCTGTTGTTGCATACAATTGTTTTATTTGTTCAAGAAATTCCTGCTTAATGTTTATTTTCCAATCATTTAAAGTAAGTATATTATGTTTAATCTTTAGATTCGTCAAATTATACGGACTTTCAGTTATAACCTGTTCCGTCTCTAAAAAAGTTAACTGTTCACGCATTAGTCCTCATTTCGATTAATAATTTTAAGTGCATCTGCAGTATATGTTCCATCTGCGTTATAAACATAAAGTGGTTCTAAAATCATCACATGTGAATTTGTATTTTTGCGCTTAGCTTCAACCAAAACAGTATTCGCTTTTTTCCCTTTTTTAGGGTAAACAAATTTGATTTTTGTAACTGAAAATTGATTTTTTTTCAATAAATAAATCAACTCATCAAACCGTTCCGGACGGAAAACAAAAGCAACAACACCTGTGTTTGTCAATAGTTTTCTAGCTTCTTCAATTATTTGTTCAAGTGTCACACTAATTTCATGTCTTGCCATCGCTATGGATTCATTCGGATTGATATTCGAATTTTCATCAACTTTAAAATACGGTGGATTACATGTTACAAGTTGATATTTATTTTTACCTAAAACGTCACTCACATTAATTAGATTTTGTTCGTGAACGAAAATATCAGTTTGATATTTATTCAATTCTATACTTTCAACTGCAAGTTTTGCAAGCACAGGTTGAATTTCTACACAATCAATCACAAAGTTTTGCTTTGCTCGATATTTAAGTAATAATGGAATTGGCGCATTCCCCGTGCATAAATCACACACATATTTAGTATTTCGGTTTACTTTTGCAAAATCAGCTAATAGTAAGCTATCGAATGTAAAATTATTTAGTTCTGTTTCTTGAATGATTTTTAACTTCTCATCTTTAGTTAAATTGTGAATTACTCGCATAACTTGCAACTCCTTCTTCAATCATCGATAGCATATTTTCAAATTGTAATTCTAGTTTTTCCGCGTCTTCGTATTCGCTAATTATATACTCACGTGAACGAATTGGTTCATTCGATAGCTCAACATTACTTCTATTTTGTGCTTGAAATTTAGTAGATTTTCCCCGTTTTAAAGGACGTGTTTCTTTTTCTATTTCTGCTGCAAGTAACTCTGCAATTTCTGCTTCTGAACGAATTCGTTCAAGTACTATTTTATAACGATATAAGTCTATTTCTGTTACCCGGAAACGGGCATCATTAATTATTAGTTCTGTTTGTAAATCAGGCAATAATTCAATATACTCTTTCAGCATCTCTACTTCATACAACAAGCAACATTTATACTTTCCACAAAGTCCACTGAAATTTATTTTCAATTCCTTTTTAAATCCTAAATGTTTTATACTATTGGTTGTAATTGCTGGAGTCGAATATTTTTGACTTTTACAACAAAGTTCATACCCACAACTTCCAAGTCCACCATAGTTTGCGAAAAAAGCACGATCACCAACTTGAAACATCTCAACTTTAATTCGAGTTTTTAATTTTTTCAATAGTTTTTGAATGAATTCTCGAAAATCAATTCGTTCACTTGCGAAATAAATAAATTTAACATTTGTTCCATCAAGTGAGAGCATCGTTCCTAAGTAGTCAAAAGGCATTGCTAATTCCTTTGCAACAATTTTAAAATGATTATCGAAAAAAGCAATTTTCTCTTGATTTTTAACCGCAGCATCTAAATCAAATTTACTCGGCTTTCGAATTGATTTAATATCTTTTATATCTTGGGCTTGAGGATTTTCTGGTTGTGAGGCATGAGTTACTTTATATAAGTATTCGCCTTTACCTAAATCAATTACCACATACTCACCCGATTTATACGGTTGATTCGTTTTTACAAAATATGTTTGATAAATATATGGATGTTCTACACCAATTACTTTATTCATATAATTCCTTAATCGTTTTTTTGTTTAATATTTTTCAACTCAATTAAAATACATTCTAATTGTGTTTCATAATTTACAATGAAATTAAAACGTTCTAAATGCTCAATTAATTTATGATACTCAGGATATAATTTTTGCTCAAATAACTCTTTTTCTAAAATCGTCAGTAGTATTTCGGCAATAACTTTGTCAACTTTTAACTCTGTTCCTAATTGTAATAGTCCTTGTTCATACTTTTGTGCTTTTATAAAAGATTGAAACTTCAAAATTTCTGTTTTCACCTGCGGACTTGCCATTAAAAAAACTTGTTGTTCTTTTGTTCTAACAAAATAGTCAGTTTGAGTTGTATCCATTAAAGTTTTAATTGTTCGCTGCATATAACGTGATTTTAAAGTTTCTAGTAAATTGGAAGCCGACGTTACTATTTGAAGATGATGCTTTTGACCATTAGCACTTTCAATTGTTTTTAAAAGTTTGTTTTGTTGCGAAACACTTAATAAATGTCCATTTCTAATTATTCCCACTAAATGACCACTTTGTGAACTTTGATAACCAAAATGTTCGATATAAGCATTTAACTCATTATTATCAAATTTATTTTCATTTGGTACAAGTTCAAACACGTCAATATTACTTAACTCAGTAATTGTACCATTAGTGATTTCACTTATTGTTTCACAAAGTAACTGTTCGATATCAGGATTTCCCGTAATAATTATTTGATTCATAAATCTTCCAAAATTGCATTTGCAATCTGTTCAGCAATCACTTCTGGCGACATCGATGCATCAATTGTTGTGAAACGATCTTTAAACATTTGGCGAACGATCGAATAACCATCTTGAATTGCAAAATGAAATTCTTCTCCCATCAAGTCAAAACGATTAATTTCTCGTTCCATTTTAATTCGCTCAAGTGCAATTCGTGGATCAACGTCAAAATAAAATGTTTTACTTGGAAAAAAATTATTTATTGCAAATTGATTTATTTCTAGCACTTCATCTATTCCATTTTTTCCAACATACCCCTGATAGACTAAAGATGAATCAACAAATCGATCACAGATAACAATTGTTTGAGCTTTAACCGCAGGTTTAATTACACATTCTAAATGTTCATTACGAGCTGCTGCAAAAAGCAGAACTTCAGTTTTGGAATCTATATTATTATCTAAAATAACGTTTCGAATTGTTTCTGCAACAGAAACTCCTCCTGGTTCACGTGTAAAGATAGCGTTATAGCCTTTTTCTTGTAAAAGTTCAACCACCCGTTTCGCAGCAGTTGTTTTCCCACTACCTTCTCCACCTTCAAGTGTATAAAAAAATTTATTCATGTTCTATCCTTCGGTATTTTAATTTTAAATTTTGTATATTCTTTAATTTTACTTCGAATTTTTATTTCCCAATTATTTTTATCACAAATTTCCTTGACAATCGATAATCCAAGACCAGTTCCACCCAAATTTCTTGCACGAGAAGCATCTGTTCGGTAAAAACGCTCAAAGACATGATTTATCTGTTTTTGAGTCATTCCAATTCCGTCATCTTCAATTTCAATAATAATATCTTTAATCGAAGTATAAATTGTTACTTTAACAGAAGTCGTTGCATAAATACAAGCATTTCCAATGATATTTGTAAGTACTTGTACACACTCATTGAAATCAGCAAATACATCAATTGATTGTACTTGTTTAATTAACTTTATTTGACGTTCTTCTAATTTATATTTTAAAGTTTGATTTACATACTCAACCAGTTCAGTAGTTGAGAATATTTTTTTAGTTGTTGTACTTGTATTAGCATCATATTTGCTTATTTGTAGAAGTTCATTCACCAATTTACTTAAACGACCAACTTCATCATAAATTATTCGTGCTTCACTTCGCATTTGTTCAATTGAAATTTTCTCATTATAGGCAATCAATTCCGCCATCGAACCAATCGCTGTCAGTGGTGTCCTAAGTTCATGAGCAACATTTGAAGTGAATTTCTTTCGAAAAATATCCATATTTTCTTTTTCAGTTATATCATGAAATAAGAAAACGTAATAGTCGTATGTTCGACCTGAAATATTGGAAATTGAAACATCAAAATAATAGTCATTCCAAGTAATACTTTCTGTTACTCCATCACACTTGCTATCAAGTGCATCAACCATAAAATCATAAATATTACCTAAATTACCTATTGCACTTGAAATCGGCATTCCTTTACGAATTTGATATTTTTCGATATTGAAAATATCTTTAAACTGCTCATTTACCATCACAATTTTACTTTCTTCATCAACAATTATAATTGGTTTATAAATTATTCTAATAAATTTACGCAAATGATATTTGAATTCTTCTCGTTGATCAGTCATTATACAACCCATAACCAATATTATTTTTTGTTTTTAAATGTTTTTCACAACCAATGTCTGCAAGCTTTTTACGGATTTTCGAAATGTGAATATCAACTGTACGTGTCTCTGCCGATGCATGTAAATCCAAGTCTTTTTTTCCCCAAACATTTTGTAACAATTCAATTTTTGAAACATATGAATTTGCGTGTTCTATTAAATACGTTAAAAGCATAGCCTCTTTTTTAGTTATTGATACTGCTTGATCATCTTTTTTCAATTCGTACAAATTATAATCAATCATAAATGGCATATTTAGATTTATATTTAACATTGTTTGTGTGCGCTTTCGTAATTGTGAATTAATACGGGCAACAAGCTCCCGATTAGAAAACGGCTTTGTTATATAATCATCCGCACCTTGTTCTAATCCGGAAATTTTTGTTTCTTCATCACTTTTAGCTGTAAGCATAATTACGGGAATCCAAACTGCTTTATTTTTTCGAATTATTTTCAGAATTTCAAAACCATCAAGATACGGTAACATAACATCTAAAATAATTAAGTCAATTTGATTATTTTTAATCATTTCAACTGCTACTTTACCATCTTCCGCTTCAAGAACTACATATTCTTCTTGTTCAAGCCAAACTTTTATTCCACGTCGAATATTTGCTTCATCTTCGACAATTAATATTTTTTTTTTAGTCATTTGCCCTCACTATTTTTTCAACCAAGAGTTCTTGAATTTTAATAATCTCAATCGTATAATCAAACTCCTGAATCGTTCGTTCTAATTGTGCGATAACTTCTGTGTTTCCAATCACTTGAAAAGTAATCGTATTTGCAAACTGTTTCTCCACATTCGTAAGTTCTAAATCCCTTAAAATATTTTCGATTTTTTTCAAATGATTAAAATTAACTTCAAATAGTACTTCTAGCCCTTGTGTCAAACTTGTGATATGCGGTTCATTTTCTTTCAAGCAATTAGAAACAGCCTGTGAATATGCGCGAACAAGTCCACCAGCACCAAGTTTAATTCCCCCAAAATAACGAATTACAATACAAATATAATAATCAAAATTATGATGTTCAAGTACATTATACATTGGGGCCGCAGCTGTCTGTGACGGCTCACCGTCATCGTCAAGTTTTAAAGTTTGTCCTAATTTATAAACTGTACAATAATGACTAGCGTTTGGATAGTTTAGTTTTGTTTCTACAAGAAATTCATTTGCCTGTTCAACTGTTTGGATTGCTTTCAATAAACAAATAAATTCTGACTTCTTTATTTCTGTTGTTTCACATACAACCTGTTTAACTGTTTGCAAAATAACTCCAATCAAGATTATGTGTTCTTACAAATTTTTCAAAACTAGTTAGATCGTGGATTTTATTTAATTCTTTTTTAATTGCTTGTTTTTTCAAATTACCGAGTAAATGATAATGTGCATGTAATGCCTGGTTTAATTCTTCATCGAACTTCAATTGATATTTATAAGCAAAGCGTAGTGCACGAACAATTCGAAGTGCATCTTCAATCAGTTTTTGCTCACCACCAATTAATTTGAGTTGTTGTTTTTCTAAATCAATAATTCCATTATACATGTCAATTACTTGTTTTTCACTTGTAATTGCAATTGCATTAATCGTAAAATCTCGACGTTTTAAATCTTCTGCAAGTGTTTGAACAAATTTTATTTGTTTGGGATAGCGATGATTCGCATAATCACTTTCTAGTCGAAAAGTAGTTAATTCAAATATCGTTTTTTGATAGTTAATTTTAAAGGCCCCAAATTTCGAATTAACAACCTCTACTTCAAAATATGGGATTAAATCTCTAGCATTCGCATTCGTTGTTAGATCAACATCATAAATTTCCTGTTCTTGGAGTAAAGCAAGACTTGCACCACCAATCACATAACACTCAAAACCACGAGTTTCAATTGCTTGAAGCAATTCAAAAATAACTTTTGGATTAACAGTACACGAATTTGCCATCATTTTCCTATCATCTGTAACTATTATTTTTTTATTGGTTGATCTTCTGGAATATATAAACGATTAAAAGCCATTTGAATTCCAGCTTGATCCAATGTTAATTTAACTTTTCGATTCAATTGTCGAGTGATTTCAAAACGTTCTTCTGCATCAACTTCAAGTTCTAAACGAAAGAACATTCCACTTGAACTAAGCTCACTTACTCCAAGTAAATCAATTTTATTTACTAATTCATTTTGTTCAAAGAACGGAATAATCTCATCTTTTATTTTTTTTTCAACTTCTTCAATACTTGTATCATATGTTACACCAAATTTATAGAAAAGATGGTATTGCTCTTTTGAATAATTACGAACATCAACAATTTTTGAATTTGGTAATGTAATTAACTCTCCACTCGGAGTTTTCAACATTGAGGAACGTAGACCAATTTGTTCTACATGCCCTTCATAAGTAGAAGTCGCAATATAATCACCAACATCAAAATAACGTTCTGCAACAATAAAGAAACCAAAAACAAAATCTGTAATTACTTCTTTGAACAATAATCCAAAGACTACCGCTCCAGCTCCGGCTCCAGCTAATAATGCTGTTGGACTAACACCTAAAACTACAAGCACAACAATGAAACCGATAAAGGTCATAATATAACGAGTAATATTAGCTAATACTACTTGAATTGTATCAATTCTTTTTGATTCAATGTTTACAAATCTGTTTTTAACAATTTTATAAATCAATAAAATAATTACTTTTGTCACCAAATACATTACAACGATCGCAATTACTACCCAAGGCAACCTCGCAATAAATTCCGCACTAGCGTTTTTAAAGTTTTCTATGAATCCATTTACCATTTTTAAATCACTTACAATATTTAAATCCATGTCCATCACCTCACACTAACTTCATCTCTTCTAATAAACGTTCTAAATCATCTTCACTTGCAAAACTAATTTCAATAATTCCAGTTTCTTTTCCATAAATTTTAACTTTTGTACCAAGTTTTTCACGCAAAATCCGCTCAAGTCTTGCATAAGCATTTAATTCTTTTTTCTCATCACTTTTTGGCGAAGCTTTTACTTTTGAAGCTTTATGTGGATTCTTCAAAGCACTAGCCAACTCCTCGGTTTGTCTCACCGTCAAATTTTCTTCAATTATTTGTTCAACAATTGCTAATTGTTCATCTTTAGAATCAAGTGTAACTAATACTTTTACATGACCCATCGAGACAATTTTTTGATTTACTAAAGCTTGAACACGTTCATCAAGATTAAGCAGTCGTAAAATATTCGTAACATGCGAACGTGATTTCCCAACTTTTTGAGCTAATTCTTGTTGTGTATAATTAAAATGTTCAATAATTTGTTGGTAACTTTTAGCTTCCTCGATTACACTTAAATCTTCACGTTGAATATTTTCAATTAAAGCTAATTCCATCATTTGCTCATCAGTGTATGCTTTGACAATTGCCGGAATTGTTGTAAGACCCGCTAATTTTGAAGCTCTTAGCCTACGTTCTCCTGCAATTAATTCATAGCCAATTACCGAACTTCTAATAATAATTGGTTGAAAAACTCCATTTTCTTTAATTGAAGCTGCTAATTCATCTAATGCCGCTTCATCGAAAAATTTACGTGGTTGATATGGATTTGCAACAATATCCTCAATTTCGATTTGTTCAACCGTTTCTGTTCCATCAATTCCTAGAACATCGGCTTGGTCAATTAATAGATCAAGTCCTCGTCCTAAACCTTTTTTTTTAGTTGCCATTTTCGATTACCTCCCTCGCAAAACTCATATAATCTTGTGCTCCTTTTGAAGACTTATCATAGTAATTTATTGGCTCACCATAACTTGGTGCTTCTGCAAGTGCAATATTTCGACGAATAACTGTCTTATAAACATATTTTGTAAAATAATACTTTACTTCTTCATATACTGATTCTGAAAGCTTTGTGTTCGTCGAATACATTGTCATCAAAATTCCTTCAATACGAAGTCGTTTGTTCAAATGTTTCTTACATAACTTAATCGTGTTTAAAAGTTGCGTCATCCCTTCAAGTGCATAAAATTCACTTTGAACTGGAATAATTACCCCATCAGCTGCTACCAATCCATTTATGGTAATTGAACTTAATGATGGTGGGCAATCAATAAGAATAAAATCATATTCTGTTTTTAATTGTTTTAAACGTTTTTTTAAGATTAACTCTTTTTGCATATTACCTGAATACTCCATATCAAATCCCGATAAATGCTGAGATGCTCCAATAATATCCACATTTTTAAATCGTGTTTCTGAAATAAAATTATGAACATCATCTTCATCTGCAAGCATAAAATCATGTGAGGTTTTCTTCATTTTTTCAAGTTCTATCTTATCAACACCAAGCCCTTGCGTTGCATTCCCTTGAGAATCCACATCAACTATTAGCACCTTTTTTTCTAATTCGCCTAAACACGATGCTAAATTAATGGTTGTTGTCGTTTTCCCAACTCCACCTTTTTGGTTTGTAATTGCAACTATCTTACTCATTTATCTCCTTAACGATCTCAACCGTTTTATTCACGTCTTTAATTCGGATTACAAAAACATAATCCCCTTGGGTTACTCCAGCAATTTGTTCAATGTCAAAACTGCTATAGTTTTTGGAAATTTCTTCAACAGCATTTCCAATACTTGTTTCTAAGTGGTTAATTGCAATAATTTCCCACGGATTTTTAATACAACGCTTATTTTCAAGTTGTTGTAAATTAATTCTAAATTCTTCATTAATTGGTTTTTCTAAAATAATATCAATTTCTTTTTCAAGTTCTGCAACTTTCCAACTATTACTAATTGTTTTTTTCACAAGTTCAGATGCTAAAATCTCAAAATCACTTTTTGCCATTAATTGTAAAAGTGCTCGACCATGTCTTTCGGTTAAATTACCTCGAATTATTTCATATTGAACAAACTGTGGTAATTTAAGCAAACGTAATTTATTTGAAATTGCTCCTTGCGTTTTCATAATTTTACTCGCCAGTAATGATTGTTTTATTTTACTTATTTCAAAAATCTCTTGATAAATCAAAGCTGTTTCCATTGGATTTAAAATTTCTCGCTTAACTTTTAAGAACAATTCATTAACCACTTTATCATGATTTTTATTGTCCAAATATATTTTCACTGTCTCTAATTTCTTTACTTGTGCATAATAAAAATATTCTGGGTTACTCGTTAACTTATATACTTCGTTCTCATATTTAACCGAAATAATGTCATCTAATAATTTATTATTTGTTTCAATTAGTTTTTTTTCTGCCTCTGGTATATTTTCGCTTAATTTTTGTGAATCAAAAATTCGTAACATTGATATTGTATAGTATCTCATTTTAACTCCTTTTTAAAGTGGATTCTTTTTTATTTGTCCATAATTCCTCGGATATTTCTTCTCTGCTTTCCCTATTTTCTGTACATAACAAATGTCGCGCTTACTCTCTTCAACTGGTAAAATTAGCTTTGTTGTTTCCACAATTTTGTAATTTAATATTTCAAGTGCTTTTTGTGCTTCTTTTAGTTCTTCTTCTCCTTTTGGACCTTTCAAAGCACATAAGTGACCATCAATTTCAATTACTTGTGCACACAATTCTAATAGAATACTAAATTTAGCTACTGCTCTTGTCACAACTAAATCGAATTTTTGTTCAATATCTTCCATTCTTTCATTTAAAACCAAAACATTTGTCAACCCCAATGCTTCAACACAGTGTTCTAGAAATTTACAACGCTTAGTAAGCGGTTCAATTAGGTAGAATTTTTTTTGCGGAAAATAGATTGCAAGTACTAAACCTGGAAATCCCGCTCCACTTCCAAGGTCAGCAACCTTTGTTGCTGATTGGATAATTGGATGATGTCGATTTAATAAGCAGTCCGTAAAATGTTTCAAATACACACCTTCATGATCATCAATTCCTGTTAAATTCAAATATTGATTATGTTCATGAATTAGCGTAAAGTACTGTTCATATTGAGCTTGTTGAGACTCAGTTACTTCGGCTTGGATTTCTTGCCAAAAGTCGTATATTATTTTATTTTTCATTTGATTTACCACCAATTATATTATAACACATTTTCATTCTACATAAGTAAGAAAAAATATCTCGGGTTATATTTCTTCCAAATAATTCTGCCAATTAATATTACTAAAACATCACAAATTAAATCAGCACCGTTAACAGCCCATGTTTGCACACCTTTTTTCATTAAATAAATTGCAATTTTTTATTGAAAAAAATATCTATTTTGTGTTATAATTAAGTTATAAAACCGTGTAAATAGTTTATATATATATAATTATAGGAGTACTATGATAAATATTTTACAAATACTTCAACCCTCATATATTGGATGGATTTGGATAATTCTTTTTTGTTTAAACATTATCTATGGCATTCAAATTACAAAAAGAATCCCATCAAATCAAAAGAGTACAGTGTTTATTGCAAGTAGTGCCGTCATGCTTATGTGCACAATTGTATTCTATTGTTTAAGTATTTTATTTTTTGTTCAATACACTAATTTAAGTTCTTTAAGTAATGATGATCTTTATCGCCTACATAATTTTATTGGAAATGAAATTTGCTACAATTTGTTGTTTGCATCAACTGCACTTTTCTTTTTTTGCCATCTAAAAATTATCGATCAGCAAAAAAAATAATTTACTTTAGAATAAAAAAACTTAATTTTCCAATTAAGTTTTTTCTTTTTTCTAGATCATTAACGCTTTACCCCAAACCAACTATTAGGATTAACACGTTCACCATTTTTAACTACTTCTAAATGTAAATGAGGGCCATCAGACATTCCAGTATTCCCTTGATATCCTAGCGTTGTTCCTTGAATGACATACTGTCCAACCCAAACACTTGCTGAACTCATATGCGCGTATCTTGTCTTAAAGCCTTTTCCATGGTCTACAAGGACATAATTACCCCAACCACCACCACAACTTCTGTTTCCAACCAAACACCCTGTGAACACTTCAACTACTTTTCCACTTGCAATTGTTGGGATTGGGCCCGATAAACCCATATCAAAATCAACTCCTCGATGACCACTATAACAACCCCAATCACAAGTTACTCGTGAAGATGGTTTTATAAATGGTTCAAAACCAATTACTTCTGCAAATGATCCATTAGTATTATAAGTAATAGCTGCACTAATTTGTTTTTCGTGTCCTCCTGACAAATTATATGCTGTTTTAGGTAAATAATCATATCCATTCACTTCTATTCCTTTAACGATCTTATCAGCCCACGTTAGATAGCCACTTTTATCATAAATAAAATTATGAGTAAATTCAATTTTTCCACTTCGTTTATTGAAATCTGTATTTGGGAGATAATGATTTTCTAAAAGATATTTTCCATTTTCATACTTTACTTCTTTATCTAACAATCGATTCTTATCATATTGAAATATGTAAGCCATTGAATATCTCTTATTATGTTCTAAACTGTACTTTGTATTCGTCAAATAATAATCATGACGACTTACTTGGTTTAAACTGTAATCATATGTTTCTAGATACTTAATTGTTCCATCACTATTATATATAAATGTCAATTTTTGCGTAATTTTATTTGCATGTGCCCCATATTTTGTTCCAGTTGCAAAAACAATATGACTAGTAATCCGTTTACTTGCTAAGTCATAGACTTCGAAAAATCCAAAATCTCCATTACTTCGATATTTGATAAATTGCTTTGTTTTAACTTTTGATTCTAAATTATTTGCGTAGAATGTGTTTGAATGATAATAATTTTCCTCAATATAGCGTTTTGTCCCCACATCATATTTCTTCGAAAAATAGACAGTTCCATTAGTATTATAAGTAAAGAACAGTGTTGATGTAATTTTATTTAAATAAGTTGAATCATATTTTGTATTAGTTGCAAATGTATCTTGTTGATAAATTTGTTTTGTTCCATAATTGTATCGACTCATTTGAGCTAATGTACCGTTAGCGTTATAATTAAAATTGAATCGAACGTTCATTTTTTGTCCATGATTTCCATATTTACTTCCGGCTGGAAAAAAAACTATTGACTCAACACGTTTATTCGAGACATTATAATATTCCAAATTATTTAAATCTCCATTCGTACTATATTTAATTACATTCTTACCACTTATTTTAGAAAGTAAACTTGTACTATAACTTGTATTTGCTGGGAAAAAATATTCTTCCGTATATCGTTTGGCCAACTCATCATATTTACGCACAAAATAGACCATTCCAGTTTGATAGTAAAAAATTTCATACGTAACTGTACGTTTATTTTGATATTCACTATATTTTGTCCCATTTGTGAAATAGCTTAAACTAGTAAATTTTCTTTGGACATAGTCATATTTTTCTAGAAAATTTAATGTTCCATCCGTTTTATAAAAAACATTGTATTTATAAATTAAGTTATTTATGTGGGATCCATAGTTTGTGTTTGCTTTGAAAAAACTTTGAGTTGTAACAACTTTTTTTTGATTATCATATCGTTCCATATAATTTAACTTACCTGTTGAATAATAGAAAAAATTTAGTAAGTAAACAATTTTTGCCCCATGACCTCCATACATTGTTTTAGCTTGATAATAATATTCTCTTACAATTTTTCCTTTATAAGTTTTTTTCGCAAGATTTATCGAATTATCACTATTGTAGATAAAACTATAACTATAATAGACTTTTGAAAGACGATTATCGTAGTTAGCTCCACTTACGTAAAATATTTCCTCAACTACTCGTGCTTTCTCAATTTTTTTAGCAACTTGTAACTCACCTTTAGCACTATAGAAAAAGTCGAAGTAGTATTTTACACTTGGACGTAAGTCAGATGTTCCATATTTTTGAGTTCCATTATGAAATGTTTCTTTTAAAACACGCTTTGTCTTTGTTTCCATCTCTTTCACTGTCAACACATTACCTTTACTATCACACGAATACTTAAAAGTTTTTGTTCCAATTACTTTATCATTACAAGTCATCTTAGGCGCAAGCATTGGCTGTAATGTCTGCTTAACTTGTTCTGATTTTTGTGGATTGTTTTTTTCAATTGTTAATTCCGGTTGAACTGACGAGGTTGGAGTATCAATATTTATTTCTTGGAAATATTCCGAAGAATACCATAATTTATCTTCACCAGTTGCAACAAAATCTTTAATAACTTTTTTTCGTAGTTGCTCCTTTTCAACAGTTTCTCCCAGTTTATAGGCTACTCCCATACTTGGATCCCATATTCGAATCGAATCTACTTGAGATTTACTTTCCTCAGCAGCTGTAACTGGAGTATTTAGTTTTTTTTCGCTTGTGACAGCCTTTAAATTTATCAATGGGTTCACAAGGATAAGTATTACTAGTAGACTAGAAATACTTTTCTTAGATATAACCTTCATATAGTTCTCCTTTGACGATTTATCACATATTTTTTTACCCTCTCTTATGGATAAATCAGCTCTTTCTTTTTATTATATATATTAATATTTTAACACATTTTACGTTTAATTATAATTTAAATGAAAAGAACTTTTTTTCATTTTGATACGACACTATTATATATTATGCTATAATTTAAATATAAAAAATTATGTTTGAAAAAGGAGAATTTATGGCTTGTCCAAAATGCGGTAGTAACAATTTAGAAGTTTCAACAATGCCTGTAACTAAAGGCTTTGGTTTTTGTAACGGACTCTTAGGTTTAATCTGTTTAGGACCAATTGGTTTAATTTGCGGTCTTTGTGGAATGGGTAAAACAATTGGTCGAAAAACATATGTCTATTGTAAAGACTGTGGTTTTCACTGGAGAGCATAAATGAAAGATTATTCTGAAACTTGGCTGAAATGGATGTTTTTTTTCCGAAACTATTGCCACCAAAAACCTGAACGAAGTTTTCATTATCATGGCTATCAGTATCCCGTATGTGCAAGATGCACAGGGCTTTACCTCGGTTATGTTATCGGGTTAATTTTCGGGCTTATAACCATCGTTTTAAGTAAACCAATCAATGAACAATTTCTATTACTCGCTATCATTCCAATTTTCATTGATGGTGGACTGCAATATGTATTTAAACTGGAATCAAACAATACAAGACGATTTATAACTGGATTACTTGGTGGTATTGCATTTATGTGCTTATGTATAAACTTAATTAATTATTTGTTTTTAAAATAAAAAAAAGAGCTTGAACATCACGTTCAAGCTTTTTCACATTTACATACCACTACCCATTAATAGACCTATTGTTGCCATAATTATTGCAAAAGAGGATATTAATAAAAATACAAATCCAATTATTGAGATAATTAGCCACACAAAAATTATTTTGTTGGTCTTATTTTCCATAAATCGACCTGTATAACCAATTATCTCATTATCTAGACCACGATAATTATTTGTCAATAGTCTTATTAAATCAACAAAGACCCAAATATAAATAAATAGTCCAACCGGCCAGAAAAATACAGCGTAATCTTCGCTTATTAAATTTACTAATGTCATTACAACATTTGTTCCTAGTAGGAAACCACCAGATATATATTGCTTATTGATTAAACGATGAATTCCAAAAGCACCACCAAACGCACAAAACAATGCAGTTTCCGTATAATTTTTTTGATTAATTATTTTCATTTCACTCCTTTTATTGATACATTGAATTTAACATCGGACCATCAGTTGGTGCTGTAAAAACCACAACAATCATTGCTATTACAAGTACAACTACATTGAAGATTAGAATTGCAAGCGTTATTTTGTTTACAAGTAAATCATTAAATGCCCCTTCATAACTAATAGCTTCTCCATTACCATCTGTAAAATTTTTTTGAGTAAGTTTCACATAGTCGATTAGCATCCAAATTCCACATCCACCACAAGTGACTAACATTAAAAGTCCTGTTCCAACTTTACCGTTGAAAAAACGATGAAAGCCAAAAACTCCTGCGAAAAGACAAGTAATTAATGTTCTTTTGTAGTTATCTAGCTTCGGATCAAAATCAACTACCCTCTCTTGTTGACTTTGATTTGTTATTTCATCAGAAGCATAATTATTGACAGTTACTCCTTCAAAATCATTCGTTTCTTCACTTGATTTTTTTTCATTATTTTCAAACATTTTACTCCTTTACATATTACATATATTATACACTATTTTTTAAAGAAAATGCTTTTATTCTTTTAATTACTGTCATTTTACACATAACTCTGTTAAATTTTATTCGCATTTTACTATTCAAATACAAAACATTTAAAAACATTTTTCACCAATAATATAGTATAATGTAAAGAAAGATTTATTTAGGAGAATTATGAGTAAAGTTTTTATCCCGCAAAATTATGTAAATAAAATGGATGCGATTGACACAAATATCGCAATTAAATTTGTAAAAGATACATTTCAAATAAATTTAGCTGAAGCACTAAATTTAACTCGAGTTAGTGCACCTCTTTTTGTTAAGAAAAGTAGTGGTCTAAATGATAATCTGAACGGAATTGAAAATCCAGTTTTTTTCAATTGTCAGAGTTTTCCAAATGAACAGTTAGAAATTGTTCATTCACTTGCCAAATGGAAACGAAACGCTCTAATGGAATATGGTTTTACAACACATCATGGGCTTTACACTGACATGAATGCCATTAGAAAAGATGAAGTTCTTGATAATATTCATTCAATGTACGTTGATCAATGGGACTGGGAACAAGTTATCGAGAAAAACGATCGAACTGAAGCATTCTTTAGAAAAACCGTTGAAAATATTTATCAAGTTATTTTAAAGGTTGAACATGCAGTTTTGATAAAATATCCATTTCTTGTCGATTCAAAATTACCAGAAAAGATTCATTTTATTACAAGCCAAGAACTACTTAATTTATATCCGGATTTAGATGAAAAAGCACGTGAAAATGCAATTTGCAAACAATATGGGGCAGTCTGTTTAATGCAAATAGGAGATGTTTTAAGCAACGGCGAAAAACATGATGGGCGTGCACCCGATTATGATGATTGGCAATTAAATGGTGATATTTTAGTTTACAATTTTATTTTAGATCAAGCTTTTGAGCTTTCAAGCATGGGAATTAGAGTTTGTGAAAAAAGCTTGGTTGCCCAACTTGAAAAATCGGGAACAACAGAACTTGCAACCTTACCTTATCACCAAAACATCATCAACAAAAAATTACCATATACAATTGGTGGAGGGATTGGACAAAGCCGTCTTTGTATGTATTTCCTTAGAAAAGCTCATATTGGTGAGGTTCAGTCTTCATTATGGGACAAGACAAATTTGGAAATTTGTGAACAATCTGGAGTAAAATTATTATAGTTTAAATATATTTAAAAAAGGAAGAAATTAATCTTCCTTTTTTATTTTCTTAAAAGTTATTTATTTTTTCTTTTTTGCAACTGTTTTTTTTTGTTCTTTGAGTTTATATTCTTTTTTACTTGATATTGCTCAATTTTTTCTGAATAGGCATCTGATAATTTAAAATAGTATCTTTGAAAAGCAACACCCAAATACATTGTACCAATTAAGGCAATCAACGTACTTATAAATAATTGTGCTGATTGATCTTTAAAGATTATCGATACTAATAAAATTAAACCATAACACACAGGAATTGCAATAAATGTTTGAATATATGGATTTACATTTAAAAACTTAAAGTTTTTCTTGAAAATCAATTTATTCAACAAAAAGTAAAACCCAATTACAACCGCAAATAAAATTAATAGATTAAGCATCTAATGCCCCTTCTTCTTTAAGCATTTGCTTATCATATATTTTTACAAACGGTAAATAGACTATTGTAAGAATAATAATATTTACGATACATAAAATTCCTGCCCGCCAATCTGTTGTTGCAAAAATTGCTCCAAGCGGACCTGGCAACGTCCAAGACGCCAAAATGTACGGAACTGTCACTAAATTCATTTTCATAGCAACAAATGACACAATTGTTACAATTGTTGGTCCTAAAATGAATGGAATAATTAACGCTGGATTCATTACAATCGGGAATCCAAAAATAATTGGTTCGTTAATATTGAAAATCATTGGAACAGCACTAATCTTCGTAATTTCTTTAATCGTACTTGATTTTGCAATTAAAAGGGCTGCAATAATTAAACCGACTGTTCCTCCACTTCCACCAATCCAAACAAACCATTGATAGAACGGTTCTACAATAATATTCGGAATTTCATTTACTGGCAAATTATCCGCTATATGTGCTGTATTTACTTCTAGTGACGATTGCCAAAATGGTCGTAACAGACCTCCAATTATACTTACACCATGGATTCCTGCTGCCCAAAGCATTGTGATAAAGACAACTGTTATAACTGCTCCAAATAGATTTTCTCCCGCTAAGAAACCACTTAGTGGACTTAATAGTTTATTAATAAAACCATGAATGTCAAAACGAAGAACATCTACGATTATGAAAAGTATGAAAACAACAACAGCTGTTGGATATAATGCTGCAAATGAATTTGAAACTGATGGTGGTACTTGTTCAGGCATCTTAATTGTGAAGTTTTTTTTCTTCATAAAATAAAATACTTCAACTGCAAAAATCGAAACAATTATTGCCCCAAAAAGTCCAGCACTTCCAATATATTGGAACGGTAAGTACCATCCATTTGGGCCCAATATAGTCTCTGTCATTTCTGGAGTTTTTGTATCAGGGTTGACAACCATCTGCATAACTTGACCATTTAACGGAATTATTGTCATCATAAAGGCGACTAATGCTAAAATTCCTGAATTCACTTCATCAAGTCCACGTTCACGTCCAAGTGCTGATCCTATCCCAAACGTTGCATAAATTGACATCATAAATACTGTCAATCGAAATGGTATAACAAGTGTCCCAGCATATGGAGCAAAAAATTCTTGTACTGCTGGAACTGGAAAATTGATAATGATTAAGAAAAATGAACCAACAATTACTAATGGAATAATTACTACCATTCCACTTCTAATAGCTTTCAAATACGTCATTTGTGCTAACTTCGTCATTGGTGGCATAAAGATTTCTTCAATAAAATACATAAATTTATTCATAACACTCCTAACTTAAATTATTTACATGAATATTATAAACCATTTACAATGATTTTGGTTTCAGTTTTTGAAAATTTTTTCAATGTCTTGTATTTTAGTTTTCGAAAAAGCTTTAATGACGATTCGCTATTTACCTTTCTCAACAATGTATTTTCTTTTAAAAAAAGAAAGTCAAAAATGACTTTCATTCTTTTGTTAATTATTTATTTTTTTCATTTAGTTGTTTTTTTAAATCTTTAACTTCTTCTCTTAGCATAAATAAATCTCTTCTAACACCCATTATAATTGCAATTGTTCCAAAGATTACTGGACCTGCAATTGTCCAAACACCTGTCATGTATCCAGAAGGATCACCTAAGAATGGCTCAATAATTGTGAAGAAGTTTCCAAAGAATACTAACACAAATGCAATCCATGCAAATGTAATTGCAGTACCATCAGAATTAATCATTGTTATTTCACGCTCATATTTTTTTTCTGTACGGAATTTGATGTATGCATAAATAATGAATAAAACTGGAATTGTCATTCCAACATTTGTCATCGTTACTAAATTTTCATACAATGCTGCTGCAAGCTCGGCTGAGAAGAAACCAGAAATCGCACGTAAAACTAATAATCCAACTACAACTGCTGTTTGTGCAAGAACTGCTGTATATACAACTCCATATTTATTTTCAACTTTGAATGATTCAGGCCAAAATTCTTTTGGTGAACCTTCAATAATTTGCTTAAGTGGTGCATATGATAATGCAACAAACGCACCTAAAAATGCCGTAAACATCGAAATTGCTGAATAACGCATGAAAATTGTTCCCATTAATGCTGGATCAAAATTTATTAATTCACCAAAACTTTGTCCTAAGTTATCCATAATTAAGTATAATGCTGATAATGAACCAATTTTTTGACCAGAAGTTTCAAATACTTGCCAATCCATGATTGCACCAACCATGAAAATTCCAACTACATAACAAACAATTGTGAAAATTGCTGCAATTGAAATTCCTTTTTTCAAATCACGTTCAGGGTTTTCTAAATCATCTGCGATTCCACCAATCGCTTCAACTCCACCAAAAGCAAATATTGCAAATACAAAGAAACCTAAAAATCCAATTGTCGATTGGAATGATGGGTTTGGTGAAACGAAAAATTCACCTAATCCAGTTACTTGATCTTTTAGTTGGAATCCATTTGCCATAAAGACAATTAAACCAAGACCTAATAATAAAATATTAAGTGATACTACTGCAATTCCACCAATTGATGATACCTTTGAGAATCTACCAGGACCATATTTAATTAGTAGTGTTACTATTCCAACAAAGACGATTGCGACAATTGATAACATCCATGTCGGTAAATCTGTTGTAATATCTTTTCCAAAAAGTGCAAATGAAAGTGGAATCCACATGTTTATTGCTTTTGCAAACATCCAAATTACATATGATGAATACCATAGCAAAATTCCAGTAAAGGCAAAATTTACGCTGACGTTTTTTTCCATCCAGGTAAATATTCCACCTTTTGTATCTTTAAATGTTGATCCCATTTCAATTACCATCATTACAAATGGAATGAAAAATAATAGACCCGCAATAATAAATATTGTACTTGCCGCATATCCCATTCGGTAAAATGCCGTTCCAATGTTTGTTACCCCAAAGACCGAGGTAATAATCATTAAAACAAAGGCCGTTAATGTCATTTTTTTTGTCATTTTATCTCCTAAGTTTCTTCTTTTTGTCTATCCATAATTTTTTCAAAATTTTCTTTCACATTTCTTACACACCTAATATATTTTACCATAATTTATTGCAAATATGCTTTTATATTTCATTATTCGTAATAAATTCTAAATTTTATTTTCAGATTCTTTTTTTTTATTCGTTATTTTTACGTTTTATTTTCGACTGCAATGTTTTTTTATTTAGATGCTCATTTTAAAATTAAATCGTAACAGATTCAATTATTCTATTTATTATATTTTCTTCACATTTTTCTTTAGTTAAGTTTCTAGTTTGGATTGCTGTTTCTATTAATGCTTGTAGATTATCACCAACATTTTTAAAATAATCTTCGTAAAACACTTGATTATATTCTAAAGTATTCCGACGAATTTCAATCAACTTTTGAATAAATTCAATCAAATGCTGGTTGATTGTCACTAGCTCCCAATTAATACAATTTAAACTTGTTGCTTGATTATATGTATTATCATGAAGCTTTTTTGTTCGTTTAAATTCACAACCAGCATGAATCAATGGAATACCTTGACTTAAAATAACCATAATATAGCAGAGCTTAATTCGATTATCAATTTGATATTCCATAATATTCACTAATTGACCATTGTTAATTTGTAAGTTACTCCCATACTCTCGTAAGAAATCGTCTTGATTTTCTTGACAATAAGCAAGCTCATTTAGTTCGCTATAATTTAATAATAAACGATCATATAAAGTATGATTGTCGTGACAAGAAACATAATTAACTGATTGATAGGGATTTAAAAATCCAGCCCCCTGAAATAAGTGGCTTACAATTGATGAACGCCGTCCCCCAGCAATCCCTATTTTTTGATAATTTTGCATTCCACCACGCACACTATCACGAAATAGATCATTGAAAAAGGCATAGTCTGGCATGCGACTAAAATTTTCCATTGTAGCTTGCTTTGTTTCCTCAAGTGCTGTTGGCATTTTCCAGCCTTCACCATAAAGTAAAATTTGAGGATTAATAGCCTTTATTTTTTTCGCAATTTCATTCATCGTTTCAATATCCATTATTCCCATCAAATCAAATCGATAACCATCAAAACCATAATTTTTAGTCAGATGAACAAGTGAATCAACAATAAATTTACGCCCCATTTTCGAATTACTTTCAAAGTCATTCCCACAAAAAGAACCATTACTAACTTGTTTATCCACCGTAAGCCTCATAAAATAGTATGGTACAATTTTATGAAGTGAAAAATCAGTTCCTGAGTAAACATGATTATACACAACATCCATATTTATCCCAATATTATGTAGATGGTAAAAGTTGATTAGTTTTTTCAAGTCAATAATTGCCGAAAACGGATTTGTCGGATCACTACCGTAAAGTGGCTTTGGACAATTAAATTGTACTGGATCATAGCCCCAATTGTAACATTCTAAATTTGTTTCATTATCTACAACTGATCCAAAATCAAAAATTGGTAATAATTGAAGATGTGAGATCCCTAATTGTTTTAGATAATCAAAACCGACTTTGTCACCATAGCGATTGACAAGTCCCGTTTGCGTTAAACTTAAAAATTTTTGCGGATATTTAAAAGCAATCGATTGATCACTCGAAAAATCCCGAACATGAACCTCATATAAGAGTAAGTCTTTTGGCTCAACTGCGCGTAAGTTGGTAGTTCCTACAAATCGATTAAAATCAGTTACAATACTTGAGTTTGCATTTGGTCCTGTACAAACGCTGTACGGATCAACAACTTTAAATTTTTCGCCGTTTTCGACTTCATACAAATATTTAAAGCCATGTAGATCACCAAGCATTGTAAGCTCAAATAAACCCGATGCTAATCTTTTCATTGGAAAAGCTTCATTGGTTTCAATATTTACAACATGTACTTGATAACTAATTGGTGCCCATAATCTAAAGATTGTTTGTTCTTTTGAGTAGATAGCTCCTAAAGTCATTTCCGTTAATTCTTTACTAATATATTCCGTTTCAAAACGCTCAGTTTTGACTATGTAACGAAATTGGATCGGATATTTTTGGTTTGTTTGGCCAAACTCAAGATAATGTCTATATCCAAGCAGCAATTCAACATTTTCAATTTTTAAATCCGCTGCTATATTTGTTCGAAGTTCAAATTCACCCAAATCTTGGACTAACTGAATACTGCTAGCCATTTCAGCCGTTATTTGACCTGTCTCTATCGTTATTTGTTCGTAATTATCGAAAAAAAACTGCATTTTTCCACCTTTATTATTCTTTAGTCATCATTTGCTGTAACACACTGCCGATTCGTAGTGACCATGCATCAGCATCGTGTTTACCTCCAGCAATTTCCAAATATTGTAAAGCAACTGCTTTTGTTTTAAGACTTTCTACGATTTTTCGATTTGAATCTAAATAATCATTTGCCGTCAAATCCTCTTCGTCTTCTGCTGTTCCAACATCTAAATATAGTTTAAGCTTCGTAGCTTTTTCTTTAATTTCAAGCTGGTCTAAATAATTCACTATCGCTTCTTGATTATACCAAAAAGCACTTGATATACACATAGCACCTGTAAAATATTCTTGATTATCGAATAGTGTAAACAACGCCATCAATCCACCCATACTCGCACCCATAATATATTTTTCCATGTGTTCGTTAATTTGATATTTTGCTGTAACAACTGGTAGTAATTCCGTTTGGAAAAACGCTAAATACTTATGACCAAGCGGCTCAAGTACATCATTGGGATAAATTGGTTCGATTTTCTGTCCATATGTTGTCGTACGACCTACAAGATATGTTTTATTTTCAAATAATGAGTATTCACGCATTCGTTCAATACAAACATTTCCGCCATTTGAAACTGGTGCAATTACAAGTGTCGGTGCAAAACCTGTTTGTTCTAATTGATCTAGGATTTGATCTAGCCCCCAAGCTTGTCCTAGATTTGAGCCCTCATTAGTAAACAAACTCTGACCATCGTGAGCAAACAAAATTTGTGTAAATGGCTTTTTCGGAACTCGAATGTTAACTTCTACATCTCGTTTCAAGTTTGAACTTGAGATTTTTAATTTTTTAATCATTTTCACCTCGTCCATCACTTTAATTATAACATAAAAAACGTTTTTTATGTTTATTTATAAAAAAAGCCCCTTAGGACTTTAAACTTTCAAGAAATTTTGTATTTGTTTTCCGAACTTTTATAACTTTGTGTTCAAAACACCACATAACATTTTTCACAAAATATTCTAAATCCACTTCCGGACAAACAATTCCTTTTGTTTTCAAAAAGTTTCTTGTCACTCGATCATCAAAAGTATGCGAATGCAAAATATAGTGCATTATATAAGAAAATGGTATTTCGGTTGACATTTCATCTAAAATTATTGGTTTTTCTATAAATAAAGTTTCACAAACTGCATTAATTAACACTTCGATTTCAGTATTTTTTGTTGATGTTAGTAAAAACGTTCTAATTGGTAATACGTCTGTATTCGCAATTGTATAAATCGCCTTGACAACGTAATCAATCGGGACAATATTCAAACTACCACGATATATTTTTTTTACTCGTTCACGTGCACCTAATTTAATGATATCTAATACTACATTATTCTCGTGAGTTGAACCATCAATTGAGGAACTGTGAATAATTGAGGGGCGAAAAATTACAATATTTTCACCCATTGCAATTAGTTTTTCAAGTTCCATTTCTATTTCATATTTTGTTTTTTCGTAATTATTAGAAAAGCCAGTTTCATGCTCTAAATCACTTTCTGAAAATGTCCAATTACTTAAACCAGATATGTATGCTGTTCCAACATAATTCAAACGAATTTGGGGACTTACTTTTTTACAAGCCTCAAAAAATGCAATTACATTTCTAGTTCCAGACACATTTATTTGAAATGCATCATCATAATCTTGAGCAAAATTTACTGATGCAGCAATATGATAGATCATCTGAATTTTTTCAGATAGATTTGTGTATTCTTTTGTCGATAAGCCAAATTTTTCTAAAGTAATATCTCCTTCTAAAATACTAATTCTTGCTAAATATTCTGGACATTGTCCATAATGTTCCTGAAGTTCTGCATAAATTCGTTCTACCCCTGTTTGTTGTTTTGTTGATCGAACAAGTAAAAACAAATTATCATCCGATTTTTCGAGAATTTCTCGCATTAAATAAGTACCCACAAAACCTGTGGCACCTGTCAAAAAGATATTTTTTTTCATAATTTCTCCTAAAATTTTTTAAACTACTCTTTTTTAAACTATACTTTGATTTTTCAAACATTCTTTTCATTAATTACACTTTTATTATACCACTTTTTTCTTATACAATACAATAATGATAGTAAAGAACTCAAGTTCTTTTTCGGGCTTTTCTTCAAACTTAAAAAAATATTTTTTGTTTGCACATTTATATTTATCTTTAACGACGGCTTGTTGTATGATTATAACACTGGAAATATTTGTAAAAAAAAGTGTATAAAAGTAAGAATTACTTTCATCAAACTGGCGGTTTTAAATTTGAAAAACAAGATAATCAAGTAGTAAATTAGAAATTATAAATTATCTTTTTCCAAGTCACAAAATCAGTTAAATAAACTATTTTGTCTATTTTTAGCCAAATTATCTACAAAAATCAAGCTATTTTAACAAGAAAGGAAAAAGATTGTTAAACTTGCTTTTATTTTATCAAAAAAAATGTTATAATAATACTAGAAATCGGAGGGGAAATGAAAAAATTTTTCATATTTACTTGTTTGACAATAGCGACTTTTTTTACAGTTTCAACTGTAACAACAACTGCTATATCAGCAAGTGAGACAACACAAAATACTAGGGCAACAAGTATAAATAACATCGTTATATTTATCGATTTTAATGATACTAATTCCTTTAATGGGGATGAAACAAAGGCAAGACAAATTGAAAGTGTATATAATGATTTTCTTGATACAAATGGCGACGGTTTGTCAGATAATGATATGTTATCTGTTAAGTCGTATATGTATGATGTGACGAAGGGGAATACAACATTGAATTCTCATTTTTATCCAAAATCAACAACTACTAACGGTTATAGTGCTTTTAAAGCTACAATGAACAAATCAGAATACAGTAAGATAGTCATTGGATCAAATTCAGAAAAAGATTTTTTAAGTGAGGTCTTTAATGGTGTAAAAGATCAAATTGAGTTATCTGAAACTGAATTAGATCAAGACAACGACGGAAGAATAGATGGGGTTTCCTTTATCTTTAGTGGATTACCAGGCTCTGGTAATTCAATGTTAAGACCACATAAAACTGAAATGACAACTAATAATCCAACTTTAAAAGGAAAAAGATTATCTGCATATAATATTCTAGCTGAAGGTAGTGCAAATGTAAATATATATAATAAACGCTTTTTAAGTACAATGGTTCACGAATATTTACATATGTTAGGATATCCAGATTTATATAGAGATGGTCAAAATACATCACCAGTTGGTATTTGGGATATAATGGGTGATACGGTTACTACTCCACAATTACCATTAGTTTATTCTAGAAACATTTATGGGGGGACACCTTTAGGGATTCAAGAAATCTCTACAAGTGGAACGTATACTTTAAAAACTTCGAGTATAACAAATAATACTGATCCTGTTGCATTTAAAATTAAATCAAAAGAATATCCAAACGAATATTTTATGATAGAGTATCGAAAGAACGATAAAAAATGGGATGGTGCTACTTTACCCGGTTCAGGACTTGTTGTTTATAGAATAAACGACAATATAAGAGCGCAATCAGGTAATAATACTAATAATGGAAATCATATTTATGTTTTCAGACCAGGTGAAACAGCTCCTAATTCTGGTGGTGGAAGAATTAGAGAGGCTTTCTACTCTGAAAATGCAGCAAGACCTTCTATTGGTTCTCCAATCGCTAGTGGTGGCTTTAATTCAGAAAGTATCTATTTTGCAGATGGTATAAATAGTGGTATTGAAATTAAAGAAATTGGAAATTCAAATAGTGATGAAATTAGTTTTAGAATTGAATTGCCACTAAACGATATAACTGGTGACGGTTCTGTTGCTGATCCCTTCCAAATTAAAAATTCTAGAGATTTAAATTTATTAAGAACTCAACCAGATAAAAACTTCATTTTAGTAAATGATATCGACTTGACAAATGAAAAACTTACTCCAATCGATGAATTTAGTGGTACTTTTGATGGAAAAGGAAATAAAATTTCAAATATGTCGCTTGTGTCTGATCCAGATACTACTGCATTTATAAATTCACTTGCAGATACTGGTGTTATAAAAAATATATCTTTTGAAAATGTTGATGTAGATGCTACTTCATGGATTTCAAGTACTGTTGTAGGAATGAATTTAGGAGTTGTTGATAATGTAAAAGTTAGCGGTGTACTTCAGGCTAATTCTGGTGGTTCAATTGGTGGAATAATCGGAGATAACCGTTTTGGTACTGTAACTAATTCAACTTCTAATTTGAAAATTACTTCAGGCTTAAATCAAAATGTTTTAGTTGGTGGAGTTGTTGGAAATGCATATAATAAATCAAGCCAAAATAATTACTTCTCAGGTACAATTACATCACAACCTAATAATAAAGTTGGGGCTGTCTTTGGTAGAATGGTTATCGATGCACTTAATTTAGATCAAGCTAGTATTGATAACTTATGGAATAAAACTACAAGTGGTCTAACAAAAGGGGTTGGAGAAACACTCGTTACCGATCAAAGTATAACTCTTCCTGATTCTGAAAAAGGAGTTGTTTCAATCGAAGTTTTAGATAACATAACTTTAAATGTAGATGTTAATCCTCTTTCTGATGAGCTTGTAATATATAATAAAGCACTTCAAAACTTTAGAGAAACTTTCACATCATCTGATCAGACTATTGTTACGATAGATGCTAGAAAAGCAAAAGCGATTGCAGGTGGTACAGCAAAAATTACATTTAATTTAATGGTAGGAACAAATGAAATTAATGAAGAAATTGCTGTTTCAGTAAGTTCAAGTTTAAATGAATTACCAGAAATTTTTGCGGATGATGTTAAATTAAAAGTAGGCGATGTATTCGATCCTTTAAAGTCGGTAACTGCAACTGACAAAGAAGATGGAAATCTAACTTCAAAAATAAAAATAGTTGAAAATACTGTTGATACATCAAAAGTAGGGACTTATAAAGTCGTCTATGAAGTAGAAGATAGTGCTGGTGCAAAAGTAACTAAAGAAATAAGTGTACAAGTAGATTTAACAATTGTAAGTGTTAATAATGTACCTAAAATCTTTGCAAATGATGTTATTTTAAAAGTAGGGGATTTATTTGATCCTTTAAAATCAGTAACTGCAACTGACAAAGAAGATGGAGATTTAACATCACAAATAAAAATAGTTGAAAATACTGTAAATACTTTACAAGCAGGAACATATAAAGTTGTCTATGAAGTCCAAGATAATGATGGTGCAAAGGTAACTAAAGAGATAAGTGTAAAAATAAATTTACCAATTGTAAGTGTTAATAATGTACCTGAAATCTTTGCAAATGATGCAAAAATAAGAGTTGGCGATATATTTGATCCATTCAAATTTGTAACTGCAACTGACAAAGAAGACGGAAATCTAACTTCACAAATCAAAGTAATCGAAAATACTGTCGATACTACTACTGCTGGAACATATAAAGTTGTCTATGAAGTTCAAGATAGTAAAGCTTCAAAAGCTACGAAAAATATTAATGTAGTTGTTGTAACTTCATTGGTAATCGATAATACTTCTAATCCAATTGAAATTGTTGAATATCTTAAACGAACAATTGAAAACGAGATAGAAGTTAAAGTTACGAAAAATGATAGAGTTATTGATAAATCAATTTTTAAATCTCTAATGGAAACTGGTAAAAGAATCAGGTTTACGCAAGATGATGGTTCAGTTTGGACGTTTGATGGTAAGGATATAAATAATAATGATATCCAAAATATCACAATTAGAACTGGTAATGAAACTTCTGAAAATACAATGCAAAGTATCTTTAAATTTGATCCAAACGCTAAAATTCTTCACTTTGATTATCATGGACAATTACCTGGTAAAGCAAGTGTAAAAATGAAAGTTGATAATCCAGCAAACTTAATGAATAAAGATTTAACTTTATACTATTATAATGCAAATACTAATAAACCAGAAAAAATCCAAAATTCTGTTTTCATCGATGAAGATGGCTTTGTAACAATTGAAATTACACATTGTAGTGATTACTTTTTATCAGTTGATAAAACATTAGCTGATGTGAAAAATCCTACGGATGATAAAGTTGATGGTCCAAATGTTGAAAATACAGGAACAATTTTAATTAATAAAAATATTATCGTTGTAGTGTTATTTTTAATTGCTCTATTACTAGGAAGAAAATTCCTTATTAAAAAAGATAGAGTTTAATCGATTAAAAATATTTAAAATCTTTTATATTATATTTTAAAAGCGTAGACAAATTAAATAGTTTGTCTACGTTTTATTTTTTGTCCTATAACAATTGGTAACTAAAAATAAAAAGATTCTAGTCTGGTTAGTTGACATAGAATCTTTTTTAAATTATATTTTATATTAATCAAATATTTCACAAATTGAATATTTTATTTTTAAAATTTTTGGGTTAAAATCAATTCCAAACGCTTTGACCACGAATTTTCATGATGTTCACCACCAGTTATTTCTTGATATACAACATGTTCAAACTTTTCTTTTAAAGCTGCAACCACCTTGCGATTTGGTAATAGATAATCTTCTTCGGTTATTTCTCCATGTGCCTCATTTGTTCCTGTATCTAAATATAATTTCAAATTTGAATTTTCAACCTCAAGCTTTTGAATATATTCTAAAAGCACAGACTCACAATACCAAAAGGCATTTGAAAGACAATACGCACCTGTAAAATATTGTTGATACTCTAAAACAGTTGTAAGCGACATTAAGCCACCCATACTTGAACCAATAATATACTTTGGCATTTGATTAGCTATTTGATACTTAGTTGTAACTGCTGGAATAAGTTCTTTCATCAAAAATTGCAAATGCTTTTTCCCTTTTGCCTCTAACTTTAAATTCGGATATAAATTTAAAATTGCCTGTTCATTCGTGAATCTTTTAAGCAAAATCTGATTATTGTCGAACAGCGAATATTCTCGCAGACGTTCTATTCCAAAATTTTGATTATTTGCTCGAAAACCGATTACAAGTGTTGGCGGATAACCATTTGCTTCTAGTTTTTCTAAAGTTTCCGCAAGCCCCCATGTAGTTCCAAAGCTAGCAGTTTCTTTGAAAAATAAATTTTGGCTATCATGTGCAAACAGCACTTGCATAAACGGCTTTTTAGGCTGTCGAACATCAATTATTATTTCTCGCTCAAGCCACTGACTATTAATTACAATTTGCTCAAACATGTCACTCCTTTCAAACAGTCGTTTATTCATAAATTAATATACCACCACTTTGCAATTGTTCTTTTTGCAGATCAACTGCAACTGCTATTTTTCTATTGTTGACAATTTCACTTACATCAAGAGCTACTGCTGATGTATTGAAAAGGTAATTAATTGTTCGTGTTTCATTTGTTGTAATAAAACTAAATGGTTCTGTTTGAACAATTGTTAATTTTGCTTGATTTAAAAATTTAGCATTCGCTTTTCTAAAGGCAATAATTTGTTTAAAGAATTCTAGCAGTTGCATGTCCTGCTTTTGTTCAGCCCAAACCATTGGACGGCGATTATTATTATCTTTTTTCCCATCTCCACTCATCCCAATTTCTGTTCCATAATAAATACACGGACTTCCTTTTTGACTTAGTAAAAATGTTTGTAAAAAGCGTAAACGTACTTTATCTTCTTGACATGTATATAAAATTCTTTCTGTATCATGCGTATCAACTACATTAAAGGCATTTGCACAAACGTGTGAATTATAAGTCATTTCCGTATACATTAAGCGATTTGCTAATTCTTCTGCAGAAATCGTTTGTCTAGCAAAAAAATCAATCATTGGATTTGTATAGACATAATTCATGACAGCATCAAATTCATCTCCACGCAACCAGTTTTGCGATTCATGCCAAATTTCACCAATATAATAACATTCTGGATTTATTGCTCTAATTTGTTTTCGTAATTCTTTGATAAATGAATGACTTAATTCATTGGCAACGTCAAGTCGCCAACCATCAATCCCAAATTCAGTCCAATATTTTACAACTTGTTTGAAGTATTCAATTACTTCAGGATTTTCCGTATTCAATTTAGGCATATATTGGGTATGACCAAAAGTTTCATACGGATATTCTTCCTTAAAGTTACGATAATTTGCATCTGCTACTGTGCGTAAGTTATCTGTGTCATTAATATAAAACCAGTTATAATATTTTGACTTTTCTTTATGCTCAATCACATCAATGAACAGCGGATGTAAGCGACTAGTGTGATTGAAAACTCCATCAAGCATAATTCTGATTCCACGCTGGTGCGCTTTCGAAATTAATTCCTTAAAATCAGCTTCTGTTCCAAACGACGGATCAATTTGATAATAATCTTCTGTATCATACTTGTGAGGTGTTGCTGCTTTGAATAATGGAGTGAAATATAAGCCAGTTACTCCAAGTTCTTCTAAATAGTCCAGTTCACTTATTATTCCTTGAATATTACCACCAAAAATTTGCTGATTTGTTACTATTTCTTGTTCCCAATCAAGTGTCGATTTAAACTCACCTACTCGCTTGAAACGATCAGGAAAAATTTGATACCAGATTGTTTCTTCTACCCACTTAGGTGCATTAAAGACATTTTCTTCAAAAAAGTACGGAAAATTAAATCGGTTGGCTGCATTTGCGTAAGTTTTAAAATCTTCTTGTACTATATAAACACCTTTTTCATCAATTATTATCGTTTCATTCTCGATATTTGTCACCTTAAAACTATATGAAAGTCGTTTATATGGTTCATGTAAGTTAGCAACATACCAATCATATCGGCCATCAGTGCCAATAAGTTCCATTTCTTTTTCGTTCGAAAAAATTTGATATTCTCCCGAATTACCAATTTCTCGCCAATCATATGGATCACCAAATTCAACAATGACTTTTTGAACACTTCTAGTCGGCGTCTTAAGTCTAACTTGGACTGTTTTTTTATCAAGTGCATATACATATGGTTCCATTGATAAATGCTCATAACCAATTAATCTATTCATTTTTCTCCTAATATAATTTCTAATACTCTGTTTTCTTATAAAAAAACACCAAACTTGTATACAGCCTGGTGTTGGTGCACATCACTATTTTTTCTTACTTTGAACTGTCGTTACCTGACTAATGTCCATTTTTTTCCTGAGTATTTATTCTTCATAAATATACACCCCATTTACTAATAATTGATTGCTTACTAATAAGTAGTCAAGCCAGCTAGTTGCAACTTTAACTTCTATCGCTTGATCAGTATTATTCAAAATATAATTAATTTTCTTTCGTTTGGATGTTGTTGTGAACATAAGTGGCTTTTCCGAAATAATTTCTAACTTTGAACGATTTAATTCAATGGCATTTTCTTTACGAAAGTTAATAAGTTGTTTATAAAATTCAAATAATTCTAAATCTTGATTAGCTTTTTCCCACACCATTAATTTTCGATTATTGAGAAAATCTGCTCCATCACCTGTCATCCCTATTTCAGTTCCATAGTAAATACATGGACATCCTTTTTGGGCAAATAGAAATGTTATAAGAAATCTTAATCGATTTTTATCTTCATTGCACATAAATAATAAACGTGACGTATCATGTGTATCAACAACATTAAAAGCATTTGCACAGACATTTGAGTCATATAACATCTCAACCTGCATCAAACGGTTTGTTAAATCACTAATATTTGTTTGCTCTTTTGCAAAATAATCAACAATGGGATTTGTATATGAATAGTTCATTACCGCATCAAACTCATCGCCTCTAAACCAAGTCTGTGCTTGATGCCAAACTTCTCCAATAAAATAACATTCTGGATTATGTTGATGAATTTCTTGACGGAGTTCACGAACAAATTTGTGTGAAAGCTCGTATGCTACATCTAAACGCCATGCATCAATTCCCAGTTTTGTCCAAAAACTAACAACCTTTTTAAAGTAGTCGATTACTTCTGGATTTTCGGTATTTAATTTTGGCATTAACGGCTCAAAAGCAAATGTCTCATAGTAATACACATCACGATAACTTTCATATGTATGATCAGCAGCTAAATGTGCTTGTTCTTGATCAAGTAAATAAAACCAATCATAGTATTGGGATTTTTCTTTATTAGCTAGCACATCTAGGAAAAATGGATGTTTTCGGCTCAAATGATTAAAGACTCCATCAAGCATCACCCGAATACCTCGTTTATGTGCTTCTAAAACTAATCTTTTAAAATCATCAAGTGTTCCAAAATCTGGATCAATTTCAAAGTAATCTTCCGTATCATATTTATGAGATGTTCCAGCTTTAAATAATGGTGTGAAATAAATCCCGGTTATCCCAAGTTCTTCTAAGTAATCGAGTTCACTTATTATTCCTTCAAGATTTCCCCCATACACTTGTTCGTTATTAACATCACCTTGATGCCACTTAAGTTTTGAACGATAATTACCTTTACGTTTAAAACGATCTGGAAAAATTTGATACCAAACTGTCTTTTCAACCCAACTTGGTACAACAAATTTATTCCCCTTAAACATATATGGAAAATTAAAGACATATAATTGATTCGGTTGATAATTTGCCATTTCTGAGCAATAGTAAACACCTTTTTCATTAACAATAATTTGTTTTTTATCAGTCGTTGTTACGACAAAATAATATGATAGTCGTTTAAACTGCGTGGAAAGTTGTTGACTATACCAATCATGTCGACCATCGGTTCCAATCATTCCTAATTCGGCTTGACTAACATCAGCCGGTTGTTCAATTAAATATGTATCGCCATACTTTACTAGTACTTGTAAAACTTCGGAAGCTGGAACACGTAGTCTAAGTTCAACTACCTCATTTGACAGTTGAAAAACATATGGACTTTGAGCAAAATGCTCATAGCCAAGCAATTTATTCATTCTCTCTCCAATCTTATAGAAACTTTTGATTATCCAAACGCGCTTTTACTTCCTTAGTATTTTTCACATATAATGCTAGAACATTTACGAAAACAACTAAACCAATTCCAAATGTATAAAGTAAATTTGCAAGCAATAACTGATTAAAGATAACACTTAAAATAAAGAAAATTAAGCTTGGATAAAAAATACTAAAACTGACAATCTTAAATAAATCAGTAAATCCAATTTGCTTAAAAGCTGGGACTAATTTAACAATCAAGAGAATCAGCATAATGCATCCATGAAAAATTAGATTATAAATCACAAGTGTTGTAAGCATTGTCAATAAAATAATTGAACCATTTAAAAGTGATGTAAACTTGAAAAAACTTCCAATTATTAAAGAACTTGCAGCTTCATCACTTGTCAGCAAGCTAGAAAAGTTAATAGTTTGGGGATAACGAAAGAATAAATTAGTATTCGTTGTTAAATCTGTAAATACCACTAAATCTTCGAAAAATGCCAAACCTTGAAATTCTGTTGTCAATGGTTCGTATTTATCGACCATTACTTTAAGTGTCAAATCATCATTTTTTTCTAAGTAATTCGTACATGATAATGTGTAATTATTAACTTGACATGTTTGAAAATGCTCAGCAAGTTTTGCATAATCAAAGTCTGTAACTATTTTTGTTTCTAATTTACTTTCATAATTGAAATTCTGAATAAAACCGTATAAGAACGGAGAAATAAGTAGTGATAATGACATCAAAAATAGGGCCACAAAGTGCTTTAATCTAATCTCATTTATTTCCTTAGAATATAAACCAAATTTATATAATAGATAAATTTTATTGGCACTTTTTGCTTTTTTCATATTTACTCTCATTTCCTTTTTTTATTTTCATTCTATTGTATCAATTAACGTTTCTTGTGTGTCAATATCAAAGAATTTCACTTTGTTCATATCTAATACAACATCAATTGTATCTCCCGTACTTACTTCTTCACGACCAGCAAACCTTAAAATAATATTATTACTCCACCCACCTGTTGCATAACCATATTGATCAATTCCGAGAAATTCAACTTGATTTAATTTAACTTTGAACTGTGCATTTGGATATAATTCTTTCATTATTTGGTCTGTTGAAACATATTCTGGTCTAAAACCTAAGTACACTTCTGATTTATTATAAGTTTCTAATTTTTTCATTAAGCCATCTGGTATTTCAACTTTAATTGAAAAATCTAATCCACTAAATACATTTCCGTCTAATTTACCTTTAATAATATTCATCGGAACCGACCCAATAAAACGTGAAACAAAAACATTTGCAGGATAATTATAAATTTCGCGTGGTTTACCAATTTGTTCAACTTTTCCATCAGACATTACAACGACTTTGTCACTCATGGTCAACGCTTCTGCCTGGTCATGAGTTACATAAAAACTAACCGTCTTAAGTGCATCATGAATTTCACGAATTTTCTTTCTCGTGGAAACACGTAATTTAACATCTAAATTTGATAATGGTTCATCCATTAAGAATAAATTCGGTTTTCTAACTAAAGCACGAGCAAGTGCAACACGTTGTTGTTGTCCACCTGAAAGATCTTTCGGGCGAACGGTTAAATAATTTTCTAAATTTAAATCTTTAGCAACTTCTTGAATTTTTTGATCAATTTCTGCTTTTTTCACATTTCGTAATTTTAGACCAAAACCAATATTTTCTGCAACTGTTAAATGCGGATAAAGTGCGTAACTTTGGAACACCATTGCAATATCACGATCTTTTGGTAGAAAATCATTAATTACTTGACCATCAACTACTAGTTCCCCTTCACTGATTGCTTCTAATCCTGAAATTAAATTCAAAGTTGTACTTTTACCACAACCACTTGGTCCAACAAACGTTACAAATTCATTTTCTTCAACCGTAAAATTAATATTTCTAATCGCCCACTCACGTGCACCAGATCCTTTTACATTATCATATTTTTTTCCAACATTTCTAAATTCTATTTTAGCCATTTTAACCTTTCACCGATCCTTTCAAAATACCCGATACTAAATCTTTTTGTACATAGTAAAATAAGACAACTACTGGAATTGCTGTCATTAATGCTCCAGCTGCATACATTGTATACGATGCTCCTTTAGGATCTGCAATTAATGTTTGAAGTCCAGTTGCTATCGTATAATCAGGAACTAATGTGAAGATAAACTTCGGTGTCATAAAGTCCGTAAACGGCCCCATAAAAGCCCATAATGACATAATTACTAACATTGGTTTTGATAATGGAACAATTATTTTTCGTAAAACAAACCAATCACTCGCACCATCAATTTTTGCACATCGATCTAATTCTTTAGGTATTGAATCCATATACCCTTTTAGGAGTAAAGTATTCATTGGAATCGCTCCACCAGTATAAATAAGTGCTAAGAATAAAACATTTTGCATATTCAAAGTAACCGCTAATATATAAAACGTTGGTAAAGCAATAATATTCGGAATCATTTGAATAAATAATAAACCACTTAGTGTTTGTTTTTTCCCCCAAAACTTAAAGCGAGAAAATGCAAATGATGTTAAAATTACGATTCCAACTTGCATTACAATTGTTAATAGAGCGACAACTAATGTATTTCCATACCATCTAATATATGCTGTTTCTCCTGAAAAAAGTAACGATGCATAATGTTCAAATGTAATATCTTTAAAACTAATTTCCGAAATAAATGTTGTATTTCCTTTTTGTAGTGAAAAGGCGATTGTAAAAATCACTGGCATTAGGATTATTGCAAGCATAATAAAAATAAATATGTAGCTAATTGTGTGTCTAATTATTTTTTCTGACCTTTTTGTCATTAATTTCATTATTTTCCCTCCTAAACCAGATCATCTTTTTTAAACGAATTCGAGCGTAAGTAAATAAACATTGATACTCCAACTGTAATAAATGACATTAAAATTGAAACTGCTGCTGAAATTCCATATTGTGGACTTGATGTTTTTCCAATCATTTTATAAACCCACGATATTAAAATATCACTCGAACCAGCACCTAAACCGATTGTTCCAGGACCACCTTCATTGAATAAATAAATGATTCCGAAGTTATTAAAATTAAATGTAAATTGTGTAATTAAAACCGGTAAAATAGCTAAAATAAGGAGTGGAAGCGTTATTCTTCTAAACTTTTGCCATTTATTTGCCCCATCAATTTCTGCCGCTTGATATAACGAACTTGGAATTGCTTTTAAACTTCCAAGGACAACTGTAAATACATAAGAAAAACCTAGTAATGGCTGCATCATAAGCAGTGCTGTTTTAGTCAACATTGCATTAGTTTTCCATGGAACTTCCATTACTCCGTCACTGTTCATTTTCACAATTGTTGTTCCTTGTTCGATATTCCCACCTAGATGTGCAATCCACTCGAGCGGTGCATAGATGTTTCCCGGAATAATTTGATCTAAAAACGGAAGCACCGAAACATTAATAAAACCTCGGGAATCTGCAAACATTTGTGAAAACATCACGATCGTAATAAAGGCTGGTATCGCCCATGGTAACAAGAAAAGTGGTGAGAAAAATTTACCTAATTTTAAATCTTCTTGGTTAAAGACAAATGCAACAATTGTCCCTAAAATAATTGTAAGTGTTGTCGCAATCAATGTCCAAATTACCGTCCAAATTAACACTTTTCCAAAGATTTCACCATAGGAAGTTACCCCCGCTTGTGTTGAACCAAAAAAACTAAAATAATTTTTAAGCCCAACCCAATCAACAAGCATATTTGGTGGTTGCTTACCAAAACCATAATTTGTAAATGAAATAATAATTGTAATTGTAACTGGAAGTAAGACAAACAATGTCACTAATAAGTAGGCTGGAATTAAAATCATTGTTGCAAAGCCGTTTTCTTTAAAGTTTTTTAGTGATTCTTTCATTGTTGGAACTTTCCCATTATTTTCTTCAATATATTTTGCTGTTGCAAGCGCCTCATTTTTCGAAGCAATTCCAATTATTATGACGATTACATATCCAATGAAAATCAAAACAGCTTGAACCATTATATAAAAGGAATTATCACCAATTAAACCTGGTTTAAAACCAATTGAACTATTGAAAAACTTTGGTAAAACAAAAACCGAACAAACAATTAACAAGATAAGTAATCCGTAAAACACGCTACCAAAAAGCAGTGCTTTTGTTGTTTGCTGATTTTTTAATTGTGCATATCCTGGTATGAGAGAAGCCAACTTTCGTTGACTTCCCTCATTAGGATTAATCGCTTTATTTTTTTTCATAAGGCTCCTAACTATCCTAATGTCTTAGTTTAATGTAATTTGATATTTCGTTTCAACATTAGTTTTTACTTCCTTTGCAGCACCATCAAGTGCTTTTTGTGGATCTTCACCACTCATTACTTTGATTATTGAAGTTTCTAATGCAGTCCAAATCTCATTTGCAGCTGGAGTTAAAGGCATTTCTAAAGCATCTGCAAATAACGTAATTTGTGATTGAGCTAACGCATCATCAGCAGATAGTGCTTTTTGTGCCGTTAGTTCTGCAGGTACACGAGCTGTTTTCTCATAGAAAGATGTCGATCCAGTTTGCGTTGCATATTTTGAGAATGCATCTGCAGCCGCCATTTTAGCTGCATCTTTTGATGAAACAATCCCAAATCCGATTTGTCCAGCAAATGGCTTATAGTTTTTCACTGTTGTAACAGCTAATTTATCACCTAATTTATCTTTATATTTTAATAAATTCCATGGACCATCTAAAATTGCAGCTGTTTTCCCATTTTCAAATTCTCCAGCACTAAATGCCCCTTTTTCTTTAACATCGCGCATTGTTGTTGGCCAATCTTTTGTTAATTCTTGAATCCCTTTAACTTGTTTTACATATGTCGCATCAGTAATATTAAGTTTAGTTGGTGCTTCGTTATTATCAAACCAGTCTTCACCGATAATTCCTGTTGCATAATATCCATCTGAAGCTGGGAATAATAATCCTTTTTCTTTGTGGAATGTAGAAAACGTTGATAAATCAGCCGTATCTAACTTTGCAACATCAGCTTCACTTGCTTTATCTTTATTGTAATAAAGAACTAACGTTTCAATTGTTAATGGATACATATATGCTTGGTCTTTATATGTTACCAATTTTGTTGATTTTTCACCATAAACTTGTGCAAAATCTTTACTATCAGTCACAGGCATTAAATATGCTGGATCAGCAAGTGTCCCGATTCGATCATATGGCATCATAATTACATCTGGTGCTTGACCTGCTGGTTGTGTTTGGGCAATTTTATCAATTGTTTCAAACATCGGAATAAATTGTAAATCAACTTTAACTCCCGTTTCTTTTGTCCATGCCTCAGCAACTGGTGTAATCCACACTTTATAACCTTCATCCAGTGCAACTTTAATTGTACCTGCATCTTTTAAATCTGCAGACGTAGTACTTGCTCCACATCCTGTTAATGATATTGCTAACACAAGCATCATTATTGTACTTATAAATTTTTTCATCTAGTATTGACCTTAGCCAATTCCTCCTTTATCATTTTATATACATATCATAACACACTTTTTAAATTAAAGCAAGCATTTCCAAAAAAACGTTTTTCAAAAAGTTGTAATTAACCTTAACTTCTTCTAAAACTCACATATAGTCATTAAATAATATGATTTTAAAATCTCAAAAAAACGTTTCTTTTGAAAATTGGGAAATCGCTCTTTCTCGCTATATTTTAAGCTAGTTTAGCTTCAATATAACCAATTATTCCTAGCGTGTATGTCTTAGGTAACTTTAAATTCCTGCCCAGTTTAATAGCCATTTATTAGAAAGACTTTTACCTCTCTTACAATTGTCAATTCAAACTTGCTTGTTGACATTTAATTTCTTTTCGTTAATTTTACCAACTTTTGGAAAAAATCAATTTCCTTATCTAATGTTTTGAAATCACTCAGCTTATACTCCCAATTAGGACTTCCTAAAGTTCCCGGCGTATTAATTCGTGATTTTGTTTCTTGTCCTATCACATCTTGAATTGGAATTATTGCGTAATCTGCAATACTTTCTAAAGCGAACTGAACAAACTGCTGATGAATTTTTCCTTTATAACCTTTTTCTTTAAAATATGCGGTTGCTTCTTTTTGAATTTTCGGACGCTGACTTGTAAACCAACCAACAATCGTATCATTATCATGCGTTCCTGTGTAAACAATCATGTTTTCCCGATCTTCAAAATCATTATTTGTTTCATCAGGATCAAATGTAAATTGGATGATTTTCATTCCCATTAAATCATAGTGATCACGTAATTCATACACCTCATCACGCATATCACCTAAATCTTCGGCAACCATTTTAAAGTCTGGCATCCGTTTATAAACTTCATCTAAAAGTTCATAACCTGGTGCTTCTAGCCATTGTCCTTTCATTGCTGTTTTATTTTTAGCTGAAATCTCCCAATAAGTATCAAACGCTCTGAAATGATCTACTCTAATAATATCAAACAATTCACGATTTAATTCAAGGCGTTTAATCCAAAATTCAAAATTCGTCTTCTTCAAATAATCCCAATCATATAGCGGATTACCCCAGCGTTGTCCTTTTTTCGAAAAATAATCTGGAGGTACTCCTGCAACAACTGTTGGATTACCATTTTTATTCAATCTAAAACAGGCTTGATTTTCCCAAACGTCTAGACTATCAATGCCAACATAAATTGGAATATCTCCCATAATTTCAATTCCTTTTTTGTTCGCATATTTCTTGATTTCTAACCATTGTTTTTGAAAAATAAATTGAACAAATTTCTGATACATAATCTCGTCTGTTAAATGATTTAAGTCATATTTTTGATCTTTTATCCAAGCTTTTTCTTCTTCAGGCCACTCTAACCAACATTTTAAATCATTTTGTTCTTTAAGTGCAATAAAAACGGCATAGTTTTCCACCCAATTGTTTGTTCGACAAAATTTTATAAATTCTTTTACTAACTTATGCTTTGAATCAATTAGCAACTTTTGAAAAGTTGTAAATGCACGCCTCAACTGCTCATGTTTGAACTCATTAACTTGTTGATAATCAATTCTTGAGCATTTTGGCTGATTGTCCTTTACGTTCTTCAACAGCCCAAGTTCAATCAATTTGTCTAAATTTATTAATCTTGGTTCACCAGCAAAACTTGAATACGGTTGATACGGTGAATTTCCATAGCCAAGCGGATTCATCGGCAAGATTTGCCAAATTTTAACTTTCATTTCAGCCAAACGATCAATAAATTGTTTAGCACTATCCCCCATATCTCCAATCCCATGCCTACTTGGTAAACTAGAAACTGGTAACAATATCCCTGCTTTTCGCATACTACCTCCTACTTTAATTTCCAAATATCGCGCTCATAATCCATAATTGTACGATCACTACTGAAAAAACCAGCTTTTGCAATATTTACTAAACACATTTTTTGCCAATTCGTACGATCTTCATAAGCTACAAAAATTCTCTCTTTCGTTGCAATATAATCTTCTAAATCTAAAAGCGTCATAAACCAGTCTTTTACAATTAGTTCTTTGTGTAACCTAGCTAGTTTCTTTTTATCACCAAGAGCCACTAATTCTTTACTGACAATAAAATCAACTAGACATTTAATTTCTGGTTTTTCATAGAAATCTTTTGCCACATAACTTGACTTTGCATACATTTTAACAACTTCTGCACTTTCTTTTCCGAAAATAAAGATATTTTCTTCACCAACAAGTTCTGCAATTTCAACATTTGCTCCATCCATCGTTCCAAGAGTAACTGCTCCATTAAGCATAAATTTCATATTTCCAGTTCCACTTGCCTCTTTTGAAGCTAAAGAAATTTGTTCTGAAACATCACATGCTGGAATTAATTTTTCCGCTAAAGTTACATTATAGTTTTCAACCATAACTATCTTCAAATACTTGCTAACTTGCTTATCGTTATTAATTAATTCACTTAAGCACAAAATCAAATGAATAATATCTTGAGCAATCGTATAAGCTGGGGCTGCTTTAGCGCCAAAGAAAAAGGTAATTGGTCGAGCAGGTTTTGCTCCCGCTTTAATTTCTAAATATTTATGAATAATGTAAAGGACATTCATCTGCTGACGCTTATATTCGTGTAACCTTTTAATTTGAATATCGTAAATCGAATTTGGATTAATTTTTATTCCACGATTTTTCTTCACCACAACGGCTAATTCCTCTTTTTTTAATTGCTTAATTTGTTCAAGTTGTTCAAGAAAAACATGGTCATCTTTAAATTTAAGTAATTTTTCTAATTCAAGTGAATTTTTCAAAAAATCTTCACCAATTTTCGACTTAATTAACTGTGTTAACTCATTGTTTGTATGCATTAACCAGCGCCTAAATGTAATCCCATTTGTTTTGTTATTAAACTTCTCAGGGTATAATTTGTAGAAATGATTTAACTCTGATGTCTTTAGAATGTCGGTATGTAAAGCTGCTACACCATTAACCGAAAAACCATAGTGAATATCCATATGTGCCATATGAACACGTTTTTGCTTATCAATAATCGCTATTTTTTCACTCTTATTTTTACTTTTAATTCGTTTATCCAAATCTTTGATTATTTCAACCAAATTTGGCACAACTTTTTCCAAGAATGCTAACGGCCATTTCTCTAAGGCTTCGGCTAAAATTGTATGATTTGTATATGCTGTGACCTGTTGAACGAGTAAAATTGCTTCATCTCGAGTTAAACCTTCTAACTCTAATAATCTAATTAGTTCTGGAATAACTAACGATGGATGAGTATCATTTATTTGGATCACCGCATATTCATTTAGTTTTCTAAGATCTCCACCTTTAGCTTTAACTTCATCTAAAATCAACTGAGCACCAGCACTAACCATAAAATACTGTTGAAAAATACGTAATAATTCTCCATCTTCATCACTATCATCTGGATATAAAAATAAACTTAGATTTTTTTCAATATTTTTCTTTTCAAAGTTTATTCCTTTTTTCACAATCGTTTCATCAACTGTTTCCAGATCAAACAAATTCAATTTATTTAGTCCTTGTTCGTAACCTAGAACATCTATTTGATATAGTCTAGCAATTACTGATTTACCTGCAAAATCAACTGAGTATACTTTGCTTGTTCGAGTAATCCATGAATCATTTTCCAACCAAGGATTTGGATAAGTCACTTGTGAGTTTTTTTCAAACACTTGTCTAAATAAACCAAAATGATATAAAATACCAATTCCACTACCATTTAATCCAAGCGTTGCAATTGAATCAACAAAACAAGCCGCTAACCTTCCCAAACCACCATTTCCTAAACTTGGTTCCGGTTCTACTTCTTCAATCGTCGATAAATCATACTTTGTTTGCTTTAAAACGTTTTTGACATCATCGTATATCCCTAAATTAATCAAATTATTACTTAATAATTTACCAATTAAAAATTCACTCGAAATATAATAGACTTTCTTTTTTCCGCAATTGTGTTCACGATCATCTGTCTCTGTTTTTACGAGTTTTAGTAGTGAATAATACAATTGTTTATCAGTTGCTTTAGCCAAATTTACTTGATAATCTTCTTTTAATATTGCTAATAATTTTGTTTTAATCATCTTTCTCCTTTTGAAATATAGTTCGATTGTATCATGGAAAACGTTTTTTTGCAAGCGTTTTTTTATTTTTTTAGATTTTTTTTTGTTAAGACTCATTTGTGGTATAATTATAATAATTAAAAAAAAAGATGAAAGTAGGCAAAATGGCAACGATAAAAGATGTAGCAAAACTAGCTGGAGTTTCTATCAGTTCAGTTTCAAAAGTAATTAATAATTATCCAACTGCAACCGAAGAGATTCGCACAAAAGTTATGAAAGCTGTTGAAGAACTAAATTATATTCCAAATCAAGTAGCTGCAAGCTTAAGTAGTAAGTCTAAACAAAGAATCGGTTTAATTATCACTGTCAATGATCAAAAACAGGCAATTGACGAGATAAATATGCAATATATTTTAGGTGCAAATGAAAAGGCATTAGAACTTGGAATCGATGTCGTCATTATTTTTTCGACAGCACTTAAAGACAAAACTTATAATGAACTTGTCATGTATCTTCGTTCACAAATGCTAACTGGTTTAATAATCTATGGTCTAAATAAAGATGAACTTCAACTTCAACAAATAATTCGTGAGCATTTGTTCCAAACTGTCGTTGTTGATGCGGATTTTGTCAATAAAACAACAGGGTGTGTTACAGTCGACCATTACAATGGACAAAAAGATGTCCTAGTTGAATTTTACAAACGAGAAAAATTTAAATCAATTCTCTATATTGCGGGAAAACAAAATGGATATGTTACTGGCGAACGAACTCGAGCCGTTGTCGAATTTTCGAAGACAAATAAACTTCAACTGCAAATTGAGTATGGTAACTTCAGTGAAAAAACTGCATACACAATTGCCAAAGAATTCGGTAAAGACTTTGATGTCATTGTCTGTGCTTCTGATTTAATGGCTATTGGTGCACAACATGCAATTAGTGAATTAAGTCTACACACACCAATTGCTGGTTATGACGGTATAACTTTGATGGGCTATGTTGCACCAAACATTTTAACGTGTCATCAAAATTTTCACAAAGTTTCACAAATCGCACTTGAAAAACTTATCGATACAATTAATAATGGAACGATTCCTACGATTACATTAGTTGACTATAAAATTGGTAATATAAGTTATCAAGATGTAACCTTTTAATTTTATAGTTCTTAAGTTTTTGTTTTTCGAAAAAATTTCATTTAATTTTTTATTTCTTGATATTTTTTTATAATTTTTTTTATTTTTCGGCAAAAAAAATTGTGTTTCATCAATTTTAATAATCCTTAATTTTCTATAATTACCTTTATTCATACATGTTTATAGATTTCTATTCTAGAAAAACTTTCAACTTCAAAATTTTTTACAAAAAAAGAAAAAAGTATTGACAAAACATATTTTTATTGATATAATAGTTAGGTAGATTAATACCCCTTTTAATCTACACTTATTCTTTTCACGAAAAGCCCTTATAAATACTCTTAAAATTTATTAGGCATTACTTAAAGAAAGAGATGTTTCCCCATCTCTTTCTTCTTTTTATTTTTTATACACTTTAATCTATTAATTTTATGTTATACTTTAAATAAAATTAATAGATTGGAGTCATATGCAAGAACTTGATTTTATCTTTGATCCACAACTAAAAAGAATTATGAAAAGAGAGTTATTAGTCACATACTTAAAAGAGGAAGTAATTACACTCGATAACTTAAAACATTGTTTAGGCAATAAGCAAAATCTCACAAAAAAAGATGAAAAAATTCTAATAATTTTTTTGGAAGCATTAGAAGAGATTTCACAAAAACCATCAATTAATAGACAAATCATCAACGAATCATGGGTTACTTTTGCTACACTTTACATTTCTTCAGAAAATAATGCTATTATTCGTGAAGCATCAAGAATCATCGGTAATTTAGCAGTTGTTTTTCCTGAAGAAATTCATTCTGCGATTCCGAAAATTTTAGCTAATACTTCAAATGAAAGTAAAATAATCCGTTGGAGTTGTGCTTATGCTTTGTCAAGAATAGTTTTACAACCACAATATCGTAATTCAGAACTTTTTTCAACGGTTCAATCCATTTGCACGAACGAAATCGAAAGTGGTGTGAAAAATCAATACTTAAAGGCCTTCAAACAAATTGAAAGAGAAATGAGGATAAATGTTTAATCATTATGCTAAACTCAAACGAATCCTTGATGATTACGAAGAGTGGTACATTATAAGAATTGATAAACCGACTTCAACAACTAGATTTGATGGTGAACAAAATCATTATGAATATTATTATCGCTTATATGCGAATGGTAAACCAATCAAATACGGGAAATTTCAACAACTTTCTAAACTTGCACAAGTCCTTAAAGTTTCTGAAGACGAACTTATTTTGAAAATAAAAAAATAGCTTTTTCAAGCTACTTTTTTAATACATGCTGTAAAAGTTCTTCAATTATCGAAACCATGTAAATTGGTACATTTAATACATTGTTATGCGTGTACCCAAATTGATTTTTCGAAATTCGAATTGCAAGCTTTGGTTCGAATTTCTGAATATAATTTCTAAGTGACTTGGCTTTCGTATTATATGCTGCTTTGACTTCAATTGGAATAATATTTTGTCCATATTGAATTATAAAATCAATTTCCATCGAATGATTATCATAATAATTTATATTTAGTTTTTGCTTATTAAATTCTTGAGCACAATAATTCTCGGCAATTATCCCTGTAAAAATTTTATTTTCTGGTTTTAAATCAAGATATTCAAAATCAACTCTTTGGATTAATATACCTGTATCAGCAAGAAATAATCGAAACGAATTACTACTTTCAACAAACTTAAGGGGGTAAGTAATTGCATTTAAATTATTAACTTTAACAACAATTCCCGCGCTTAAAAGCCATTCAATTGCAAAATTATAATCTTGACTAGCCTTCAAACCTGGAATATGCTTTTTCATAAATTTTTGATTATCCTTTCCTAGTTGAATTTCAATTGAATTATACACAGCTCTTGTAATACTTGCATTAATTGGTGAAAGATATTTATTGAAATCATTAATGTAAAATTGATTAATCAAATCTATTTTAGCTTGAGCATTTTTTATTGAACCCGTCTTCTTGAAAATTTTAACTGCTTCTGGATAACCTGAAACCATCAAAAATATATCATGTAACTGATTTAATTTTTCGTGAAAAATTTTCACTAGTGGCTTACCTAATATTACTTCTCTCATTTGATTAAGTAAGTTCTTTTCATCAATTATTTCTAAAAACTCACAAAAGTTCATCGGATACATTTGTTTTAATTCAACCTGCCCTACTGGAACTGTTTTTGTATTTGTTAACATAACACCTAATAATGAACCTGTTGCAATAATTTTATAATTTCGTCCTGATTCGTTGAATGCTTTTAAAGAATTATAAGCATCTCCCGATTCTTGAATTTCATCAAAAATCATTAAAGTATTTTCGGTCATTTCAACTTTTAGATACATTTCTAATTGTGAGACGATTAGTTCCGGTTCTAAATTAATTTCTTCAAATAATTTACAAACTACTTTATCATGTAGAAAATTAATATAAATAAAATCACCATACTTTTCAGCAAAGTGTCTTATTGTTGTTGTTTTCCCAATTTGTCTTGCACCTAAAACAACCAGTGGTTTTTCAAAATCATATTCTTTTAGATATTCATCAATCTCTCGTTTCATATACTTTTCTTCAACCATTGATCCTCCTAATTAAATTATAGCACAATCGTTTATAAATGGCATTTTTTTATTTTTTCAAGCTAAAAAAAGTTATTTTTCAGTTTTTTTCGAGCGAAAAAACATGATTTTCCATTTTTTTTCGCTCGAAAGTTTTTTGTTCTCTTTTATAATTCTTTTTTAAATAACAAAAAAAGTCTTATTAATAAGACTTTTCTTTAATTTTTTGAATCATTAATTCATTTATTCCCTTTGTGAAATCCAGTTCATTATAAGCTAATTTTCCAATATGCATATCAGCATTTGGTACATCACAAAGTAAATTTTCAAAATTTTGATAACTTACACCACCACCCATTATAATTGTTATATGGTGGGAATTGTTAACTAACTTATTCAATTGTTCAATATTTTTTTCAATTGGTTGTTCCAAACCTGCACTTGTAAGAATATTTGTGACTTGTGGATATTTAACTAGTTTACTAAGCTCTTCATATTGATTTTGAACTTCATCAATTGCTCGATGAAACGTAATTGCTAAATCATCACTTGCTTCAATAACACGAACTAGTTGCTCTAAATTTATTTCCTTGGTTTTTGTTAGACTTCCAAACACAATTCCATTTATTTTTTTCGGAGCTAGAAACTTTAATGTTTTTAATTGTCTAATATATTCTAAAACTTTTTCCATCTCTAAATCATCGTAAATAAAGTCTGCTGTTTTAAATCTAACCATTACATTAACTGGAATAGTTACTGCTTCAACTACCGCTTTTACAACTTCAAGGCTTGGACTTGTTCCCCCTACTTCAATTTCTGCAACTAATTCTAAGCGATCAGCACCTGCTTTTTCCGCTGCAATAGCCGCTCTTTCATCTAACACAATAACTTCAAGTTTGTTCATTATTCTCCCCCTAAATAACTTAGTAAATCATCTGGTTTAACTACATATTTTTTCACACTAACCGGATCTGTTATTACACTTTGGATATAAAGTTCTGATCCATTTAAATCAAATGAATAACTTTTTTTTGCTTCATACGTGTCAAGAGCAATGACTTCAGTTCCTTTAAAAAGGAATGTTTTTTCAAGCCCCCCGCTTAAATAGAAACCTTCTGGACTTACTGTTCTTGGTTGATGGACAACAACATCAGTTAATTTTTTTTTCGCATCACTCACTTGTAATAAGCGTTTTGTTTTTGCTGTTTCATTTACTTGGAGGTTTCCATCATTAGTTTGTTGATAATAAATTATTTCTTCTCCAACCTCGACCGCCGCTGTCATTGCTTTTTTAGTTAACTTCGTCTCAATTTGTTCTGTACTGGGAATAATCGTTTTATAATTGACTTCTTTTTCTAAATCTAGTTTATTCAAATCAACTGATGCATCAGTTCCATTCCCATCAAAAAATTCTTCTCCACTGACTTGTTCGATACTATTATCTAAATAACCAATATGATCCTCATAAAAAGTTGCTTTCGCTGCATCTTTAGCAACGATTTTTTTTGCTCCATCATTTAAATTAACGACTATAATATTTTGGTCTTGCATTAGATGAATATACAACTTATCTTCATAAATTTTCCCACCTGCGGAACGAATTTCACCAATGTTTTTTTCTTTTGCTGTTTGACGATCATATACAAAGGTTTGTCCTGTACTGTACACTGAATCTGCTTTTTTCTGATACACGAAAAATTGCTCATTTAATGCAATTGGATATAGTCCGCGAATTTCTTCGAAATCTGCCGTAACTTTTCCTGATTTATCAATAAGTTGAAATTTTGTACGATATTCATCACTTGTTACAAAGCTTGATGAAGCTAAATCATACAAAACTACATTATCTAATTCTGATTTTTCTTGACTTTTTTGTAAAACTTCAGTTAATTCTTTATCCATAATTGTTTTTACTTCATTTGTAGTGTCACTACAACCTGTCAAAGTTGCTATAAATAGGATGATTAGGGCTATTTTTCGCATTTTACTCCTTTTATATACTCACCTATATTATAACTTATTATTGAAAAAGAGGTATCGTTATTTCAATATTTACCACTCATTAATTGCTATGTGCTATAATATTCTTATTGCAGTATAATGAAAAAGCTAGGAGTTTTATATGAAATCCAAAAATATTTTAATTATTGGGTGTGGTGAAAGTGGAAGTGAATCCGCTTCAAAACTTTCACGCGCAGGACACAATGTATATGTTGTTGATAAAAATGAAAAGAACTTTGTTCTTCTCCATTCAGATTTTAGTGGAATTGCTATTAATCAAGAAGTAAGTGATTTAAATGCATTAGAAGAGTTTAAAAATTACAACTTAGATGTTATAATGATTGTTACGGAAAATGATGATTTAAACATTTTTCTTGCAATGTTAGCTTCCGAATTACTTGGGTATGAGAACGTTGTAACTCGACTATTTGATGAGGATAAAAGTTGTTTATTGAAAGATAGTTCAATTAACGTTATTTACCCATCTTTACTTGCTCATGATGCAATTAAGCGTTGTTTAGGAGATGAACTATGAAAATTTTAATTACAGATGGCTACAAAAAAGCTGATTTCTTAATCAAAAATTTACTTGAAGAAAAACATGATATTACAATCATTCATGATAATGATGAATTTGCGGAAAAACTACTTTGTAAATATGACATTAATGTTTTTGTGGGAAATACTTCTGATATTTTAACTTACGAAACACTTGATACTAAAGCATATGATGTACTTATATGTTTATCTAATTTAGACCATAAAAATTTTATTGTCTCTAAAATTTCTGAAATAATTTTAGATGTGAAAAAACGTGTAATTTTAGTTTCAAACCCTAATAATGAACGTGCATTTAATGCTTTCGGAATTAAAGGAACCGTTTCTGCATCCCATTTAATTACAAACATTATCAATCGATTAGTTGTTGTTGATGATGTCTTAAATTATATTGGAATTAATAATTCTGAAGTTCGTCCAATTGAGATCAAAATCCGTTCACACTTTAAAGCAATTGGTAAAGCAATTAAAGATCTAAATTTCCCATCTGCTTGCATCGTATGTTGTATCATACGCGGTGAAAACACGATTATTCCAACTGGTGATGAAGTTATATTACGTCATGATAAGGTTGTAATTTTCACCAATATCCATGAAGATAAAAAAGTCGTTAAGGTGTTTGAATGAGAAGCAAATATTTAAAAACACTCCTTGGAAGATCAGGGGCAATTTATATTGGATTAAGTTTTTTCTTTTTGACACCAGCAATTTCTTTATTCTTTTATCCTTTCGAATATTTAGAAATGATTAATTTCATTATCCCTGCGTTCTTTTGTCTTGGTCTAGGTTTAATTTTTAAACACAAATTCAAACATTTTACAATGTTACAAATACCCAAATCATACAATGTTTTTTTCGTTGTTTACATTTGGATTAGTACGTGTTTACTAATGACTATTCCTTTTCTACTAAATGGTAACTTAAATTTCACTCAAGCCTTTTTTGAAGTTACAAGTGGAATTTCAACAACAGGACTAAGTGTTGTTGACGTTGATAATGTTGAGAAAATTTTCCTAATGTATCGTTCAATGACTCAATATGTAGGTGGTTTAGGAATAATCTTGATTATCATCGTACTTTTTGGAAGTTCTGTTGGATTTGACATTTATAAAACCGAGGGTCATACAGATTCAATTACACCTAATTTTCTACGAACTGCCAAAGTTATAACAACAATTTACACAACTTTTATTCTAGCTGGAGCTCTATGTTTATGGATTGCGAAAATGCCATTATTCGATGCAATTAACACAAGTATTTGCGCAGTTGCAACGGGTGGGTTTGGTGTTAGATCAAGTTCCATTGCCTATTATGAATCGCATTTAGTCAACTTTATTGTCATCATCTTGATGCTTTTAGGAAGTATTTCTTTTTTCGCCCATTTCCTATTATACAAAAAGAAATTTAGAGATTTTTTCAAAATCGACGAATTAAAAGTCTACTTTGTCTGTATTACAATTCTAGTTTTACTTGGATGGATTGGAACACTTGCTAACGCATCAACACTTGATCTTACAAGCGTTGGCGGAGGGGTACTCGAACAGCAATTAACTGCCACTGACACTTTTTCTCCGTTCGAAATTGCACTTTTTGAAATTGTATCAGCAATTTCTGGAACTGGTTTTTCAATAATCGATTACCGTGAAGTTTTCTTTTTGAATCATACTTTTTACTTCGCAATCATTATCGCTATGGTCATTGGGGGGGCAATTGGTTCAACTGCTGGTGGAATTAAAATTACTCGTGTTACATTCATTTGGAAATCTCTTGTTTGGAATACTAAGAAAGTTTACTCTGCAAATAACAAACTAATCAATCGAAGCGTAATGACACCTGTTGGTAAAATGATTTTGAAAGATCAAGATGTTGTACTTGCTGCAAATTATATTATTGTTTATTTAGTTACACTTATAGGTGGAAGTATTATTTTTACACTAAGCGGTTTCCCAATGGATAATTCACTATTTGAAGTAGCTTCGGCATTAAGTAATGTCGGACTAACGACTGGAATTACTTCTCCTACACTTGCTCCATATTTACTATGGACATTATCAACATTAATGTTTGTTGGGCGTTTAGAGATTTTCATTGTGATTGCATTTTTCTTGAAAATACTAAAATTCATGAAAACATCAATCAAGCGAACTACATAAAATTTCATTTTCCAAAAATTATATAAAAAAGAGAGCCTCTTATACTCTCTTTTTTTTATTTTAAGTATCATGCTTAAATTTAAGGATTGTTTGAAAAATCAAATTATTTTTAGTTTTATTGGTCTGTAACCTTCTTATTTGATTACAAGTTAATTATAACTTAAAGATGTGAAGAAACAATGATTATATGGTAGATTTTTTCTCCTTTTTTCAAATATTACCTTCACATTTTATCCACATTTCAATTATAATCCTACTCAGAAAGCCCTATTTATAACGATTTATACATGATTATATATTCATTTGTGTGGTAAATATCCACACTATTTTGTAAGCATATTTTCCTTATCTCAAAACCAATTTTGAATATAAAAAATAGCCAAGTCGAGGGGTGACTTGGCTAAGGGATTATGAAAAATAGTTTTTAAGGATTATTTTGAAAATTATTATCTAAGTTTATTATTATTATTATTTTATGTGTAATCATCTGATTACATATCCATTATACCTATTCAATTTGTAGTTAATGTGTAGTTAAATGGTTGTTGTATGTGTATTTCTAATTTTATCCAAGAACTTATTATTAGTTTTTTTGTACAAGCTTATTTGAAAAAATAGCCAAGTCGAGGGGTGACTTGGCTAAGGGATTATGAAAAATAGTTTTTAAGGATTATTTTGAAAATTATTATCTAAGTTTATTATTATTATTATTTTATATGTAACCATTTGATTACATATCCATTATACCTTTTCAATGTGTAGTTAATGTGTAGTTAATGTGTAGTTAAATGGTTGTTGTATGTATATTTTTTTATTTGTGATTAAACCATATTTATCAATTTTTCACAAGCTTATTTGAAAAAAATAGCCAAGTCGAGGGGTGACTTGGCTAAGGGATTATGAAAAATAGTTTTTAAGGATTATTTTGAAAATTATTATCTAAGTTTATTATTATTATTTTATGTGTAATCATTTGATTACATATCCATTATACCTTTTCAATGTGTAGTTAATATGTAGTTAAATGATTGTTATGTGTACATTATTCTTCTCTTGCTTTTTGTGCAAAAAAATAGATAAATTTAACTCAAGTTAATTTAGCGCTTAATTGCTTATCAAAGTTCTATTTGGAGAGAAGATGGTTAAAAATTGGGATAAAGGTGTTTTTTTCTGTAAATTTTACTTTTTTCAAGCTTTTTCTTCCAATCACTAGCTATTTAGGCAAAAATATGATAAAATTTATAATTGGGAGCGTAAAATGAACAAAATATTAAATATTGCAGTAATTGCCCACGTAGATGCTGGGAAAAGTACATTAGTTGATGCCTTTTTAAATCAATCTGGTGTTTTTAGAGTTAACGAAGAAGTTGTTGACTGCGTAATGGATTCAGATGACATTGAACGTGAGCGTGGAATTACCATTTACGCAAAAAACTGTTCAATCATGTACAAAGATATAAAAATAAATATTGTTGATACACCAGGCCATGCGGACTTCTCAAGTGAAGTCGAAAGAATTATTAAAACTGTTGATACAGTAATCTTACTTGTTGATTCTTCTGAAGGACCAATGCCACAAACAAGATTTGTTTTACAAAAATCTTTAGAACTTGGTCTAAATCCAATTCTATTAATAAATAAAATTGATAAACCAGATCAAAGAGCAGAAGAAGTAGTCGATGAAGTTTTCGATCTATTTTGTGATTTAGGAGCAACTGATGAACAACTTCACTTTCCAATTTTATATGGAACGGCTAGAGAAGGAATTGTTCAAAAGGAATTCGACGTTCCAAAAACTGATTTAACTGATTTATTTGAAACGTTACTTGAACACTGTGATGTTTATCCTGACAGTTCAGATCAACCACTACAAATGCAAGTATCTTCATTAGCATATGATGATTACATTGGTCGTTTAGGTATTGGTCGTATTTTCCAAGGTAAATTAAAAGCAGGACAAAGAATATCTGTTGTTGATGGAAACGGAAATACTAAAGATGCAAATGTTGTTAAATTATTCAATTATGTTGGAATGCAAAGAACGGAAGTAAATGAAGCATTTTCTGGAGATATTGTTGTCTTCAGTGGAATTGCTGACATTTCAATTGGAGATACTTTGTGTAATCCAGATCATATTTTACCAATGGAATCAATCACTGTTGAAGAACCAAGACTTTCAATGAACTTCTTAGTAAATGATTCACCATTTACTGGACAAAGTGGAAAATTCGTTACAAGTCGTCAACTTCGTGAACGTCTAGAACGAGAACTTGAGGTAAATGTAGGGCTTCGTGTTGAAGATTTAGAAAATGCAGCCGATGGATTTAAAGTTTCAGGACGTGGTGAACTTCACCTATCAATTTTATTAGAAAACTTACGTCGTGAAGGTTATGAACTTGCTGTTTCTAAACCTGAGGTAATTTACCACATGGAAAACGGAAAAAAAGTTGAACCATTAGAGTTTGTAATTGTTGATACACCTGAGACATATTCTGGTGCTGTAATCGAAGCGCTAAACTTACGAAAAGGACAAATGGAAAACATGACAATGAACGAAGGATTTGTTCGTATGGAGTTTTCTGTTCCAACTCGTGGATTAATCGGTTATCGTCAACAATTTATTAACGAAACACGTGGTGAAGGAATAATGACACGTTCTGATAACGGATTCTGTGAAGATAAAGGATTTTTCCCAGGTCGTAAAAACGGTGTCCTTGTTTGTAATGATACTGGTGAAGCGATGGGATATTCACTTGCAAACTGTGGTGAAAGAGGAATCTTATTCATCAATCCACAAGAAAAAGTATATGAAGGAATGGTTGTCGGGATTCACGCACGTGAAAACGACTTAGTTGTTAATGTTTGTAAAAACAAGAGTATGACTAACGTTCGTTCTTCAGGTAAAGATGATGCAATTAAACTAAAACCACCAAAAATTTTATCACTTGAAGAAGCTTTAGAATTTATCGAAAGTGATGAATTAGTTGAAGTAACTCCAGATGCAATTAGATTAAGAAAGAAATATTTAACTGACCAAGCAAGAAAAATTGCGAAAAAAGAAGAAAAATATCGTCTTGATCAAGAAGCAAAAGAGAATAATTAATAAAAATATATCTTAAGTAATTTAATTACTTAAGATTTTTTTATGCTACAATATAGTAAATATATTTATAACTGGTTTTAAGGGGGGGGATATGGAAATTTCAAAATACATTTCAAAAGACAAATGCACAAAAACAGAAGTCCATATTTATAATTTTTTAGATGCGAATGATTATAGTCTATGCGGTGTTAGCGCTGAAATAATTGCTAAAAAATGTAATTGCTCAATGTCTTCAATCACACGTTTTTTTCAAAAATGTGGCTTTGATGGCTTCTCAGAATTTAAACACTTTATCAATAATAATTCTTTTCAAAGTTCTGAGTATTTTAATCATCCAAATTTAGAGAATGATTATTTATTGTTTGCAAAACAAATTAAGCATGCAAATATAATTTTAATCTTTGGCTTTGGCTCAAGTCATATAACAGCCCAGTACTTATATCATATATTATTAAGACTTGATTATAATGTTAGAATTATTACTGATCGTTACGATTTACAAGCGATTAAACATGATTGTTCCATAATAATCTCAAATTCTGGGGAAACAAGAGCAATTTCCTCACTTCTTTCCTCTGATTACGACCAAAGAAAAATCCTCGCAATCACCAAAGCAAATTCAACACTCTACAAACATTCACGAGTTGCACTTTGTCACAATATTTGTACGATTGATGAACATTCTTTCAATCACGATGAACAAATTCATTTACTATTAACAACTTATGAACTAATCAAAATCCTTAAACAAGAATTTCATTAATTATTAATTTCTTCTAAATTTACTTGTTCTCGAAGTACTTCTTGTGCTTCATATTTTTTAAAGAATGGCAAATACATTAAGTAGGAAATTCCAACAATTACAAATCCAAATAAAACATTTATTATGCTCAATGAATTTAAATAGCTTTGAGCAAAAAATGGAATAAATGGTGGATCAACTAAATACGACATTGTCAGAATACCTGAAATCTGTCCAAAATAACATAAAAGTACTGAAATTATGGGTGTTATTACAAATGGAGCGATTAAATACGGATTTAAAACTATCGGTGCTCCAAAAATAATTGGCTCATTAATTCCAAAAATACTAGGAATAATTCCTACTTTTCCAACAGCATTTAATTTCTTTGATTTAGAAAACATCATATGGATTGCAAGACCAATTGTGTTTCCACTTCCACCAATTAAAGCAACTCTTATCATTTGAATATTCATTGGATTCGTTAAATCAGAACCATTTGCCATTAATTCAGCATTTTGAAGTGTTCCTGTTAATGTTGTTGTAAATAAAATTGGGAAGACAACAGAAAAACCATTTATTCCAAACAACCATAGCACATTAGAAATCGTTAAAATGATTAAAAATCCCCAAAGTCCACTTACTGCATCAATGCTTGGGGCAAATACTTGGTAAAATTGCTGTGGTAATACATTTCCAGTTTTACTCATTATGATAGCATACGGTATAAAGAAGCAAATTACTATTATTGCAAATGGTAATAATGAATTCATAAAATCACATACAGCTGTTGGAACTGATTTATCAAGTTTTATTTTCAAACGCGGATGATCCAACAGTTTAGCCAAGTCTACAACAATGTAAGCAACTATTATTGCATAAAACATTCCATCTGCAGAAATATACTGTAAATTATAACCCTCTTCTAATGGAATCACACTTGTCATCAAAAAAATTGAAGCTGACATTGTTGCTATAAGCATTGCATTTTGTTTGTACATTTTTGCTAAAGAATATGCAACATTAATTACCGTTAACAAACTTAATGAACCCATTGTAAAATTATATGGCATTGTTAAAATTTGATAATTAGCTGTTGCCCACTCTTTCCACTTTAATAAAAACTTCACAAAGAAATTTGCCGTTTCAAAATCAACTACTTCTGGATTAATTGGTGGATTTGCAATTATTAAAAAAAACGAACCAATGACAATTAACCCTAGTTGACGCATCATCCCTTGGGACAATGCTTCTAAATGCTTTGACTCTAGAAATTTATCCATATATTTTCTCATAATTAGACCTCAAAATCAAAATGAGTTGGACTAAGGTTTTCTCGATCGTACTCTTTTAAGATCTCTTCATACTGCTCACGATAATTGTTATCAACTTCTAACTGAGGGATAACTTGACTTGCAACATTTAAAAAATGCATTGAGTCACGTCCCATTGAACGACCTTTAGCCGTATGTTTATCATATGCGTATTCTGGAATTTCTTTAAGCTTACCCATCGCAACTGATTTTATAACAATATTTTTCAAAATATCACTTGATCGATCTTTCGTTGATTCACATAATATTCGAATAGCATGTATGAAAAACATACTTCGATCAACACTGCGATACTCAAATTTTTTTCGTGCTTCATCTAAATTATTCACATAAACTATTGCATCTAAGTTACCAAAACCGATGTCTTCAACTGCAATCGTTGTTAATCTAAGCCATAATAAATTTTCTAATTCTCGACTTGTTATATACATTTCATAAGCAAAAAAACAAGCATCCTCAGTTTTTGCTTTACGAATACTTTTTTGTAATGCTGAAATTAATTCTTCAACCAAATAATCATTGACTGAATAAACTTTGCTCCATGGATCTTTATAATTCATTTCTCCTCACTTTCCCCCTGATTTTAGCACATTCAGCAAAAATATTCATTTCAAACAATGAAATATGTTTCAATCGTTAGTTTATTCCTTTTTCATAATAAAAAAACAGTTCAAACATGAACTGAATTTTATTTTAACTATTTTATTTTTCCAAATTTTATTTTTTTGCTCTTAAGTTTAAAAATCCTAATCCGATGATTGCAAATGAAATCAATAAATATCCCCATGCATAAACTCCATTTACACTAAAAAACGAAATAATAATTAATATTTGACCAAAAGCCGCAATTACTGGTGCTACTATTCCTATAAATTTCGAAACTTTACCTTCTTTGTACAATTTATAGGTAATGAAAAATACTAATAAATAGAACATCGAGTTAAGTGCTAGTGGAATATCATCAATAACTACTTTAGAAAAGAAGTTTGTAACATTCGGATTTGCTGTAATGTATATTGCTTGAGCCATAAATAAAAGCAAGTATATAATTGTAACACTAAACATCATAACTGAAGCATTCTTTGGTGTTGCATTTTTTGAATCAACTTTTAAAAAATTTGAAAACTTAAGCTGATCAGCTTTAGCTAATTTTTGAGTATAGCGTGTTCCAGCCATAAATAACGAATTACATGTTCCTAAGACTGAAACTGTTACTGCTGTTAACACAAATTTTTCACCAATTGGTCCAAATAATGTACTTGCAACACTTCCTACATGATCATTTCCTTGCGCAATAATTTCTGAAGGTGGCATCAATAACGACACTCCAACAAAATAAGTTGTGTAGACAATAACTGTTATTATAACTGACCACGTAAAGACAAATGGTAAATTTTTCTTTGGATTGTCTATATCTCTTGAAAGACTTCCAACCGATACCCAACCATCAAATGCAAATGCCATTGAAAGCATTGGTGCATAGAAAAGAGCCAATACCCCCATCGAAGCATCACCATTTGCAAATACTGCTGGTTGCACAAAACTTCCGTGATTTCCAAAAATCATTCCGGCAATTGCTAATACGATTAACGGAATTAATTTTACAATTGTTGCTGTTGATGAGATAAGTGCAGCTATTTTAGTTGATGCTGCATTCCATAAAAACATGAAAACTAAAATAACCAGGGCAATTAAATGCGTTGGAAGTACACCAACTTTCATTCCAAATAATTGCGTGAAGTATCCGGCAAAAACAATCGCAACAATTGCAGTTAAAATTGGTGCATATACAACAATTTGATACCATCCAATAATAAATGCAAGTGGTCTACCTACTCTTTCACCAAAATACTTCGTGAAAAAAACTTCAATATAACCGATAAAACCACCTTCTGTATCTGTCTCTGATGCAATTGCCGCAACACTAAGTCCGGCAAAAATCAGAGTTGAACCAATTGCTAGCCAAGCGATCGTTGCAATCCAAATACTTTCATGAGTTGAAGCAAGAATATTATCTGCACGGAAAAAAATACCCGATCCAATCATAAAACCAATTGCTGTTAATAGAGCTTGATTTCTACTAAGTTTATTATTCATAAGTTCCTCATTTCTTTAAGAACAGTTGAGATAGTACGTATTTCAATATTACCTCTCGTTCAATACTTTATTTTGAATTACTATTACAATCTACTTTCAAAATTTATATTTTTTGAAGTTCTGAAATAATTTTATATAATTATTTTCTAAAGTTCAGTTCCAAAGAAATGATCAACTACTTCACTAACTCGTGTTAAAGAAACATTCCCTCCTGAAACTAGTGCAACTGTTTTTTTACCAACTAAATATTTATCTACTTTATTAGCAATAATCGCAGCTGTTGGAAGTGCACCACTTCCTTCAACAATTTGTTTACATCTTTGCATTGAATCCTTCATTGCACGTTTGATTTCTTCTTCATTTACTAAGACAATTTCATCAACTAATTCTTTTGTCACCATAAATGTTTTTTCGCCTGGAAGTGCAACTGCACATCCATCAGCAAACGTTGGGGCTGTATAATTGAATGTTAATTCATTAGCATCAAAACTAGACTTCATTCCATGGACATTTTCAGCCTGTACTCCAATTATTTTAATATTTGGATTGTAACTTTTTAAAGCAATTGCGATCCCTGCAATTAAACCTCCACCACCGATTGGAACAATTACGTTATCAACATCAAACATCTCATCAAGAATTTCTAATCCAATAGTTCCTTGACCTGCCATAACTTTTTCATCATCATATGGATGAATAAAAATTTCTCCAGATGTTGCACAAATTTCTTCGGCTTTTGCTTTGGCATCTTCAAATGTTTCACCTGCTAAAATAACTTCTGCTCCATAGCCACGAGTAGCATCAACTTTTGCTTGTGGTGCACTTGATGGCATTACAATTTTCGCGTGAATTCCTAATAATTTAGCTGTTAAGGCAACTCCTTGGGCATGATTTCCAGCTGAACAAGCAATGACACCTTTAGCTTTTTCTTCTGCTGTTAAAGAAGATATTTTATTAAACGCACCACGGAATTTAAACGATCCTGTTAATTGCATATTTTCAAGTTTAATGTAAATTTCCCCTTGCTTTAAATTAGATAGAAAAAACGATTTTACAAGTGGTGTTTTTCTCGAGTTTCCCTCTAAATTTTTGCGTGCATCTTTAATATCATTAATAGAAATTGGTAACATATTATCTCCTATATATTATTTTATTGTTGTTAAATCAGTATATTCAAGCCCTAATGTTTCTGCTAGATTTTTATATGTAACAAAACCTTTATAAATATTCACTCCTGAAGCAAGTGTGTCTAAAACGTCCATTGCACCAGCAATTCCATGTTGTGAAATAACTTCTAAATACTCAATATTATCTTTTGCTAATGCCATCGTAGATGTTCTAGGTGTTGCTCCAGGCATGTTTGGTACAGCATAATGAATTACTCCATGCTTTTCGAATACTGGATTGTCATGAGTTGTATAGTGTTCAATTGTCTCAACTGTTCCACCTTGATCAATTGAAATATCAACTAATACACTTCCTTTTTTCATTGTTTTAACCATATCCTCTTTAACTAATTTTGGTGGTTTAGCTCCCGGAATTAAGATTGTTGAAATAAAGATATCAGCAACTTGGATATATTTGCGTAAATTTTCTTCTGTCGATGCAACAATTTCCACATTTTTACCAGCATATGTTGCTCTTAGTTCAGCACACCTTACTTCATTTAGTTCTAATACAACAACATTTGCACCAATTCCCAATGCCATATCAACACTATTTATCGCAGCATTTCCTCCACCGAAAATTACTACTGTTCCAGCTTCAATTCCGTCAATTCCAGAAATTAAAATTCCTTCTCCACCATGTTGCTTTTCTAAATAGTATGCTCCCATAAAAACGGCTCTACGTCCAGCAATTGCACTCATTGGTTTCAATAATTTTAGCACACCATCTACAACAATTGTTTCACCGGCAACTGCAGTTGTTCCTGCATCAACCATTGCTTTAACACATGCCTCTGATGCTGCCAAGTGCAAAAATCCCCACACAATTAAATCCTTTTTGAAAAAACCATACTCACTTGCCTGTGGTTCTTTTACTTTAACAACCATATCAACATTCCAAGCTTCTGCTTGTGTAACCATTGTCGCACCTGCTTCAATGTATTCTTCATTACTAAATCCACTTCCAATTCCTGCATTTTCTTCAACAACTAGTTCATTCCCGAGTTTTACTAAACGTGCAACATTTTCTGGCGTCATACCAACACGATTTTCTCCAACTTTAATTTCTTTAACTACTCCGATTTTCATTTTGTTACTCCTTTATTTATTTTTTTTTAACTTTCTTCACTTAAATTATACCACACTATTTGCATAAAATAATAATAATGAGAAAAAATTCTTATAAATTATTATTTGTTATTATCGTATATGTTACGTTTCTCCAGCATCTAGTTTATATAAGAAAAAAATAATTATTAAAAATAATAGGGAAAACGGATAAGTTTTCCTTTTTTTCTTAATTAATTTTCTAACGAACTTAATATTTAATTTCAATTCGTTCACACAACCAAACACTAATCTATTTAAGTCATATGTAAAAGTGCCTAACATCAAATTTTAGGCACTCAGTTCTTATTTATAAAGTTATTATTTTACTCGCATACTTTTCAATGCGATCATCGTGTGAAACACAAATGATTGTTTTTCCATCTTCATTTAGTATTTTTAAAATTTTGTAAATTCTTTCTGCATTTACTTTATCCAAACTACCAGTTGGTTCATCACATAAAATTATATTACTTTTTTTTAAAAGCATTCTAGCAAGAACAACACGCTGCTGTTCTCCACCAGATAAATTGTAGACTTTTTCTTTTAACATTCCTTCTAAGTTAACTGATTTTAGAACGTTTTTTAATTTATTATCAGAATATCCTCTGAAGAGACTTGGTGAAGCAATATTTAAATTATATTGGACGCTTTTATTTTCTAAAAGTAGAAAATTTTGAAATAAATACTCTACGTTATTTCGAAAAATTTTACGTCCTTTTCTTGTTGTAATTAATGAGATTTTTTGATTATCAATTAGTATTTCACCACTATCTGGTTCGATTAAACCCCCAATCAGGTTTAATAGAGTTGTTTTACCTTTACCACTTTCTCCTTTAAAAACGACAAATTCTCCTTCTTGAATTTCTAAACTAAAATTCTCAAAAATTGTTTTTTTAAATTTTTTCGAAATATTTTTAACTTGTACTTTGGTCATTTTATCCTTTCAAGACTCTCACTAAATTTTTTCTTAATAATGTTTTCGCTCTAAAATAATAAATTAGGCAATCTACAATTAATGTTATTATGAAAATTATAATTACTTCATTCGTAAAATCATCATAACGTAACGAATAAATAAAAGCTGGTATATAGACAACAAGTGTAATTAAAAGTAATTCTTTAAAGGCGGATATTATTTTTTTACTCAATACATATCTAATTGAAATTTTTGTTTGCATTTGTTCGAAAAATTCACTAATTGAATATATGGAAATGATTAGTAGACCGGTAATTGAAATCATTAGTGAAATAATCAATCCTTTAATATTCACTTTTACTTCTCCAATTTCATTTTTAAAGACATCATTAATAGAATACACATCCCGAATATTATTTTGTAATCCATTTTGAAATATTATTTCTTCAATTTGATTCGGTGGAGATTCTATTAAAAAACCACTTTGTGACATTAATGAAAAGATATTTCGATTAAAAAAGTCATCTGGTTTAGCAGTATAACTATCTGGATACTCTACAAGTATTGAATCATTAAGTGTATTAATATTTGGAGTTCCACTCCTTAAACTGATATACTTGTAATTTTGATTTGGCATAATTTCAACATAATTCACTTTCATCTCATCAAAAAAAACATAATTAGCTTTCACAAGCTCTAAGTTTTTTTTATTTGAGCTCGAGTAGTAAATATTAATTTCATTTGTATTGAGTTTTCCTTCAATTTTCTTTCCATCTTTATCAGAGACATTATTTTTTCAAAATATCCTTGATTAACTATTAAATAACAATTTTTCCCACATTCTTCAAAGGAGCTTATCATGCTAGATTTTCCATCGTTTGGGTCATAAATGACTTCTGGAGTTGCAATATACGTATTATATTTTTTGTTTGCTTCATTATATAAATCAGTAAATTTCATTGTAATACCATCATCAAATTGACTGTTTTGATCAGAATAAATTGAGAACGACTTATATTCTTTAATCTCATCTACCTGATTATAGTAATCTAATTGTTTTTGCTGTTGGTTAAAATTATATCCAAAATCAATTGCTGTATATACAACTAAAATCAATGCGATTATTTTCATTAATGATAGTATACTAAATAATAGACCTTTGTTTATTTTTCCTTTCAAAATTTTCAATGGGTTTAAACTAACAAGAAATGAAAAATTAACTAAATAAACAATAAATAAAAACCCTAAATAGACAATACTTGGTCCAGAAACATAGATAATACTCAAGTCATAAACTGTTGCAATAAATATTGATATTACAAGGATAAATACACTCATAATACTTAATATTAAAAATTCATCTTTAAAAAGTGCAATAAAAATTTTATAGTAACTTTGCTTATCAAAAACTCTTATTGTTATTTCTCTTAATGCTTCTTTCACTCTAAAATAAGATATTGAATATAAGATAAATAAAATAAATCCTGAACCAACTATTAGATTTTGTTGTTGATCTTGATAATTTTCTATAAAACTATTGTTATCCTGGATATATTTTGAGTCAAGACCTATTTCATTTAGATTTTCAACCATCTCTTTTTTTATCGAATTATCGATGTAGAGCTCAAAATCATCCAAATATATTTCATTAGCTTGCAAAGTTTTTAAAAATTCATATTTGGTTTTTTGTGGATATAAAAATGGTCTTTCAACAAGTGTTTGATCCGTTGTATAAACTGTTAATTGATTATTTTTATACATCTTTAAATAAATATTTCCTTCAATTGTACTCTGTTCATCAATTAATATTTCTAATATTTTTTCCCCGGTATATTTATTGTTTTTAATCGTATATAAAGATGTATCTTTAAAAACATTGTAATTAAATGCATTATTGGCAACAAATATACTTGTAACATAGATTACTACAAGTATTAGAGCTGAGATAATTCTTTTTTTCATCTCTTTTCCCCTTTAAGATATATGAACGATATAATCGCTCATTTATTTTTTAATTTATCACTTAGTATAATATGAATTCATACTATAATAATCAGTACCTGCTTTCGCTGGTACCATTGCAGAAGCATAATCTGCTACGATCGCTGAGGATGCTACTCTACCCTCTGAATTTTTGACCCATGCCGAAACAAAGTAAACTGAATCAGATGTTTGCTTTGTATCACCCCATAGCTCATCATCTCTAAATGTTTTATACCTAAAACCTCCACTAAATTTACCTTTATTTGGATCACTTGCTAGATAACTAGCAGTTGGAAGTGCAAGACACGCAATTAAAATTCATACATAAATTCTTCTAATTTTTTTCATTTTTCTCCAAATTATTTTTTGTAAATAAACACCTAACCAGATTTTTGAAACGTTTGCGTTTTTTGGTTAGGAACTATTATAACATACATATCAACTTTATTTGTAGTTTTCTATCAAAATATATCAAATAAAAGTAAAAAAGTCCCAATTTTTCGTAAAATGGTATATAATTGATATAATTATAAGCAAAATGGAGAACATCTAGAAAAATAGTTTTAAATATGAAAGAAAATAAAATTTAAGATGAGATAGAAAATTGTTGACTACAAAAGCCCAAACAATAGCAATACTAAAAAATAGAGCGTAAGTATTACATGGGTTCACTCTAAGAAGCACTAATCGGTTAATCAATTAGCATAAACCTTGTCACTGCATCTTCACACTCTCATTATACCACCAGATATTTTAGCTTTTTCTTTACACTATTTTGAAGATTCTTGACTTTTTAGACTTCATCTTAAGTAATAAGATTTATTACATCATTAGCTATAAAAATAATCAAGTCACACGGGTATGGAATTTTAAGAATGTAAACTGTATGAAAAATACACCTGAGAATAAACTCAAGTGCATCTATCATAGTTTTGATTTACTGATATTTTACCGAACATTTAAAATGTCAATTACTAGATTTTTTTAAATCTGTTATTTCAATTTATTTTTTTCTTTATTAAGTTTTTGTAAATAGCGATATGTTGATGGAACTGATAAATCTAATTCAGCTGCAACATCGTTGACACTTCCTTTTACTAAAAAGACTCCACTTGCATCTAGTCTACGAATTATTTCGTATTTATCACTAGACTTCATTTGATCAACACGTAAATGATACTTTTTAATTACTTCTCTAATTAAAGGAATAATCAATTCTTCTTCACTTAAAACAAATTTTTCTTTAACTTCAAAATTGGCCATTGTATTTGGTAAAGCAAATTGATTTGCAAATAAACTTGCAAATGCTGCAATTGATTGATTAACTGCATCAGTATCAACATTAAAACATAACAAGCCAATTATTTTATTGTTTTCACTTTTAATTACATAAGTAAAAGAGTTGAGCACTCTACCATTACTATGGGTTTTGTATCCTTCAAAACTTTGATGTTTATGTAAATCAGGATCATTGATAATCTTAAGGGTAAAGTCAGTAACTGGCATTCCAACTTCTCTTCCAGATATATGTCCATTTACAATTGCTAAAATCGAATTCGTTAAATTATTTGCATCATGTAATACAACTTCTACATTACTTGGCACTATATTTTTAAGCATATTTACTAAATCAATATATTGTCTAATCATTTTTCCTCATCTTCTCTTTCACCATCTAGGTAACGGATTGTGTTTTCTACAACTTCTGCAAGACTTAGCTGATCTATTTTTTTTCTTTTAAGCACTTCTATTGCACTCTCTGTGTTATATTCATCATACTGTTTAATACTTTCACGAATGTCCACAAGTGCTTCAAGGATATCTAATAGATTAGGTTTTGTTGTTGTATTTCGATGATCATAAAAATGATGACGATTTTGAACATGCAAATAATGTGCATTTGAAAAATAATCCGCTTCATATTGTTTATATTCCTTTGTTCCGAAAGGGATTGTTTTTAAAATCGGAAAATGTTCATTATATACTTCATATATTTCAGGATTTTCTATTTTATCTAAATCATGATTTTGCTTACGCGCTTCAATATCATGTTGAATTTCTGTTAAAGCTTTTTCGACACGTTTTCGATGTTCAAATAACATTTTTTCATACTCAGTCATTATGCTCCTTAAACAATTCGTTTATCGTTTTTTTAATTAACACTTCTTCAAGTTCAACTGCTTGTTTTAATTTTTGAAGTTTTTGATGTTTTTCATTCTTCATTAATTGCAAGTCAGCCAAAAATCGTTCTTGTTCTGTTTTCATAATTAAATTAGGCTTTTTCATTTCACAAGCATTATAATATTTAATATGTTTTTCCTTTTGAATTTCTAATAATCGTTGATAATCTTGATCGCTTTTTAATTCCAACTTTAGTCGATGTAAATCTGTATAAATTGATTGCTCTTTTAAAGAGTCAAAGAGTTGATTTTTTTTCAAAATCAACTCCTCTAATTTAATTTCCCTGCTCTTCAACTAAATCTCCATATAAATTAAAGTTTTTAGCATCATAAATTTTCACTTCAACTATTTTCCCAATTAAACTTGCATCACCTGTAAAATGAACTAACTTCATTGATTCTGAATAACCTGCTAATACATTAGGATCACGATTTGATGGTCCTTCAACAAGTATTTTAAGGGTTTTCCCAACCTGTTTTTCCATTTTTTCAAATGAATATTTTGCAACAGCTTCATTTAAACGACGAAGTCGATCTTTTTTTTCTTGACTTGTTACATTATCCACCATTTTTGCAGCTGGTGTTCCAGCTCTTGCTGAATATATGTATGTATATGCTTGATCAAATTTACAATAATCATACAGTGTTAGTGTTTCTGCAAATTGCTCTTCAGTTTCATTTGGATATCCAACTATAATATCAGTTGTTATTGCAACATTTGGAATAGTATTTTTTATTTTATCAAATAATTCTAAGTATCCTTCACGTGTATAACTTCTACCCATAATTTTCAAAACAGCATTATTTCCAGCCTGTACTGGTAAATGAACATGCGACATAATATTCGGGTATTTAGCGATTGCTTCAATCATTTCTTCTGTAAACTCCCATGGGTGTGACGTTGTAAATCTAACTCTTGGAATTCCAATTTTTGCTACTTCTTCAAGTAATTTACCAAACGAAAGCTCATCTGCCAAGTCATTTCCATAGGCATTTACATTTTGACCAAGTAAAGTAACTTCTTGATACCCTTTCTTTTGTAATTCTTGAATTTCTAGTAAAATATCAGCTGATCTTCTTGAACGTTCTTTTCCTCTTGTAAATGGAACAATACAGTAAGTACAAAATTTGTCGCAACCATATATAATATTTACCCATGCTTTTGTCTCAGATTTTCTTGTTCTTGGTAAATTTTCAATTACGTCACCTTCTTTTGACCAAACTTCAACTACTTTTTCTTTTGATTTTACCGCTTCATCAAGCAGATTTGGTAAACGATGGATATTATGTGTTCCAAAAATCAAATCAACATATGGATAAGTTTTAAGTAATTTATTTACAACTTCTTCTTCTTGAGACATACAACCACAAACAGCTAGTATGACATCTGGATTTGCTTGCTTCAAATGTTTTAGACTACCCACTTTTCCAAATACTTTATTTTCAGCATTTTCACGAATTGCACATGTATTTAAAATAATCACATCTGCTTCGTTAATATCTTCCGTATTTGTATATGAAAGTTCTTCTAAAATTCCCGCCATTACTTCGGTATCATGTGCATTCATTTGACAACCGTACGTTAAGATATGGTAAGTTTGATATTTACCAATACCTTTTAAGCGTTCAAATATTTCATTTTCTACTTTAATTACATTTACATCTTGTTTACTTCTTTTTTTTGCCTCTTTTAAATTTGGTCCTTTTTCGAAGTATTTGGCAATATTTCTATCTTTACTCATCGTCCCCTCTTTTTTTCGTATTTGATTTTGTTGCATCAAGAACTACTCGACTTTCTCTAATAACATTTACTCTAATTGCACCTGGAAAATCAATTTTATGCTCAACTTTTTCTTTAATTTCGTTTGCTAAAATAATCATTTGATCTTCTGTTACTGTTTCTGTTTCAACAATCACCCTAATCTCACGTCCTCCTTGTAGTGCATAGCCTTTTTGGACACCAGGCATATTTTCTACAAGTTTTTCTAACGATGTAATTCGTTCTAAATAATTATCAAACATTATGCGTCTACTTCCTGGTCTTGCTGCTGATAAACGATCAGCAATTATTGTTATTACCGCATACACTGTTTCTGGTTCAACATCGCCATGGTGTGCTTCAATTGCATTAATTACATAGTCTTTTTCTGAACATTTTTGTGCTAGTTTCATTCCCAGCTCAATATGTGATTTTCCAAGTTCATGCGAATCAACTTTTCCAATATCATGAATAAGTGCACATCTAGCTGCAGCAATTGGATTAATTTGAAGTTCATTTGCAATTGCAACTGCAATATTGGCTGTTTCAATACTATGTTGTAAAATATTTTGACCATAACTTGACCTAAACTCAAGTTTCCCTAAATTTTCTAATATTTCTTCATGATAATCAAATATTTTGAATTTTTCAGCAATGTCTCGTCCTTTTTGCAAAATATATTCTTTAATGTCCGACGATACTTTTACAAATTCATTTTCAATCGTTGTCTGATTAATCCGTCCCTTAATAATTAGGTTTGTAATTACCTGTGAAGCAATTTCTCTTCTAATTGGATTAAATGAAGAAATTGAAATTACCCCAGGTGAATCATCAATAATTACATTTACTCCTAGAAGTGTTTCTAAAGTCTTAATATTTCGACCTTCTCTTCCTATTAATTTACCTTTTATGTCTTCCGATGCTATATCAATCGTTTGTAGAGTACTTTCCGTTGTTAAATCACCGGATAAATTTTCCATTGTTTTAAGTAATATGTCCGTTGCAATTATTTTTTTATTACGCGCTAATTCTTCTTTATGCAATTTAACTTCTTTTGCAAAATCATGTTCGTTAGCTGATTTTAACATCGAAAATAATTTGTCTTTTGCTTCTTCTCTTGATAAATTATTTATTGCTAATAACTCTTCTTCGCGTTGCTTTGCAAATTGCTCCTTCGCACGTTCTAGAACTTCTAATTCATTCTCATACTCATACTTTTTTTCTTCAATTTCATTCATACTTAAAATAATTTTATTATTTAACTTTGTTAGTTCTTCTTCTCTTTTTTCAATTGATTTTCTTTCTTCGAAAAATGCACTCTCTTTTTTTTGAATTTCATCTTTGAATTGTTTTTTTTCTAATTCAAATTTTACTTCAGCTTCAAGTATATTTTTCTTGATTTTCCTTGCATCGAAAAATGTATATATGGCAATTAATAAGACTATTCCAACAACTACACTTACTGGTATAACAATATATGACATATCGCATCCTTTCGTCTTATTAGCTTTTTCATTTTTCTAACAGTAGGCATTTCTACTATCTTTTTTTATTATATCAAATTAATGATATTGGTGCTATATTATCTCGAATTATGTAAGGAAAATATTTTTATTTTTCTCAATGTATTATCTACTTACATCCTGATTTATTTGTGCTAATTTATGAAAAGTTTCACCAAATCCCATTTTAAACAACAATTGAGAATTGTTAAGTACGTTCAACTCTTCATAATTTATTATTACTAAGTTTTTACCATTAAAATACTGAATAAAGTTAGCGGCTGGATAAACAGATAATGATGTTCCACAAATAATTAGTGTGTCTGCATGTTCGATTACAGAAATTGCCCGCTTAACTATTTCATCATCTAACGGTTCACCATATAAAACAACTTTTGGTTTAATTAATTGTTCACATTCATTGCATAAATACCCCTCATCTATTATATAGTCAAGTGGAAAATATGTTTGACAATTAATACAATAATTTTCATAAATTGTTCCATGGAGTTCTATCACATTTGTAGAACCTGCTTTTTGATGTAGACCATCTATATTCTGTGTTATAATTGCTGAAAGTTTATTAAGTTTTTCTAATTCAACAAGTGCTAAATGGCCAAAGTGTGGTTCTGCCTGTGGATGATAGATTTTTTCTTTTAAAAAACGGTAAAACATCTCCGGCTTTTGGTAGAAAAAATCGTGTGATAAAATCACTTCTGGACTTAGTTTATTGAAATTTTGATTATAAACGCCTTTACTTGAGCGAAAATCTGGAATATTACTTTCTGTTGAGGTTCCAGCTCCACCGAAAAAGACAATCTTTTCTGCTTCATCAATAATTTTTTTCAATTTGATTATGTTGTCCATTTTTGCCTCCACAAACTAAATTATATCATATTTTTATAATTCATATCTCCACAAACCTTAAGATAGAACTTTGAAAAAAGATCTAACAATTTGTTAGATCAGTCTTCTAAATATTTATTACTTTTCTACCACCAATGGTTTGTAGTCCAGAAATTATAAGCAGCTTGCCATGATCCATAACGACCAACGGCATATCCATTACACCACTGTAATTGCTTAACAGGTGTTGATAAGTCTGCATTGTGTAGTGGCATTGTCTGACAAAGACCAAAGGCTCCAGAAGGATTCTGCGCTTGTGGATTCCATCCACTTTCACGTTCAACAATATAACTTACGTATTGAAAATCTACTGGAGAAATCCCTGCGGCTAACATCCATTCTTCTCGAGATCCACCAGTGTTAACATACGCTGGAACTTCTGGTTCTTTCGGTTTTGTTCCTATTTCTACTATTCTTGGCTGAGCTTCGGCAATAACCTTTGAGTTTACAAGCTCTTTTCTAATTAATTTTCCATCTTCGTATATGCTATTATATACATTTTCGACAACTTCTGCTGTTCCTTCTTGAATAACTTTTTCTTCTCCTTCAGTCATTTCAGAGTTTTCTTTAGTTTCAAGCACTAAATCTTTGGTTTCTTTTTCAGTTAATGCTTCTTCTTTTACCGCAACAAACTGAATTGGTTTGTTATTTTCAATTTTCTCTGTAATTGGTGTGTTTTTCACTTCCAATTTTTCTCCATTATCAACTGTAAAACGCTGTGGATTTTCAAGTGTTAATTCTTCATATGTATTTCCATAGGTTTCAATCACTTGTTCCTTTTCAGCAAATTTTACTGGCACTGCTTTTTTAGTATCAATCTTGATGTATTCATCGTTCCCATTGATAAGTAATCCAGCATCACTTTTTACTCGATAATCTGTTAATTCATTTTCACGTGCATACTCTTTAATCGCATATGCTGTAAATGGTGTATTAGTTTTAATTGTTTTTTGTTCACCATTCAAATATACTGTAATTTGTTTTGCTTTAAATGCATTTGTGCATATTAAAGCTATCACGACTAAGAAAAGAATCACGAATGCTATTTTATGTTTTTTCATCTTAAAAGATTGCAAAATAAAATCTCCTCTTTGTTTTTTCTGTGTCATCACACATTAGTATCTTACTAAAAATTGCGTTCCTAGTCAATTTTCTAAGGCCGTTATTACACTTTTCACTTCTTAAACTGTACTTTTTTCACTAATAGTCGGTTTTTTATATTTCTTTTGGATTATAATCTTTTTGCACATCAACCAGAAAGGGGAAAAGTCAACATCACACCGACCAATAGTCGGTTTTTTTACTTTTATTTGACAACTACAATTTTTCAAGCTATAATATAAATAGGAGGATAAAATGAGTAAACTTTCAGAAGTAATTATCGAGAAAAGTTATCAACTTTTCACCACAGTCGGCTACAATAAAGTTACTGTAAATCAAATAGTTAGTGAAGTTGGTTGTTCAAAAGGGGGCTTTTATCATCATTTTAGTTCAAAAGAACAGCTTTTGGATTCAATGATTGATAATTATATTATTTTTCTTGACCGTCACCTTGAACAACGCGAAGCAATCGAAATCGATGATTCAAGTGCAATTGAAGTCTTAAATGAATTTATTATGAAATATAATGAATTTACTGATGAAGAAAGTCTTTATAAAATGGAAATGTATAATTTATTATATTCAATTGATAATCCAGTTTTATTAATGAAAGTTCGAGACAAGGAGCTGGCTATTCTTACTAAGCATTTCACCACACTAATTACTCAAGGTATTGATGATGGATCATTTAAAGTTGTTTACATTGATACAACCGCCGGTTTATTTGCACGTGAATTTCTTCGGCTAACAAAAATCGCTTATTTATCAGTCGTAAGTGATGAACGAATCCATGTGAAACTTACTTTTCCAAAAGCTCTACTAGATTTTCAACAAGGTGTTGACTATTACCAGCTATTACAAGATGAGTTATACTTCTTCTCACCGTTACTCAATTTATGTTTAGGTTTAACTAGTGAAGTAAAGATATTTGATGCAATAAATAGTTATCCATTATATTTGCAAAGAAAGATTACAAATAAACTATTTTTTTAAATTTAAGCGAATTTAAATCAGCAGCATAAAAAGAGAGTGTCGCAAAAGTCTAAAATGACTACGACGCTCTCTTTTTTAAATTCTAACTGATTCAAAAACTTTAATTGAATTAATCGATAATTCTTGATTGTATATATCATCTGTGATTTTACCTGCATCAAGTAAATCACACAAATGATGAACTTCCATCTCCATTCGATGATTATAAGTTGCTTCTACTGTTTCAAGTACTTGATCAAATTCATCATACAGCACTACTTTTGTACAACTATTTATATTATCGAATTCAATTTTTCCTTTGCGACCATAAATAACACTTGGACGACTTTCATTTACTTGCTTTGAAATGAATAAATCTGCTACAAAAGTTTTGTAATTAAATGTTAAAGAAGTTGAAAGGTCAACTTTATTTTCTAATCGATCTGCCGCAAATGTGTAACCTACTGGCATCCCAAACAAATCGATTGCTGGTGTGATTACATATGGACCTAAGTCATATACCGCACCACCATACATTTCATAATTAAAAACATTTATTCCTTCATGGAGTTGATCAAATTTTGCACTTCTTTTTCCAAGTAATATGTTTGCATAAACAATTCGACCAATTTTTTCAAGCATCTCTTTGATTGCCATGTAAGTATTATATTTCAAAAAGACAAATGCTTCCATTAAAAGAACATTATTTTTTTTCGCTAATTTATACAATTCTTCTGCTTGATCAACTGTTGATGTAAGCGGCTTTTCTAATAGCACATGTTTTCCAGCTAAAATTGCTGCTTTTGCTTGTTCATAATGTTTTGCATTTGGACTAGCTATATAAATAATATCTATATCACTTTGTAGAAAATTATTGAAGTTAGTAAAGTAATCTGGAACTCCAGTCTGTTCACAAAATGTACTTCCAGATGCTTTTTTCCTTGAATAAACTGTTACAATTTCAATTCTTTCTTCAAATTTTGCCGCTTCACAAAAACTTTGTGCAATATAACTTGTTCCAATAATTCCTAATTTGTATGACATCTTCCCTCCTATTTAAAAAGCAACATTAACACTTGCTTAATTTGCTGTTCAATTGTAAAACTTTGATCAATTTTAGAGATATGTTTTTTTATTTCTGTTTCTTTATAGCCTAACGCTACAAGTGCTTCTATTACTTCTTTAGAATTATCATTTGCTAATGGATTTACATCAGTTTGTTTGTATTTACCAGATAAATCAATTATGATTTGTTGTGCTGTTTTTTTTCCAACTTTAGGGAATTTTTGCAAATAAACAACATCTTCACTAACAATCGCTTGCTTAATTCCGTCAATGTCTTGTTGGGCGATTATTGCTAACGCTGTTTTTGGCCCAATTCCATTAACTGCAATTAAATTTAAAAATAATTCTCTTTCACTTAACGTTTTAAATCCGAATAAACTATTTTCATCTTCACGTACATGATTATAGACGAAAATCTTAGTTGTTCCTTCAAAGCTGTAAGGATTAGCAACTAATAGTAAATAGCCAACGTTATTAACTTCTAACGTAATAGTACTGCTTGTAATCACTGTAACTTTACCGATTAAGTAATCATACATTATTTCATATTATGATAAACTTCTTGAACATCATCATTGTCCTCAAGTTCGTCAATTAATCTTTCTACTTTTTCAGCATCAGCTTCTTCAAGTTCAACTTCCATACTTGCAACCATTGTTACTTCAGCTTTTAAATACTCAGATATTTGCTCAGTTGCGTCAAGTTCATTTTTTACAGCTTCAAAGCTACTTGGATCTGTTGTAATTACAATTACCCCATCTTCATCAGTAATCTCATCAATATCTAATTCCATCGTATTTAAAATAAATTCTTCTGCATCAATTCCGACTAATTTTTCAGCTTCAAGCGCAATGTATCCCTTACGGTTGAATAGATAAGCAACTGATCCATCTGCACCAAGGTTTCCACCACGTTTAGAAAAAGTCGAACGCACCGTTGAAGCAGTACGATTTCGATTGTCTGTTAAACAAAAAACCATTACTGCGATTCCATTTGGTCCATATCCTTCATACATTATTTCATCATATGCTTCACCACTTGTATTTCCTGCTGCTTTGTCAATCGCTCTTTGAATATTATCTTTTGGCATTGATTGCATTTTTGCTTTTTCAACTGCAAGTCTTAACGCAGCATTAGAATCTATTGATGCACCACCATTTTTTGCTGCAATAAAGATTTCCTTTGAAAGTTTTTGGAAAATTTTTCCACGTTTAGCATCAGCTGCTCCTTTTTTATGTTTGATTGTACTCCATTTAGAATGTCCTGACATTATTCCTCCAAATTAATTTTTACATTGTTTTTTTTCATTCTTTTATAGCAAAGAGTTGCTTTTAATCTTGGAATTCGAATTCGATTCCTTCAATTCGTACGATTTCACCAACTTCAATTCCCATTCGGCGTAATTCATCATCTACACCCATTGTACGCAATTGATTGGCAAATCTTCGAGTATTATCATATGTTCCAAAATTCGTCATTTGTACTAGTCGTTCAACTGCTGCACCTGTTACATTATAGACATTATCTTCATCTTTAAAAATTTCAAATTTAGTTTCTGGCTGGTACTTATATAGTTTTGAATATTCTTCTTGAACAACTTCTTCTTCATCTGTCTCTTGATCAAGTAAATCTGCTGTTTTGATTAGTAGCATTTCCAAACCTGTTTTCGTTAATGCTGAAATTTCAATAACTTCTAAGTCTGGATACACTTTTTTAAATTCAATTAAGTTCTCGTTTGAACTTTCCATATCCATTTTGTTAGCAACAATTAACTCTGCTCTCTTTTCTAAATTGTAATCATAAGAGATTAGCTCATTTCTAATAATTTCATAATCTTCTATTGGATTACGTCCTTCAATCCCTGACATATCAATAACATGTAACAATACTTTTGTACGTTGAATGTGTCTTAAGAATTGATGTCCTAATCCTTTTCCAAGATGTGCCCCTTCAATTAAACCTGGTAAATCAGCCACAACAAAACTTCTTCCATCTGTTGTCTTTGTTACCCCAAGTTTGGGAACAAGTGTTGTAAAATGGTATGCCGCTATTTTAGGTTTTGCTTTTGAAATGACTGAAATAATCGTTGATTTCCCAACACTTGGAAAACCGACAAGTCCAACATCTGCTAAAAGTTTAAGTTCTAAACGTAAGTTTAACAATTGACCTGGCTCACCATTTTCACTTATTTCTAGTGAGTGACGTCCTGCACGTGCAAGCTCTGCGTTTCCACGTCCACCTCGTCCACCTTTTACAACGATGTGTTGTTCTTCATAGTCAACAAGATCGGCAATAACTTCATCTGTTTCATCATTATAAATAACTGTTCCAGGGGGTACTTTAAGAATTAAGTCATCTGCCGCTGCTCCGTGCATTCCTTTACTCATCCCATTTTCACCATTATTTGCTTGGTATTTCTTATTGAAACTAAAATCCAGTAGTGTACGAAGTCCTGGATCTACAACGAAAATTATATCTCCACCGCGACCACCACTTCCACCACTTGGACCACCCATGGCAACAAACTTTTCACGACGAAAGGCAACAATTCCATTTCCTCCATTACCACCTTGCGCACTGATTTTGACTTGATCGATAAACATGTATCATCCTCTTCTCTGTATTTTGTTAATTTAAATTTTTTACTTTAAAATACGAATTTACTCATCATTATTAAAACAATCATTAAATATAAACTTCGTTCTTTACTTTTAAGTAAAAAAATTGTAATTGCAATATAGGCTAAGTAATACATAACCATTACTGCCCGAATTTGTGGTGAAAAATCAAAAATTATTAAGTTGTACAAACCTAAAAAACTAAACAAAAAATAGTATAAAATATAACAAAGAGCAATCACTCTAATTACAAGTAAAAATTTTTCTTGACCTTTACTCGAATTAATTGCACTAATTTCATCGATTTTTGTTTCTATTTTAGTTAAATTCTTTTGTTCTTTCAAATTAGTTTGCTTTATTGAATCATTGAAATTTTCTTCATCTAGCGTAATCTCAATTGGTTTATGTGTTTCTTCAACTATATTTTCTGTTACTTTCCTCTTATGCTGTGAATTTTTTTGCTCATTAACTTTGTTCAAAGCTTGTGTTGTTTTTTTATTTGCTTCTACAGCTTTAACATCCAAAATTTTTTTTTGAGAACTATTTTCCTTTAAAGACTTAAAATCTACTACTTTTTCTGGACGAACAACTTTTTTCCTAACCACATCTTTTGGTTGTACTTCATCTAAATTAATCGGCTTAATCGGCACAGTATTCGTTCGTTTTACACCACTTCTTGTCCTCGGCTTAGACATTTGCTTTTCTAGACCACTTTTATTATTTCTATTTACACGTTTTGGAGTTCGCTTTTGATCAACTTGGTGATTTAGCGAATTTGTGCTTTCATTACTTTTATCTAGTAATGTATTAGTTTTATTTGCATTTTTGTCCATCAATTGCTCCTCATTTCTATTATAACCGATTTTTCTATCTAAAGGAGATTAATCTTCCCATTTATGACTTAAAATCAACTTGAACATCAATTTGAAGTTGTTTCAAATACTCAAAAAAAGCACGAATATCATTTTTTACTGGTTGTAATTTATATTTTACAGAAATCACTTTTGTGTACATACCTAGTGAAAAAAATTGATCTGTTACCATCGATCTACTTACCTGACAGAGATGACCACTTATTTTTTTCTCAAACAATTTAAATAAATAGTCTATGTAATCTGCATTTTCATGACTAATATAAATATCAATTTGATTCATAAACGGACTCACTTGAGCAAGCTTTCGATTAGCCATTTCCGTTTGAAAAAAATCACGATAATTATGCTGCTGATAATTTTGAAAAACAAAATGTTTCCTCTCAATCGTATCAATCAAAACTTTTGTTGTCGAACCGTCTCGTGCTGCTCGTCCAATCATTTGCTCAAGTATTTGATAAACACGTTCATTTGCACGAAAATCACTAAATTTAAGCATGTAATCAATATTTAAAATGACAATTAAACCAATATTTTTAAAGTCAATTCCTAAACTTAAAATTTGTGTTCCGATTAATACCTTTATTTCTTGTTTAAAAAATTTATTTATTACGGCAATTTGTTCAGTATGTTTTTGAGATGTATCTAGTCTGCCAATAAGTAGATTTTGTGCTTTTAGAAATTCTTCAACTTGTTCAATCCCTATTTTTTTCCCAATATTTTGACCATGATTGCACATATTACATTTTGCTTGATATTTCTCCGTATGCATACATCGTCGACATCGATTTTGTTCAGTGCTTTGAAAATAGGTTAGTGGGTATTTACAAAGCGGGCAAACTACTTCATGCAAACAATAATCACAAATCAGAGATGGTGCATATCCTAATGTGTTGTATAAAATTAATGTTTGTTGTTCATTTTGCTTAATCTCTTTTATCACATTGGGATTAATTAGTTCATTATTGCTATTTTTCTGTCGTTGTTCTGCAAATGCAATTTTTACATCTCCATTTTTAAATGTATTTTTCAAAGAAACTAATTTATATTTCCCAACTTGTGCTCGTGCATAAGTCTCAAGACTTGGCGTTGCACTCCCAAGGACAACTTTTATTTGTTGTTGTTCAAGAAATTCAATGTATGTCCGTAGTTTTAGATTAATGTTTTGTCTCAATTGATAACTTTGATCATGCTCTTCATCAACAATTACAAGTTGTAAGTTTTTAAATGGTGCAAAAATTGTTTTAAATGTTCCAATTACAACCTTAATTGTTCCCTCTTTGATTTGCTCATAATATGATAGATACTCTGTTGGGGCCATTTTTTCATCTAAAAATATAACCTGATCTTTATATTGATAATTTAACCTTTGAATAAATTGGAGCATAATTGTTGCTGTTGGTACGAGAATTAATACTTGTGTATCAGACTCCTGCTTTGCATTCATAAACAAATTTTCAACTAGTTTTAGATAAACTTCACTTTTTCCACTTCCTGTTACTCCGTGAATAAGTACAGGTTTTGTGCTTACTTTTGTTTGCTCAGTAGCTTGTATCTGTTCAGCAGTTAATTCGACTATTTTATTGAAACTTTTGAAATTTTGTTTGAATATTTTTTGCTCATCTGTGATTGTAATTGTTTGGGCAGCCTCCAGTTTATCAATAACTGATCTTGTACATTTAGCAACATGAATCAATTCTGATAATTTAATTACTTTTCTTTTTTTAATTAGCATTAAGACTTCACTTTGTCTTTTGGTTAAACCAATTTCGTCTTTTTCAAATTTCACAATTTTTTCATATTGTGCTTTAACTTTATACTCAAGTTCAATTCGAAGTTTTAATTTATCGTTCGCCAGTAAAGAATTAACTTCTTTTTTCTTCGGATATGATAAGCGATCATATAAATATTCCTTATCACCAAATGGAACATATACTTTAAGTTTAATTTTGTTAGCTTTTGGAATGAATGCTTTCATCAATGATTGAATCGAACAAATTTGATTTTGCTTAAGAAAATTTAGAAATTCAAGTTGAATCGGATTTAACACATGTCGTTCTGCAACCGTAATTACCGATTTAAAGCTAGCATTTTCTTCAAATTTATTTTCTGTTTTCAAATTCAAAACTATTCCTTGAACAATTTGTTGTCCAAAAGGGACAACAACAATTGAATATCTGGAAATTTTAGTGAAAAGTTCATCACTTATTTGATATGTATATAATTGTGAAAATTCTTTTTGCTTAATGCTTATTAAAATGTCAACTAACTTCATTAATTTTCACGCATCTGACAAATAGTTATTTGTGGATACTTTTGACTTATTGTCTCTTTTGCAATCAATGCTTCACGATATGTTTCGAAAAATACTAACATTGTTGCTCCACTTCCGGACATCAATCGATTTTTAAAATTATGTCTTTCTAAATATTTATTTAGCTCAACTAATTCCGGACAGATCCCAAAGGCAGATCTTACTAAATCATTGTGAAGTGCTGTTGTAAACTCTGCAAAAGTTTGCGCGTTTTTGAAGCTTTCATGTGATCCATGTTTTCCGTTGACACGGTAATTTTGAAATACATCTTTTGTAGGCAATTCAATTCCTGGATTAATGACAAGTATTGTTGCTTCTGGTAATTTTTGCGATAATGGACTAATTATTTCACCACGTCCTGTAGCTCGGGCTAATTTATTATAAATACAAAATGGAACATCAGAGCCTAAATTTGCCGCAAACTTTATCTGTTCTGCAACTGTCAAACCTAAATTTTCGATTCGATTGATTCCGCGAATTACTGCTGCTGCATCTGCACTTCCTCCAGCAAGGCCTGCAGCAATCGGAATTTTTTTAGATATCTTAATCAAATAATTTTTGGTTAGTTTATAGCGCATTTTAAGTAACTTTAAGGCTTTAAATGCTAAATTACTTTCATTAGATAAATGAGGCATTCCATCAACTATTACCGAATCAAATTTACTTTCTTCAATCGAAACAATGTCATATAAATCTAAAGAGTTCATTATAAAATCAACTTCATGGTAACCATCTGACCTTTTACCCAAAACATTTAATACTAAATTAACTTTTGCATATGCATACTCAATTACTTGTTTTTTACGAAGAATATTTTCACAAATAATTTGATTTACTTTTTCTTTCAGATCTTCATTCACTACATCGATTATTGTTTTTCTCTTTTCGTAATACTCAACCACTTTATTTAAGTGCAAGGCTTTTTCTAATGGAATAGCACCAACTTTAATTGGATATAAAACATCACGTTTGCTTGTTAAAAAGAGTTTTCGTGAAACTTGTTCACCCGCTTCTAATCGATCATACATTTCTGCCAATCGAAATGTGTGTAAAAGTTCCTTTGGATTATATCCGAGTTCTTGACTAAAAGTATTATTAGTTTTAAGTAAGGCTTTCTCTTTTGCTTTCATCAAGCCAATAAGCGCTTTTGAATTAATTTGTTGATTTTTAAATATTGATAAATCCCCTAAAATGTATCGAGAATGTATTATCTCAATGAAATTAGGATTTCCTTTTCTAACTATTTGTTCAAAGTTGCGAATGTCATGTACTTCTACTTCGCCTGTTGAAAAAATGAATTTTTCTTTTATTATTAGGTTCTCAACAAGTTCACTCATCGTTGGTAACACAACTGCAATTGCATCAATATCACTATTCTCATCGTCTAGGTTATAATTTTGACTTCCTTTTAGGGCAAGTGCATAAATGTTGTATCCGTTTTTACTTAGTTCTTCATAATACTTATTAAGTACATATGTTATTTTCATTTTACTATCTCCTCTTTATAAAAACAAATGCATCCTCATTTTGGTAGTAATTCAAAAGCGTATGTGAAAAGTTTAATCCTTGACTTTTATAAAACTCAATTGCTTGCTTATTGCTTGGCTTTACTTCTAAAACTATATCATATTCTTGAGGTAGCATTTTAAATAATTTTGTGGCGATTCCTTTTCGTTTATATTTATCAACAACTGCGATATTAAAAATATCAACTCCTAAATCGTTTATTTTAAACGAACAAAAACCACACAGTTCGTCTTCGGTTTGTTCAACTATAAATAATATTTGACTGTCTACTAAATAAATGTTGGTTAAAGTTTGCTTAAATGCTATATATTCTAAATCCATTATTTGTTGTTTTATTTCATCTGTAAACTGATGATAACTATAATACATTTTTGAAATACTCGACATCTAATTCTAATGGCTCAATTTGTTGGGATTTTGCAAAAATAACTGGGATTTTTGCTTGAATTATTTTAGCATCTAAATTGTAATTTGGCAATTCTTGTTCTTCCTTAATAACTATTTTGGGGCCATCATGGACAAAATATTTCTTTGAACGTGCATCTACTCCAATCAGTTTTTGTTCATTAGTAAGCTCGAGAGCTGTTAACAAATCGATTTTATGAAGTCTAATTTTTTTCTCAAGTGCAAAAGTTTTAGCAAATAAGACTCCAACCCGCAATCCGGTGAATGAACCTGGACCATTTACAACATATATTTCTGTAACTTTACTTAATTTTTCTTTGTGTTGCTCAATTTGTTCAAAGAAGGTAATATTGTGATTATTTTTTCCTTCATATTCAATAATTTCGTCGATTTTTGTTTTTGATTCAAAAAAACCAATTATAACTTGACTTGTTGCTGTTGATATAAATAAATTCATCTCTACCTCTTTAAATTTCTAATTACTTATATTGTAGCAAATTATCTTATTTTTTCGTAGATTTTAGACGAATGACTCATATATTATTTGTCACGACCTGTTGCTTGATGATTTATAAATTTTTGCAGCAAGAATAATCAAATAATTAAAGCTAAGATTACAATACTTATTAAAAGACAATGGATCTTCATCCTAAATTAATATCCGCCTAACAAGTGATGTAATCCTATTAAAATTACGGACTTTTTCGTTTGAAAAGTGATTTTTTTGTTATAATTTTACTAATCAAACTTATTTAAGAATACCTAGGAGGATTAATGTCAATTTATGAAATTGAAGTAGCAACAAAGCAAGGACAATTAGAAACTTTAGCAAAATATGAAGGTAAGGTTTTGCTAATCGTCAATACAGCATCTAAGTGTGGATTAACACCACAATTTAGTGAATTACAAGAACTTTATCAAAAACATCAAACTTCAGGATTGGAAATTCTAGGATTCCCATGTGATCAATTTAATAATCAAGAATTTGCTTCGATTGATGAAACTGTAAACTTTTGTTCACTAAACTATGGTGTTACTTTTCCAATTTATGCTAAAATTGATGTTAATGGTCCTAGTGAGCATCGATTATTCAATTACTTAAAAAGTCAAAGTGGAAGCTTATTTTCTAAAAGAATTAAATGGAATTTTACCAAATTCTTAGTTGATGCGAATGGAACTGTCATCAAGCGTTATGCACCAACAACTACACCAAAAGCAATTGAACAAGATATTATTAAACTTCTAAATAAATAATTAGCTCGTTGTTATTTCGTCACAAGTTATTTGTTCTTTGCATTTGGTTTGAAATTCTTCAATAATTACTTCTATTTGCTTTTCGTAACCTATGTCAACAACATACATAGAATTTAAGTCCCATTTCATTTTTTCAGCAATTGGTATTTGACTTTCAAATAACTCATGGAGAGTAATTAATTCTGGAGAAAAACTTTGTGAAAATTCCTTTGTGTTTTCCAAAACATTTGTATAACTTCCATTCACACCTGTATAACCAATTACTTCGACCGTTAGTTTATTAAGTTTATCTGATTCGAAAAAATATTCAAGGCAGCTACCAATCGGTAAATAGTTTTCTTGCGAATAATCAGCAAAAACTGGAATATTTTCTCCATTATAGCTTTCTAGTTTTTCAAGTTCGTCATCTTCAAAGTCAAATGAATAAGTCCATTTTGTAGTCTCATCAATTAAATACAATTGAAAGTCATAGTCGTTCAAAGTATTTTTCACATTTACAATCGAAAATTTATGCTTTGTCAAGCCGAGAACAGGATAATTAAAATCTAAATCAATTTCTTTAAGTGCTTGTTCATCTACATTTTCGCATAAACTACTTTTTATAAAATTAATTTGATTATCTGTTGCAAATTTAAGTCGTTTACCTATTTTTCGCCCAATCGCTTCCATTATAACAAAAATAATTAATAGTACAATGATAATGATGATTTTTTCCATTTAAATCGCTCCCTTTTCAAATTTCTCAATAACCTTATCGGCAATATGCATATCAGCTTGTGGATCAAAAACTTTAAAATCAGGGTTACCTGATTGACGAACGCCAAAAAAGTCACCTGGACCTCTCAACTTCAAATCCTCTTGAGCTAATAAGACTCCATCATGATATTTGATTAACATATTAAGTCTAGTGGTACTTTTTTCATGCTCTGAACAATTGTATAAAATACACTTGGAAACTAAGTTACTTCGTCCGACACGACCACGTAATTGATGTAATTGTGCTAAACCAAAACGTTCTGCATTAACAATTACCATCAAAGTTGCATTTGGAATATCAATTCCTACCTCAATTACTGTTGTTGAAACAAGAATTTGGATTTTTTTTTGAGCAAAATCAGTTAGAACTTGCATTTTTTCACGTGCTTTTAAACTACCGTGTAATAATCCTATTTTGTAGTTCGGATAATATTTGCAGAGACGTTCGTACATTAGTTCAACTGATGCAACATTATCTATTTCACCCTCTTCAATCATTGGTGCAACGACAAAAACTTGTTCATTGTTCGAAATTGTTCGTTCAATTTCCGCATATATCTTTTTACTTGTATTTTTATTCACAATCATTGTCTCAATTACTTTTCTTTCCAATGGCTTTTGAGCAATTTGTAAAATATCACATCCTTGATATAAACCTTTGGCAAGAGTTCTTGGAATTGGTGTTGCACTTAATGAAACATATTCAACCATTTCACCTTTTTTCACTAAATCCCGTCGCTGTTCGACTCCAAAGCGATGTTGTTCATCGATTATTACTAGTCCTAACTTGTGAAAAATTACATCATCATAAATTAACGCATGTGTTCCAATAACAAGTTTCAATTTGTTGGTTACTAGTGCTTTTTTTAACTTATCTTTTTCACGCTTACTTGTGCTACCAACTAAATATCCCACATCTTCAGCAGGTAAAAGTGTAATTGCCACTTGCATTATTTGATTTGCCAACACTTCAGTTGGTGCCATAATTGCCATTTGAAATTCAGTTTTCCAAAGGGCTGCAATTAACATAATTGCTACAATTGTTTTTCCACTTCCAACATCCCCACAAATAATTGCATTTGCAAGTTGATCACTTTCAAATGTTTGACAACATTTTTCGATTACTTCTTTTTGATCATTTGTTAGTTTAAAAGGTAATAACTCAGTTAATTCTGCAACTAATTTGCGATTAACCTTTTTACAAAAATTAGGATTTGCTTCAAGTGTTTGAGCATTTTTCATTTTTAAATAATACTGTTCAAATTCAAAATATTTTAAGCTTTCTAACGCATTATTTAAATCCTCAAATGAAGTTGGAGAATGTACATTTTCAAGTGCTGTTTTAAGTGCTGTATCTAGCTTTGAATATTTAAGTGCCGATAATGCATATTTGCAAATATTACTGTTAGTAATTCCAGTAATCTTTGAATAAATTGGAATAATCGTTGCTCCTTGATCTTCTTCCCAAGAATTAGCAATTTTAATCGCTTTTGTAAGTGTAATTTGTTGCCTTGACTCCGACCAAGTTCCTAAAATTTGTACGTGATCACCTTTTGCAATTTGTTTATCAAGAAATTTGTTATTAAAAGCAATAACATTTAGAAAATTCCCATTACAAACAACCGAAAAATTAGTAATAATTTTATTCGTTTTAGTTCTAAAGTTAGTGATTTTAGTTGCAATTACACCTTGAATTTTTAATTTTTGTTTATCTTCAAAATATTGTTCTTCATATTTTTGATATGAAATAGGCAAGTACCAAATTAAGTCTTCAGTACTTGCTATTTCTTTTTTATATAATTTCGGTAACGTTTTGGGTCCAATCCCCGGAACATCACTTAAATTCATCTTAAACTCCTGCAATCAGATATGGATAAACTGGTTGATTTGTTTCATAAACATTAACTTCTGTAAATGGAGAAACTTTTTCAACTTCTACAATAAACTCATCAATTTTCGCTTGATCAGCATTCTGACCTTTAAGGACAATAATTACTTCAACATCCGCTTCTGTTAAATCTGTTGCTAATTGTTTAAATAATTTTGAAATTGATTTTGTTGAATATTTGATTTTCCCATTAACAATTGCTAATAAGTCATTTTGTTTGATTTCTACACCTTCAATTGATGTATCTTTAATTGCCGTTGTGATTTCTATATTTTCAACGTTATCTTTAACTTCCGTTAATGATTTAACATTTGTTTCAAAACTCTCATTTGGATTGAAGAATGTTAAACATTCCACTGCTTGCGTCATGTGTTTTGTTGGAATTATTTCTACATTTACATCATCACAAAGCTCTGTTGCAGATTGTGCTGCCATAATAATATTTGAATTATTTGGTAGAACAATTACATTTTTCGCATTAGCCTTTTTTACAGCTTTTACAATTTCTTCTGTTGAAGGGTTTAACGTTTGTCCACCTTCAATAATTGTTACTTCACTAATTTCTTTAAATAGTTCTGCCATTTCTTTTGAAGAAGCGACTGCAACAATTGCTTGTTCTTTTTGTACTTGTTCAACTCCACCTTGAGCATTTATTACTTGAATTCGCATATTTTCACTTTTTAAGTGAATAAAGTCACCTAACTCACGCCCATACGCAAAAACTGCATTTGGATCTTCTGTATGAACATGCACCTTTAATATTTCGTCATCTTGAATACAAACAATTGAATCACCAAATGTTTCTAATTTTTCACGAACAACATGTACATCAACTTCTTCAAAGTTATCCAATTGAATTAACATTTCCGTACAATAACCAAATGTAATATCTTCTAAATCCATTGGATGCTCTTCTGTTTTACGGAAATTTTCAAATGATTCATCTAGTTCATACTCGATTGTTTCACCTTTCAAGTTAGCAAGCATTCCTTCAAAAATTGTTACTAACCCTTTTCCACCACTATCAACTACTCCAACTTCTTTTAAAACTGCTAATTTATTTGGCGTATCATCTAATGATTCATTAGCGGCTTCAATTAGCTGCTCGAAATAGTCAACAATTGAGTCATCAGCTTTTGGATGAACATTTTCATGCATTTCACGTGCTACTGTCAAAATAGTTCCTTCAACAGCTTTAATTACTGACGCATATGCACGCTTAACCCCTTTTCCAACTGCTTTATGAAATTCTTTTGCTGTTAATTCTTCACGTCCTTCACAACCTTCAGAAATTCCACGGAAAAATTGTGACAGAATTACTCCTGAATTTCCACGCGCTCCCATAAGTAAACCTTTTGAATAAGCTTTTGCCAATTCTTCCATACTATCTGTTTTCAAACCAAGTAGGCTTTGACTTCCTGATTGAATTGTCATATTCATGTTGCTTCCTGTATCACCATCTGGTACCGGAAAAACATTCAGTGCATTGATTTCCTCTTTTTTTTGCGCAAGGATTTCACCACCATATAATAGCATCTCACGATATTTTTTGGCTGTTAATTTATTCATTTTATTCCATCCCTTTCACAAACACATCAATATAATTCACTTTAATTCCATATTTTTTTCTGATTGAGTATCTGACAATTTCTTGAATCGATTGTGTAACTTGTGCAAAATTCACTTGTGCTGAGATGACAATGTAGCATTTGACTCCAAGTTCTTCGTTTTGCAGAAAATCAACCTCAATTCCTTTCGTGTGCTCATTCGAAAAAATACCTTTAATAATACTTTTCACATTTTTTTCACTTACTCGTAAAATTCCTGGAATCATTTTTAGTTGCTCTGCAATAAACAATTCAACTTCTTTAGTGTCAATAATGATGTTACCTTCTTCACCTTTAATGATTATTTCCATTTTTAGTCCTCCATTTATTTTAGATTCTTTATCCAGTTTTCTATTTCATCTTTTGTTTTTGCATCTCTACTTATAAAGTCACCAATAAGTTGACCATTTTCTAACGCAACAAACGATGGGATTCCAAAGATGTTATATTGTGTTGCAAGTTCCATGTGCTCATCTCGATCTACTTTATAAAATGTATATTCTGGGTGTTGCTCTACAACTTGATCAATGAACATTGAGACAACAATGCAATCACCACACCATGCTCCTGAGAACATTAAAATTATGTTCCCTTGATTTAAATCTATTTCTGCTGTATAATTTTGCATTTTTACTCCTTATATAAAGTGTGCTAAAATTTAACTTCTTTAATATTTTACCATATTTATTGGATAATTATTCAAAAATATGTAAAATGATTAGTAATAAATAAGCACTTCTATTTTCAAAGAAAACTTCATAACATATAGTGATTACTTTAAACTTTTCTCCAAACTAAATTAGAAGTTAATTTTCTTCTTAATTTTGCAAATAATCACTACTTTTCAAACATCTAGAATTGTTACATGGTATAATTTTTAAAGAGGAAACAAGGAGGAATAATGTACGGAATGTATGGAATGATGTTTTTCACTATTTTTATTATTGGATTAGTTTTAGTTGCAATAATACTACTTATCCAAACATCACTTGAAAAAGCAAGACAAAAACGCCAAGAAGAGATTGATTCAAAACTTGCAGCTGAAATTTTAGAGCGTAACAACTTATCACCAGATGAACAAAAAAAGATTGCGGTTCAAGCAAGATTATTAGTCTATCGTTATTTAGAAGCAATCGAACAAAAAAGTGTTTCTAAACTGACAAATGGTTTTATTGATTCGGTTACTGCCAAAGGTGAAGAAAAAATTAATCATTTAAAAGAAACTAAACAAAAAGTTATATTTTATAAACCAAAACTAACAAAATTTACTTTACTAAACACCTATGTGGAAAATGCTCATATTGTTCAAGCTTACACAATCGATTTAGTCGCTGACACTTACTTTGGAATTGATGAAACATTCAGTGAAAAACCTGAACTGTCAAATACAAGTTTTAAAATTGATTTATTGCTTATTAAAGATGGAAACGCAACTGCAAACGTCGCTTTTAGTGATCGTTGTCCGAATTGTGATGCTCCTGTTCAAATTTTCCAAACAATTAAATGTGAGTATTGTCGTGAGTTAATCATTGATGAGAACAACGACTGGAAAGTTGGGGCAATCCGAACTGATCTTGACTATTTAGAAAATTTATAATCTAGTAAGCATATCTTACATTTTTGTTGCCTAATATGATATAATATTTTTGAACAAAAAAATTTAAAACGGAGGAAAAAATGAAACTTGTATATGCAACTCAAACAGGTAATGTTGAAAGCTTTGTTGAAAGGTTAAACATTGATGCTTTAAAAGTTGAAGATGGAAACGAAACAATCAACGAAGATTTTTTACTAATCACATATTCAATGGATTATGGTGATATTCCATACGAATTAGAAGACTTTTTAGAAGAAAATTCTGGTCATCTAAAAGCCGTTGTTGCAAGTGGGGATAAATCATATGGTGATGACTATTGCAAAACTGCAGAGACAATCGCTGACCAATTTAGTGTACCTGTACTACATACTTTTGAAAACGAAGGTACAGAAGCTGATGAAAAAATTATTCTTGATTTTCTAAACAGCTAAGTGAATTCTTGTTATTTTTTAAATTTTTACACTCCATGTTTAATGAAAAATATTTAACATAAAATTTCACATACTTATAAAGAATCAAATCTAAGACTCCAATTAGGAATCTATGGATTTGATTCTTTTTTTTATTTCTATTTTTGATTTTTAGATGGAATAACGTTTTTAATCATCATGATTAGATTACATTATTTATCACTAAAGATTTGATTAGTTATTTTCTTATCACTAAACAGTAAGTAAACATTAATTACTACAATAACATAATATCCAAGTTCAAAATATGGAATACTAAATGTCTCTGAATTGTAAATAAGAATTCCAATTCTCTCACTTATGATTGATAGTGTGAATAAACCAATAGCTGTAAAACAAATATATTTATACATTTGTTGATATTTTTCTTTGTTTCTTATAAACAAAACCAAGGTTATGACCATCAGCGACTCGATAACCCAAAACATCAACATATTTACTGATGCAAAAGGTTTAACCCAATCATAGCCAGGTTCAAACTTAAAGTTATTGTTCTTGATTCTAAAACTTCCCATCTTGATGTTATTAAATAACATAGGATAGATATTAGCACAAACACTATAAACGCTGATTTTTTATTCATACAATACTCCTTTACTTTTAGTCACGATGAAATATGAAGATTTATTTGCTGAAAAACGAATAAATTTCCATTTAATTATTTCAAAAATGTAAAATACTTTTTCATAATTTTTCAATTTTAAAAAACTTTCTTGTTTGGATTTAAAGTCAATCCAATACTTTCTTTAAAAACTATATTACTAAATCATTATATCACAATGTATGAAGAAGTTTTATAAAAAAAGTTACGAAAACATGCATCCATGTTTCGTAACTTAATTTTTTATTTTAATTAAACATTAAATAAGAAGTGGACAATATCGCCATCTCGCATTATATATTCTTTTCCTTCACTTCCAAGTTTTCCGGCTTCTTTAACTGCTTTTTCCGAACCATGCTTAATTAAATCATCATACGCCATTATTTCCGCACGAATAAATCCACGTTCAAAATCTGTATGAATAATTCCTGCACATTGAGGTGCTGTCATTCCCTTAATAAATGTCCAAGCACGAACTTCTTTTACACCTGCTGTAAAATAAGTTTGCAGCTCAAGTAATTGATATGTTAACTTAATCAAACGATCAAGACCGGCTTCTTCAACACCTAAATCATTTAAAAATTCTTTTTTCTCTTCATCACTTAATTCGACAAGATCTTCCTCAATTTTTGCTGAAATATAGGTAACCATTGCTTGATTATTATTGGCATATTCAACAACATCATTATAATGAGCATTTTCTGTTGGAGCAAGTAAATCTTCTTCTGACACATTTGCTACATATAACACTGGCTTTATTGTCAATAGATTCATATGTTTAATTACAAATTTTTCTTCTTTAGATAGTTCACACACACGAGCAGGTTTTTCTTCTAAAAAGACTGCTTGAATTTTCTTAAGTACAACTACTTCTTCTGCTAAATCTTTATCGTGTCTTGATTTACTCTCAATTCTACCTAATCTTTTTTCAACTTGCTCTAGATCCGACCAAATTAATTCAAGATTAATCGTTTCAATATCACGAAGTGGATTGACATTTCCTTCAACATGAATTATGTTATCATCTTCAAAACATCGAACAACTTGTACAATTGCATCAACTTCACGAATGTTTGCTAAGAATTGGTTTCCTAATCCTTCACCTTTTGAAGCCCCTTTTACTAAACCGGCAATATCGGTAAATTCAATAGTTGTTGGAATTACTTTTTGCGGTTGTACTAACTTAGTAATTTCAATCATTCTTTCATCTGGTACTTCAACAATTCCCACATTTGGTTCGATTGTTGCAAACGGATAATTTGCAGCTTCAATCTCACTTTTAGTAATCGCGTTAAATAATGTTGATTTTCCCACGTTTGGTAATCCAACAATTCCTGCTGTTAAACTCATTTTGCTCCTAATTTTTAATTTTTTATTTTACGTTTGTTTGAACATCTACACACTTAAGTAAATTTTCAAAAACAAAACTAACTGTCATTGGTCCAACTCCACCTGGTACTGGCGTAATTTTACTGCAAAGTCCTTGAACTTCATTGAAATCAACATCACCACATAATTTTCCATCTTCATCAAGATTCATACCAACATCAATTACAACTGGCATATTTGTTCCAAAATACTCTTTTGTGAAAAATTTTGGCTGACCAATTGCTGAGATTATAATATCTGCTTTTTGTGTAATTCTCTGTAAATCAGACGTTTTACTATTACAAATTGTCACTGTTGCACCATAGTTCACTAACAAATTTGCAAGTGGTTTTCCAACTATGTTACTACGACCAATCATACAAATGTGTTTTCCTGTTAATTCAACTTCATATTCTGACAATAATTGATGAACACCCGCAACTGTACATGGAATTATTGTATCTAAACCAATTAATAATTTCCCGAGGTTATACGGGTGGAAACCATCAACATCTTTTTGGGGATCGATTGTTTCAATTACTACTTGCTCATTTAAATGATTTGGTAATGGCAACTGAACAAGAATTCCATTTACATCTTCTGTCCTATTTAAATCAATAATTTCTTGTCTTAATGCCACTTCTGTCAAAGAACTATCATACTTTCGAATTTCAACTGTCGCTCCAATTGCTTCCCCATATTTTAGTTTATGATTGACATAACGATTTGAAGCATCATTGTCACCAACTTGAATAATTACCAGTTTAGGTTTTTGACTTAGTGTGGCAATTTTAACTTGTTGCTTATCTTTTAAATTTCCACTACTTTTTTTCCCATCTATAATCATATTCTTTTATTTAAATTGTTCAAGTGCTGCTTTTATATATGAGTCACTTTTCGAATTTAACCCTTCATATTTTGCTTTATTCGCAAGAATCATTAATATTTTTTGATCCACTTTTCCTGTTGCTGTTTCACCATTACTTTCTTGGAACGATTTAACTGCTGCTGTTGTTTGTGCATCGAATTTATCCGAATCTGCAGTTACTGTATAACCCAAGGCATATAAATCGTTATTTATTGCTTGGACAACTAAGTCACTATCTCCTTCTTGATAAATTTTTGAGATTGGTAATTGATCTCCGTATCTAATACTTTTATCAACTTTTACAGTTGGCTCAATTCCTTTTTTATCAATCAAGTTATCATCTGGTGTATACCAATGAGCCATTGTCATTTTAAGCGTTCCACCATTCGGAGCATTAAATTGTGATTGAACTGATCCTTTTCCATAACTTTTCGTTCCAACGATTGCTGATTTATTTATTTCTAATAAAGCTCCTGATAAAATTTCTGAAGCTGATGCACTATTTTCATTTTGAAGTAAGGCAATTGGATATTTTTTCGCTTCTGTTAGTTTACTTGTGTATTGATCTGTAACTTTACCTTTTGATTTTGTTGTTACTGCTGGTTTTGTATTCGGTACAATTTGGTCGATAATTGACTGAACCGTCGCTAAATACCCACCACCATTATCTCGAACATCAATTATTAAAGCTTCCATACCATCAGCTTCTAGTTTAGTTAATTCTTTAGCAAATTCTTCTGCTGTATTTTCCGAGAAGTCAAATATTTTAATTAACCCAACTTTCTTTCCATTATCATCAAGCATTTTTCCATAAATTGATTCATTAGCAATATCTGTAAGTGTAATATTTTTATCCATTTCTTTACCATTAATTGGATTTTTCAATTTTATTTTTGCTGTATCTTTCGCCTTAACCATTTCAACAACTTCTTGTGTTGTCGTTTCTGGTACTAGCTCTTTATCATTTACAGCTTTTATAATATCACCTGGTAAAACACCGGCTTTTTCAGCTGGACTACCTATTGTTACCCCTGTAATAATAATTTCATTCGTTTCGTTTTTTCCGATTTGAATTCCAACTCCTTTATAGTTAGTTGCTAACCTTTTACTAAAGGCATCTAATTCTTCCCTTGTAAAATACTCAGAGTTTGGATCACCCAATCCTGAAACCATTCCTTTAAAGGTTGCTTCTTCAAATTTTGCTTGATCAATTTCACCATCAAAATTATTGATTATTTCATTTTTAAAGGCTATATATTTTAAATCACTAAATGCATAATAAATTGGAAATGTTGTTAATGCTCCTAGTAAAAAAACAGCTAATAGAAGGCTTGCTTGTTTAAATTTTTTCATTATGTTCTCCTTTTTCTAATCTTTCGATTAATAAATTTTCTAATAATCGTATATTTGTCTGATAGTAAATATAAATATTCGACAATCAACCAAGTAACAATAAGCGTTACCACTATTGAAGCAGTTTTCCATGTATATGGAGCGAAAAATAAGACTAACGCTTCTATTCCATAATAGATCATTATTACATATATTATAAGCACTGCTTGTTGATGTGAAAAATCCTTTCGCATTATTCGATGATGAAAATGCAATGAATCCGCTTTAAAAACAGCTTGATTGTTTTTACGACGTCGTAAAACAGATAAACAAATATCCAAAATTGGGATAAACGCAATTAAAAAAATGATTGCTGTCGTCGTAAGTGTTGATGTTTTATATTGACCAAGCGAAATATAACTAACAAAATACCCTAATAGCAAGGCTCCTGAATCACCTAAGAAAATTTCTGCTGGATAAAAATTATAAAATAAAAACCCTAATATTGAACCGATCAAAATTGTCACAAAAAGAAGTTGAGTTACATCTCCAATACTTAAAGAAATAATAAAGATAACCGAAAGAGATACTAATGCTAATCCACCAACGAGTCCATCTAATCCATCCATTAAGTTAAAGGCATTCATCATTGCAACAATCCAAATTACTCCAATTATAGTTCCCGTTGTTTCTGAAACATATGGGGAGAAAAAGATTAAATCAATTCTCGAAATATCAGTAAATAGCACTGATGAGATAATCGCAATTATTATCTGAAATAGCAATTTAATTCTTGCATCCATTCCAAATTTATCATCATACATTCCAAATAAAACTACAACTAACGCAATTGCCCACATATAAATATCTTGAAGATTATTAACTTGAAATCTAATATAAATCAAATATGTTAATAGTGCTGAACAATAAATGGCTAATCCACCGAGGTAAGGAGTTGTACGTCTGTGAATTTTTCGCGCCTCATTTGGCCGATCAACAATATCAATTTTAAAAGCTAACCACTTGCAAATCGGAACAAAAATTAGTGTTAAAACGAAGCTTATAATAAAATATGTAACTGACATTATTTTTTCGTCCCCAATTTACCCACATTCAAAATATTTGTTTCAAATGTTCGGTTTAGTTTTTGTTCTTTAAAAAACTCAATAATACTTAATTCAATAATATCTGTCAAGATTTCTTGATACTTATATCCATTTGCTTCCCACAAATAATATGCTAATGAACCTGGAATCGAATTAACTTCATTAATATATACTTCATTTTCACTGACCATTAAATCAAATCTCGCTACTCCACTTGTGTTCAAAACATAAAATGCTTTTGTTGCTAATTCAATTATTTGCATTTTTAATTCTTCACTTATATTAGCTGGGATTTCACGTGAAAGAGAAGCCATTCCGGAACTTGTTTTTCCACCTTTTTTACCGCCACCATCTGATAAATATTTATCTTCATACGATAAGAATTCATCATTTTTTACTGGTTTTTCAATTGCTGAACATTTTAATTCTCGAAAATTACCTAAAAGAGAAATATTATATTCATCAAAGTCTGTTAATAAGCGTTCAACTACTAATTTTTGATCAAATGTAAAACCTGATACAATCGCCTGTTCAAGTTCAACTTCAGTTTTTGCAACTTCAATTCCCACTGATGAACCTAAATTAGCTGGTTTTATAATTACAGGTAAAGACAACGAGTCTAAAATTTTACTAACATTTGCGGCGATTGATTCATTATCATAAATCCACACATATTCAACTTGATTTATTTGATGTGCTTTCAATAAATCTTTCATGATTGCTTTGTCTTGACCGACAACTCCACTTACAACTGTTGGTCCGACAATTGGACGCTTAAAATGTGATAAATATCCTTGTAATTTTCCATCTTCTACACCTGTTCCATGCACGATTGGAAAGAAAACATCAATTTCAAATGTTGGTCGATTACCAAACATTTTTTTAATCGTTGGTTCAAGTAATACTTGATTCTCAGTCTTTACAAATTGATAGCTCGCTAACTTATCAATTGCTTGTAAATCTTTGTATGTATCAATATTTGTCAACGACTCATCGACTTTGAATTGACCTTTTTTCGTAAGATACACATTAATTACATTATATTTCCCACGATCTATGTTTTCAATTGCTTGAATTGCACTAATTATTGAAACTTCATGTTCAACACTTTCCCCGCCGTATATAACTGCTATATTCATTTGTACTCCTTACTTATTAAATTTATCTGGTAAATCATTGGCAATTAATATTACTTGTTTTTTATTCACTTTAATCGCACTGTTATATCCATCAATAAAATTATCAAATTGACTTATGTTTTCTTTAGGCATTTCAGTTTGGATTAACCCTTCCATTAAAGCATCATAGTTTATTTTCCCAACTATAACTACTTTATCAACTTTTTGACCAATCAATTTTCCAATTTCAATATGGGCACTTTTAGTTATTTGTCCTAAATCAATTAATCCTGGTGTGATAATAATCCGTTCTGTTTCTTCAAATCGACTTAAAATATCAATACCTTCTTTAATTCCTTCAACATTTCCATTGAATGCATCATCAATTATTGTAAGATTATTAGAAATTTTCTTAAGTTCTAATCGATGAGCAATTGGTTTAACTTTTTGAATTGTTTGTGCTAATTTAGATAAGTCATAGTTTAAGTAATCAGCAACTAAGATTGCAGCTAGTAAATTGGAAATGCTATGTCTTCCAAGTAATCTAGTATTTAATGTAAATGTCCGTCCATCTTTAAAATTTGCATCAAAAATCAAACCATCTGACCTAATCTGAATGTTACTAGCAAATAAATCAACTGATTGATCAGTTATAGAATAGAATACTTGCTTAACTGAATTTTTCACTTGATAATTTCGAATATATTCATTATCAAAATTAAGAACTGCTAAACCATCTGTCGGTAATGATTCGATCAGTTCCATTTTAGTTTTTTGAATCGTCTCAATTGAACCAAATGTTTCTAAATGTTGTGGTCCAATACTCGAAATTATTCCAATTGATGGACTAACTAAATTGCATAGTTCTTCAATTTCCCCCTCATAATAAGCACCCATTTCGGCAATGAAATTTCGATGTAATTTTGTTAAGTGATTATTAACGGTAATCGTTAGTCCATTTGGTGTATTGAAACTTTCAGGTGTCATTAAAGTTGGTTCAAAATCACTAATAATATCATTTAAAATATTTTTAATTGAAGTCTTTCCATAACTACCTGTTATTCCAATTACTCTTAACCCTTTGTTTGCGGCTAATTTTGCCTGTGCTTGTTTTTGAAATCCTAAACGAATTCTTGCTTCAATTGGTTCATTTGTAATTAGTGCAAGCTTAACAAAAAAGTATAACTCAACTATCGAGACAGTAAAAACAAAGACAAGTAAGACAATTATTTGACTAAAGTTGTTTCCAAATCCACCAATTACAATTCCTAAGATAGTAATAAGTAGATTAAAGATAAGTAGTAGTAATCCAAATGATACAATTAGACGTTTGATGCGAGCTGTCAATTTTAGTGATAATTTACCAACAAAGCGATTTAAGGCCTTTTGATAAACTACTATCCCCCCTAGGAAAACAATAATAGCTGCAATTCCAAATACATTCGCAAGGATTGAATTGAATTTAAGGATTGTAATTTCAAGAAAAACTAAAATTAAACCACAAAATTCAAAATTTGGCATCGCAAATTTCTTTTCTTCCAATATATATTTGGTTAATCTTTTAGGATCATAGGCACTTTGTTGGGCAACATGGATTGCTTTATGTGCTTTAATAATAAAATAGTAGATAAGTATACCAATTAGTATTAAGTTTGTGAGGATCATTATTCGCTCCATTCTATTATATATTTTATCATATTTTTGCTTCTATCACATGAATTTAAGCATATTTGGTCGTTTGTAATACTTTTTAAACGTACTTAATCAAATAGACAAGAATAAAAGAATTTTTTTGCTATAATTAAAGTAAGGAGGTACTATGGAAAGCATTAGCACAATATTCAGAATAGGAACTGGACCATCTTCTTCACATACGATGGCTCCAAAAAATGCACTTGAATTTTTAATCGAATTACAAACAGAAAAAATTGTTAGAATTGAAGCAGAATTATATGGGTCACTTGCTTTAACTGGTAAAGGACACTTAACTGATAATATAATTGAGGCGGTTTTTACAGAATATAAACTCGAAGGGGAAGTTAAATTTGTTTATTCAAAAAAAGACCTTTTACATCCAAATCAATTAAAATACACCTTTTTCCTTGAAGACAAGCAACAAATTTCATATGATGTTTTAAGTATTGGAGGAGGAAAATACCAAATTGTTAACTTCGAAGAACTTGACCCTGTTAATGATTGCTATCCTCACTCTAAATTTAGTGAAATCGTTAAATATTGTCAACAAAATAATTTAACATTAGTTGATTACGTCAATAAGTTTGAACCACATATTGAAAATCATTTATACAATGTTTGGAATGCAATGAAAGATTCAGTAAAGGCCGGATTATTTGCCAAAGGTAAATTACCTGGTAAATTAGAAGTTGACAGAGTTGCCAATAAAATTATTCGTTCAAAAATTCGTGATCGTGAATTGGTGCTCAGTTCATATGCGTATGCAGTTAGTGAAGAAAATGCAAGTGGAAAAACAATTGTTACCGCTCCTACTTGTGGAGCATGCGGGGTTTTACCGGCTGTTTTAAATTACTATTATTTTGATCTTCACTTTACAAGTCCAGAAATTGTTAATGCACTTAAAATTGCTGGACTAATTGGAACATTAATTCGTCATAACGCTTCAATTTCAGGAGCTGAAGCAGGTTGTCAAGCAGAAGTTGGAAGTGCCACTTCGATGGCTGCAGCAGCATCACTATATCTTACTTTACCAAATGCAGATTTTCGAAGTATTGAAGCTGCCGCTGAAATTGGGCTTGAACATTCACTTGGTCTTACATGTGATCCAGTCCTTGGGTATGTCCAAATTCCTTGTATTCAAAGAAATGCAGTTGGTGCAGTAAAAGCTTATTCCGCAGCGTTACTTGCAGGTGCTATAAGCGATTCACAAATTGTATGTTTTGATACAATCGTCAAAGTAATGTTAGAAACTGGTACTGATATGCAAGCAGAGTATCGTGAGACTGCCATTGGAGGACTAGCAAAAGCATATCGAGAAAATACAGAACTTGAAAATTAAAATTATTTTTATACACAAAGATAAACCAAAGACAATTGTCTTTGGTTTTTTATTTCCGATTATTTGATTTATTTATATCTTCTGAATTAGTTACTACATTTTACAACAGCTAAAGAATCACCAGCTGTTACATCTGTTCCAATAAATTCATCAGTATTTAATACTTTTCCAGCAAGATCTGTAAATACAGCAATTGTATATACTGATGGCACTTTTGGACGAATTCCTTCTAAGTCAAATTCTACAAGCTTTTGACCAGCTGTAACTGTATCTCCAGTTGCTACAAGTCCTGTAAATCCTTCTCCATTCAAATTAACAGTATCTACACCAATATGTAATAGCACTTCAACTCCATCTTCACGACGTAATCCTACAGCATGATTTGTTGGGAAAATTGATGCAACAACTCCATCAAATGGTGCAACTAATGTTCCAGCTGTTGGATCAATTGCAAATCCATCACCCATCATTTTTTGTGAGAATACTTGATCAGGTACATCTGAAATTGAAATAAACTTTCCTGTTAATGGTGCAACAAAACTTTTTCCAGTACAACAAGCTTTCTCAGTTTTTACTTCTTCTTTTGCTACTTCTGGTTTCTTTTTAAAAATATCGAATAAACTCATTATTCCTCCTAGTTTTTAGTTAAACACGCCACACCTGGCAATTCTTTTCCTTCTAAATACTCAAGTGATGCTCCACCACCTGTTGATACGTGTGTAAAGTCGTCAGCATATCCGAATTGAATTGCTGCTGCCGCACTATCTCCACCACCAATAATTGTGATTGCATCTTTATGAGCTGCGATTGTTTTACAAACTCCGATTGTTCCTTCAGCATAGTTTGACATTTCAAATACACCCATTGGTCCATTCCAAACAACCGTTTGTGCTTTTTCAATATAACTTGCAAATAATTCTACAGTTTTTGGTCCAACATCAAGACCCATCATATTTTCAGGTACTTCCGTTGCATCAACAATTTCAAATGGTGTTTCATTACTAAAATCAGTTGTAACTTTTGCATCAACTGGTAAAATTAATTTTCCATTTGCTTTTGCTAATAAGTCTTTTGCTAAATCTAATTTATCTTCTTCACATAGAGATTTACCAATTTGGTATCCTTGAGCTTTTAAGAATGTAAACATCATTCCTCCACCAACAAGAACGTAATCTGCTTTCTCTAGTAAACTTTCGATAACACCAATTTTGTCACTTACTTTTGCTCCACCTAAAATTGCAACAAGTGGACGTTTAGGTGCATCAACAACCCCACCAATAAATTCAATTTCTTTTGCTAATAAATATCCAGCAACTGCAACTTTAGAATTTGATGCAATTCCTTTGTTTGAAGCATGTGCACGGTGTGCCGTACCAAATGCATCATTAACAAAAATACCGTCTCCTAAGCTTGCCCAATATTTTCCTAATTCTTCATCATTTTTAGATTCTTTTTTACCATCAACATCTTCAAATCTTGTGTTTTCAAACATCAATACTTGACCATTTTCAAGTTCATTAATTGCTGTTTCAAGTTCTGTTCCTCTAGTTGCAGCAACAAACTTAACTTCTTGTCCTAATACTTCTGCTAATCTTTTTGCAGCTGGTTCGATTGATAATTTTGCTTTATCTTCTTCTGCTTTGACTTTACCTAAGTGAGAGAATAAAATTACTTTTGCTCCATCATTTACCAGTTTTTTAATTGTTGGAGCTGCTGCTGTAATACGATTATCATCAGTAATAACTCCATCTTTTAATGGTACATTGAAATCTACACGTACTAGTACTTTTTGTCCATTTACTTGAACATCATCAATTGTTTTTGTATTCATTGCCATTTTTAGCTCCTATTTACTTTTTTATTACACTTCTTCCAGTCATTTCTGCTGGTTGTTCTTGACCAAGTAAGTCTAATAATGTTGGGGCGATTTCACAAAGTGCTGCTTCTGTTAAATCTAATTCAACATCTTTTTTCACTACGATAAATGGTACTAAGTTTGTTGTATGTGCTGTATTTGGACTACCATCAGGATTTGTTACAACATCTGCATTACCATGATCAGCTGTAACAATTGCCGCTCCACCACATGCTTCGATTTTTTCAATAATTTTCCCTAAACAAACATCTACAGCTTCAATTGCTTTTTTTGTTGGTTCAAGCATTCCACTGTGTCCTACCATATCTGGATTTGCAAAATTTAAAATTACTAAATCTAAATAATCTTTATCTAATTCAGCTAATAAAGCATCTGTTACTTCGTATGCTGACATTTCTGGTTTTAAGTCATATGTCGCAACTTTTGGTGAATTGATTAAGATTCTACTTGCATTGGGTAAGTCTTTTTCAATTCCACCATCAAAGAAGAATGTAACATGTGGATACTTTTCAGTTTCCGCAATACGTAATTGACTTAATCCAAGTGAACTTACATATTCTCCAAGTGTATTATCTAATTTGATTAATGAATATGCAATCTCACCTTTAACTTCATCAGAGAATTTCATCATCTGAATAAAAGTTAAATTCATTGGACGATATTTTGGTGTGAAAACTGGGTTTTCTTCAGCCATCGGATTGTATTCAGGATTTGTAAGTACACCTGCTAATTGACTTGCACGATCAGGACGGAAGTTATAGAAAACAACTGCTGCTTCATCGTTAATTTTTGTATAAGATTCATTAACTGCCGGTAAAACAAATTCATCATATACATCTTGTTCATAACTTGCTTTTACATAGTCAACTGCGTTTGTATATGAAAGCTCACACGTTCCTGCAACAACAGCATCATACGCAAGCTCAACACGTTCCCAACGTTTATCACGGTCCATTGCATAGTAACGACCACTTACTGTTGCAATTTGACCAATTCCAACTTCATCAAGTTTAGCTTGTAACTTTTCAACAAAGTTTATACCACTTTGTGGATCAACGTCACGTCCATCTAAAAAGGCGTGAACATATAAGTCTTTTACACCATTTACTTGTGCCATATCAATTAAACCAAAAAGATGATCAATGTGTGAATGTACTCCACCATCAGAAAGTAATCCCATTAAGTGCAGACCTTTTTCTTTTCCAACGCTCATCGCTTTAACAAGTTGTTCATTTTTCAGAATTTCACCATCTTTAATTTCTTTATTAATTAAAGCAAGTGATTGATATACTTTACGACCAGCTCCGATGTTTAAATGTCCAACTTCTGAATTTCCCATTTGCCCATCAGGAAGTCCAACATAACCACCATCAGCATGTAAAAATCCATTTGGATATTCATTCCACAAACGATCAAAATTCGGTTTGTGTGCTTGTGCAACTGCATTTCCAAAAGTTTCTTCACGATGTCCAAATCCATCTAGAATTGCTAATAATACTGTCTTTTTCATGTTTTCTCCTAGCTTAATAACTGACGATAACTTTCAACTTCAATTGAAGCTCCACCAACTAATGCTCCATCGATATCTGATTGATCGATTAATTCTTTTACATTATCAGGTTTTACACTTCCACCATATTGAATAACAAGTTCACTTGCTACGTCTTTATCGTATAACTTTTCAACAACAGAACGAACATGTTTACATGCATCATTTGCGTCTGAACTTGAAGCTGTTAATCCAGTACCAATTGCCCATACTGGTTCATAAGCGATAATAATTTTTCTAACATCTTCACTTGAAAGTTCTACTAAAGCATTTGTAACTTGTTCTGTTAATACTTTCTCTGTAATTCCTTCTTCACGTTCTACTAAAACTTCACCAACACATAAAATTGGTGTAATTCCTTTAGCTAAAGCAAGTTTTAATTTTTTGTTAATAATTTTATCTGTTTCACCATTAAGTGTACGACGCTCAGAGTGTCCAATTAATGTATGATTAACTCCAATGCTTCTTAACATATCAGCTGATACTTCTCCAGTATAAGCACCATTTTCTTCATCATGGATGTTTTGAGCTCCAATTACAATTTTTGTTCCTTCTGCTAATTTAGTAAGTTCAGTTAAATATACGTACGGAGCAAAAATCATTATTTCACTTGTATATGCTGCTAAATTTTCTTTTTTTAATTCTGTTACGAATTCAACTGCTTCTGATAATGATTTGTTCATTTTCCAGTTTCCAGCGATTACTACTCTTCTCATGTTTTCTCCTAGTCTATTTAAGTATTTTATCGGCAAATCCATATTCTAATGCAGTCTCAGCACTCATGAAGTTGTCACGATCAGTATCTTTTTCAATTTGCTTGACTGTTCTTTTTGAACGATCAGCAAGAATTTGATTTAATTTTGTACGCATTTGCGTAATACGATTTACCGAGATAATCATATCTGAAGCTTGACCTTGTGTTCCACCTAATGGTTGATGAATCATAAATTCAGCGTTTGGTAACATATAACGCTTACCTTTTGTTCCAGCAACAAATAAAATAGCAGCCATACTTGCAGCCATTCCAATTGCAACTGTTGAAATGTCACATTTAATGTATTGCATCGTATCATAAATTGCCATTCCCGCGGTAATACTTCCACCCGGTGAATTTATATACATTGTGATGTCACTATCTGGGTCTTCTGTTGCTAAAAAGAGTAATTGTCCTACAATAATGTTGGCCATATCATCATTTACTTCACCCGTTACAAAGATTATTCGATCTTTTAAAAGGCGTGAATAAATATCATATGAACGTTCACCATTTTTTGTCTGTTCAATTACGTAAGGGATTGTAAAATTTTGCATGTCACTCCTTTAAATATTGAAATGTAAGTGATAAATCACTTACATAAAATTTTTTACAACATAAGCTTCAACTTCTTCTGCTGTTGTCAAGTTTAAAATTGTATCGATGTGAGTACTAATTTCTTCACGACTTAATTTTGAAACTTGAGTTCTTGCTTGAAGTACAGCAGACGCTGACATTGAAAATTCGTGTAATCCTAAACCAAGTAAGATTGGAATTGCTAATGGATCTGAAGCCATTTCACCACACATACCTGCCCAAATGTTATTAGCATTTGCAGCATCAACAACATTTTTAACCATTCTTAAAATTGCTGGATTATATGGTTGGTATAAATATGCTACTTTTTCACTCATACGGTCACACGCCATTGTATATTGAATTAAATCGTTCGTACCAATACTCATAAAGTCAACTTCTTTAGCAAATAAATCAGCCATCATTGCAGTCGCTGGTATTTCAACCATCATCCCTACTTCAATCGTATCTGATACTTTTGTTCCTGAAGCTACTAATTTTTCTTTTTCTTCCATTAAAATTGCTTTTGCATCTCTAAATTCTGTTAAAGTCGCAATCATTGGAAACATTACTTTTAAATTACCATATACACTTGCACGAAGTAGTGCACGTAATTGTGTTCTGAAAATATCATCACGGTCTAAACATAGACGAATTGCTCTATATCCTAAGAACGGATTCATTTCATGTGGAAATTTCAAATATGATAATTCTTTATCTCCACCGATATCAAGTGTACGAATTACAACTGGTTTTTCACCCATTGTTTCAAGTACTTTCTTGTATGCTTCGAATTGTACATCTTCATTTGGTAATTCTGTTCCATCCATGTATAAAAATTCTGTACGATATAATCCAACACCTTCTGCACCATTATTTATTACACCTTCTAAATCATCAGGTGTTCCAATGTTTGCAACAATTTCAATGTGGTGTCCATCTTTTGAAACAGATGGTTCGTCTTTCATTTTTAGCCATAATGCTTTTTCTTCTTCATATGCTGCTTTTTTTGCTTCATATGTTTTAATTTGTTCATCTGTTGGGTTAATAATAATTTCACCATCAATTGCATCCATTATTAATAAATCACCATCATTACAAAGTTCAACAATATTTTTTGTCCCAACAATCGCTGGAATTTCAAGTGATCTTGCCATAATTGCCGAATGCGACGTTCTTCCACCAATATCAGTTGCAAAACCTAATGTGAACTCTTTGTTTAATTGCGATGTTTCTGAAGGAGTTAAATCCTCAGCAACAATAATTACTTCTTCTCTAATTGCTGTTAAATCAGGAATTTTAATTCCAAGAATATTAGCAATTAATCTTTTTCTAACATCTTTTATATCTGCACTACGTGCCTTAAAATACTCATCATCTAGTGACTCAAACATTGTGATAAATGTATCTGTTACATTTTTAGATGCAGTTGCTGCATCAACATTATCATTTTCAATTGCATTATTTACTTGTGTTGTAATTTCTGGGTCTTGTAAGATCATTTTATGAGCTTCAAAAACCTCTAATTCTTCTGTTGACAATTTTCCAACTGCTGAAACTTTAAGCGCATCAAGCTGAACAATTGAGGCCTCAATTGCATTAATAAAACTTGACTTTTCTGCTTCAACATCAACATTCGTCTTTGCATCAAAGTCAAGATTCATAGCTTCTAATTTATACGCTTTTGCAATTACAACTCCATTCGATGCTGCAATTCCATAAACGTTAGTAGTTTTCATTTATTTACTTTCTCCAATTCCATTTTCAGAAATCACTTTTTCGATTCCAGTCATTGCAGCTTCTTCATCTTCACCAGTAAATTCAATAACAAATTCTTGTCCACTTGCTACTGCTAGTGACATAACACCCATGATTGATTTTAAATTAGCTTCTTTTTCACCAACAATAATTTTTGCATCTGATGCATATTTTCCCGCTTCATTTACTAAGTGTGTTGCTGGTCTTGCGTGTAGTCCTACTGGATCTGTAATTATAAATTCTTTTTTCATTGTTTTTCCTCCGTGTATTGTATTTTCGTATATATTATAACACTTTTATTTATTTTTTTCATATTTTCGTATTTTTTGTTGCATATTTTTTGAAAATACTGTCACATTTTCCAATACATTTGCGTGTATTTTAAACATTATCTAAATTTTTACGTTTATCTAAACAATTGTTCACTTTTTCTTTTCAAATTCCGGCTTAATTTTACCAGCTTTTTTCAACTAAGCATTGACATTGTAGTTTAATGTTGATATAATTAAATTGGTTATTAGAAGAACTAAAACATTAAATCTAAAGAAAGGAGCATTCTTATATGCTCCATAGAGAAACACCTTTCTCTATCTGTTTGACAATAAGTTGGCCCTTATTGCTTACTTTCTATTGCTAACATCTGTTAGTATTTATGTTGCATATTCATGCAACATATTTGACAATAGAATTTATTACTAAAAGGGACCACTTGTCGCACGACAAGTGTGTTCCTTTCTTTATTTTTAATGGCTTAAATTAAAAAATTGGACTAGCAAGCTAGTCCAATTTGACAATGTAATCAACACCTTGATTACAAAAAACGGTTCTATGTCAAGTGATGGGGGATAAAATTCCTGATATCACTAAATCGTTATTATTATAGATGCACTTGAGTTCATTCTTAGGTGCATCATTTTCATATATGTTTCATGTTTTCGAATTCCATACGAAATTCGCTTAA
>JBOFGK010000051.1:0-8446 GCA_051649085.1 Mycoplasmatales bacterium | reverse complement strand
GAGAAACAGAAACACTTACAGGTTAATATAGATGATTTATTTTAAGTGTTTAAAAACTAATTTAGATAAAAAAAACATTTATCCAAATCCGGACAAATGTTTAGAATTTTTTAGGACATTTTAGCTTTTGCTTGACAGCAAATCGTGAAAATATTTATTTAATTATTACAATAAGTCTCTAAAAGCAGCAAAAAAAGAATACCTAAGTGTTATATTCCTTAGGCATTCTATTAAATAGCTTTAGTTAGTTAGTTTTTTAAATATAGTTTTACTGTGAAAATTAATCAAGGTCAACGTTTTTCGTTCCCCATAAATATGTGAAAATGAAACCTGCAACATATGCAACAGCAAGTGCTGCCAGATACATCAACATTGCCATAACCGGTGAAGGATCAGCCGATTTCATCGTGAAAACTGCAAGTAATCCTGATGGTCCAAATACAGTGTTAAGACCAAATGGGAATCCAAACATAGCAACTGTACCAATGAACAGTCCACCAACAGCACCACCAGCCATCGCTGTAAAAAACGGACGTACTCGTGGTAAAGTAACTCCATAAATTAATGGTTCTCCTACTCCTAAGAATCCTGGAACAATCGCACCACGAATATTTTTACGTAATTTTGATTCTTTTGGTGATTTTACGTATAGAGCTAAAGCTGCTCCAACCTGTCCAGCACCTGCCATTGCAAGAACTGGAAATAACGAGTTAAAACCTTGAGATTCAACAAGACCTTGATATACAGGTACAAAACCTTGGTGAATACCCATCATAACTGCTGGTAAAAATAATCCAGCTAAAATTCCAGCACCAATTGGATTTCCATTTAATGTTGAAAACGCAACTGTCATTCCTTTGAATAAAATAGTTGAAATTGGCATTATCACAATAAATGTAAATAGCCCCATTATGAAAAGTGTTATAATTGGTGTTGTAATAATTTCAATTGGATCCCAAGAGAAATTTTTTCTAATAAACTGCTCTAATTTTGCTCCTAAAATTGCTGCAAACAGCACACCAATTACTCCACCACGTGGATCAAATACGATTCCAAACAATCCTGTCATTCCACTTGTTGCCACAACACCATCTACTTCAGGTCCATATGTTAATAGAAATAGTCCACCTAAAATTCCTCCAAGTACACCATTACCACCGAAAGCAGTTGCTGCATTGTATCCAATCATTACAAGCATAAATTTAAGTAATGTTACATTAAAAACGCTTAAATAATTTAAAATATCCGATAGCATTGGAGTCGATTCAAGTACATCGGCACCAACAACTGCTTTAATTGTTGCTGCAATTCCCGCCAACATTCCTGCTGCGATAAAACCAGGAATTAACGGGACGAAAATATTAGAAAATTTCGACATAAACGCCTGAAAACTTGATGTTCTTTTTGCTTTCACTGCACCTTTTTGTTGATTAATTACATTCTCAAAATCATTTTCGGCACCTGCTTCTGCTTTATTTTCAGTTGTTCCTAAAATATTATCCATTGCTTCACGTGCTTTAGCGACTTTTCCTGGTCCAAAAATCAATTGCATTTCTTGACCATTTTCATTAACTCCTAAAATACCTTCAATATCTTTTAATTTTGCAACATCTACTCGATTCACATCTTTTACTGTTACGCGTAATCTAGTAATACAGTTTGTGTGACGAGAAATATTTGACTCGCCCCCAACTAATTCAATTACATCTTTAATAATTTGATTATAATCCATTTTAATTACCTCCCATTTCTATTTTGCTAATAAATCCATCAACTTTTGCTAATTCTTTTGTTGCTTCTTCCACATTTAAATTGTATAAAATCATTGTTATAGCAATTTTTGCACTTCCATTAGCAATTTCTAATTTTTCGGCAGCAATTTCTTGCGTACATCCTGTCGCATCACAAACCATATTTTTTGCTCGTTGAACAAGTTTTTCATTTGTTTGCATTACATCAACCATTAGGTTTTGATATACTTTTCCATTTAAAACCATTGCACCTGTTGAAATCATGTTTAAAACCATTTTTTGAGCAGTTCCAGCTTTCATTCTTGTTGAACCTGTCACAACTTCTGGTCCAACAACAACTTCAATTGGGTAATCTGCTGCATTTCCAACAGGACTATTATTTGTAATGGCTAATGCACCTGTTTTACATCCAAGTGATTTTCCATATTCAATTGCAGCAATTACATATGGCGTTCTTCCACTTGCAGCAATTCCAAAAACAAAATCTTTTTCTGTTACATTAATTGATTTTAAATCTTCGATTGCTAATTCTTTAGAATCTTCTGCACCTTCTACCGCTTTGATGAATGCACTTTCACCACCAGCAATTAATCCTACAAATGTATTGAAATCTACACCATATGTTGGTGGACATTCCACTGCATCTAAAATCCCTAATCTTCCTGATGTTCCTGCACCTAAATAAATTACACGTCCACCACTTCGGATTGTTTCAGCAGCAACCTCAATTACCGTACTAATCTCTGCTAATGAATTTTCAATCGCTTCTGTTATGTAACGATCTTCTTGGTTAATTAGTGTTGCAATTTCCTTTGCGTTTAGTTGATCAAGATTCATTGATCTTTCATTTCTTTTTTCTGTTGCTAAATTCTTAATATCAATCATTTTTACTCCTACATATATATTATATCCAATTTTAATTGAAAAGGCATTCTATCTTTGAAACAATTTTCAAATAAAAAGAGTGTCTAAATTTAATTTTTAGACACTCTTTTTATTTGCAAAGTCATTTATTGCTTAAAGTATTGTTTAATGTTATCCAACACTTCCTTCCATTTCTAGACTAATTAAACGGTTAAGTTCAACTGCATATTCCATCGGTAATTCTTTAGTAAATTCATCAATGAATCCCATAATAATAATTTGTGTTGCATCCTCTTCAGAAATTCCTCTTGACATTAAATAAAATAATTGTTCATCATTTATTTTTGAAACTGTTGCTTCATGTGCAATAGTTGAACTATCATTTTGGACAATATTGAATGGAATTGTATCTGATTTGGAATCTTTATCGACAATTATTGTGTCACATTCGATGGTACTCTTTGCATCTGTTGCATGAGTCCCGTGTTTTACGATACCACGATAAGTTGCATTTCCTCCACTATGTGAAATAGATTTAGATACAATTTTTGAAGACGTATTTGGTGCTAAATGAATCATTTTTGCTCCAGCATCAATATGCTTTCCACGCCCAGCAATCGCCACTGAAATACAAGTTCCATTTGCTTGTTCTCCATTCAAAATAATTGCTGGATATTTCATTGTAATTTTTGAACCAATATTACCATCAATCCATTCCATACTTCCACTTGCTTCAACAATCGCTCTTTTAGTAACTAAGTTATAAACATTATTTGACCAATTTTGAATTGTTGAGTAACGACACTTAGCATTTTCTTTAACATAAATTTCGACAACTGCTGCATGCAATGAATCTGATGCATAAATAGGAGCTGTACATCCTTCAACATAATGTACATCTGCACCTTCATCGACAATTATTAATGTTCTTTCAAATTGCCCAATATCTTGTGTATTTATTCGGAAATACGCTTGAAGTGGCATATCTAATTTAACACCTTTTGGTATGTAGATAAATGTTCCTCCACTCCAAACTGCACTATTTAAAGCTGCAAACTTATTATCACTTACTGGAACAACTTTTGCAAAGTATTCTTTGAATAATTCAGGATATTCTTTTAGTGCACGATCTGTATCCATGAAGACAATTCCTTTTTCTTCTACTTCTTCTAGCATATTTTCATAAACAACTTCTGAATCATATTGCGTTGATACACCAGATAAATATTTTGCTTCTGCTTCTGGAATTCCTAATTTTTCAAAAGTTCTTTTTATATCATCCGGAACATCATCCCAGTTTTTTTCAACTTTTTCAGATGGCTTTGAATAATAAATTATATTTTCAAAATCAATATCTGATAAATCTGCTCCCCAATCTTGCATTGGCATTTCTAAGAATTTTTGATAGGCTTTTAATCTAAACTCTAACATCCATTCTGGTTCTTGTTTATATTCACTTATTTCACGTACTTTGGCTTCTGTTAATCCACGTTCTATTTCATATAATGCAACGTGATTTTTATCTGAAAAACCATATTGATAATCATCATGTACTAGTTCATTAATTTCTTTACTCATTGTTAGCCTCCTTTAGTAGACTACTAACTGCATCCCAAGCGATAAATGCACACTTGAATCTTGCAGGATAGTCTTTGATCCCACTAAAACAAATTGCATCTTCAAATAATTCTTCGTCTGTAATTTGTCCTGTTTTTAATAATGTTTGAAATTGAGTTATTTTTTCAGTCACAGTCTCAAGTGTTTGGAACTTTAATTCTGATGTCATAACTGATGATGATGCACAGCAGATTGAACATCCCTCTCCTAAAAACTTGATATCTGTAATTTTATTTTCGGAAATAGTAAGAAAAATTTTCACTTGATCACCACATGAAGGATTTAATGCTTCAAAGGTTAAATAATTTTGTACTTGTTCCTCATTTTCAATTCGATTTTGTGGATGTTTATAGTGATCCATGATTATTTGTCTTTGTAAATCTTCTGTTATCATTTCAACCTCAATTCCAAACTTTGTAGATTTTTTTTATTTGTTTTATTAATTTATCAACATCTTCATATGTATTATATAAATAAAAGCTAGCTCTTAGCACTGCTGTCTGTTCAAGCACATTTGTCATTGTTAAATTGTTACAGTGTTGTCCATCACGGATTGCGATATTTTCACTATCAAAAGTAATATCATTTAATATACTTGGACTCATTGCATCGTGTACTTTAACGTTTTTAATATTAAATAAAATTATTCCATTTTCAATCTCTGCATTATAAACTTCTACTTCTGACATTGTTTTTAGTTTAGAAATTGCGTATTTCTTCAAATTAACTTCATGTTCTTTAATTTTATCTAAACCGATCTCATCTAAAAATTCAACCGCTCGACCAAAACCGATTACCTCAGCAATCGCAGGTGTTCCAGCTTCAAATTTTAAATGACCAGTTTTTACTTGATAGCTCGATGGAGTAACTGATGATGGTGTAACCATATCCCCCCCCAATTCAAATGGGTTTAATTTATCAGCAAAATCTTCTTGAATATACATAAATCCAATTCCAGTTGGCCCGCACATCTTATGTGCTGAAGCAACATAAAAATTACAACCAATTTGTTTCATATTAACTTTCATATGTGGTGTAGCTTGCGCACCATCAATTATTGAAATAATCTTATGTTGATTGGCCAATTTACATATTTCTGATACATCAACAATGTCACCAATTGCATTTGATACGTGATGTAATGCAACAATTTTTGTTTTTGAACTAATATGTTGTTTGAAATTTTCTACAGTAATTTCTAAATTCTCGGGTTCTAAAATAATTAATTTAGCATTTTTCTTAGTCGCTAAACTTAACCACGGCAAAAAATTAGCATGATGTTCAAGCATTGATACAATTATTTCATCACCTTCATTAACAAACTCTTCTAACATTGAAGCAATCCCATTAATTGCAGATGTTGTCGATTTAGTAAACACAACTTCATCTATGTTTGCTCCAAAAAAATTAGCAATATTTTGACGGGCTATTTGATATTTTAGAGTTGCTTTTGTTCCAAGTGCGTGACTTCCTCGATTAACACTTGCACGGTATTTCTTATAATAGTCTGTCATTTCATCAACTACAACATCAGGTGTAAGCGATGTTGCAGCTGAATCAAGATAACAAAGGTCTGGCATTTCCGAAAAAATTGTAAAGTTCTTTTTTAATTGTTCAACATCAAATGGGCTATTTTTTTGCATTGTACTCCTATGCTAACATTTCATTTATTTTCGTTAAAATTAAATCTGCTTCTTCTTCAATTGGAATTTGATCGATAAGTAATTTAATAAAAGCGATTGTCATTAAACTTTCTGCATCTTTTTTACTAATTCCACGACTCATTAAGTAGTATAATTCTTCTTCATTAACTCGTGAAACACCAGCTGCATGTCCAGCTACTACGTTGAAATGTTCAATTAGTAAAATCGGACTTGCGTCACCAACTGATGCTTTGTCAAGTAACAACACACGTGATTCCTGATAATTACTTGCTTCATCACAACCTGGCGCAATAAATCCAGTTGCAGTAAATTCATTTTTTCCCGCTTCACGTACAACAGCTTTTTGCCAAATATCACCAATAGTTTTTGGTGCATTGTTATTTACACGAATATCGTATTTATTATGCGTTTTTTCTTTAGCAATTGCAATTGCTTTTACATAACCTTCTGCACTTTCACCATTTAAATTCACTACTAATTTATTGAAATTTTTCCCTGAATTTAAACCAACTAAATTTACGAAAGCTTGACCATTTGAAGCAACTTCAACCTGACGATTAATAAATGTTTCATCACTTACAAACTCATCTGTTGATAAATAATAAAGCATTGCATTTTCTTCTACTGTGAATGATAAATTTACAATATTTACATTGCTACTCAATGATTTATTATGATCGATTATCGTAACTTTTTCTCCTGCTTTAATTGTGAAATGAATATTTTTCGCAATCGCTTTACTTTCAAGTTGTTTTTCTAAATAGTAACTCCCTGTTGCTAATTCAAAACTTTGAGTTGCAATCTGCTGTGTGAATGAAAATCTACTTTTATCTGTTACTACAGACTCGGAAATTGATTTTTGATTAGTATCTAATAAAGCGAATTTATTTATTTCATCACTAAGTTTTAAATCTATTAGATTTTGAAAAATATCTTTATTTTGCACCGTTAACTCCTAAACTTGTTGCACAATTTCCAATTGAAACTCGTTTATCAGCTTCCGTTTCTTCATCTGTAATTCCGTATTTATTTTTAAGTTCTTCGTATCCTTCAACCTCAAGTTTTTTGGCTAATTCGAAGTCTCCTGATTCAACAATTCTTCCGCCTAGCATTACGTGTACGTGTGTTGGTTCAATATAGTCTAATAAACGTTGATAGTGCGTAATTAACAAAATACCTAATTCATCTTTTCGTTCATTTACCATTTCTGTTAAATTTTCACCAACAATTGTTAATGCATCAATATCTAAACCTGAATCAATCTCATCTAAAATTGCAAATGATGGTTTTAACATTTTCATTTGTAGAATTTCATTTCTTTTCTTTTCTCCACCTGAAAAACCTTCATTTAAATAACGATTTGCCATGTCTTTACGCATTTTCAAATCAGAAATAGAACCTTCTAAACGACGAATATATTTAATTAATGATTCATCAATATTTTCTTGAGCACTAATTGCCGAACGAATAAAATCAGAATTAGTAATTCCTGAAATTTCTGCTGGATATTGCATTCCTAAAAAGAGACCAGCTCTTGCTCGCTCATCTACTTCCATTTCAAGTACATCTACACCATCTAACATAATTGTTCCACTAGTTACTGTATATTTTGGATTCCCCATAATAACTGCTGAAAGAGTACTTTTACCTGTTCCATTTGGACCCATTATAGCGTGTACTTCTCCAGAGTTCATTTCTAAATTTACACCTTTTAAAATCTCTTTACCTTCTACACTTGCGTGTAAATCTTGAATAATTAATTTTTTCATTTCTTACTCCTATTTTTTTTTACATCTCAAGTATAACATTTTTCTTTAATTAACTCGTAGCATACACTTACAAATTTATCGCTATTTATTTTTTTTATAAATAAGATTTTATTTAATGAACGTATCTACTTTTGAATTTTGTTTGTATGCAACATGTTCAAGGAAATTCAAAGTAACCTATTTCACTAATTACTTTGAATATTCATCACTTCTCTTTTTTTATTTAATAATTAAGTTAACAATTTTTTGTGGTACATTAATTACTTTAACAATTTGCTTATCTACAAGCTCGTTTGTTAATGCTTCTTTGGCAAGTTCTAACTGTTCATCTGCTGTCGTTGTTTCCGTAACATTCAATCGACCTTTTATTTTCCCATTAATTTGAATTACAATTTCAATTGCTTGATTTGCAAGTTTAGTTTCGTCAATCACTGGCCAATCACTTTTAAAGATTGATTGCTCATGACCGAGTTTTGTCCAAAGCTCTTCACAAATATGTGGAGTAACCGGTGCTAATAATTGCACAAATATTTCAGCTTGACTCTGACTTACTTTTTTTTCTTTAGAATAAGCATTTAGTAGTGTCATTAATTGTGCAATTGCAGTATTATAACCGATATTTGCATAATCTTTTGTTACTTTGTCAATTGATTGATTGATAATAACATCTAAGTTAGGATTTTCATCAATAATTTCTAGTTGCTCATAGAAACGCCATACACGATCTAAAAATTTACGAGCTCCATCAAGTTTGTCTTCATTCCACGCAATTGTTGCTTCA
>JBOFGK010000050.1:0-1702 GCA_051649085.1 Mycoplasmatales bacterium | reverse complement strand
TAGAGAAACAGAAACACTTACAGGTTAATATAGATGATTTATTTTAAGTGTTTAAAAACTAATTTAGATAAAAAAAACATTTATCCAAATCCGGACAAATGTTTAGAATTTTTTAGGACATTTTAGCTTTTGCTTGACAATGTTTTTTAAATCTAAACAAAAAATTTATCAAACAAAAGTGATAATATCTTATTGTAACATTCAAGAAACAGTTAAAAACGCAATACGCTAGAAATGTAGACACATAATCACTATTAATATATCTGTCTATTTGATAGTTTTTTAAATTCTCAGCAAAAGTTAACTACAAGAGCAAAGTTTTCTCTGGGCAATTTAACATAAATAGTTTAAATTAAATACTATGAATATCAAATATGTATAATTAAGAAAAACATTTATCCAAAACCGGACAAATGTTCATTGTTTTTTTTATATTTTTTTAATTATTGTTTGATATTTCATTGTTTCTTTTTTTTTTCATATATTCTTTCAATAATAAGCATTATAATAACACCAACGGTTATGTCCAATATAAATCCGATTTGAAAATTAAAAAAATATTTCGTTGCAAGACCAATAACACCCATTAATTTAGTACTTATTACTGCAATAACCAATAAAAATAAAAATTTGTTTTTTTTGTATAATTTATACATTATTTCTCCTTAAAACAATAGCATAATTGCTTGTGTTAGCCACCATGATTCATTAACACCAACTCCAGCTTTTCTTATAGCATTATAAACACTATCTTCTAACATTGCTGTGGCTTTGTTAAGAGCAGCTGTTACTGTATTTAATCCTATGCGGTTTAACATTTGTTATGTAATCTTTGGGATTGTTACAATCTTTTACAATTACTTTAACGTTTCAACTAAGTTTAGCTCTTGTTTGAAATGACGAGTTATCTTCATAATATTTAGTAAACTCTTCCCTTGTTCTAATATCAAAAGCAACATCATTTTTCATATAATTATCTAACCATCCTTAGTCTTTAACCGAAAATGCTTACAAGATTATTTTAGCACAATATAGTCGTTTGTCAAATCTTTTTATAACTTTTTATAAGATGTAAAATGATAATACCTAATATAATGTCTCACCACTCCTAAACTATGTAATTATAATTAGAATGGAAAACGTATAAGCAAGGTAGTTTTAAATCTTATAAAAGTTCGAATTTACTAAGAAGTAAAAATAGTTGACTACAAAAGCAAAGTTTCCATTGGCTAACTTTAGCGAGAGTATTTTTGAATGTATAATTTGTAATTAAAAACACTTGTTCAAAATTGGACAAATGTTTAAATCATTTTAAAGTATTTTAATTTTTGCGTTACAATACTTTTTAAAATCTATACCGAAAAAGAAATTTAAGCTAAACGAACTTAAAAAGATTGATCAACATTTACTAAGTAAACTAAACATCAAAAAGTTAATCCTTTTTATTTTTAATAATACTTTTAACTTTACTTAATTTTTTTTCAAAAAAACATGAAAAAAGTGTTGACATTTTTTTTATTCCATGATATAATATTTGAGTTGTAATAAGTTAACAACAAAATATGTCTCGTTAGCTCAGTGGTAGAGCATCTGACTTTTAATCCGAGGGTCGCAGGTTCAAGTCCTGCACGGGACACCATTTATGCCGGCTTAGCTCAACTGGTAGAGCAACTGACTTGTAATCAGTAGGTTGAGGGTTCAA
>JBOFGK010000049.1:0-32525 GCA_051649085.1 Mycoplasmatales bacterium | reverse complement strand
TTTATTGTTATTTTGTCAAGTAATTATTATATTCCTTGACGGGGTTCCTATCTATTTAGTTTTCAGAGTTCTTCGTTCGTTCACAAGATAAAGTATATCATTAATTCAATTCAATGTCAAGCGTTTTTTTCTTTTTTTTACTTTTTTTTTATTTCACCTGTTTCTACCTCTTGCTCAATTGTATTTAAAATAGCTTTATCAATTGGTTTTACTATACTTTTTTTCACAGTCTATATATAAGGATGTTAATTTTTAGCTTTAAGTTTACTATTAATAATTCTAAATAAACTTTCACAATTTAAAAAAATTCTTTTTTGTGCTCAGCTCAAAACTCACTTCACTAATCTTTTAAATTCTACATTCATAGTTTGGACTAGCTTATGATTATTTAGTAAGAACATATAAAAGCTTGTACCATTTCAAATTGAAAAACTGTTTTTGCTTCACAATAAAAAAACCAAGGCTCTAGGCCTTGGTAAAGTTATAGGGATTTTGTTTAATTTTTAAAGGGATTATCTGAAAATATGTTTCAATTAAATTCTTTGTTTGTAACCATCAATACGGTTACGTAACAATTCTATTACATTTGTCTGTGTTTTATGTGAAGAACGTGTGTGTTTTATCTGTTTTTTTATCAAACGAATAACTGAACAACTAAAATCATATTTAAAAATATTACAACTGCACCACAGCTATATAAAAGAATTTTTTCAGTCATTGTATTTCTAAATTCTCCCATTAATTCACGATTATTTGTTAATTTCACTTGTGTAACAATTGTTATTGGTAATTGAATACTTAAAATAATTTGTGAAATAATTAGCCCATAAAATGGATCAGATATTCCCATAATTGTTAGTACTGCTGCAATTGTTACGAGTAAAATTCCAATTGTTGTATGGCGATCTTCTTGATTATACGCTTCACCAATTAATGAACTCGAAAGAATTCCACCTGTCATTGCAGCTGTAATCGATGATGCAATTCCTGCAAATAAAAGTGCTAATGCGAAGACACCGGCCGCACTTGCTCCTAGAAGTGGTTTAAGCATATCAGCAGCTATTGCCAAATCATCAACGACTAAACCTTGATTAAAAAAAGTTGCTGCTGCCAAAATAACCATTGCTGCATTTATAAGCATTCCCACAATCATTGCAAAAATTGTATTTGTTTTAGAAATTTGTAATTCGTATCGAGGATTTGTAGTTTCTAGCTCTTTATTTATTTTTCGACTTTGAATAAATTCTGAATGTAAAAATAAATTATGTGGCATTACAACTGCACCAAGTACTCCTAGAATTAAAGCAATTGAGCCACTTGGCATACTTTGATCAAAAATTTTGTTATATTCAACTGGTGCTTTTGCAAGTTCAAAAATAAATGAAAAGGCAATTAATGAAACAAATCCGATAATTAGACCTTCGATTTTATGATACTTATTAGTGAATACTAAAAATAAAATTAATACACTTGTTAAAATCACCCCAACTCTAATTTCAATTTGAAATAACATATTTAATGCAATTGCTGATCCAAGTAATTCTGCAACAAGTGTTGAAACAACTGCTAATAATGCCGATGAAATTACTATTCGATTTGTTGTTTTTGGAAAATATTTATTGCTTGCTTCCGCAATACACAAGCCGCTAATTATCCCGAGTTTCGAGGCATTATATTGTAAAATTATTAAAATGATTGTTGAGAGTAAAACCACCCAAAGTAGTGCATATCCATAAGTTGAACCAGCTGCCAGATTCGTTGCCCAATTTCCAGGGTCAATAAATCCAACAGTTACAATAAATCCTGGTCCTAAGTATTTAAAAAAAGTTGAAAAATTTTGATTTTTTATTTCTTTGAAAAAACGCACTTTAATCCTTTCTATACACTTTTTACCATGGTAGTAAAGTTTGTAACACTACCTATAGTATAACAAAAAATTTAAACAATTATTATTTTATTTTACAATTTAAAATTCAAAATAATTAATTGCACCAAAAAAACTCTTTATTTAAAAGAGCTTTTTGGAATTAACGTTAAATTTCTATAATGATTTTAAAACATTCATTGCTGCTTCAAAATTAGGACTATCTGTTAACTCATCAACAAGTTCAACATATTGAACAACTCCTGTTTGATCAACAATTACAGTTCCTCTTGCTAATAAACGTAATTCTTCTATTTCAAAACCATATTTCTTTGCGAAATCTAAATCTTTATGATCTGAGCATGTCGTAATGTTGCTTATCCCATCAGCTGCACAAAAACGTCCTAGTGCAAATGGTAAATCACAAGATACAGTAATTATTTCAACATCGTCACCCAATTCGCTTGCCAACTTATTAAATGTCTTTGTTTGTAACTGACAGACACCTGTATCTATTGATGGGTAAACTGTTATCACAACTTTTTTCCCTTTTAAATCACTTAATTTAAGTGCTGATAAATCTTGTTTTAAAACTGTAAAATCTGGTGCTATGTCACCAACTTTAATTTCATTTCCTACTACTGTTAATGCATCACCATTCATTGTTATTTTTTTCATTACTCCTCACTTTCATCTTTATTATATACTATTTAATTATTTTTTGAATGAGATATGCTTAATTTTGAAATTATTAAAGCAAAAAAATTTCTTTGTAAATTTTAATTAGTTCAATCACATTTTCTTTTTGTCCTTTTTTCACAACAATGTCAATTCTGTTATCATCTGATTTAAACGGATTATTCTTTACACTTAGCGTAATCATTGTATTACCTTCCAATTTTGAAGATGACTGATAACTAATTGCTTCAATATATTTCCCTGGAATAAAAACTGTTTGCTTACGTTTATTAACTCCGATCACATCCACGAAATACAGACCAATATTCGTAACTACTATTTCTTCTGATGTTGAAACAATAATCAAAATTATTTCTTCACCGTGGATTAAAAACTCAGAAATTTGTTCGTCAATTCTTGTTTTTGTTGTTAACCCAAGTTTACTTAACATCTTCCTCCTTAAGCTTAACAAGTAAATTAATCGCTTCAATTGGTGTTAAACTATTGATATCAACACTTTTAATTTTATTTACAAATTCTGTCAACTTTTGATTTTCATCCGTCAACTTTGTAATTTCATCAAAAGCTTTGATATCGACCTCACCGAGTGTCATCTGCATATTTGCTTTTTCCATTTCCAATTGATTCATATAATGTCGCGCTTTAATAATGATTTCATTTGGAAGTTTTGCTAAATTAGCAACTTCTATCCCGTAACTTTTCTGTACAGCTCCTGGAAGTACTTTATGGAAAAATGTCAAACCACCATCTTCTTCTTTAGCTTTAACATGAACATTTTTAATTTTTGATACTTGACTTTCCATCTGCGTTAATTCATGGTAATGTGTTGAGAATAATGTTTTAGCTTGAATATTATCTATTATATATTCGATAATTGCCTTTGCTAACGCTAAACCATCATACGTTGATGTTCCACGTCCTAATTCATCAAATAATATCAAACTCTTAGCTGTTGCCCCTTTAATTGCTTGGCTTGTTTCGGCCATCTCCACCATAAAAGTTGACTGACCTTGACTTAAATCATCACTTGCTCCAATTCTTGTGAATATTTTGTCAAACACACTAATTTTCATTTCTTTAGCTGCAACAAAACAACCAATTTGCGCCATTATTACATTAATTGCAACACTACGCATATATGTTGATTTACCACTCATGTTTGGTCCAGTAATCAGTAACACATCGATTGCTTCAGTCATCTCTAAATCATTCACAATATAATTGTTAACTGTTTTTTCCACAATTGGATGACGAAGTTCAGTTATTTTAATTTCCGAACTTTCATCAAAAATTGGTCTTGACAAACGATTTTCAAGTGCCACTTTAGCAAAACTTGAGAACACATCAATTTGTGCAATTATTTTAGCAACTTTTTTCAAGCGGGGAATATAATTTAAAAGCGCTGTTCGAAGTTCAATATAAATTGCATACTCTAAATTATTTAAACGATCTACTGCATTTAAGATATCATTTTCCGCTTCCTTTAATTCCTCGGTTATATAACGTTCACAATTACTCATAGTTTGTTTACGGACAAAAGCATCCGGTACCATCGAAATGAATGAATTAGTCACTTCAATAAAGTAACCAAAAATTCGATTGTATTTTACTTTTAAATTTTTAATTCCGGTTTCTTCTCGCATTCTGATTTCAAAATCAATTAGCCATTTTGATGAATTTGTACTAATTTCGCGTAGGCGATCAACTTCTTCGTTAAATCCTTGCGCAATAATCCCCCCCTCTTTAATTGTAAATGGTGGTTCATCTGTCAAAGTTGCTACTAATTGGCCAAGGACATCCGTTAAATCATCATAATTCTCTAGTAATTTTTCAACCTCGGGAATTTCAATTTGTGCAAGTAAACTTCGTAAACTTGGTAGGACTGTTAGTGATTTTTTTAATTGTTCTAATTCTTTGGGGTTTACAACTTGATCATTTATTCGTCCAATTATTCGCTCAAAGTCATAAATTTGACCTAAAAATGTTTCTAAATCATTTAACACAAGGGGATTACGCATTAAACTTTCTACTAGATTATGTCTTTTATCAATTTCTAATTGATTAATTAATGGACTGATTATTATTTTTTTTAATTCACGTCGACCCATAGCAGTCTTTGTTTTATTTAGAAAACTAAATAGTGAACCTTGGTATTGTTGATCTTTTAGTGTCTCAATTAATTCTAATTGTTTTTGTGAATTGATTGATAGTTGCATAAAATCTTCAACAATAATCTCATCAAAACTAGTAATGTGCGTAACCGCTTGATTATTTTGTTTTAGATAGCTATACATTATTTGATTTACTAGTTGATATTTAGGATTAAAACTTGCTTTTATTTCAAGTTCAAATAATTCATGAATCTGATTTACAAACACGCTATGATATTTCAATTCTTCAACTATATTTTCATCAAGTTCCGTATTAATAATTAATTCTTTAACATTCATCTTTAAAATATATTCGACTGCTTGACTTAAATTCAAAAACGAAACATTATATCCTTCACCTGTTGCAACGTCAAGATAACTCAATCGAACTTCTTCTGTTTGTTCTAAAGACACTAAAAAATTATTGTCTTTATTATTTAAGTCTTGAAATGTACCTGGTGTAATGATTTTTCGAAGTTTTCGACCAACTAGTCCTTTATGATCTGATGCTACTTCTTCTTGATCAACTAATGCAACTTTCTTTTCTAGTCTTACTAGTTGCCTTACGTATTCATCAACTGATCTTAAAGGTACTCCACACATTGGAATTTTTTCTTTTAGACCTGCACTTTTAGAAGTCAGAGTTAACTCCAATAGATTTGCAACTTCAATTGCATCATTAAAGAACATTTCATAAAAGTCTCCTAATTGAAAGAAGACAAAAACGTCTTTATGTTCCATTTTCAAATCATAATATTGGCGCATTACATTTGAAAGTTCATCTCGATTAACACTAAATATATCCATTATCCTGCCTCAATTTCTAAAATTATATCTCTTATTCTTGCTGCTTCTTCAAAGTTTAATTCTTCAGCAAATTTTGCCATTTCACGATGCAAATCACTAAGAATTGCTTTCTTTTCAGCCTTTTTTAGTTTTTTCGAAAGTTTATTATCAAGATCTTCTTCCGAAATATATTCAAACTTAGCAATGTCTTTCATGATTGTTGTCGGAGTAATTCCATGTTCTTCATTATACTTCATTTGAATTTCACGTCGACGCTTAGTCTCGCTTATAGCAATTTCCATTCCTCTTGTCATTTTATCAGCATATAAAATTACTTTTCCTTCACTATTTCTAGCTGCACGTCCAATCGTTTGTATAAGTGAGCGTTCACCACGTAAGAATCCTTCTTTATCAGCATCTAAAATTAATACTCTTGATACTTCTGGAATATCTAACCCTTCACGTAGTAAATTTATTCCAATTAAAACATCATAAACTCCTTGACGTAATTTTTGAATAATACGTACTCGATCAAATGTTTTAATATCAGAATGTAAATAGGCAACTTTAATTTTACGTTCTTTTAAATAATCAGTTAAATCTTCTGCCATTTTTTTGGTCAGAGTTGTAATAAGTACTTTATTTGGTAGTGTTGCTGCAATTTCTTGCATGATGTCATCAATTTGATACTGCTTTGGTCGAACTTCAACAATCGGATCTAACAGCCCTGTTGGACGAATAATTTGTTCGACAAACTCTTGATTAACTTGTTCTAGTTCGTAATCACCTGGAGTTGCTGAAACATAGATTATTTTATCTAGTTTTGCTTGAAATTCATCAAAGTTTAATGGTCGATTATCTAATGCTGCTTGTAATCTAAATCCATAGTTCACTAAATTTTCTTTACGAGAACGATCTCCACCTGACATTCCTCTAACTTGTGGTAATGTAACATGTGACTCATCGACAATCATCAAAAAATTTTCAGGAAAATAATCAAGTAATGTATATGGTGTTTCACCTTTTTTCTTGTCCGAAAAATATCGAGTATAGTTTTCAATTCCTGAACAAAAACCAATTTCTGAGATCATTTCTAAATCATACTTTGTTCGTTGTTCTAACCTTTGGGCTTCTAGCAATTTGTTTTGTTTTTTAAATTCAGCTACTTCCACTTCTAAATCTGCCGCAATTTGTTTAATAATTGGCTTCGTTTTTTCTGGGTCAACAACATAATGTGTTGCCGGAAAAATTTCTAAGTGCTTAACTTTCAATAATCGTTTATTAGTAATAATGTCGATATACGAAATAGCTTCGATTTCATCACCGAAAAATTCTATTTTACAAGCTTCACGCTCATTATATGGATTAACAAATTCAACAACATCACCTTTCACCCGAAAAGCGCTTCGTTTTAATTCAATATCATTACGTTCATATTGTAGATCTATTAGGCGCATAATTAATTGTTTTTGTTCTATTACTTGCCCAACTCTAAGTGATACAACCATGTTTTTATAATCAATTGGAGAACCAAGTCCATAAATACACGAAACAGATGAGACAACAATTACGTTATCACTCTCCATTAATGCCGCTGTTGCTGAGTGTCTTAAGCGTTCTATTTCATCATTTACTGCTGAATCTTTTTCAATGTAAATATCATTTCCTGGTAAATATGCTTCTGGTTGATAATAATCGAAATAACTTACAAAATATTCAACACGGTTATTTGGGAATAATTCTTTTAATTCACCGTATAATTGTGAAGCTAATGTTTTGTTATGTGCAAGCACAATTGCTGGACAATTAGCTTGTTCAATCACATTAGCAATTGTAAAAGTCTTACCTGTCCCTGTTGCTCCAAGTAGTACTTGTTCTTTTTTCCCATTTTTTATTCCCTCAACCAGTTTAGCAATTGCCACTGGTTGGTCCCCAGCTGGTTGATATTTTGATTTAAGTTCATAGCTCATTTTCTTATCCTCCTTAGCATTACGTGTGATTTTTTTCTTGACAGTAGTTCTTCCACTGTCTGAACATACATTAATATTGTAGCAAAAATATAGGTTAGCTATTGGAAAAAACTCTAATTCTGTGTTGTAAAGCAAACTCATTTAGCAATATTTCAAAATTTATTTTTAGAGATCAAACTTGATTTTAAAGCAATTTTTTCAACATAGAAAATAAAATCAATAATCTGCGTCCATTATTCGAAATCACAAAAAACTAGTGTTCTTCAAAAGAAAAAAGAGGATTAAATAAATCTTCTTTTTTCCCATAATATTTTTATTTTATTGTCGCTTTTACGAAATGAACAAATAATGGATTTGGTTCTGTTAACTTCGAAGTTAATTCTGGATGATATTGAGCTGCCACGAAAAATTTATTTGTTGGCAATTCAATAATTTCAACTAAATCTTGTTGAGGATTAATCCCTGAAAAGACAAGTCCATTTTCTTCAAGAATTTCACGGTATGCATTGTTAAATTCATAACGATGACGATGTCTTTCTTGGACTACATCAACACCGTAAATTTCACGAGCAAGTGTTCCGGGTTTTAAAGCACAATCATAATCACCAAGTCGCATTGTTCCACCTAAGTTTTTCAAATCTTGACCTTCTAATAAATAGATAATTTGATTATCGGCATCTGGTTCCAATTCACTGTGTACAACATTTAACTTACAGACGTTTTGCGCATATTCAAGCGCTGCCCACTGAAGTCCAAAACAAATACCAAGCATTGGAATATCATTTTCACGGGCGTATGTAATCGTTGAAACTTTTCCTGCAGTTCCTGTTTCACCAAACCCACCTGGTACTACGATACCATCGTAATCTTTCAAAATTCCTAAGCCATCAACTTCTAATTCTTGTGCAGAAATTAAATCAATTTTTGCTTTAACATTATTAGCAATTGCACCATGTTTAACCGCTTCTGTTACTGAAATATAAGCATCATCTAAACTCGTATATTTTCCAACAATTGCAATTTTAACTTCTTTTTCGCTATTATACAGAGCATCAATCACTTTTTTTAATTTCTCATGCTTTGATGGGATTAATTTAAGTCCAAGCACTTCAGCAATTTTCACATCAATTTCTTGTTCTTTTAATTTAAACGGTACTTCATACACACTTTTTACATCAACTGATTCGACTACATATTCGGTTTGAACATTACAGAAAAGGGCAATTTTTTCACGTTCTTTATCTGTTAACGGAATTTCATTACGTGTAACAATCATATCCGGCTTAAGTCCAATCCCTAATAGTTCTTTAACACTATGTTGTGTTGGTTTAGTTTTTAGCTCTTTACTTGCAGCAATATATGGTACATATGCTCCATGAATTAAAAATGTATTTCGGGGATTAGCCGTACAAAGTTGACGAATTGATTCTAAGTATGGTAATGACTCAATATCTCCAACTGTTCCACCAACTTCAACAAATAACACATCATATCCAGTTGTGTTTCGTAAAATTAATTCTTGAATTTCATTTGTAATGTGCGGAATTACTTGAACTGTTTTTCCTAAATAACCACCAGCGCGTTCTCTTTCAAGTACATTTGAGTATACTCGTCCTGAAGAAATTGATGAATTTTTCGAAAGATTCAATCCTAAAAAACGCTCATAATGTCCGATGTCTAAATCTGTTTCTCCACCATCGTATGTTACGAACACTTCACCGTGTTCTGTCGGTGACATCGTACCTGGATCAACATTTAAATATGGATCACATTTCATCATGTTAACTTTCAAGCCTTGATCTTTAAATAGTCTTGCCACAGATGAAGCAATAATCCCCTTTCCAAGTGAAGATAATACTCCACCAGTTACAAATATTATTTTAGCATCTCCATGTATTTTCATCTTTTCCTCCAATTTCACGTTTTATTTTGTTTGAAATATAATTTTTCTTTCTTCTACACAACCACTTAAATAGCTAATTTCATCATTTTCAAATTTACTTAATTGATTATAATCAGTTAGTTCATTTTCAATTAAATAATTTAAAATTTGCCCACGATATTTCTTCAAATTACTACTCGGTACTTTCTTTTCAGTCTTTGTCGTAAATTCAACATAGACTAGTTTGGTTTTAAGTTCTGCAATTTGTTCAATTACTTTTGTATATTCACTTGAAGTTAATTCTAAAATATATTTTGGTTTAATATGTTCGCGAATATAGTTTTCAAGCGCATCATGCCAAAACTTATATAAACTTGTATTCACAAGTGCTTTTGTTTTAAAATCCATACGATACGAACTGATATATTCTGTTAAATTAATTAAACCATATAGCGCTGAAATAATAAATACATGGTCAGATGTGTATTGTTTATTTCGTTCAACTGTTTGGTGATTAATTTGTTTAAAACTCATTCCTTGAAATAATTTATAAGCGGGAATCCCTAACTGTGCTTGATCCTGAAAGCGCATTTGTACAACACTTGCCAGTTCATCACTAACTTTATATAGTTTACTAATATCCTCAATTGTTTTGTGTTTTAGTGTGTCATAAATGTGATTAGTATGTTCTTTAAATTTCAATTTAATTTTTCCACACTCAATCGCTTCATTTTCTATAAGTTCATTGCTTTCAGACTGAAGTTTAGCTTCTGCAAAAATAATCATTGGTACGCCTTTTGAATTTTTTCCATGCTTCGTTTTAAATCACGTTCTTTTAAAGAAGCACGTTTATCATAGTTTTTCTTCCCGCGAGCAAGACCGATTTCCAGCTTAATTAATTGCCCTTTAAAATACATTTTAGTCGGTACAATTGTCAAACCTTTTTCTTTTATCTCACTTTGTAATTTTGTTATTTCTTTACGGTGTAAAAGTAATTTTCTTGCTCTGCGCTCATCTAATTTTTCAATTGAATGTGCCATCTGATAATGACTTATATGTAAATTATGCACATATACTTCTTGTTGATAATTTATTTTCACAAAACTATCTTTTAGGTTTACGTTTCCTGCTCTGATTGACTTTATTTCGCTTCCCTTGAGTTCGATTCCCACTTCGAGGGTTCTTAGTATCTCGTGATCGTGAAACGCTTTTTTGTTTGAAAAACTTGTTTTCATGGTTTCCTCCCTGTCCGATTCTAAAACCAACTGGCTCAAAATCAACAAGTCCTTTTTCTACATCACAACTGATTAATTTAACATCTATTTTTTGTCCAAGTGCTAAGACTTGACCATTTCTAAAATAGATTTTGTAATTAATTGAATTTGAAAAATCAGCTAATTGACTAAATCTTACAAGCCCACGCTGTGTATTTTCAAGTTCAACAAAGAATCCAAAATCAGCAATTGATGCAATAATTCCATTGAACTGTTGACCAATAAATTGTTTCATATATTCGGCTTTTTTCTGATCTTCTATTTTTTGTTCTGCTTTAATTGCTTTAACTTCTTTTTCTGAAGCGTAACTTGCCATATTCGCAATTTTCTCTAAACTTGCATTTGTAACTTCAAAATTATGTTCGAACAAATAACGACGAAGTAATCGATGTACAATTAAATCTGGATACCTTCTAATTGGTGAGGTAAAGTGGGTATAGTGCGGACTTGCAAGTCCAAAATGCGAATCGTTATCAGCTGAATAAATTGCTTTTTGCATTGCTCTAACAATTAAATCTGAAATTGTTCTTTTTTCAACTGGATCTTCAATTTGATCTAATACTTCTTTAAAGCTACTTACATGGAAATTTTCTACATTTCCTTTAATTTTTAAATTGAATAGTGGAAAAATTTTAAACAAGTCATTTAAATGATTAACTGTTGGCTGCTTATGAATACGATAAATAAACGGCATTTCCATTGCATCAATCGAACTTGCAACTGTTTCATTGGCAACAATCATAAATTCTTCAATTAACTTTTCCGCGTCACGTCTTACGCGAACTTCAACATCCACAATTTTTCCACGTTCATCAACTGTAAATTTCGGCTCTTTATCTTCTAAATTAAAAGCTCCACGTTTAAGACGTTTTTTATTTAAATTATGAGCAAGTTTGTTCATTTCTTTTAAAATTCCATATATTTCTTGATATCTTGCAATTAAAACTTTATCATCATCTAATATCATTTTATTAACATCTTCATATGTCATTCTATATTTACTTTTAATCACACTTGGATAAATTGAACTTTCAAGCACATTTCCACTTGGATCAATTAACATTTCACACGTCTGTGTATATCGTAAAACATTTGGATGTAACGAACAAATTCCGTTGGAAATTTCTTTCGGTAACATCGGAACAACTCGATCAATAAAATAAACACTTGTACTACGGCTTCGAGCTGCTTGATCTAGTACTGAATTTTCTTCAACAAAGTACGAGACATCAGCAATTGAAACTTTTAAACGGTAATTTTCATTTTCTTTAATTAAAGAAATTGCATCATCTAAATCTTTTGCATCAGCACCATCAATTGTAATTGTTAAGTCATTTGTTAAATTTGTACGTCCTTCAAAGTCTGTCACTTCATAATCAGCAAGTGCTGTTGCCATTTTTTGTGCTTCCTCAGGGAATTCTGTCTCAATTTCAAATTCGGCAAGTACAAGCTTCATTTGTAAATCGGGATCATTGGCATTTGCAACAATTGACATGAAATCACAATAAATTTTCTTCCAAGTAACTCTTGTTACTTTAACTTTAATAATCTGATTTTCAAATAAACTTGGAATTTCTTCGCGGTCCATTTCAAATTCAAAATTACGATAAATTTCATTTAATGGTATCAATTGATTAAACTTATCTATTTTCACAAGCATTGTTTCAGTTTCTCGGTTAATTACATCAAGAACCTCAACTTCATCAGTACTACCACGATTATTATCGGCTAGGATTGCTAAAACATAGTCACCATCAAGAATTCCACGAACTTCACGAACATAATAATCACCATCAGCAGCCAACAAGAAACCAAAACTTCCTTTTAGCCTAACCTTACCAATTACTAGCTTATTTTGATTTAATTTTCTTAACTTACCGTTCTTCGCGTATTCAACAACTTTTTTTCGAAGTAGTACATCGAATAAAGCAAGTGTTGAATCAGTACGAGAAAACATTGTTAAGTCGTTATGATTTAATTTGTGTAGATCTGATTTCAGTTGTTCCATTTCATATTCGTTCATTTCTCTCCTTTAATTAAAAAAGACTACAAAAGTAGTCTTACAGTGATAAGATATTTATTTCTGGATATACGCAATAGCTATTGAAATCACAAAGAAACAAGTAATTAAGAAAATCGTTGTACGAAATAATACTAATTCAAAACCACGTTTAACACGTACCTCTGCATCTGTAGTATCTCCAATCAATCCTGTTTTTTGTGATGGTTGTAAGTAAATTACAACTAATAATAGAAAGCTAATTATTATCACTAATGCTTTTAAAGCTGTTACAACATTTGCCATTTATCCTCCAAGTCTATAATAGTATATCATATTTTCAAGTTAATTGCAATATTTTATTTGATATACTTTTAATTTTAGGTATTTTTTTATTTTTCATTTTTTTCAGTAGTAAGCGTTAATTTTCAATAGAAATTCATATGTTATCAATGATAACGACTTTGAATCAGACCATTTCAAATCTTTATAAATTTATTTTTCATTCTAAATTGAATATAATTTGCAATGCACACTAATCAAATCTTACACTATCTTAACACAAGTTCGCATTTTATTTCTCCTTTTGTTTTGGGTTACGCTAATCAAATCTTACACTATCTTAACACAATTAGTAAACTCTGCGTCAATCACTGTTTGGGTTACGCTAATCAAATCTTACACTATCTTAACACCCTAGAGACTCAAAATCAAACGATTCTAAGGGGTTACGCTAATCAAATCTTACACTATCTTAACACTTACCACCTCCATCAGTGAACGTCGATACAGGGTTACGCTAATCAAATCTTACACTATCTTAACACCAACAGCTTTTTCTTTCATACTATGCCAATGGGTTACGCTAATCAAATCTTACACTATCTTAACACCAAAACTTAGTTTGTTTGGCGATCACTTAGGGGTTACGCTAATCAAATCTTACACTATCTTAACACACGTTACTCTCATATTGTAACCAACCTTCCGGGTTACGCTAATCAAATCTTACACTATCTTAACACAATTAGTAAACTCTGCGTCAATCACTGTTTGGGTTACGCTAATCAAATCTTACACTATCTTAACACCGTTCTTTTGAAATTTCGATTGGCGTTACAGGGTTACGCTAATCAAATCTTACACTATCTTAACACAAAAGTCCATCACTCATTGAACCACTATAAGGGTTACGCTAATCAAATCTTACACTATCTTAACACAACTCAATAACTGCGCTTTTGAAAGCGACAGGGTTACGCTAATCAAATCTTACACTATCTTAACACCGTTCTTTTGAAATTTCGATTGGCGTTACAGGGTTACGCTAATCAAATCTTACACTATCTTAACACCAGTTTGAAGTGCATAAACAAAGTCAATAGGGGTTACGCTAATCAAATCTTACACTATCTTAACACCTGTTCAGTCGTTAAATATTCCATTTTATTGGGTTACGCTAATCAAATCTTACACTATCTTAACACGTGGAAGAATACCTATAAATTGATAACATCGGGTTACGCTAATCAAATCTTACACTATCTTAACACAGAAAAACACAATGATTAAACTAGATAGTTGGGTTACGCTAATCAAATCTTACACTATCTTAACACTATATCACAGTCGCATAGTATTTGGAAAAAGGGTTACGCTAATCAAATCTTACACTATCTTAACACTCTATACGTTCAATATATTTAGATAACTCTGGGTTACGCTAATCAAATCTTACACTATCTTAACACTAATAAGCCGATAGATTTAGATAATAGCGAGGGTTACGCTAATCAAATCTTACACTATCTTAACACTCGGTAAGGTTACTCATTACTTCGAACCTAGGGTTACGCTAATCAAATCTTACACTATCTTAACACATATAATCATATAACTCTACATATTTATTAGGGTTACGCTAATCAAATCTTACACTATCTTAACACTACATCGTCAGATGCCGAAAAAGGTTTAATGGGTTACGCTAATCAAATCTTACACTATCTTAACACACTGGTTCAAGTCCAGCAGATGAAGTAATTGGGTTACGCTAATCAAATCTTACACTATCTTAACACTGCTATCGACTTCGATGTTACATACGAGGAGGGTTACGCTAATCAAATCTTACACTATCTTAACACGCGCATTGTTTTTTATTTCTTGATATCGTTGGGTTACGCTAATCAAATCTTACACTATCTTAACACTAGCTTGGAATAAAACTTCTTCAGCTGCAAGGGTTACGCTAATCAAATCTTACACTATCTTAACACTAAAGATTTAAATTATGATCTAGACACAATAGGGTTACGCTAATCAAATCTTACACTATCTTAACACCGTTTCATATAAATTACATAATCGTCACTGGGGTTACGCTAATCAAATCTTACACTATCTTAACACGATTATAATCATCATGATATGTACCTATACGGGTTACGCTAATCAAATCTTACACTATCTTAACACCAAAGCCTTAGTAACATAAACACCAACGTTGGGTTACGCTAATCAAATCTTACACTATCTTAACACTATTCTTCGAAAACGCGTTCGTCGTCAGCTGGGTTACGCTAATCAAATCTTACACTATCTTAACACTGAAGTGTATCGAAGTAATTACGATGTGCCGGGTTACGCTAATCAAATCTTACACTATCTTAACACTACGTTGATTTATACCCAAAATTTGTTAAAGGGTTACGCTAATCAAATCTTACACTATCTTAACACTATGTTCGTAATAACAAAAGAAAGTGTTACGGGTTACGCTAATCAAATCTTACACTATCTTAACACTATTAGAAAGTGAGGAATAATGAATATATTGGGTTACGCTAATCAAATCTTACACTATCTTAACACTGTATGTTTAATAACGTATATATCTGTATTGGGTTACGCTAATCAAATCTTACACTATCTTAACACTTAACGTTCTTTGAATTTGTGCTGTGAATAGGGTTACGCTAATCAAATCTTACACTATCTTAACACTCCATATATGATATATATTCCGAGCTTTCGGGGTTACGCTAATCAAATCTTACACTATCTTAACACGGCATTTGCATAGGTTGCATAGGTTGGGCGGGGTTACGCTAATCAAATCTTACACTATCTTAACACGGTGATAATTTGACAAAATACTTTTCCCAAGGGTTACGCTAATCAAATCTTACACTATCTTAACACTATTATTGCAGTATATTCGTATACATCGCTGGGTTACGCTAATCAAATCTTACACTATCTTAACACTCAATTCTAATTTTTTAAGTTCGTGATTAAGGGTTACGCTAATCAAATCTTACACTATCTTAACACAGTCGATAATTAAAGCCTTATCTACTGCTTGGGTTACGCTAATCAAATCTTACACTATCTTAACACTCGTTTAACTCAATTCCTTGTGAGTTTAAAGGGTTACGCTAATCAAATCTTACACTATCTTAACACATCGTATACTGCATTGTACCATCTTTATTTGGGTTACGCTAATCAAATCTTACACTATCTTAACACTTGTTTATCGTTATTTCTCATTTTATTTCTGGGTTACGCTAATCAAATCTTACACTATCTTAACACTAACCTATTGCACCTGGATCACCTTGTCCAGGGTTACGCTAATCAAATCTTACACTATCTTAACACAACGGAAGTGAAATGTATAAAACTAATGTGGGGTTACGCTAATCAAATCTTACACTATCTTAACACTCCTACTAAGTTTACTGAGTTTAACATTTTGGGTTACGCTAATCAAATCTTACACTATCTTAACACACTTGCTCTTGCTGGGTTTGGATCATAAGTGGGTTACGCTAATCAAATCTTACACTATCTTAACACACAAGATGATGACTATATAAACGATGTTAAGGGTTACGCTAATCAAATCTTACACTATCTTAACACATGTGTTAATTTTGAATTAAACTTAATACTGGGTTACGCTAATCAAATCTTACACTATCTTAACACACAGCTTGTTGTAGTGTTATTTCACCACTTGGGTTACGCTAATCAAATCTTACACTATCTTAACACATACAGCACTTTTGAACTTATTGGCGTCCTGGGTTACGCTAATCAAATCTTACACTATCTTAACACTTTCACCTCCTATTTGAGATTTAAGTACTTGGGTTACGCTAATCAAATCTTACACTATCTTAACACCCGTTCTATAAATTGGACTTTGTTTCATAGGGGTTACGCTAATCAAATCTTACACTATCTTAACACCAGAAGTAAAATAGTAAAGGAGTAGTATGGAGGGTTACGCTAATCAAATCTTACACTATCTTAACACATCTTCTGTTAAAAAGTTGTCGATTAAAAAGGGTTACGCTAATCAAATCTTACACTATCTTAACACTCGTTTGTTATTTGATTGTTATTTGTTTGTGGGTTACGCTAATCAAATCTTACACTATCTTAACACTGGTTTGATGTAATTTCAAAATGTTTAGGAGGGTTACGCTAATCAAATCTTACACTATCTTAACACTTGGTTAGATTGTCAAACATTGATGTTTCTGGGTTACGCTAATCAAATCTTACACTATCTTAACACATTACCTGTCCTATAAATTGGGCTTTCTTTGGGTTACGCTAATCAAATCTTACACTATCTTAACACGTGATACCAGTTTTTACCCATTCTTTAATAGGGTTACGCTAATCAAATCTTACACTATCTTAACACTATACATTTCTTGTAATTTAATAAATTCTTGGGTTACGCTAATCAAATCTTACACTATCTTAACACAACTTCCAGTTTGAATATTTCCACTAATTGGGGTTACGCTAATCAAATCTTACACTATCTTAACACACAACATCGTTTATTGTATCATCAGCTACAGGGTTACGCTAATCAAATCTTACACTATCTTAACACTAGAAGAAAAAGATTTTGAAACAATTGAAAGGGTTACGCTAATCAAATCTTACACTATCTTAACACCTATAAAAATCCATTGGCGTCGATACGCTAGAAAACGCCAATGAATAAGGTGTTATTAGATAGATTAGCTACCTAAATTATATCATATTATCTTTAATAAAATCATTTATTTTTTTGCTTTTAGACATATTAAAAATAGATTTTTCAATTGAAAAGCCTAATAAACTTCTTGTCACAACATACAAGACTAGTAAATTATCTGTTGGTTTATCAAACTCTAAAATTCTATCATTTATTACAATATGAAAGTAAACTTTCATTAATGCTTCAACTTCTTTTAAAGATATTTCAATTGGCCAGTTAAAAGCAATTCTTTCAATTAAATTTGTCACCGAATATGTGCTTACATTTTGATTTGAGACTACAATTAAATTCTCTGCATCTTGATTATATTCAAGTGAAGTATCAATTATCATAATTCTTTCATCCTCTAACAAGCATTTATAATCAATCCCTTTAATTGAACTATCAATTATAACTATTGCTCGCATTTCAGCATTTAACTCCAAATACTCAATAAGTATTTTTGAAATATACTCTGGACTATGTGTTTCTTCTGAGATAGAGTACATTTGAAAAAATAAGTCCAATATTTTTTCAGCTGAAGGATCTTTGTCAACAAATTTTATTTTTTCATCAATCGAGAAATACTCTCTAAGCAGTGTCGTTATTTCCTCAAAATTTGATTCATCGAATTTATCTGTAATTTTTTGAACATAAACTTTTCTCAATAGGGATCCTTTATCAAATGAAACAGATGATACAATTTTCGAAAAATCGTTTAAATCTAAAACTACAACATTTTTTTTAGTCATTCTTTCGTTATCATAATATGATGAACCACTAAGTAAATTTAATTCGTAGTCATCAAACTTTATATTTTCAAATTCTTTTAATCTTACAATAATTTTATAAAACATTTGAAAATCACCAATATATAGTTGATTATATTTGTCTACTTCAAAAGTGATTTCTTCATAATCAAAAACAAACCTTAATTCATTCATCTTTCTCCCTGAACACAACCAATTCTTTATCACCAATTAGTTGCTCATGCATATTCTTTTTACCACGCAAAAACAACATATCTTCATATTGTTTCTCCGTAACTTTAATCATTCTAATATTACCATTTGTCGGTATTTCATCATATATTCTTCTAAGTAGCGTTTTATAATTTGTTTCATTCTTTATCACTTTAACATAAATTGAGTATTGCAGCGCATAAAAGCCAAGTCTTATTATTTTTTTTCGAAAATGATTGTATTCTTTTACTTGTTCTGGCTCTTCAAATGGTAAATCATACATTAATATTATTCTCATTTGTCTAAATTTACTTTCCATTTTCTTTAACCTTAGGAAAAGCAGAAATTTTTTCTGTTTTCCCATCGTAAAAATTTAAAATATTTCGAAAATATAATTCAAGACTATCTTGTACTGACATATTTTTTCCTGAGATTATAATTTTATAGTTTAAGAAATCTACTATTTTTTCTTTAAACTCTGGAGTAAGGTATAATTTATCGTAATTATCTAAAAGTTTATATGCATAATAATCTGCAATTGGTCGATATGGTTCAATTAAATCATCAGCTAAATTATAGTAATTTCTTAAGCCATGGTGAAAAATTCCAAACGGCGGATGTAATCCTCTTGCCACAATTGCTTGTGCTATTTTACTACGCATTATTTGATAAATATAGTTTAATGTGAAATTTACTATATCGTCTTCAAATCTGATAAAGTCTTTTCCAAACATCATTCGAAAATATTCTCTAGCTGCAAGACCTTCTCGATTTGTTATATCACCGGACTTAACTTCTTTTACATATTTTTTCAAGTGAGTACTGTCTTTTCTCAGTAAAGATAAAGTATGAATTTGATTTTTAATTTTTATTTCAATTATTTGTTTCCAAAAATTTTTCTTTCTACTTTTACCAAGTTCTAATTGTTGTAAATTTATTTTAGCAGTTTTTGAATTATTGTTAAACGCATGAACTGCTCCAACAGGCATTTTATTATTTTTACAGAAAATAACATTGACACCTTCTTCACATAATTTAGCAATCAGTCTTGCTGTTATTAGTGTCCGATAATCTTCAATTACAATTGTTTCAAGTTCATCAATTGCAACATAATATTTTTGCTTTTCATACATTATTTGAACATTGTCTAAGTTAAGCGATAATTTACTTGCAGATTGTATATAAATTGTTCTCCAGCCCATAATTGCCCCTTACTGATGATTTAATCCTTTTGCTCCAAGTCCATAGATATTTATAATTTCAAGTGATTCAATTCCTTTGCCAAGAACTTCACCCCTTTTACCTGCTTTACTTTTTATTTGCAAAAATTTTGTCGATTTATCAAAATATGAAAACAGTCCTTCAACTTTTGTCCCATCTGCTTTAATCGCTTTTATATACATATTAGTGTAAAGTGAACACACATATTCAACCTTTGCTTTACCAATAAAATGTTCATACACTTCTTTATAGTAGCTATCATTTCGGTTAATTTCATTTGTTTTTAAATTTGTTGAAACAGAATAAATTGGTAAGTACAAAAATTCTTTTTTATCTAAATTTCTATAGACTTCTGTGCACAACGCATTCATACTATCTCTCATTACATGTCTCGTTTCTTTTTGATTTGAATTTTTCTTTTTCATTATGTACGGTAAATTTACTTTTTTCGTATAATTCAAACGAATAATTGCTGGACGTTCCTTTCCTTTTTTTGAAATTAACTTTATCCCATGAACATTTGGATTAAATTCAGAAACCGGAAGATTATCATTTTGTTCTAAACAATAATGTTTGAAGGGATTTACCTCTTTTGTTTCATCTCCATTTCGATCAATATATTTTTTTCCTTTATATTCTTCAATAATTTTCTTTAATGTTTCATATGCTTGTGGATCATTCTTTTTTATCCCTAATATTTCCGAACTTTTTTCTGAGAATAATTTTTCAATCTTTTTTAATTCAGCATCATAGATATTTGAAATATATTCAACTTTTTGATATTCTTTTTTCCCTTTTTTTCCTTCTGTAATAAGAACTTTATTTATATCCGCATTCCATAATTGTCCATTGGCATTCTTTCTAACTTCAAAATGAAATCTGGTGTTTTCATTTGAAATTTTTTTCAAACATTTTACAAAATTACTTTCTGGACTTATTACAAATTTATTTTTCGTGATACTTTCTCCTAGTATTTTTCTATAATTATCACTTTTCCAGAAACTCGCACTTTCATTTGCAATAATTGTTGCTAATTCACCAATTCTTGTCAATGGAAAGTATGCACATATTGAGGCGTCAAACGCATGATGACAATCAAAATTTCGATTTTTTTCTTCTTGTAAATTTCTTCGAACTTGTGCTGTAATCGCCGGTGGCATAGATACTACATGAATTGTTTCATCAATTCCTTTTAATTCCAATGCCTTGGCGAAGTATTTCAGCTGTCTAGTAAATTCTTTTGTTGCATACGCAGTATCACGTAAATTTCTTGCGATGAATTTTCGATCATACTTATTTAAATCATCACTATATAATAAATTCATCTTTTTTTGTTCAATGCTTATTTTTTTCACTCGTTCTTCATACTTTTTAAAATCTAATTGATTTTGCACAAATCGATACGCTGATTCATTTTTCTTATCATTATTACATTTATGACAACTGCTTATTTTATTTGCAAAAGAATCATCTGCTGATTTAGAAATTGGTAAAATATGATCAATTTCCATTGTGTCTTCTGTTAAATGTATTCCACAGTAAATACAAGCATGCGCTGTTTCTTCTAACAGTAATTTTTTATCAATAATTTTTTCATCTGTAATTCCTTCTTTACGATATTTTTCTCGTTTTGAAAAATTACCTTCCAACTGATTCATATATTCATTATACTTCTTCTTGTTTGTATCGAATAAGATATCACTATTACTTTCAACACAGACATGTGTTATTTTATAGTTCTTTTTTTGGCATTCCTTTTTTATTTGATTATATGTAACAGTTGCAACTTTAAGCGTTTTTTTCACCTGTGGAGATGCAATAATTTCATCAATAAACTCAAAACTCATTTCAAATTTTTGAGTTTTAAAATAATTTTCAATTTTTATTTTTTCAACTTCTGGTTTAATTTGTTCTTCATTGTCTTTTAAAACTTGCATTGAATTTTTTTCTGTATTTTTCATTAACTCTATAAAGGTTTTAAGCGCTCGTTCCGAATACGAATGATATTTGTTTTCAATTTTATTCAAAAATGTTTTTTGTTCTGATATTTTCAAAACATACTCTTCGATTTTATAAAATTCTGCCATTTCCACATAACTTCCTTTGGGAACTAATGTAACAAATTCAACAATGTCATTAATAATTTCAATATCTTCTACATTTCTCCAATCAAATTCAACTTTAAATTCTTTTGCTTGTTTTATTAATTCTTTAATTAATTCGAATTTCGTTATTTCCACTTCTCCTTTAGCATTAATTCTTAAGCCTGAGACATTAGCAAGTTCAATTTTAAATAATTTTTTCAAAATATTTTTTACACTAATTGATTTTGCCGTTAGAAGTTCTTCTAAAAACATTTCAATCGACAGAGTTTTAAACTTATAACTTCCATCATTTTGTAGTGAAAAAAGTTTTTCATCCAAACCTGAATCTTGACTTATTCTTACATTAATTAAGTCATTATAAAAATTAAAATATTGCGCATAGAAATTACTTGTTACTGCTGAGCGTTCATTTAGATATATTGAACAACCTTTGATTAAATCTTCATATAGCAATTTTTTATCATCTACATTAACTAGATCCTCTTTTGTTTTGAATCTTCCAAATGGTGTAAGCTGATTTTCTTTTTTCCCACCTGGCCCTTGCCAAAATTTTCTTTTTGATTCAAATATTTCAAAGTATTTTGCAATAAAATCATCATCTAAAAATTCATGAAATTCAGACTGTTTTTTTAAAATCACTTGAAGTTCCCTTTTTATATCTTCAACTAAAAAAGGATATTCAGTTCCACGATATTTTCCATTTTCTTCCAAAATTATTTTTTGAATTTGGCACGGGTACAACTTAGGGTATTTATCTACATACTTATTTTCTCTAGTGTCTTCACCAAAAGGTATATATCCTCTTTTCCTTAAAGAAGTATTCATTATTGTTAATAACTGAGTTAAATCAATTTTTTCTTCTAAAGCTTTTTCTTTAATTTCATACAAATTATGAAACGTTCCAACTTCTAACTTTAGATTTTTTTGCTCTAAAAGTAGTTCAAACCTTTCAATTCGATGCGCCTGCCTTGAATATCTTCTTCTTAGTCCTCTATGCTTTCGACGTTCTTCTGCTTTTTCAGATTTTTTAAATATTTTTACTCCATAATCAAGAATTTCTTTTGTTTCGCAGTCCACAATTGACCATCCACATGAAGCAACTCCTAAATCAAAACCAATACTTACTCTTTTCATCCATCTCCTTTAATAGTAATTAAATATTTTCTTTTTTATTTGTTACAAAAAAAAGCCTTTAAAAAGGCTTTAGATAAGGTATTCACCTTATGATAAGAAAAATGTAAGATTTGATTAGCGTATCATTTTCTTTTTTCCTTACAAATATATTATACTATATTATTTTATAATTTGTATTTTTTTATATTTTTCCCAATAAAATAATTTTTAACTTTTATAGATTTTATTCATTTTTTTGATTTTTGATTCATTTCGCTCTCCCGCGCGCAATAATTTGCGATTTTTTGCGTGCGGTGATGCTCCACTGATATTTAACCACTTATATTTTCTAATATTTCGTACAATTTACTTTTTACATAGTATGTATATCGTGCCTTTTCTACTTTTTGAAGCACACCATGCTCAATTAGTAAATTTATATCACTATTTGCAGATCTACTACTTACACCTATTGTATTTTCATATGTTTCTCTCGTGAAAAAAGAATGTTCAAATAAATTTACATTTTAATTTTCACGATTAATTCGTCGATAAAAAGTGCTTCGATTTTCTAATCTTCCTGCATAAACACCTAAGTGATATAAATTGTTTATTGTATAATCCTCACCTAATAGACTAGTGAATAATTGATCACCGAAAAATTGACGTTCAAATATTTGACAAGCAATATCATATTTTAATTTTTTAATTGCTTTATTAATTATTTCATGATGATCAAAGGCAAAACTTAAATTTTTTAAAGTTGTTTCGCCTACGATAATTATTTCAATCGCTTCATTTGTTGTTTGAAATTCAATCTCTTCAAAATTGACTAAGACTGCAAGAGCATTCGAAATAATCCATCCTCGAGAATCACGTTCGGGATGATCAAACATTCCAATCTCTCTTACAAGTCGTTCTTGAAAATTCAATTTGATTCCTGTTTCTTCAAATAGTTCACGACTTGCAGCAATTGGAGCTGTCTCACCATATTCTACAAAACCACCAGGTAAGGCGAATTTATTTTTGCTTTCCATTTCTGGTCGTTTAATAAGTAAAACTTCTAACTCTTTATTTTTCTTATTCCAACCAATTAGTAAAATATCAGTTGCATAACCATCAGGTACTTGATAACCTTTTTCAGTAATTGCCATTTGACCTCCTTAACTACAATTATAACATACATGTTGCAAAACGCAAAAAAAAATGTTGCATTTTGCAAAAAAATACAATGGCATTTTTTTTTATGCTATAATTAGGTTAATTAAAGTAGAAGTAAATAATTGTATTTGGATTTAATTCAAAGAAAAGAGGTATAATGAATAAAGTTAGAAGTGCATTAGATGGAATGGCCGGTGGTCTGTTCGCAACTCTGATTGTTGGAATTATTTTAGAGCAAGCTGGTAAATCATTGGCAATTGATGAACTTGTTCAATTTGCAAAAATCGCAAAAGTTTTAATGGGACCTGCAATCGCAACTGGAATTGCTGTTAAATTGAATTACAAGCAATTAACAACAATTTGTGCACCATTAGTCGGTGCAATCGCAGCTGGTAGTATTACTGCAACAGGTGTTTTTGTTGGTGATCCTTTTTCGTGTTTAGTTATCTCAAGTGCTGTTTTATTTTTATTAGATAAACTTGAAAGTAAAAATCCTCTGCAAACTTTTTACTTACCAGCAATTGCAATTGTTACAACTGGGTTAATTGCGATGATTTTCAATCCAAGTTTTCTAGAACTACAAAAACAGCTTAGCAGTTTCATAAATACACAAGTTCAAGCCCAACCTTTAATCGGTGGTGCAATTCTTTCGTTTGTCATTGGTTTTGCAATGAGTGGTCCTTTCTCAAGTGCAGCCCTTGCAATTATCTTTGGACTTAGTGGACAAACAGCATTTGTTGCTCTAGCCGCAACTTCAGCTCAGCTTATGACTTTTGGACTAATGTCACAACAAGACAATAAATTTATTAATACACTACTAGTTTTCTTTGGAACAAGTAAAATTCATCTGAAGAATATCACGAGAAATTATTGGATTTTTGGTCCTCCTTTGATTGCAAGTGTTGTAAGTGGTGTTGCTGCCGGATTCTTTTCTAATCTGACAACGACAAAAGAAGCTGCGGGAATTGGAACTTGTTCACTAGTTGCTCAAATAATTACTTACGCACAAAATAGTTCAAATCCAACTGTCTTATTACAACTTGTAATCTTTAATTTTCTAATTCCACTTGGAGTTGGAGCCGTTGCATATAACTTTTTCAAACGTAACAAACTAATTAAAAAGGGTGATTTACCAATTTCATCGTAATCTAAAAATATTACTTTACTAAGGAGAAAATTATGAGTATAGCATTACATACGGATTTGTATCAATTAAACATGGGACTTGCCTACTTCAACGACAACACCCACGAACGAAAAGCTGTTTTCGAAGTTTATTACCGAGATAACCCATTTAATAACGGACACGGAATTTTTGCAGGCCTTGAAAAAATAATCGAAATTATTCAAAACTTTAAATTTACTGATGAAGATATCGCTTATTTAAAATCAGAACTTGACTACCCCAACGCCTACCTTGATTATTTAAGCACATTACATTTTACTGGAACAATTCATTGTGTTCGAGAAGGTGAGGTCGTTTTCGCAAACACACCACTATTAGTGATTGAAGCCGATTTAATTCAAGCTCAATTATTAGAAACAATCATTTTAAATATCATCAATTATCAGACATTAATTGCAACTAAAGCATCAAAGATTCGTTCGGTTGCAAGTGATGATTTAATTTTTGAATTTGGAACACGTAGAGCCCATGAAACTGAAGCTGCACTTTGGGGAACAAGAGCTGCTTACATTGGTGGTTTTGATGGTACAAGCTTAGTCAGTGCTGGACAACGTTTCGGTCTACCTATTGTTGGAACACACGCGCATTCATTTGTTCAAAGCTATAATGATGAATATGAAGCATTCACAAAATATGCACAAACTCATAAAAATTGTACATTCTTAATTGATACATACGATACATTAAATAGTGGAATTGTCAATGCAATTAAAGTTGCAAATGAATTTAAAGACAAAATAAACTTTAACGCTGTTCGTTTAGATAGTGGAGACTTAGCATATTTATCTAAAGAGGTCCGAAAAAAACTTGATGCAGCAGGTTATCGTGATACAAAAATCATTGCAAGTAACGACCTTGACGAACAAACAATTTTATCTTTGAAACAAGAAGGGGCAATGATTGATTCATGGGGAATTGGTACAAAATTAATTACAGCCTTTGATCAACCTGCATTAGGAGCTGTCTATAAATTAGTAGCAATCGAAAACAAAGACGGACAAATGATTGATGTAATTAAAATATCTAGCAATGTGGCAAAAATTACAACACCTGGAAAAAAAGCTGCTTATCGGATTTTAAGTCCGCAAACTAATAAAGCTGTTGCTGATTATATCTCACTTTGGGATGAAAATCTAGCTGAGCTTGGTTCAATCTTATTGTTTAATGAGCAACTACCTGCTTTAAACACTTTGCTTGCCGATTTTAAATACCGAAAACTTCATCATTTGATCTTTGAAAACGGAAAATTATGCTATCAACTTCCGACTTTAATTGAAACCAAAGACTACGCACAAACTTGTCTAGCTGAATTTTGGCCAGAAAACTTGCGTTACAAAAATCCGTCAAATTACTATGTCGATTTATCACCACGATGTTATGAAAATAAAATAAATGAAATCAATAGGAAAAGAGGTCAAAATGCAAACAAAAATCGTTAAAGAAATGCGTGTATTACCTGAAATTGATGTTAACTATGAATTAAAAACACGAGTTGTCTTTTTGAAAGAACAACTTCAAAAAACAAATTTAACAACTTTAGTTTTAGGAATTTCTGGTGGACAAGATTCAACTTTAGCCGGAAAACTTTGTCAACTTGCGATTGATGATTTAAATCAAGAATTTCCAGAAAAAAACTTTCAATTTATTGCAGTGAGATTACCATATGGAACTCAATTCGATGAAGCTGATTGTCAACTTGCTTTAAAATTCATTGCACCAAGTACGACTTTTACAGTTGATATCAAACCAGCAGTTGATACACAAGTTGCCGAATTAACTCGAGCCGGTGTTCCAATTTCTGATTTCAATAAAGGTAATATTAAAGCACGTCAGCGCATGATTGTCCAATTTGCAGTTGCAGCAGCTCATCATGGTCTTGTTGTTGGAACAGATCATAGTGCCGAAAGTGTTACTGGATTTTACACAAAATTCGGAGATGGAGCAGCTGATATCATTCCATTATTTGGACTTTGTAAAAGTCAAGGACGCGAATTATTGAAAGCACTTGCTTGTCCTGAACAACTTTATTTAAAAGAACCAACTGCAGACCTTGAAGAAGAACGACCAGCACTTGCTGATACAGTTGCTTTAGGCGTTTCCTATGAACAAATTGATAGTTATTTAAAAGGTGAAACAATTGATTCTAATACTGCCGCTAGAGTTGAAGAGTTATATCTAAACTCTGCTCATAAACGAGCTTTACCAATTACAATCTATGATTAAAACGAAGTGGATAACCACTTCGTTTTTTAACTAATTGACAATTCTAATCTTCTTTGCTTTCTAAGCATAAACTCTGCAACAATAAATGGTGTTAATCCTTTATAAATAGCTGAAATTGCCAATGCATACCAGACACCATCTAAACCATAGAACATTGATCCATAAAATGCTAAAGGAACTCTAATTAAGTTTCCGGTTATTGAGAAAAAAGCAGAAATTTTCGTTTTTCCTTGCCCATTAAAATACCCCATACAGACACCCTCAAAAACCATACACACTTGCGTAATCGACAGAACTTTCAAATAATTAACACCAATTTCAATTACCTTTGGATCATTTGAAAACACACTAATCAATTGTTCACTTCCAATAATTAAAATTATCGTAATTACAATTGCATACATTGACATAATTTTCAAAATCAAATAAAAACCATTACGCATTCGTCCATATTCTTTGGCCCCATAATTTTGGCCAATATAAATTGACATACTTGTTGTGATACCCATTGTTACCATCCAGGTTAAACTCTCCAGATTAAAACCAATTCGTTGGGCAGCTATTGCTTCAACTCCATAGACGACAACAAAGCTTGCAACAATCATTGAAATAAAATTAATTGACATGTTTTGTATGGCATTGGGAGTTGATATTTTCAGGATATTGCAAATACTTTTTCGATCGACATTAAATAATTTGAAGTTTTTTAAAATTGTCGTTTCTCTCCCTAAATTATAAAACAATAAAGTAACCATTATAAAGGCAGAAATTGAGTAAGAAATACCTAAACCCCAAACGTCTAAATTAAATCCAAACAGCATAATCGGATCTAAAATAATATTCACAATCAATCCAAAACCAACAATTTGCGAAATCACCTTTGTTCGACCAATAGCTGCAAAAATCCCATACAGCGTATTCAAGATTATTCGACAAAAGATCCCAATACTCGAAAAATGAAGATAGGCAATTGCTCTTTGACTTGTCACTTCATCTAAACCTGTAAATAAGCCGATCAACTGCTCAGTAAATAAAACTAGACATATGGTATAAATAATCGCTAACAAAAATGATAGGCGAATCCCATTATGAGCTAATACAATCATGTCCTCATGATCATGTCGACCAGCCGCTTGAGAAATTGATACTTCTGTTCCTGTTCTTGCCAAACTCGAAAAAGCATAAGCAAGTGTTATAAACATCATACCAGTCCCAATTGCCGAAAGCTGACTAGTCCCTTTAAAACCTAGCCAAAACATACTGAAAATATTATTTGACATACCAATAAAATTTACAAAGACAATTGGTATAGCAATTTGCATAATTTTTTTTAAAATTGGGCCACTTGTTAAATCATTTGAATTCATAACCGCTTCTTTCTTTAACTATATTCATTTTTTCAAATACTTAAATCAACTACTCATTTTAACTTATATAAAACAACTAGATTTGCCTCAGCAAACTGATAATTACTTAACTCTGAACTTTTAACCCAAGCAAGCTCTTGATGAACAAATGTTTTGGGTGTTCCATTAATAAGCTTACATTTTAAAAAAGTTATTTCAACCGAAAAATCTGGATAGTGATGAACAGTGTTAGCAAGTTCTTCACCAACTTCAATTTCACATCCAAGCTCCTCGTTTATTTCTCGAACAAGCGCGTTCTCTTTCGTTTCATTTTCTTCAATTTTTCCACCAGGAAACTCCCAACAATTTGGCAATTTTCCAGTTGCTGCTCGCTTACCAATTAAAATTTCTCCATACTCATTAATTATTACTGCTGCAACTACTTTTATCATTGGACCTCATTTGACTTTTAATTTTCTATGGTTGAACATTATAAAGTTTTGCATATTTTGTGATTAAATACTCAGCATAATCTTCTGCTGAAAGTTGACTATTAGTAACATCTTTCAATAACTCGTTAAATGATTTTGTTTTACCATATTGATGTATTTGTGTTCCTAACCAACTTTTAACTTCTTCCATTTCAGTATACATCTTTTTACCTAATTCTTCTTCCATTACTTTAGCAATCTGACTTGCAAATGAACTTCCTAAAGCGTATGTTGCGAAATATCCAAAAGCCCCACTTGGCCAATGAACATCTTGATATAGTCCTTTTCCAAGTGATGGAACATCGACTCCTAAGTATGCTTTCATCTTTTGATTCCACACATCTTCAAGTAATGTTAGGTCAAGTTCTTCATTAAAGATCTCCTTTTCAATTTCATAACGAACAGCTACATGAAGTGGATATGTTAGTTCATCTGCTTCAATTCTAATCAACGATGGGTAACTTACATTAATTGCTTCGTAAAATTCATCAAGGCTTACATTTGCTAATTGCTTTGGAAAGAAGGCTTGTAAAATTGGATAGATTGGTTCCCAAAAAGCTTTGTTTCGAGCAATGTTATTTTCATATAAGCGTGATTGTGATTCGTGTACACTTGTTGATGTCCCCTTGCATAAAATTGTCTGTTCGTATTTCTCACTTATATTTTGTTCATATAGAGCATGTCCTGTCTCATGAATTGTGGAAAAAATTGCGCTTAAAAAATTATCTTCATAGTAGTGAGTTGTTATTCTGACATCATTACGATTGATTTCTAACATGAAAGGATGTTCTGTTTCTTTAAGCATTCCACGTGTAAAATCGAATTTCAAATAATTAGCAAGCCACTCACAAAACTGTCGTTGCTTTTCGATTGGATATTTTTCCGAAATAAACGCATATTCTCTTCTGGGAATTTTTTCAATAAACGGAATCAGCTTTGTCTTTAATGTTTCGAAAAATTCATCAACCTGATTAACTGTTAAATCTTCTTCATAATCGTTCAATAAAATTTCATATGAGGTTTTAGTTGGTTGTTCTTGTTTACGATATTCCAAATTTGCTCTTGTTGCCTCTATTACCGAATTTAATGAGAAATTTGTATAATCATCACTTTCACGGGCCTGTCCCCAGGCGATTTGCGTTTCATTAGCGATTTTATTTAATTTTAATTTCTCCGCTATTGGTACTACTTGTTCTTTTTTTATTTCCTTATTAAGTTCATTGACAATTGCTTGTTCCATTTCATTCGTTGGTTGAGCATTTGCAAGTTCTTTGGCTAATTCTTCACCTAATAGTAAATTATTAATTTCAATCTCTGTCATTTCATATAAATCATATAATCCGGCTCTACTTCCACTTGCAGCTTCGATTTGCATTTCCCAATATAAAAGTGAACAAAGCTCTTGTTTTTTTCTAATTTGTGCTTGAATTTCTAATATTTTTTGCATATTTCTCCTTATCAATTTTTATATAAAAATAATTTACAACCTTAGCTTGTATCTCCACTAACTTGCTGATATGGTAGCAGCGGATCTTCTAAAATAAGTTCTAGTGTTTGTCGATTAACTGTTCCAACAATTTTATCACTTGCTTCTAATTTCAAAATATATTGTGCTATTTCGGCTGTTGAATTATAGTTTCGAGTTTCTAAACTAAAATCATATTCCTCAGCATTTAAAGCTGTTTTCGTAAACGGACTTTCAACAAGTGTCGGTGCCATTACCTTTACCCTCATTTTTCCTCCTTCTAAACGAAGGGTTTGTGCTAATCCTTCTGTAAAACTACTGACATAATATTTTGAAGCACAATAACTGACCATTGTTTCAAGAATTCGATAACCTAAACCTGATGAAATATTTATTAATGTTGCATCCTCATCAGTGAAATAATCTTGAACATAGCGTATGCTTAAAAAGGAAAGTGCTTGAACATTTAACTTATTAAGCTCTAATTGGCGTTCAGCAGATATCGTAACGAGTTTTTCAATAATACCAACGCCAGCACAATTAATCCACGTTTTTATTCGATAATTTTGTGTCTCTAAATAAAATTCCATTAGTGCTCGTTCATCAGTCAGATCAACTGTAATTAATCTCACGTCAACTTCATCGCCATTTTGCATTTTTATTTGAGTTTCTAAATTATATAATCCACTACTATTTTTATCGACAGCAATTATTGACATTTGCTTATCTGCATATGCAAGAGCAGTTGCAAAACCAATCCCCGATGCTGCTCCCGTTATAAGTACATATTTTTTCATTAAATAACCTCATTCTAGCTAGACACGTAAAACATGCTTTTTACTATTATACTACTTTTATTCTTTAGATGTCATTTTTTATGTACTACTTAACATATTTATGTACTCCTCTAACATATTCATTTGTCTATAAAAATTTATGCTACTACATTGACATAAGCAAGTGTATTTTGAATAAACTTATTAAATGATTGACACCTAATATTTTCCATTGTATAATATGAACAATCATTGAATTGCAAAAGCAATATTCATCAAAACTCGTACACCTAAACTATATTGTTTTACATCTTATTTCAACCAAAGCTGTATTTATTATGTAATTATCCAATATATTCAAGGACAATTGATTTTGTTTCCAAATTAGTACGAGTCAAAGTGGAAAATTGATTTTTAGAAAGGAAAACTTATGAAGAATAAAAAATTATACAGAAATCTAAATGACAAAAAAATTGGTGGAGTGTGCTCAGGGCTTGCTGAATATTTTGAAGTTGATGTAACTATTGTCCGCTTAGTTGCCGTGGGCGTTTTAGTTTTTTCATGCTCAACAATAATTTTTGCCTATATAATTGCACTAATCATTGTACCAACTAGATAATCAATAAAAATATACTTAAAACCAATTAAAAGTTTACATTTTAATGTCAAGCAAAAGCTAAAATGTCCTAAAAAATTCTAAACATTTGTCCGGATTTGGATAAATGTTTTTTTTATCTAAATTAGTTTTTAAACACTTAAAATAAATCATCTATATTAACCTGTAAGTGTTTCTGTTTCTCTA
>JBOFGK010000048.1:0-35348 GCA_051649085.1 Mycoplasmatales bacterium | reverse complement strand
ATTTATTTGCCAAAATATTTGTGAAAATGCAAAAAATAAGATTCCAATATAGATATATCTTTTTCGTTTTACAAGTTCGTAAAAGATAAATGGCATTAATAAATACATAAAATTTGGAATCACACTATCCAAGCTATACAATGTAAACGGATAGTTATACATTTTTATTCGGTTAAAAAAACTTAAAAGTCTAATCTCATTATTTCCACTTCTTGCACCTTGTATTAAGATTTCTGCTTGCGGAATTATTATGAAAAAAGAAACAAGCATTGCACAAAAACTAATAAAAATAAAATTAATGAAAAAAGCTTTCTTTAGTTTTAATTTATGTTCTAAGCTTAAAACTAGAATATACAAACAAATAGCTATAACACTTGATACAAGCATTACATAATTTGTAAATGTAATTCCAAGTAATCCAACGAAATACAATATAAAACCCTTTTTAGAATCAAAATGATGAAAGGCATAAATGCACATAAATATAAACGGGATATAGTATATATACATAAAATGGATTGCAAAATTACTTAATATTCCAGGGATGAAACCCAAAATAATTACAACTAAAAAAATTATTTCTTTTTTTATTTCCCATTTCTCTAATATTTTTGTTGTGAAGTAACCATTTAATCCAATAATGCTTAAAAATACAATGTTTAACCAAAGATTTGTTGGAATAAATGGTACTAAAAAAGAAAATACAATAAACGGATTATACATCCCATGATAATAAAGAGTTGCAAAACTTTGTCCTAAGCCATAATTTAAAGAAAACTGTGGAAAAAAGTTGTTAGTAACTTCAAAAGTTTTCCTTATATAATCAACAAATGTAACGTGTTGTGCCTCAAGATCAATTGATAATTGCCCAATATTTCTGGAAAACAAAGACACTAAAACCATATAGAAAAAAAGTAATACAATAGGTACAACATATGAATATTTATACAATTTTTCTTTAAATTTTTTTTCCTTTTTTTTCCTCATTTTATCACTCTTTCTGGCTTTAATATAAACTATAATTCTCTCAAAAATTTTGCTGGTGTTCCAACATATAAACCAGGTTTGTCAATATTTTTTGTTACTGTTGCACTTGCTCCAATAAAAACATCATCACAAATTTCAATTGCTTGGATTACAGTTGCTGAACTACCTAAATAACAATTATTTCCTAGTTTTATAAGCCCATTCATTGTAGAATTTGGAGCAATATTACAGTGCATTCCAATTTGCGTGTGATGTTCAACAACAGAACAAGTATTCACAATTGAATTATCATTTACAATAACCTCTGCCCCTAGAAAAACCATATGTCCAACAAAAATATTTTTCCCTTGAATCGCATCGACGTTCAACACAGTTGCTGTCGGAGCAATAATATTAATCATTTGTTCATAGTGATCATCCTTCAAAAAATCAAAAATTTCTTTTCTTTTATCGTTATCGCCAATTGAAATAAACACATTATCCACTTCACCACGAGCAAGAAATTCTTTTGCTTGTTCAATTGTTCCTAAAATTGGAAAGGAATTATATTCCACTATATCCTTATCATCAAAGTAACCAACAATTTTATATGTAGAAAAATTAATCATCGAGAAGATTGCATCTGAATGACTACCTGCTCCAATCAATGCTAGCTTTTTCATTTAACTCTCCCTTTTTTCAATAGTAATTCACAAAATTTAAAATCTAACTCATCATCTATGTCAATTGAGCTTATTTTATCCATGACATATGCAATCGATTTAGAGTTATAAAAATCAATATGTTTCAAATAATATTCACTTCTACAAATGAAGATTGCTCCATTTGGAATATAATTCACTTCGTTTTGTCTTGCATAGTTTTTCGAATCAACCTTTAAAAATCCATCGATACATAAATCATCACCAAAAGTATTTATAATATTTGGGGATTTATCTGATTTTACCATCGAGACAACTGCATTTGCAGCTTTTTGATTGAATAATTCAATCGCCTCTTTAATGTGATGCTCATTTCTAAATGGGGATGTAGGTTGTAATAAGACAAAAGTATCATACTCCGATTTTTTTTGTAAAATATCAATTAAGAATGCTGATGATGGGGAGGTATCTGTTGAAAGTTCTTCACTCCTTAGGGGATGTGCAACTGCTCCACATGCTTCTGCAATTTGTGCATATTCTTCAGAATCAGTGCTTACAAATACTTCATCAAATATATTAGATTTAAGTGCTGCTTCGATTGTGTAGTTAATTAAAGGTTTTTCATTTAATTTTAATATATTTTTATTTTTTAAACCTTTTGAACCAGATCTTGCTGGAATAATTGCTAATATTTTCATTATTTTTCGAGTTATTTCCTCGAAATACCTCCTTTGTTTTCATTCAGGTAGTGAACTGTTTCATTGAACAATAATATGCATCAAAATTATCCGTTACAATTCAATTAAAGGTTAATGTTCATTATCTTTTAACTGCAAAAAACATAAAAATTATTCATAGATTAATTGATTGTTTTTTTACGTATATAAACAATCACTAGAGCTATAAAATCATTTCTTACTTGTTTCTTTTCCTTATTAATTTCTAACAATTTTTAACTTACTTTACATTTTTCTTTAAATATGGTTTTAATTCTTCAAATAACTTTTGATATCCTTGATCTGATAAATGTAAACCATCTGTTGTATATTCTCTTTTCATTTTTTGGTCTGTATCTAAAAATTTATCATAGACATCAATGTATGTTGCATTTTTAGATAAATTATTTTTTATAGCCTCATTCGTTTCAATAACTGATTTTTGTTTTTCATCAAGGTTTGATCGAATTGCACCACCACTATTGACAGGTAGTGTTGAAATTACATTTATTTGTGCCTTCGGTGCGTAGTCGTTTATTACCTTAATTGTATCATTAATATTTTTACTTGTATCAGAAGTTTTTAATCCTTGACTGTACAATACTGTGTCATTTGTACCCATAAATATATACACTTGACTAATGTTTTTTCTTGGTATTGTAAACAATGTCTGATTTAATGTTCTATACATATCAAAAGAATCATCTGCTGGAATTCCAAAGTTCACATTTGTAAGTGAATCAAATTTTTTTTCTTCAACATTAGAGCCAAATGTTATTGAATCTCCAAAAAAAAGTCGATATTCTTTATCTGTAGTTATTAGACCATTTTTTTCCTTTAATAATTCAATTTTTTTCTTTCTAAAATCTTCTCCCTTTGCTGATTTATAATTTTTGTATTCGTTTGTCGTTTTGACGCTCAAACTAGATGAGTATTCATTTTGAATTTTATATATATTTTTCGGTTGAATATTTATATAGACAATAATACTTCCAATCAATATCACTATTAAAAAACATATCATCATAATATTTTTCTTCATTTTAACCTTCCTTCTAATAGAATTTTTTTCCAAATAATTCTTTTACATCCATATTCTTCAATTTGCTTTCTAAATCATCAGCATTACTAATAATTTGTTCTTTAAGCTCTTCATCATATACATCATTTAAATCATTTTCTAGTAAAAATACTTTACAATCAAAATACATTGCTTCATAGTATACTGATGAAAAACACGTAACTACAATTTCTGATTCATCTAAAAGTTCAAAAATTGTTTTTGTTTCAACTGTGATATTTTCAACAGTTTCCCAAGGATGAGCTTTATATTTTTTATCATAACCTTCAATTTCAATTTCATTATATAATCGTTGCATTTCTTGACTTACAAAATCTTGCCCAACTACTAATATTTGCTTTTTCTTTTGAATACCTTGAGGATATTTAGTAATTTCATGCTTATAAGTTTCTAATTTTGTTGGAAATAAATAATCTTTTTTCCAATAATCATTCCAAACAAGTAATTTTTGAGCAAAATATGGATAACATTGTTCACAATTTGGAAATGAAAATGCAATGTGATATTTTGACATTAATGCATATTGAATTTCGATTGTTTCAATCTTTAAATCATTTGCTGCCATAATAATTGCAGTATTCAAATAGCCTGTTGCCAAATATATTTTTTTAGGTTGAAGTCTTTTAAAAGCTTTTTGATAATATTTATAATCCGCTTTTAATACTTTCACTGCGTTAATCATTTCAGCTGTAGTTATTAATTTTTCAGTAAAATATTGATTAATAATTTCAACTAATTCCGTGCATTTAGAAATTTCAGAGACCGTAGTCGTTTTACGAAGAATACTTTTTCTAATCGTGAAATAGTGTGTTTCAGATGATTGATTAAAATATTCATTTTTAAAAGACATATCATCAATGTATAATGCATCTTCTGTTATGAAAGATGTAATTGGATCAACAAATTGATTTCCACGTTTTTCCTTTTTGTTCCCTTGAAAAATTAATACATCTTTTTTTTTACTTTTTTTAACATTAATTAAATCTTTTTGAAGAATTAATTTCCAGTGAAAAACATTTGATTTCTGTGGTTTATTAGCATTTTCCGTAAATTTACTATAATATTTATACGCAACTATTCGTCTAATCTCTCTCCAAACAAATAATGAATCAATTTGCATTTCCATTACAGGTTCATGTTTTTCAATCTCTGAGATGATTTCGTGTGCAACTCTAATGTAATTCTTTTTCATCTATTTCCTCTATTGACAAAATCGATCTATGATCCTTCTTTAACTGTATTTTATATCCCAAATCAACAAGTTTTTTAGTTATTGTATCCAAATAATCTTGATTAAATGCATACATATATTGGTAATTTGTCCATTTAGTATCATGAAGTCTAATTCTGAAATTAACTTTTTCACTTACATGATTCAATGGGATATTTAAGTAAAATATGTATTCATCATTGTTTACGTCTGAATTAAGATTCATTTCTACATGATGGAAATAATTTGATAATTGCTTTTCATTATATCTTTCTGCACAAATTGAATAATCATAAATTTTAATTTTTTCTTTGATTGTTCTATTCATTCCAATTCCAAAAGTGAATTTTAACTTTAAAGTATCATTTTCTACTTCATCTCCAACAATTATAAATCTTGGAATGTAATTACTTTTTTCAACATCTGCATTATAAACTTCAAAACCACCATCAACATCACCATCATAAACAATTTGTCCATCTCTAAGATACATTACTCTATTGCAAAATTCTCTTACAAGTGTTTCAGAATGTGACACAAATAATATGGTTTTACCTTGATTGAAAAATTCAATTGTTTTTGCTCTTGATTTTTCTTGAAAATTTCTGTCACCAACAGCAAAAACCTCATCAATAATTAAGATATCTGGTTCCGTATTTATTGCCATTGCAAATCCAAGCCTTGCTCTCATTCCTGATGAATAAGTTGAAAATGGCATATCTATATATTCACCAATTTCTGCAAATTCAATTATATCATCGATTATATGATCAACTTGTTCACTTGTCATTCCCATATATGTTCCCTTTAAGTAGATATTTTCTCTACCCGTTAATAACGTGCTAAATCCTGCACCAAGCTCCAATAATGATGCAACTTTTCCTTCAACTTCGACCGTACCATAGCTTGGATAATAGATTTCCGAAATTATTTTAAGTAACGTTGATTTACCTGCACCATTTATACCTAGTATTCCAACGCTTTCACCATGTTTGACCTCAAAATCTAATCCTTTTAGAACATGAAATTCTTTTTCAAAGCCTTTTTTTGTAAAAAGCCATTTGATTACATTAAAGTCTTTATTAAAGTAGAAGAATTTTTTATGTAGTTTTTCAACTTTTATAACTGTATTGTTATTCATTTTTCCTCCTAGAAAAAGTCAGCATACAAACGTTTTAGTTTATTTTGCACAAATGCACCCACAAGAAACACAAGAAGTGTAACAACCCAAAAATAAATTGAATAGTCTAATGATATAGGATTATTATATACAAATGCTGAACGCATACCTTCAATTAAATAGACAAGTGGATTCAATGCGACAAGTTTTACTGCAATATTATCTACTCCACCAATCGTTTCAAACGACCACAAAATTGGAACAAAGAAAAATAGAATTCTAACCATCGCAGAATAAAATTCCGCAAAATCCTTTGATATTGCAACAAATCCACTAATTAATTGATTAAACGCCATTAAAAAACAAATCATTGCAAATTGATAGTAAACAAATTGGAATAAATTAAAGTGGTTTAAGTATCCATACATTCCTAATACAACAATAATAATCAAATATGATGCGATACGCTTGTAAAAAATCGATAATATTTCATATGTTGGAACAATTGAAATTGGAAATTTTATCTTTGTAAGAATTCCACCTCGTTTTTTAATCGCATTAGCACCACCACCGAGACAATCAGAAATAAAATACCAAGGAATTAATGCTGATACAAGATAAACTAATCGTGGCACACCACCAATTTCTGTATTTCCATATAGCAATGTCATGAATGCACCATAAGCAATAAAATAGATTATATCTTTTACTAATGTCCACCAATATCCTAAACCAGATCCTTTAGCATAAATTTTAATTTCATTTACAGCTAAGGTATTTATTTTTTTTAAATTCGTATAATGTTCATGTACTACGTATTTTATAGCATTCATTTTAGCTCCAAGTCATTAAAATCTTTTTCAATAGTTATTCCATCTTTTAAAGCATTTTTTATTATATTAATTGCCATTTCTAATGAATTTTCTTGAAAATATGGATTAATTATTTTTGTTTGATCAGCAAGTTTGTCTATTAATAAATTGACACCTTGTTTAATCGAATTATAATCATCCGCAACATCGATTACACTCGTTCCTCTTACACGGCCTTTTTGTCGATCTCCAATATTTAAAGTATATTTTTGTAACGAAGGAACTTCAATTAGACCCGATGAAGAATTTCCAATCAATCCTAAAGAATGTAAAATTAGTGAATGATACTCTTGAACATTGAGTGATTTAAAATTACTACAATGTGGATGTTTTTTCAAGAAACCTGAAATTTGCTTAGCAATTTCATCACTTCCAGTATCCGAATTACTTCCAATAAAGATAAAATCATATTCATCTGCTTTTTCATCTAAAACTTTCAATAAATCTGCTGTTTGACGAATTAAATCAGCTTCACCTTGAAGGGTAACCGGATGAAATAAAACAACAAAATACTTATTACTTAAATCTACACCTAATCTACTTGCAAGTTCATCTTTTGTAAACTTCTGATCTTGTAGCACGTTATTTACACCTAACGAACCAATATTATGCACTTGTTGCTCACCAAGTTGTTTTACTCGATTAGAAAATTCAGTAGTTGCTGTCAAATGTAGATGCGACATTTTTGTAATTGCATGACGAATAAATTCATCATAATTACCAAGTGTTTTTTCTCCACCATGTAAATGGCAAATCGGAATTCGATTAATTACACATGCATTTACAACACTTAACATTTCATAACGGTCACCTAAAATAATACATAAATCAAATTTCTCATTTTCTAGAATTTCTGCAAGTGCATCTTGTAAAATACTCATTCCATTTAGAATTGTTTTATTTGATGTATCAACTAAATTCATTGGAATTTTATACGCAATTTCAATTCCATCATTTTCTATTTCTTGATAGGTATTTCCATATTTTTCTTCAAGATGCATTGCTGTTGCAACAAGTTTAAAATTAATTTCTGAATCATTTGCTAATCTTTTAATTAGTTTAGACATTATTCCATATTCAGCTCTTGAACCTGTTACTAAAAGTACATTATACATTTTTATTTCTCCCACTCAAACATTGAATGTTCAATTAATTGATCTTCCTCAAAGTCTTTTTCAGCTACTTTTCCAAGCACATCATACCATTTCATTGGTGAAATCCCATTTCCTGGACGCTTAGTTGTAATATTTTCTTCTGTAAAAACATCACCTTTTTTTATTTGTATTTTAGCAATAATTGATTTTCTTGCAACGACTTTATTTTTAATTTCTGCTTCTACAGGCAATTTATCGAAACTTCCCATCGCTTCTTCAATATTACGAATTCCACTTACTAATCTTTTTAAGATATCTGGATTCGCACTTGCTTTATGGTCTGGTCCTGGCATATCATTATCTAATGTAAAGTGCTTTTCAATAATCGTCGCCCCCATACTTACAGCGACAATTGGTACTTCATACCCAACCGAATGGTCCGAATATCCAATATCATTATTTGGAAACTCAGTCTGAAGTGTTTTAATTACATTTAAATTCAAATCTGGATACTTAGTTGGATATTCAGTTGTACAATGTAAAATTGTTATATCTGATGTTCCATTTTCTTCAAGAATTCTCACTGCTTCTTTTATTTCATCCATTACTGCCATACCAGTCGAAATAATTACTTTTTTTCCTAGTTTTCCAATTTTTTCTAAATATGGTAAGTTTGTAATCTCACCTGATGGTATTTTATATACTGCCATGTCTGTCGAAATTAAAAAATCAAGACTTTCATCATCGAATGGTGTAGAGAAAACATCTACACCTTTTGCCGCGGTATAATCTCTAATTTTTAAATATTCTTCAAATGACATCTCTAATTTTTTTGTCATTTCAAGCTGTGAGTCAGCCTCACCTGTTGTTATTTTTTGATAATCAGCTTTTGGTGCATATTTAGAAATTAATTTATCTGCTTTAAACGTTTGAAATTTTACTGCATCTACACCACACTCAACAGCTTTATCAACCATTTTTCTTGCAAGTTCCATATCTCCATTATGATTACATCCAATTTCTGCGATTATATATGTTTTCATTGCTCTCCTAAGATTTTACTTTCTAATATATATATTATATCATTTTTTTTGTTACTTTTTAGATTCTTTTAAATCGTTGTCGAAAAGACTGACTTCATTATATTCAACAACTGCAACTAAAATATTATAGTTTTTCGAACTACTCATCTAATTTTTTTATAAATAAATATATATTACGTTTTTTCAAAAAGTGAATGATTAAATAATTCTCGAATTCCATCGATATTATTTTTCTTCATCTGCTAAAATTTCATAACTTACCTTTTATTTTCCTTAAATCTTTTATCCTAATCTGATTAAATTGCTTTTCTTGGAATGTCATCTCAAATCCAGGTGTTTCAACAACAAAAACTTTATTTAAATTATCCATTTCAAAAAGAGCCGTTGAAAAAAAACCTAACACGAATTCAGAATTTTTCGAAATATTCTTTGTTTGTCCATATTTTATTTCTATTGTTGAAGAACGTAATAGTGTTTTATTAATTTTTTCTGCTGGATGTAATAAAATTACAATTTTATCATTTGGAAAATGCTTCGATAACTCATTGGCTATTTTAATTGTATATCTTGTTAAAAGGTGTTGTGAAATAATTGCGAAATCATATTTTTCTTCGATAACACTTTCTCTAATTGCAAATCCTGATTTTTTCCTCCAATATTCATTCCAAACATAAATATTATCCGGTACATACTGACGATTAGCTGTCATCCCATAATTTAAATGATTATTCGAAATAAATGCATACTGTAATTCAGAAACAATAATCCCATTTTCTTTAGCCGCTTTTATAATTCCCTGATCCCATATACCACTTACAATAATTAACTCATCAAAATTCGAGTTTTTAAAAAATTCACTATAAAATTTGTATGTTTTTAAAAATTTTTCGTATCTTACTTTAATTTCATTTTTCATTTGAAAATTTTCAATTTCAAATGCTTCAGCAAAAAACGCTGCAATATTATCAATCATATCTTCATTTATTTGAAGTTCATTGTTAATATCAACTTTTTCAAAATGAATATATCCAACGTTTTTACCAAATTGGTTATAATAATGTACATATGATTCTAGATTTGTAACATGTATTATAGTTTCTTCATCAATAAATGGTGCATAAATTTCATAATTTGTACTTACATTATAAATTAATTTTAATTTTGTCTTCGATGTATTTTCAATATAATTTATTTTTTTTAATTGCAAATCAAGTGCATAGTTTTCTTTTTCATGATTCGGCTCAGTCCATAACGAATTCTTTTTCATCCAATTTATTATCATCGGTGCTTTTATCAATTCCCAAATAAATACATCGTTGACTTCGACATCTAGAACACCTTTTTTTTCTTCATATTCGATTAACCTATTCCAAATATAATCATATGTTTTTTCAATTGTTTTATTTAAATTTATCTCACGAATTTGCTCATCCTGTAAATGGACAAATATTTTTTGATCAAAGACATCAAAAACAGAAATTGTTTCAAAATAAATTCCTTCAAATCCAATATTTCTAATGAAAATATAATCATATTCAATATCCGCTCCATTAGAAATTTTTACTATCCTTTCTGCAAATAAAACTGGAAAAATCAATTGACCATCATATTGATTATAAGAGTTTTTGTCTAATCCAGTAATTTCATAAGAATAATTTCGAGCAATTAATTCTTTACGTTTATTATAATTTATATTTAAGACATAAAATTCACTTGTTTGCGTTTCAATTGTTAATACATACAGCCTATCAATTTCTCGTCCTTCCAAATTTGCAATTATTTTATTGTCTACAATTTCAAAATCTAATTCTTTAACTTTATTTTCCTTTATATACTTTACTTTTAGAATAGTTTCATTTTCAAAAAAATTTTCTTCTCCTGAAATTACAATTGCCATCTGAAGAGTTCTCCATTTTTTTTGTACTTTCGTATCTACCGTAAAATATTCTATTTTCTTTTTTTCTAATTCGCTATGTATCTTTTTTTCCTTGGTTTTTTTTATAAACGGTGAATACATTTTTAAAACCTGTTCATTTGTAAATTTCAAATTATAACTTTGACGCGCATTTTCTCTAAATTTATTGAAGTCATTTCCTTCGCATATATCTTGAATTTTCTTTGCCATTTCCTCGATATTTTCATTTTCAATTAAATATCCATTTTCAGAATTAATTACAATCTCATCTGCACCATATCTATAATTAAAAGAAACAATTGGTAATCCATTGAGTAAGGCTTCCGCTAATGTATATCCAAAGCCTTCTGCCTTCGATGTTGAAATAACAACATCTGTTTCTTTGAAAATTTCTTCTTGTGTTTTTATCCCTTTGAAATTAACTTTTTTTACAAGGTTATTATTTTCAACTTCTTTAAGTAAAAACTCAAAATATTCACCATACATTCCTCCGTAAATATTCAATTCATAATTCTCTGGCAAATAACTCATCATTTGAATCGCTGCAAGTTGATTTTTTCTTTCCTGAATACTACCAATAATTGAAATTCTATATTTTTCTGAATTATTACTTACAATTTTTTTTGCCTCTTTTTTCATAGAAACAACATTATATATTTCTTTTACTTGGACTTCATCATTAGTTATTTTCCTCAAATATGGAATCATGCCTTTGCTTACAGGCTGGATTAAATCTACCTCAGTAAATGAATTTAATAAATGTTCTCTATTTTCAAAATCATATTCATAATCACTGTGTATTTGCACTATTTTAAATGCTTTAGATTGGACATCTGCGAGTTTATATGTAAGGGAACAAATTGGATTTGTAAAAATAATGGTATCATTTTCATCTAATTTTTCACAAATTTCTTTGAGAGCAGCTAAATGATATTTTGTAATATTCATTTTTAAAAATTGGTGCTCAATTCTTTTAACTACAATATTTTTAAACTCCACCTTATTTTTTTCAATTATGTTATAATCTAATAGCGAAAAACTTTTTACACTATCAAATAACCGAAAATGTTGACCTGCTGCAAATTTCCTACCACCAATAACATCCTCAGAAAATGTATAAATATGTGTATCGTATCCGTTCATTGCAAAAAGATTTGCACCATACACTGCAGCCTTATCAATTCCTGATTTTCCATTTATTCCTATACCAAAAATTACAATTGACATTCTCTCTCCTAATATAATAGACGTATAGTTTAATTTGTGTATATCAATCATTATTATTGTACATAAATCTTGTATTTTTCACACACATAAACTATTTTGTCTGCATTTTTCTTTAAATTTAGTTAACCAATCTTTTATTTAGCGACTTGATCAATTAAATTAATTATTTTACTACTTGTATATCGTGTTAACAAAGTTAAAAACCTTTTTAATTGATTAATTTTATGCCCCATAAAAAATCTTTCAAAAAAATATATTATTTTATTTTCATTTATTTTTCTTATTTGTATTTTTAATTTCCCATTTTTATTTTTGATAACAACATACATCAAATCATTTAATTTTGAAACGATTGGTTGTGCTTGATAACTATATATGTTTTTCTCAAGAATTTTGAACTCATATTCTTTTTTTAATTCTTCTATTTTTTCATTAACTTCTGTTCCTGGTTTATCATTTATCAAAATAGTTGTTTCAATATTTGGTATGATTTTTATTAATAACTCATTATTGTTTTTCTTTAAATCTAAACTTACATTAAACCATTTTAAATATATTTGACTGATTAACTTCTCAACATCCTTTACATTGTTAACCTCAAAAAGACACATAAGTCTTTCTAATAGTATCGTCCTTTCACCTGAATTATATTCTTTTAATAATTCATATATATTGACACCAACTATACAATACTTTTCAATTATTACATTGTTTACATATTTTTTTATACTTCGATTAAATTTATCACCTTGAAATACAGTTTTTTTCGAATCAATTGCATTTCCTAGTAATTTGTAGACATTTTTAAAATCATTTTTCAACGACATATTTGAATCTATTTTGTAATATACAACACCAATTGCATCAAATACAAACCCTTTATGTACATAACAGCTATATTTTAAATTAAAATTGAAATCCTCTGCAATTCCTTCACGCATTTTCAAACTATTTTCCTGTATTAAATCATTTCGATATATATGATTCCACACAAACGGACTTGCCTTTAAATACTCAAAATCTCGATTATGGATTTCTCTATTTTTCCCAATTGGATAAATTATTCTTCGCTCATTAAGTAATGCAAGTACCCCAAACTTTACAATATCAAGCTTCTTACTCTCCATTAAGAATAATCCATACTCAATATTTAAAGCATTCATTTCATCATCTGCATCAAGAAAACTTACATATTTTGTTGTTGTTTTGGCTAATGCATAATTTCTTGGTCCTGCGGCACATCCACTTGGTTCTCCTGTTTTCCAAAGTGAAAAATTACTTAGTTTTTTTTCTTCTAAATATTTTTCTACATTTTCAAAAGAATTATCTTTTGAATGATCATCAACAAGAAAAACTTGAAAACTTTTTTTATTAGATAGCTGATTTATCGATTTTATTGTTCGTAAAATAGTAGTTTCACAATTATACATTGGTACAATTATTGTCAAAATAGGTTTATTAATTCCAGATATAAACTCCGATGTTTTAGAAAGATCAAGATATTTTTGTTTTTTCCTAAATGTCATAAATTTCAAATGGAATTTTTCATTTTTTTCATCATTTGCTTCAAAATCTTTAAAATATTCTGTAATCACAATATCTTGTGGCTTTTCAAATATTTTATAATTTTCACTCACTGAGTTAAATTTCATTGTTTCCAATACATAATCACTTGAAATCATTTGTCCAATCTTATTCTCGATCATATCTTCTGAGAAACCTGTTAAGTACGTATCAACCAAGATGACATTACATCCATTTTCAAATGCATCATATAACACCGTAGAGCTTGAACCAACTACGTATTTGGCTTCATTAAGTTCTGTCTGCAAATCATTTTTACTTAAAATAATTCCTGCATTTTCAAAATCTCTAATTGTTTCAAAACTCAAATTTTCATTTGGATGTTTTCTAAAAACAATTTTTAAATTAGGATTAGCTTCTTTTAATTTTAATGTATGTCTTATCATCTCTTTTGAAATTAAATTTTGCGAAATAACTAATGCAACGTTTTGCTTTTCTGTTTTTTCATACTTAACGTCAATTCCAATTGTTCTACATCCTTTTAATGTACTTGGAAAATACTTAAAACCACTAAAATATCTACCATAAGTAAATATATAATCTGGATACAATTTATTTTCATTCCCATTGTAATGATATCCATTATGATATTTTGTAATAGCTGCATATTGTAATTCAATTATTGGAATTCTTAATTTCTTAGCAGGGATTATTATTTCATTTCTCATATAATTTGAGGTTAATACAATCAATTTTGGTTTTAAACGTTTGAATACCTCCTCATAATATAAATGATAACTTTCAATTTTTGCTGTTATCTCTCTAATATAACCTGTATAATTAAATTCAATTTCCAATTCCTCTGAAATAACCTTTGAAATTTCTTTCAATTTTTCATTTTTCCTAACTTTAAAGCTCGAATTCAACTTGTTGTAATAATCATGACAATCTGATATATTAAATATATCATTTCGAAGACTATAATTAGATTCATTGCTATGTGCTATTTCTATAAAATTAATCTTTTGTTCTTCACACATTTTCTTGAAATAATTTGTTTTTTCGTCAACTATTTTTCCATCCACATCTTTTACAAATCGATTAAAATTAAAAATTAGAACATCTGTTTGAACCTTATAGTCAAACAAATTTTTTGTAGAATCGAAATAATTTTGTGGTTGTGAAATAATATTTGTGCTACTTGTTTGTTCAAAATTTTCTTTATGCAAAATCCCGTAAATTTTGTTTCTAAAATATGGCCAAACATACTCATCCATATACTTAACTTCATATAAATTATATTTTTTTTCAATTTCAAGCAATCTTTTATACTTATTATAAAACATCTATCTCCTCTGACATTTAGAATGTCTTTACCTATTTATTCTTTAAGTTTCATCAATCTTCAAACAAATTTTTTTCCCAAGTTTAATAAATGGATCCTCAATTAGCTTTTTAAGAATAAGCGAAATTAGCACTGTAATTACAAATGCGATAATTACATCAGAGATTTTTTGATACCCAGTATATTTTAAAACAAATATATGAATTAAATAAAATGAGTAACCAATTGTTCCGATAAACTGGAAAAATTTATTACCTATAATTCTTGTAATCAGATGATTTTCATTTGTTAATAAAAAGGCAAAAACAAAAAATGATAATACTGCAATAGTTGGAATAACTAGTCCTACAATTATTTCATTTCCATATTTTAAATTTGAAAAAATTGTCGCTGCAGTATAAACTAAGAATAATGGAACTGCTATAACCTTCAAACTTTTTCCAAGTTTTTCTAATTGATTAGTAGACCATAAATACGAAAGCATTGTCCCGATTGCAAATAAATCATAGTACAAGAAAAACATTGGATTTCCATATTTTAATCCAAAGACGTAGATTGAGATTATTCTTAATATATAACTTATCACAAATAATATTGCAAGATTTCGAAAAATATTTTTTTCTTTTTTCATCAACCAAAAAGCTATTAATGGGATAAAAAGATAAAACTGCATTTCAATAACAAGTGTCCAACTTTGCGTAATTAATCTAAAATCAAATGGACCAACACCTTGTAAGAAAATTGCATTATAAAATAATTTTATTGGTGTTAAGTAACCAACCGTATCAGTTAAAATTCGATCTGCAACATAAATAATTACTACAAACCAGTAGACTGGTATAACTCTAAAAATTCTTCTAACTAAATATTTTAGGTAATTTTTCACGTTAAATTCGTACTCCTTATTTGCAAAAAAAGGAGTGAACATTAAAAAGGCAGACAGAATAAAAAATATATATACAGCTGCTTGCCCAAGTCGTGGTCCAACACCTAGATAAGCGTGATCAAAAAACACCATTAATACTGCAATTCCTCTAATACCTTCCAGAACATTTATCTTTTTCATTTTTTCCTTTCAATTCATCTACTTTGAGTTTTTCGTTTCCTTCTCTTTAGATAAGCCCAATTCTCTTCAAACTATTCTAACGATTTGTAAAACAAATCATCAAATCCATTTCCAAAAGTTGATGTTGCATTTGTTGTGAAAAAGAATGCCTTTGGATCAACTGTTCCAATTAATTTTTGGACACCTTTTAATTGACGGACACTAATTGCACACATTAAGATTTTTTGTTCTTGCTTTGAATATGCACCGTGTCCATGTAAAACCGTCACACCTCTTTTTACTTCATCCATTAAAGCGATTTTTATCTCATCATTTTTTTGAGAAATTATATAAACAATTTTAACACGTGAAAATCCACTTTCTATTGCATCAGCCACAACTGTCGCAATGACAAGAGTTATTATCGCATAAAGAGCCTTTTCTACTCCAAAAACAATTGAACCAACAATAATTACTATTCCATCAAATATTGCAAGTGCAATTGGATATTTGATTCGTAAGTGTTTATTTACTACTGCCGCAAGTAGCATTGTCCCACCAGTTGAAGCATCAGCAAAGTAACACAAAGCAATTGAACAACCGACAAGTCCTCCTGCAACAATAACTGCAAGTAATGTGTCCTCAGTTAAATTATATTCAGGAATCACACCTAAAACAATTGGAAAAAGAACTAATCCACCAATGACTGAATTTAGTGCAAATTTTTTGCCAACTAAAAACCATGCAAGTATAGTTAAGACTAGATTACACACAAACAGAAAAATCCCTTTGTTAATTCCAAACGTTGTAAAGACAATTGCAAGTCCGGTTATTCCACCATTAACAATTTCATGCGGTTGATAGAACCATTGAATTGCAATTGAAGCTAAAACAATTCCGCACAACAATAGTATATACTTTCGAATAATTTCTTTCATACCGCTCCTTTAAACTCTTTTATCATTACTTAAACATCTTCATCATTTGTGTAGGATCCATTCCCTTCATTTGTTTCATCATTTTTTTGGCTTGTTCGTACCCTTTTATTAGTTTATTAACTTGTTGAACACTTGTCCCACTTCCAGCTGCAATTCTTTTTTTTCGACTAGCAGCAATAATTGCTGGTTTTTTTCGTTCTTCTGGTGTCATTGATTCGATCATTGCTTGAATTCTAACAAACTCTTTATCATCGATCATTCCCATATCAAACTTATTTGCACCAGGTAACATTCCAAGTAGACTTTTGATTCCACCCATTTTCTTGACCATTTTAATTTGCTTTAAATAATCATTGAAATCAAATTTTCCATCCATCATTTTTTGAGCATCGGCTTCCATATCTTCATTTGAAGCAAATTCTTCTGCCTTCTCAATCAGACCCATCAAGTCACCTTGACCTAAAATACGAGAAACGACACGAGTTGCATCAAACTGTTCAAGCCCATCCATTTTCTCACTTGTTCCTAAAAACTTAATATCGATTCCTGTCGTTTGTTTAACCGAAAGAATTGCTCCACCTCGAGTGTCACCATCCATTTTCGTAAACACAAGTCCAGAAATTTTCACATATTCACTAAATTGTGTTGCAACATCAACGGCCATTTGTCCAACAGTTCCATCCAAAACTAATAATGTTTCACTTGGATGAAAGCTTGTTTGTAACATTTCTAGTTCCTTCATTAGTTCTTCATCAATATGCATACGACCTGCTGTATCAAGAATTACTAAATCATGTCCATGTTCACGAGCATGTTTAATTCCGTTGTGCGCAATTTGTTTTACATCTTTATGATCTTCATGATAAACATCAATACTTAACTGTTTTCCAATTGTGATTAGCTGATCAATTGCTGCCGGACGATAAACATCACATGCAACAAGTAATGGATTTTTCTTTGTTTTTTTGCGTAAATAAGCTGAAATTTTTCCAGTCGAAGTTGTCTTCCCACTTCCTTGAAGTCCAACCATTAAAATAACATCATTTCCTTTTAAGTGAAGTTCATTATCCCCACTCATTAATGCTTCCATTTCATCTTTAACAATCTTGTATACTTGTTGTGATGGATTAAGTCCTTTAAGTACTTGATCATTAATTGCTTTTTCTTCAATTGTTTTACAAAATTCTTTAGCCACTTTATAGTTTACATCGGCTTCTAAAAGTGTTAATCTAATTTCTTTAATTGCGACTTTAACATCTTCAGCTGTTACTTTGTTTTGCCTAACTATTCCATCCAAACTTTTCTGGATTTTACTTGAGAAATTTTCTAGCATGATACTCCTTTACGTTTAACTTCTATATGTATATTGTAACTTATTTATTAATGCTGTTGTTTAAACTCTTCAAATTCTTGCTTTAATTTTAAATGACCTATTTTCTCCTCAAAATCATGGAGTTGTTTCTCAGTTCTTTTAAGTGTATTGTAAACTGCATTTTTAGTTATTTCATTTAAATCAGCAATTTCATTGATTGAATAATCTTCGAAGTAGTAGTATTCAAAAATTTCAATTTGCTTTGCTGATAATAACTTAGAGTAGCATTCAAATAGACTTGTAATTGCGATTTTTTCAGTTACTTGCATTAGACCTCAAACATTCCACTGAAATATTCATCGAACTTAAATTCGGCAAGATTTTCAACCGCTTCTCCAGTTGTAATGTAATAGATCGGAACATTTAATTCATACGCTACGTTAATCACAACTCCCGCTTTTCCACCTGTATCAAGTTTAGTAATGATTACTCCATCTACTTTCGTAATTTCATTAAAGATTCGAGCTTGTTCAATTGTATTTTTTCCAGCTGTTCCATCTAAAACTAATACTGTTTTTAAAGTCATAACTTCTTCTTCTGTCTTTTTCACAATAATTGAATGAATTTTCTTAAGTTCATTCATTAGCTCACTTTTATTATGTAATCTTCCTGCCGTATCACAGATTAAAAGTTCACGTTTATTACGAATTGCTGAATCCATTCCATCATAAATTACAGCACTTGGTGCATGCCCTTGATGAGTTGCAACAATTGGTACATTTAAGCGGTTTGCCCACTCGCTTAACTGCGCTATTGCACCAGCTCTAAAGGTATCAGCAGCAACCAATTCAATATTTTTATCTTTATGAAGATTTGCTAATTTAGAAATTGTTGTCGTTTTTCCAACACCATTTACTCCGATTACTAACCAGACATTTAGATTGTTATCAAGTTCAAGTTTTTGATCACCTTGGTAGTTTAACAGTTCATTAATTACTTTAATCACAACTTTCGTAAACATCTTAGGATCTGCTTTTTGATTATAAATTTCTTTTTCGACTTGATCACGAATCATTATTGCCAAGTTAGGCATTATATCAAGTTCAATCAACTTTTCTTCCAAATCATCAAAGAAATCTTCATCGAAAAATTCTCGATCAATAAACAATTTATTGAATTCTTTATTGAATTCAAAGACTAAATTGCTAATTCCGATTCCATAGAACATCTTCATTTCTTCAAAGGCATTTTTAATCTTCTTGAACATATTGCTCCTTTTCTTCAAGAGTTACATTTAAGATTGATGAAACTCCTTTTTCTTGCATTGTAATTCCATATAATGTATCTACTGATTCCATTGTTCCACGACGATGGGTTATTACTAAGAATTGTGTTTTCTCACTAAAGATTTTTAAATATTTAGCATAACGCTTAACATTAACCTCATCAAGTGCGGCCTCAACCTCATCTAAAATTGCAAAGGGAACCGTTCTAATTCGTAAAATTGCAAATAAAAGTGAAATTGCAGTAAAGGCTTTTTCTCCACCACTCAATAGTGAAATTGTTTGTAGTTTTTTCCCAGGTGGTTGCGCAACAATTTCGATTCCCGTATTTAAATAATCATCTGGATTAGTTAAAACTAAATCGGCATACCCACCTCCAAATAATTCTTTGAAAACTTGTTGGAATTCTACACGTAGCTTTTCATATGTTTCTACAAACGTTTCAATAAAGAACACATCAAGCTTGTTAATGATTATTTCTAACTTTTCTTTGGCTGAAAGTAAGTCCGTTTTTTGTGAGTCAATAAAATTATATCTCGTACTTACTTCTTCATATTCCTCAATTGCTAACGTATTTATTGGTCCAATTGCACGGATTTCACGTTTCAATTTAGCAACATCTTTTTGATACTCTTCTAAATTTATATCATGTGCGACTTTTCGATAAGCAAGTTCTGGAGTTATACTATATTCTTCGTTTAAAACCATAATATCATTTTTAAGTGTTACTTCTAAACGACCAATCTGACCTTCTGCTTCACTCAATTTACGAGATAAAAGCTTAAATCGTTCATTAGTTTCACGCATATCTAATTGTTTTTCTTCTCGAACTTTCTTTAATTCATACTCTGCATTTTCAAGTTCAACTAGTCTAATTTCTTCACTAGAAATAAGTTTTTTTAGTTCTTCAATTTTAGCTGTTAATTCAAAAATCTCAGTCGCATCAAATTCTTCTTTAGTGCTATCTAATGTCCCAAATTCTAGTTCAAGCAATTGTTTTTCTTTCGCTTGAATTCCATACTTGTGTTGATTAATTTGTAGTTCACTTGTCAATTTGTTTTTCTTAGCATAATCAAATGTTTGGGTGTTTTTTTGCTCAAGTTCGGCTAATTTATCATTGATTTTTTGTAATTTATTTTCAATAATAAAGCGATTTTGTCGTTTATGTCTTCCTCCAGTTAATGTTCCGGACTGGGCAACAACTTCACCATCAAGTGTGACTATACGGTAGCGATTAGTGATTTTAGAAATTCTAAAGGCTGCATTCATATCACTTGCGATAATAATTGCCCCAAGTAAATGTTCAAATACTTTAGTATATTTTTCTTCAAAACTAATTACGTCAATTCCAATTCCGACAAATCCTTCAACTTTCGCTAATTCTTGGTGGATTTTCGAATCAACTTTCATCGTATGAACATCATCGATTGGAATAAATGTTTGACGTCCAAATTGGTGCTGTTTTAGAAAATCAATAGCCTGACGTGCATAGTGCTTATCTTCAGTCACAATCTCATTTAATCGACCACCAATTGCTGAATTAATAGCCTCAGCGTACTTTTGATCTACTGTGAATAACTTTGAAACATAGCTATGAATCCCTGGTAAATTTTGTTCTAATACCTTTCTTGTTGCAAATGGAATATCATGACTTGCTAGTTCACGTTCTAAATCATTTTTCTCACGAACAACTTTAGAAATTTCTTGTTGCTTTTGATTTTGTAAATTAAGAAAATCCGTTTCAAGTTTGAGTTCATTAACTAAGTTTAATTCAAGTTGTTCAATTTGTGCGGTAATTGTTGACATTTCCAAATTTACTTCAAAAATTTTTTGTTCTAGCTCTAACTTTCGTTTTTGTCCATCATTTAAATCTTTAATATTCGCTCTTCTATCTTGTAAAATCTGATATTTAGCACTTAATTCACTTATTTCTCGATTTTTAAGTACAATTAGATTATTAATTTGATTTTTACTAATCTCTACTTCATTAATCTGTTCGTTTAATTGACTAATTGCTGTCGTATCAGCACTTATTTGGTTATCAAGTGCTATTTGTTCAACACTATTTTCTTCAATTATTTGCTTAAGTGCATTATATTTTTCGGAATTTAATTGCACTGCATTTGCCAAATATGTTAATTCTTTTACATCTAATTGCTCTTTTAGTTTTAGAAAGTTTTGGGCTTTTTCACTTTGAATTCTAAGTGGTTCAATTCGTTCGAACATTTCTCCTAAAATTAAATCTACTTGACTTAAATTTTGTTCGACTTTCACAAGCTTACGTACTGTTGTTTCTTTTCTTTTCTTATACTTAAGCACACCTGCAACTTCTTCAACAATCGCTCGACGATTCTCAGGTGAGTCCATAATAATTGATTCAATTTTCCCTTGCGAAATAATTGAAAACGAACTTTTTCCCATACCTGTATCTAATATTAATTCAGTAATATCTTTTAAACGACACTCTGTACCATTTAAAAGATATTCACTATTTCCTGTTCGATAAACACGTCTTGTAATTGCAACTTCTGAATAGTCAATTGGTAAATGTCCATCTTCATTATCAAGCACAATTGTTACCTCAGCGACATTCAATCTTTTTTTTGTCTGAGTTCCATTGAAAATAATATCCGTTGCATTGCTCCCACGCAATGATTTATTACTATGTTCACCAAAGACCCAGCGTATTGCATCAATTATATTACTTTTTCCACTTCCATTTGGCCCAACAATTCCGATGAAATTATGATCGAATTTAATTGTTGTTTTTGTTGAGAATGATTTAAATCCAAATAATTTTAATTCTTTAATACGCATTATACACCTCCTTATTTATATAATACAAGTGCATTTTTTGCGGCTTGTTGTTCTGCTTCTTTTTTGGATTTTCCTTGTCCTCGTCCAATAATTGTTCCTTCAACAAATAATTTTGCGACAAAAATCTCATTTTGCTTTTCTGTTTTATAAGAAATTTCAATTTGTCCATTAATTTGTAGTTTTTCCTGAATTTGAGTTTTATAATCCTTAATTTGTTCTTGCGATAACAGAAATCTTTTATTCTTTATTATCGTTTCATGGACAAATTTTTCAGCTTCCATAATTCCTTTATCCAAATAAATTGCTCCTAAAAGTGATTCAAAGATATCCGCTTTAAAAGAATCTTTTTTTATGTTTGTTGTATTTTTCATTGATGGTCCAACAATTATATATTGTTCTAAATTTAATTTATTTACTAAATAACCAAATGATGGTGCTGCAACAAGTGCACTTCTCGTTTTAGACATATCTCCCTCACGAGTTTGCGGATACTTACGATATAAGTAATCACTAACTATCATTTGTGCAATTGCATCACCTAAAAATTCTAAACGCTGATAATTTTGATTTACTTCTGCATTAAATGATGGATGAATAAAGGCCTTAACTAATAATTCTTTATCTTCAAATTCTAGATTTATTTTTTCTTCAACTTCATGTAAATTATGTAACTCATACAAGCTTTCCATTAATTTTCCCCTTGCTTAAGGTGTATCTTGATTTTGTCAATGTATTGACTTTCAATCACTTTTTCAGTTGCTTTCAAAGCATTGACAAAGGTATATTGGTTACTTGAACCATGAGCTTTCATTAGCACATGATTTATTCCTAAAATTGGCGTTGCTCCAATTTCTTTATAATCAAGCTGTTTTTTCATATCACTCAAATTATTTTTCACGATTAGACCTGCTACCATATTTACAGGGTTTTTCTGGAAAATGTCTTTTAGTGCCGAACCAAAGAAACTTACAATTCCTTCCATTGCTTTCAAAACAAAATTACCTGCAACTCCATCAATAACAAGCACATCGCACTGTGTTTCAATTATATTTCTCGTTTCTTCATTTCCATAGAAATTTAAATTTGAGTTTTTTAATAGTTGATGTGTTTCTTGATACAATTCACTACCTTTATTTTCTTCTGTTCCAATATTAAGCAATCCAACTTTTGGATTTTCAACATCATATAACGCATTCATATAAATTGAACCCATTTGGCTATATTGTAGTAAATGCTTAGGTTTCGGTTCTGAATTAGCACCTATATCAAGCATCATTGTTGGAGTTGGCTTTTTAGTAGAAGGATAAATACCACTTAGTGCTGGTCGCTCAATACCACGTATTCTTCCACAAACGAAGATACCCGCAGCAACTAGAGCACCAGTACTACCCGCACTTAAAAGCGCATCGATTTCTCCTTTTTTCAAAGCATTTGCTCCAACAACAATCGCTGAATCTTTTTTAGTTTTAATCGCACTTACCGCTTCTTCATTTGATGAAATATATTCTGTACAATTGACAATTTCTATTTGTCCATGTGAAGTTGTTAAATGATTTTTTATTTGCTCTTCATCACCGAATAAAACTACCTTGTTTTTACTGTTTTTCACAAAATCAAGTGCTGCAGCGACCGTTGCTTCGTAAGCGTGATCACCACCACTTGCATCAAACCCTATTTTATACATTGTTCTCCTTTAACCTTTTGACTCAACATTTTCTATTTTAATTTTTCTTACTTTTTTTAAATAATTTGAATAAAATATATATTCCAGCAATTACCATCAAAACTGAAGCAAGTTGGGCGACTTTAATTTCACCAAACATCAATGCATCTGTTCGTAATGACTCAATATAAATTCTAATTGTACCATACCAGATTAGGTAAAAAGCGGTAATTGTTCCAAATTTTTGACGATATTTTTTTCGGATAACTAACATTACAAGTACAAACCCAATAATATTCCAAGTTGACTCATAGAAAAAAGTGGGAATGTAATATGTTCCATCAATGTTCATTCCATTTACTACAAAGTCTGGAAGGGGTAGACTTCGTAAATAGGCTTCAGTTGTTGCCGGTCCATGGGCTTCTTGATTTGTAAAATTACCATATCTTCCGATTGCTTGCCCAATTAATACTCCCGGTACAAGAATATCTGTTAATTGCAAAAAATTTAATTTATGTTTTCTTGTAAAGTATAGTGTGAATAATAATCCTGCTGTAATTGCACCATGAATTGCTAAACCACCATTCCAGATTGCAAAAATTTGAAGTGGATTATCTGCATATAAACTTAAATCAAATAAAACATACCATATTCTTGCACCTATAATTCCCAAAATCACTACACCAAATGCAAAATCTTCGAATAATTTAAAGTTAAAATTTTGACGACGAACTTCTTTAGTTGCAAGAATATATCCGATTATTATTCCAGTCACAATAAAGATTGCATACCAAGTAATATTAAACGTTCCAATTTCTATTGCAATGCTATTCATTTTCCCTCTTTTCTTTAGCCTCTTTTAATGTTTGTGCTAAATCATCAATAAATTCTTGTGAACTATCATAATTATAATGTGTTCTAAGTTGATGATTTGCTACTGCTACTTCGATCATATTGGCAACACTTCGTCCACCAAAAACAGGAATTGAGACCATTTTTATTTCTGTTTCTAAGAATTCTTTTGTTCGCCAATTATTACCAATTCTATCTTCGATCCTACCTGGATCATTTAATTCAATTACAAGATCAATTTTAGCTTCAGGGGCAACCGCAGTTGTTCCGTATAAGCGTTGAATATCAACAATTCCAATTCCTCTAATTTCCATTCTATTTTTCAGTAAATCTGGAGCTGATCCAATCAATTCCTTCTCACCTATTTTACGAATAACAACTGAATCATCCGCAACCAAGACATGTTTTTTTTGAACAAGTTCTAACGCAACCTCACTTTTACCAATTCCACTTCTTCCTTGAATTAATACACCTTCTCCATAAATACTTAACAACACTCCATGAACTTGCGTTGTAAGCGCTAATTCATATTCCAATTGTGTATGAATAATTGATGATAGTTTTGTTGTTGAAATCGGACTTATTGCAACCGCAATATTAAGCTGATTTGCATACTCAATTAATTCTTTATCTGGTTGCAAATCCCGGGAAAAAATAATCAATGGTGTTTGTGGATTAAGTAGTGTTTTTAGCTGTTCGGATGTTAATTTATTACGACGCATATAATTGACTTCCATTAATCCGTAAACTTGAATTCGCTCATATGGGAATTCATCGATTTTAGTAATTAAACTTAGACCTGGTCTGGCAATTTCCGGAGTTTTTATTTCACGTAACAAAGTATTTTCATTTGTCAGTAGAGTTAAATTATTGTGATTGTTCATTAAATCTTTAACTTGTAATTTTATCATCAGAGTAACTCCTTAATTTGTGGTCTATATAATTTATCGATATCACCAGCACCTAGCATACAGATTACATGATTTTTCTTTATCGTTTCAATAAATGTTAAATCTCGTTCAAGATTTACGCCATGCTTTTCTATTGCATCTCCTAAATCATCGATGGTCACTGTCTGCTCTGTTTCACGTACTGATCCAAAAATTGGACATAGGAAGATTCTATCAGCAAGTACTAATGACTCGGCAAATTCCTCCATAAATTTTGCTGTTCTCGAATAAGTATGCGGTTGGAACAGAACTGTTACTATTGAATCTGGATACTTTTGACGAACTGCATTAATTGTCAGTTCGATCGCTGTTGGGTGGTGGGCGTAATCATCAATTAGGACAATTCCATTTTCTTTATCTAAAACTTCTTCAAAAAAGCGTCGATTCACTCCATGAAACAACATCAAATTTTCAATTGCACGATCATATTCAAGTCCACAAGCATAGGCAATTCCAATTGCTGCAAGTGAATTATATAGCATATGTTCACCATAAAATGGTAAGCATTTTTCTCCAATAAGATTATTGTCGATTATTAAATCAAATTTAATACCCGTTGGTAAATACTCAACGTTTTTCGCATTTATATGTGCACTTTCGTTTTCGATCCCGAATATAATTTTATTTGGGTGCGTAAGTTTCATTGCATTTTGATCATCACCATTAACTACAATCTTTTGACAGTTATTCGCAAATGTTTGAAATGACTCAATCATTTGTTCAAGTGTTTTAAAGAAATCCGGATGATCAAGTTCAACATTATTAATTAAACCAATTTCAGGATGATAATTGAAAAAAGTATTTTTATACTCACATGCTTCAAAGATAAAATAATCTGCGGTAGTTTCTTTACTAAATCCTGTTCCATCCCCAATCAAATAACTCAGTTTTTGATCAGCAAACATACTTGCACAAAGCCCTGTTGTCGTTGTTTTTCCATTTGTTCCTGCAATCGCAATTTTTGTTTCAGCAACAAGTGTTGATAATTTCTCAAAATAACGATATTGCTTTAAGCCTAATTCCATTGCTTTAACAACCTCAACATTTGTTTCGTCAAAGGCATTTCCGATAATAACTTCATCGATTTCACTTGTAATGTTTGTTTCTGAAAATGGTAAATATTTTATCCCAGCACGGTCTAAAATATCATCTGTAAAATATTTATTCTCGATATCACTACCTGTTACATTATGTCCTTGATCCTTTAAGATTTGAGCAAGGGCACACATTCCGCTTCCTTTAATTCCGATCAAATGGTAATTCATCATCGCTCCTCATAAAATTTTATTTATTTAAATATTACTAGTTAGCCACTTGTTACTTAGACAAAGTCTGCACCAACTTGATATTTATCTTCCTCTAAAATTGCAATTCCCATTCCTGTTTGCTCAGTTTTTCCAAGTTCAAATAATGAACAAATCATTCCATGCGAATCAATGTCAATTAATTTATTTTTCGCAATGTACATTCCGTTAGGCATGAAAGCCCCAACTTTAGCAACAACTACTAGGATTCCAGCACTTACATTGCTTGCACCACAAACTATTTGGGTAGTTTCATTATTGCCAATTTCAACTTGACATACATTCAATTTTTCTGATTTAGGATGTTTCTCAAGTTCAATAACTTTTCCAACAACATAAGGATTTTCAAGTGGTACATCGATCAACGATTTTAATTCTTCTGGCAGCTTATGAACATCATAAATTCCTGGTTCTTGACAAAAATCTGGTTGGAAAATATTTATTCCAATCAACTTTTCATTATTATAAATTAAAACATTGTTACCATCTTGTTTAGTCTGTGTCACTGGAAGTTTTTCCCAAGCAATTGTTAAAACGTTATTTTCTTGATTGTAAAAGCTACTTTGCATCATTTATTTACTCCTTTAAAAACTTTTATAAAGTTTATTATATATTTACTGTTTTTTTTCAAACCATGATTAAATCTTGCAACTTCTGTTGTCCCCTTAAACAGAACAATAGAAGGTAGTGTATAAATTTCATATTTAGTTGACAAGTCACTAAACTCAAACGCATCAATTTCGAAGAACTCCACATCTGTAAATTCATTAATCAATATTGGATAATCTGCTTTTAATTTGTAACATTCTATACATTTCTCATCTGTGAAAATAAGCACATTATATTGATTTTTGAATTGACTAAAATTTGAAAACTTTCTAATCATTTTTCAGCTCGACAACTGAGTTGTAAATTGTGACAATTTCTGGTACATCTTTACTCAAATTTCTGGTTGGCATTCGTGCCGAAATGTATCGATCGTTCTCTCCATAAATGACTTGACTCATCCCATCTGTTTCTTTCCAAATATAGAAAAATTTTGTTTTTCCTTTTTCTGACTCATCAATATTTTCAAAAGAAATTTCTAAATTAGGATTAATCATTGTTAAAGCATTTGGCGCCACATACTGTCCTTCTCCTGGATAATAAATGACAAATGAATGTTCTTTTTTCAATGATAATGTATCATCGTTATTTAAAACTTCATATTCAAGCGGTAAAAAGTAACCAAATTTTTCAAATGTTTGATTAAATTTTGCAATTGGTTTTTGTTCAAGGATTCGAACTTTTGCAAATAATTGGTCATAATCCATTTCTTCACTTTTCACTTCAACTGCATAAAAAGTTAAAAGACTTAAAACTACTAGTAATGATACAATTGAAAGAAATATTGTTTTTTTAGCTTTCATTTACTGTCACCTTTTTATTAGAATACTTGACATACAGCTCAGCTAAATCAAGCACTGCAAGAAAATCATCAACCGAAGCTGTCGCTGTATTTGAATGAATATTTCTTGCTGGAATACAAAGAGCAACTGTTTTTGCTCCCATCATTGCTACTTGCGCATCAGCTGCATCGGTTGCGCCTCCATATGAAAAATACGGTTGTGCTTTAACATTATGTTTTAGTGCAAGATCAAATAAAATTCGATTACCTTCAACGTCTAAAATTGTTTTTGCATCTCGCATTCTAACAAGCACTCCATTCCCAATTGCACCTTTTTCTTTTTGGGCTGTTGTTGTATCACTTACAGGTGATGTATCAACAACAAGTATATTATCTACCCCACCTATTTGATTAACAATTGGTGCCGCACCACGTAAACCAACTTCTTCTTGAACACTTGCCGCCAAATAAATTGTTCCACACAACTGTTCTTTAGTTAATTTTTCAGCCAATAAATGCACGATTGTACAACCAAAACGATTATCAAATGCCTTTCCGAAAATCATATTATTAATTGTGTGATTAAAATCATTTTTAAGCGCAACCATATCACCGATCCGCACTCCATATTCAAGTGCATTTTCTTTTGAACTAAAACCAAAATCAACTAACATTCCATCAATTGACAACTCTCCACTACTTTGCAAGTGTTTTGGTAAAGCAAGTACACACCCATCAAATTTTTCACCATTTCGCGTATGTAAAGTTAGACGTTGACCTGAAATTGTACTTGGAACAAATCCACCAAGAGAATATATTTTCACAAAACCCAACTCCGTAATTGCTTCAACCATAAAGCCGACCTCATCCATATGAGCAAGCACTAAAGTCTTTGGTCCTGCACTTCCTGTTTCAATTTTCCCAATAATCCCACCAAGTTTATCATATGAGACTTCTAGGTTGTTTTTCAAAAATTGATTTTCAAGACAATCTCTCACTGGCTTTTCAAATCCGGAAACAGCATCAATATCACTATACTGTTTAATTAGTTCAACAACTTGATTAGTTTTCATTCGACTCCTTAACCTTCGCTTTTAAAAATTTAATTGTTTTACCCATACCCATGAAACGACGTTCAAATTCGGTAATTGGTAACTCAACACCACTGTTTTCTCGATGAATATCAATACAACAATCAGCAATTGACCAGTTATTTTCAACAAGTGAAACAATACTGTATTCAAATAGGCCATCATTATCCGTTTTTTGAATCAATTCACCGTTCTTTTTCAATAATTTTTGATAGACCTTTAAAAACTCTGGACTAGTTAAACGTTTCTTCGTATGTCTTGTTTTTGGCCAAGGATCAGAAAAATTCAAATATATTTTGTTGATCTTTTCGTGTACACTTTCATATTCTCCAAGTTCAAATACATTTGCGCAAATTAATTTTAAATTGGGAATTTTTTCTTTTAGGATTTTTTGTCCAGCTATCACTATTACACTTGGTTGTAATTCAAAACCAAAATACATTATTTCTGGATTTTGTTTGGCCATTTGAATGATAAAATCACCTTTTCCCATTCCGAATTCAAAACAAACTTCTTTATTTTGGGGAATCAATTGTTCCAAAAGCTCAAGCTCAACAAAAATTTCTGGATTATCTTTTATAAAATCCTTTGCCCATGGTTTATGTCTTAATCTCATTATTTCTCCTCTACTTTTGTTAATGTTAAAATGTCAAATAAACTTTCACCTGCAAAAAAATATACTCCATATTCGATTATAAAGATGATTAATGTTTCATAGTAAAACCCACTATTTATGAAGACCAAAACAATATAATATAAGACAAAAGTCATCACAATAGACCAAATTTGAACAAATGGTTTAAATTTTTCAAATCGCAGCACCCGCTTTTTATCTTCAATATAAAAAATTGCAGCTTTTTCAAAGATAAACGCCATTAGAACAACTGTCAGTATTTGATAATACTCATTTGGAATGAACAACCACGTCAAAGCAACGAAAAACAAGCCTAATAATTGTGCTAAATAGCGTAAACTAACGAATACTTTCTCCATTTATTTCCTTTCTAGTTTCAAAAATAATTTAGTGTAAAAACCAACAAAAACGATTAAAATCAACAATGCATTTGCCATAAATAATAGTACATTATTATCTGTAAATGAACGGAACAATCGATCTGCCATTAGAAACACAACAAGTGCAAGCACCGTAAAAAGCGTAATTAGAAGCTTTTGGAAAATTTGTTTTTTGGAAAATCTAATAATTTCAATATTCATCTTGTACAAGATAATTGTTGCAACTGTAATGGAAATTATTGATGAAACAATTAAGCCTAAGTAACCATACTTAACTCCAAACATCATAAATCCAAAGCATAAAGCTGGTGTTAAAAAGAGTTTAAGACCAAACATTATAATTGTCGTTTTAATAACATTCTTTCGATGTCCACGAATGATTGCATAAACTCCAATTAAGTCCCGAAGAATATAAAAAGGAATTAATACTGCTTGAATTCTTAAAAAATATATTCCTGTTGGATTATATGGTGGGAATAAAAGATTGTAAATGTACGGTATTGCAATCAGATAACCTGCTATTGCAAGTGAACAATACAAAATAATATTATTAATAATATTATTAAACTCTTTGAATTTTTCCTTTTCTTCACTCGATTCAATATGCTTAATTAACATTGTTGTAAACACAGCCCCCATTGTCACTGCAAGCATTACTAATTTAGAAGTATCAGTAAAAAAAGCTCCGTATATTTCCTCTCTTTCACCAGAAAGCCCAATTAGATTTGATGCGACAATTTGATCAATAAGTGTAAAAGCCGTAACATAAATTCCTGTTACAAAGAAAATCCCTCCGGTTACGAACATATATTTAAATTTTTGTGGTTTAAATTTAAAGACACCTTTTAATAGTCGACGATGTAACTTTGTTCTAATAATGTGCACAGTATATAAAATTGTCGTCGTTGCAACCGATAACGTTACACCGATTCCAATTGCGTAACACGCATATCCAAGATCTGCATTTTCACCTGTTAACTTATCTTTGAAAAACAAGACAATTGCCATCGTAAACAAAATTTTCAAAAAGGCCTCTTGAACATAACTATACGAGACTATTTTCAAATGTCCAACTCCAATTAATAAAGATTTGAAGTGCATATTGATCGCAAAGAAAATTATCGAAACACCCATAATTCTAAAACTTGCAACTAATGCATCATAGTACTCAACACTTGAAACTTCATCACCAATCATTACATTCATCATTTGCGGCGCAAAAACCATCACAATTAAAAAGCCAATTACTGACAAGATTGTCACATAAAGCATACCATTGATGGTCGTTGCTTTTACTTCATCATGATTTTTACCGTAATATCTACTAATTTCACTATTTACAATATTTGCAACTCCAAGAGCTGACACCATCAGAAAAATACTATATGGAGTTGTAAGAATTGCTAAAATCGCTCCTATTCCGTCATTTATATTACTAAGCGGAATAATGTAGATTAGTCCTAAAAGTCGCGTTAAAATTTCTCCTGCAATTAAGATTATACTACCCGCTAAAAATTTATTTTTCTTCATTCTTCCTCTTAAAAAGTTGTCAAAAGCACAAAATAATTATTTTGTGCTTTTGCTTAGTTTTATTTTGAATATTTGCTATCGTGGAATTTAGTCATAATTCCTTCTTTTGATAAAATGTTACGTACAGTTTCAGTTGGTTGTGCACCTTTTGCTAACCACTCAAGCGCTTTTGTTTCATCCACTTTAATTACCGCTGGATTTTTAACAGCATCGTAGTATCCTAATTCTTCGATTGCTTTACCATCTCTTTTTGTACGAACGTCACTTACAACAATTCTGTAGAATGCTTGTTTTTTTGCACCCATTCTTTTTAATCTAATTTTTACCATTATATGTATCTCCTTGTTCTTTATTCTCTTATAGTATAACATGAATTTCTTTAAAAAGCAAGAGGTTAACTCAAAAAAGTTAACCTCTTATTGTAACCCTATAAATTTTGCTTACTTTCTTTAACGTGTTCTTCATCATTTTCTTTAAATTCTTTTTCACTCGTAAATCGTACAACTATAAAAACAAGAAACCAAATTATTATGATTGTAATTAGTCCATAAACGATGTGAATTGTTTCGATTAAAAAATTCATATAACTTCCTCCAACATTTTTTGAAGTATTATATAATATTCCTTAATCCATATTTCATCCCATTAATTTTTAAACTTTCAGTATATTTTCTTCTCATTTGAAGCATTACTGAATTTAATTACCCAATTACTTTTTTATAATTCAATATATCTAAATTTAGTTCGTAATGAATCTTTTCTAAACATTGCTTGAATATCAAACATTATCAAGTTTTCCGGATTATCTACAGCCTCAATAATTGCCTGCAAATCATCTTTAAACACATTGTGCTTAACTGCATAAATAATAATATCGTAGTCATTGTAATTAACTTCATCGAGTAATGTTAAACCCATTTTATCTGTTGCAACACGATCAGCAATCGGATCACAAATATCGACAATTGCATGTTGATTTTGGAATTTTTCCACCAATTCAAGTGCTAATGAGTTACGTACATCATTCAAATTTTCTTTAAATGTTGCACCTTTCATTAAAATTTTTTTCCCTTTTAAACTGTGATCATCCAATTTACGTCTCGTTGCTCCAATGATGTACCCTAATAGTTGACGATTAATTGTTCTACTTTCTTCAAGAATTGTGAAACGCTCTCCCGTTTCAAACACTTGATTCATTAAATAGTATGGATCTTCAGCAATACAATGTCCTCCTACTAATCCTGGTTTAAACTTAAGCGCATTCCATTTTGTATTCATCGCTTCTACAATTGCATGTGTCGGTATTTCTGGATATAACATTGCAAATTGATTAATTAATGCAATATTCACATCACGTTGAGAATTTTCAAGAATCTTACATGCTTCTGCAACTTCTAATGATTCAGCTAAAAAGACACTCCCAACAACTGGACGATAAATTTCTCCCAAGTGTTCCGCAACTGCTTGAGAACTTCCTCCAACAACTTTGGCAACACGGTCTAGTGTATGTTCTGTGTCACCTGGATTAATTCGTTCTGGCGAAAATCCAACGTAAAAATCTTCATTTAATGTTAGTCCAGTTCCTTGTTCAAGTAATGGAATCGCCACTTCTCTTGTATAAGTTGGGAAAACCGTACTTTCAAACGTAACGTAGTCTCCTTTTTTTAAATGCTTTATTATTACATCAATTGCACCAGCTAAATACTTAAGGTCAGGATCCCCTTTAATTGTTGGAGTCGGTACAGTTACAAAGAAATATTTTGTGCTTTCCAGTAAATTTTCATCTGTCGTGAATTTTACACCTGAATCTTTTACCGCTTCTCCAATGCTTTCTGTTCGATCTATCCCTTCTTTATACTCACGAATTTTTCGTTCATCAATATCGAACCCTACAACTTCTCTTCCGCTTTTTTGTGCAAATGCAACTGCAAGTGGTAATCCAACGTAACCAAGTCCAATTACAGCGATTCCCTCTTTGTTATTAACTGCTTTTTCGTTTACTGACATTTTAACCCTTTCATCCTTTTAATAAATGGCTTTTAAGCCTTTATCAAAGCTTTCTTTTTTTTATATTGTAGCACACTTTCCAAAGAAAAAAGTTTCTTTTTAATTTTAAAGTGGAAACATTTTTTCTTTATGTTTTTTCAATGAAGATTTTTTAATGTTTATGTAGTTTTAGTGAAGATTATACCTATAAAACCGTGTAAAAAATACTTTTATATGTATTTATAGCGAACTAATATAATATATCTATATAGACAAATATATTGTATCTATATAAACAAATATTTTTCTCTATTTATCATAGATTTCTGTCATTTTTTTGATTTTTTTCTCCTCTTTCTTGTATTTTTTTGCTTATACATCGGTTTTTATGGTAAAATTTATCGGTGGACTATTTTAGAATTAAGAAAAAAGAGGTCAAAAATGATAGAAACAATTCTTGCAATAATATTAGCCTACTTGTATGGAGCAATTCCATTCTGTCTACTTATAGGATTCTACTATAAAAAGGACATTAGAGTTGAGGGTAGTAAAAACGTTGGTGGCTCAAACTTAGGGCGAATTTGTGGAAAAAAAGCATTTATTTTGGGGTTTACTGCCGATATGACGAAAGGTGCAGTTGTCTGTTTGGTCGGTTATACTTTTGGGATTGAACCATTAATTCTTTTGCCAGTTGCGATTATTGGTCATTCATTTTCAATTTTCATTAAATTTAAAGGTGGAAAAGGGATCTCAACAGGTTTTGGTTTTGTCCTTGTTTATGCTCCGATTGGTGCACTTTTTGCAATTTCGATTTTTTTAATCAGCTTATACTTATCTAAGTATGTATCTCTTTCATCAATTTTAGGTGTGACAGCATTTTTTATTTACACACTATTTTATATGCAATTCTTTGTATCAATTGTTGCGTTTTTAATTTTTGTTTTTGTTGTTTATGCACATCGAGAAAATATTAAACGGATCAAAAATAAAACTGAAAGCAAGATAAGTTGGATGTAATTTTCAGCACAAAAATTTAACTAAAGGAGTATTTATGAAAAAGAAAAAAAGTAAACAAACAATTTTTTTAATCGTCTTACTTGGATTAATGCTTGGTGGAATGTTCTTATCACTTGGTAAACTAACATATGATCTAATGACTACCAAAGTAATTGAGTATCAAGGACAACAAATTCGTATTCCAAAAGAGCTTGATATCACAGATATTCCAGGTGCAAAAGAAGTAAAATAAACCGCAAATTCAATTTGAACCGAACCCTATAAAGTAGAATTTTAAATAAAAGAGCCGAATATCATTAGTTTGATATTTGGCTTTTGTTATAATAATACTAAGGAGACTATATGTCAAAGATTTTATTCAGCCAAGAAGCTATTACTATGCTA
>JBOFGK010000047.1:0-8619 GCA_051649085.1 Mycoplasmatales bacterium | reverse complement strand
CTACTTAGATAACCTTATTCCAACTACATACCCTTTAAAAGGTAGTTTTTTAACTACCAAATATGGACAGCGCAATTCTCATTGGAAAAGAAAAACAGAAATTATTTATTATTTGCTTGACTTCTCATAGTTGGTCTTTTTTCATTTATTTAATTTTAATAATGTGCCTAAAAATCATTTTTGATATTTATATTTTGGATATTTTATTACTTCTTTATTATTATACACATTTTCAAATAGAGATACCTCATCCATAAAAGTACTTTCTTCAAAATCACTGACAATTTCATCATATACACCCCTATACAAATTGTACTCATCAAAATCTTTCCAATATAGATAAATCGGTTTATCCATTTCAATAAAATCAAAAATAATCGATGAATAGTCTGTAATACAAATGTCTGATACTAAAATCAAGTCTTGCATTTCAATATTTCTCGCAATAATCACTTTATCATTTGAAATTTCTTTTATTCCTGGTTTTATATATGGATGAGGGGAAAAAATCACTTTATAACCTGAAGGAATCTGAATTTTTTCAAAATCAATAATCATTGAAACATCATTTTCTTCAATCCATTTATCTCTCCAAGATGGTGCATATAAAATTGTTTTTTCATCATTTATTCCAAGTTTAGATTTTATATACTCTTTTAATACACTGTTCTTCTTATTCTTTACCAAATATTCAACTCTAGGATACAGAGAACGTTCGAATTTTTCGGCTAAAATTCCAAATGATGACTTCATTACTTTTTCATGAAACTCATTTTGACTATATACTTTTGTAAATTGATTAAATTGCGTTGCTTTAGAACGTGCATTTGGATTTCTCCTTAATATATATTCTTCTGGTGAATCAAAACCTAATTTTTTCATTTGTATTCCATGCCAAAATTGAATAACATTAGTATTTGTAGGAAAATAATGGTTTAGATCTACATAACTTTCAAGAAAAATTGTTTTTGCTCTTGAAATTATATAGTAAAATTCTAGCGTATATGGAGAAACTCTACAAAAATTAGGAATGTCTTTCGACCTCGTTACAAAGTATATGTTTTCAAGGTTATTTTCCAACAATTTTTCATAGAAAGAATATTTCGAATTTCCTCTATATGTAAAATCAAATCCAAAGTAAACCAAAAAATCCTTACTAAAACCAAATTTTTCGAAATATTTTACGATTTTATATTTGCTAGGTATTTCTTTGTGCATTGCAGTTTTCTTTAGCTCTGCATCCAATTTATCCATTGACATGAATTGTGTAAATGTATTTTTGGTTATTAAAAATAAAGCTTTTGGGATATAATAATCTCCGATTAAGCTTTGTCTAAGCTTCATGAATTCAAGTGATAAAATTTTTAGATTTTTTTCGTAATTCTCGATTATATCCTTTTGAGCATATATTTCTATCTTCTTTTCAAGCGCATCTAATAGTTTTATTTTATTACTAACCGAACCTTTTAATCCATAGTCCTTAATCCTTTTAAGTGCTTCTTTATATGAATTAATGTGGAAGGAGTTTTCAAAGTTCGTTCTTGTAGCGGAAGTTTCAAATATATTACACTTTAAATAACATTTATCTATATATGTTACTCTATTAGCATGCGTTAACGCTTTAAGAACAAACTCTATATCTTCATAATATATTCCTTCTGAGAAATTTATTGCATTTTCTTTTATAAGTTTTGTTACATAAAGTTTTCCCCATGCATACGTATTATTTTGATAAAATTTTGCCGTCTCATTTTCTATATAAATTCCCTGCTTATTATACTTGTATTTATTATTAACAATTGTTTTTTTCGTGTTATTTACATAAACATGATTAAAAATTGTGATTTCCGAAACATTTTTTATCATTTCATAGTATAGTTCATCAAGTGCGTTACAAAATAATTCATCATCTGCATCCAAAATCATTAGGTATTCCGTATCAACTTTTTTTAACCCAATATTTCTTGCAATACCGGGTCCAACATTTTCCTCAAGATTCAGTAACTCTATATCTAGTTCGTTATTCTCAGCAATAAATTTTTCTACAACTTCTTTTGTACAGTCATTTGAATTATCATTTATAACAATAGCTTTTATTAGAATATTATTTTCAAAAATACTTTTTAATGTATCAATAATGAATTTTTCTGCATTATATGCTGTAACTAAAACCGTAATTAGTTTTTTCTTTGATACTTTTTTTATTGAACTATTTAAATTTTCAAGATTAATTTTTGGATTTACAATTTCAAAACACTCATCATTAAAATAAAATTTAGTTGTTCCATTTATAAGGTAGTTATTCAACATCTTTATTTCATTATTTATACAATTTCCTAACTGTACTTTACGCTTTGATAAAAAAATAATAAACTTTTCATATGTTTTAAAATCAACTTTTATTTCTTGATTTAATAGATTTTCAAAAAAATTTCCTGAGTTGTTCAAATCTATATTTCCTTTTGAAAAAATCATTTCAATTTTATCAATGACTTCTTTCGTCAAACTTTTACTGCATAATATTTTTATTTCTTCCTCTAAAATTTCTTTTTTTAAACTTTCTGCTTCATCTAATATTGCTTTTTCAATTTGTTCATGATTAATTTCAATTGTATCAAAACTTATACCAAATTCTTTTTGTAAACCAAAAAGAATTATTTTTTCATATTCTAAAAATTGCGAAACGTTTTTTTCGAAATTTTTAAATTCCACATTTTTTTTATCTATTCTATATTTATTCAAAATTATATATTTATTTGCTGCTTTTTGGGGTTTATTAATTGCAAAATCATTATATATAATATTATAGTCCTTTTTTGGTAAATTATGGCAAACATCTGAAATATATTCGAAATCTCTTGGGAAGTAAAATGTATATTTTGCTCTAAAATTTAATTCAGAAATTGTTATTCTTTCAATTCCATTAATTTCTTCATTACATCCTGTAAAAAGACTATACACTTTATCAAATAAATGATAAATATGAATTGGAAATTTATTTAGTCCTTTTGGATAACACACTATCAAAACATTAAAATCTTCTTTATATATATTTATTTCCTTGTCTCCTGATTTAAAACCTGGAATTGTTTTTTTTATTTCCTTAACTTTTTTCTTAGATGAAAAAATACTCATTCCAATGCTCCTTTTCTAATTTAAAACATTTTTTTTATTTTTTTCTTAAATATATCTATTTGTTCTATTTCACTTTTCACAACTTCCCGATGCCTCTTGTCACTAATTATATGCTTACATGTTAAATCATTATACATTACATGTGCACTCGAATAATCAAGCTTTGATTCAATTAAGATATCATCTTCCGTTAAATTCCTTAATTCAGTCCGAACATCAAGTTTTTCTCGATAATCAATCTTCAAATACTTAAAGTGCGGGATCATCACTAAATTGATATGCTCATAAAAATATCTAAGTGCTAACTGTGTATGTTGTGGTGTATAACAAATGACCTTTGCTTGTGGAAAATACTTTTTGATTGTTAAAAGTGCTGTACTTCCTTTAGAAAAACCGATAAAAACTAGTTCTTCATAGTTACTTGTTAACCCTTTAATTAATTGGACAATTACATTTGTTAAGTCATTTCCAAATTCATCAATTTGCAAATATGTTCCAACCAAATAATTATCCTTTAATGCAATTATATTATACTCGTCTAGTGCTAATGATTTTAATTCATAATGCATATACATTGAATTCATTGTACCACTATCAACTGCAAACCCTGGAAATGTAACAATGTATTTCTTTGTTTTCTTTGGATAAAATTTATAAGCTACTTCACATCCCTCTATATTAGTCGTTACTGTATCAGCTGAAAATTTTTGCTCCTGAATTGAAGTTTTTTTCTGATTAGCAAAACTCACTTGTAGTTTTTCCAACTCACCTTTAAAATATATTTTTATTTTTGTTTCATGCATTGGAATATTTGTATATTCAACTGTTCCGAATTCATTTGCTTTAACTGGAAACACAAATACAATTTGCTTGCCATACTGTATGTATATTTTAGATTCATGCTTAATTTCTTCAAGCATTATATTCATAAATTTATTCTCACTATAAAACTCTATTTGTTCAGAAGTTTTATAGTTTTCTTCAAAATACGTAAAAATCTTCAATTGTCTATCAATCAATTGGATTGACTCTTGCGCAAACGGAGTTTGATGTTTTACTTCTTGAAAAGCTTCAATCATACAAACATATTCATTTACTGTAAGTTGTTTATTTTCATGCTCTAATAAATCATGAAAATATCTGGCAATATTTGCCCATATCCGTTTTCCATGAAATGTTATGCTTTGATAGTTCACACTCTCTCTTTGCAGTATTGATAAATATTTTGGATAAATCACTTGTTTTAAATCATTCATCAAATAAAATCGATTTGTATAATCTTCTGGATCTTTTAAATGAACATAACTGTTTTGTGTGTCTAGTAAATGATTGTTTCCAAAATAAATATTCAAATGCTTTGAATTTACTTTTTTCACAACTTCTATTTCAGTTGTTTCATCAAATAAAACTTGTTTTTGAACTTTAACTCGTCCCTTAAATAATTCATCTATTTCTTGCTTAAAATTCCGAACATTTCTAATTGTCCCCTCATAATTTGGCGGAACAGCAAAATACTCATCACTTATTTTTAAATCTCCATACGCATATGCCTTTGGAAACGTTAGTGAATAAAATTCATCTGCTTTTGTTTCTGAATATTTTTCAACTAAATGATTATATAACTTTTCAGAGTGATCTTGTGTTTGACTTAAGAAGTACCTCTCATTTTTCAATTTTATTTGCGAATTTTGTGTGCCAAATTTTGTTGTATCACTATGAATATTAAGCCATTCTTCAAGTTCTTTAATTAGAGTATTTTGAGTCTTGCACACTGCTCCCAATCTTGCTTCTTCATAATCCAAATCTTTTCCATACAAGTGTTTTGCGAAAAATTCTTCTTCATCAAATTGATAGAAAATAACTGGTTTATTTAAATACAAAACATCATGAAATACTGAACTATAATCTGTAATTAGTAATGCTGTTTCTTCAAAAATTTTCGAATAATTTATAACTTTTTCTTGATTAATTACAATTTGTTCTGACTGAATATTTGTAAATAAATGAATATATTTTTGAATTTCTGGATGTGGTGTAAAGACTAATTGATAATTATATTCTTTCAAAAGTTTGCTTACTTGTTGATTATTTAAAAGATTAGCTATTGTTTGAAAATACAAACTTTCTTTAAATTTTTCTTCTGTTTCATTCGCTAAGTATAGCCTCCATGTGAAAATTAAATCAATTCTTTTTTTGGAATTAGATTGCAGATAGTCAAAACGAGGTAAACCACAATCGATTATTTGACTTTGTGAAAATGGGTAACTCGTTGCAAATTTTTGCTTTTCAAATGTTGTTGATGCAATAATCCCATCAATTCTCTTCATCGAAAACCATTTACGTAAATTATCAGTGACTACACCATGCTGTAGGAAAATAAATTTACAATCAGCTTCTCGTTTTGAGTGTCTTAAGCCTTGATAATTTTCAATTTCTTTATTAAGCCCACTCGAAAAAATGAAATCAGCATTTGTATACATACTTTGAAATGGAATACTGCCATACTCAATCACTTTAAAACCTTTTGCTATAAGACGTTCATAATCTGGGGATGCCTTACTTAAAATATAATATAATTGCTGATACTCAGGATGTTTCTCTAAAAAAAACTGATAAAAAGCTTCTGCATTATCGCCAGCTTGATCTATTCGGTCAAAAAATAAACATAGACTATTTAAATTTAATTTTGAATTATATTTTTTTCGATAAACTGATTCTAATTCAAGTTTTTGCTCAGAGTAATATACTTCAATGTTACTTTCTTTTGCTAATTCTACATAGTATTTTCGAATAAATTCTGAACCAGCAATATATTCAATATATGTACTATACTTACAATTAGATACGGGGATAAAATCTTCATTCCTTTTAAAAACAAACTCATTTTTACTTGCAATCAACTCATATATAATAGTTGTTCCAAGATCGTAATATTCTTTTGCACAAGCAACTTGTTGCTCCTGATTGTTATAATACAGGTTATTTATTCCTATTTGATAATAATTGTTATAAAATCTACTTAACTTAATAATATTTTGAAACTCGATCAAACTAAATATTTCTTTCAATAAGCTACTTCGTTCAATAATAGCTTTACTATCTAAACCAACTTCAAAGTTTTCACCTTCTTTTATATTCCAAAACAAATCGTATAGAACTTGTGTTTGGATATAGTTCGGTATATATCCTTTACTGCTTTTTGTTTCTCTTAATAATTTTAAATAGCCATTTTGAAGTAAATCAACGAAACGACTTTGTGAATATCTTGCATTATCTAATGTTGAACTTTGATCCGCTCTACGCCGATAGTAGTATTTTGAGGCTGATAAGTAACATATTTTTGAAATGTTACAGGCAATTAAGTATCGACTAATGAAATAAGCATCTTCAAACTGTGGTTTTAAATTAGGAATAGCAAGATTATGGGCGAAAATTAGATCTTTTCGAAAAAAACTTGAACTCATAAATAATTGGATTTTTTCTGGTTCTTTTTCTAAATCAATAACTTTATATCTCATAATATCTTGAAATTTATAATCCAAAGGATGATTCAAGCGATATTCGTCTATTTCTTCAAAGTAATTAACATGTCTTGTAGAATATAGCACTCCACCTTTATTCTTAAAGATTGCACTGTCTACATGTGAAAAATATTCATCATTTACAAAATCATCAGCATCAATAAATGTTATCCAATTATTGGAGGCATATGCTAGACCATTTTGTCTTGCAACTGCCTGACCTGTATTTTCTTGATTTATTAATATTATTTGTTTTGGAAATTTTCTTTTCCAGTTCTCAATTATCTTAACACTACTATCGGTTGAACCATCATTCACAATAATTATTTGTAAATTGTTTATGTCATATTTAGTTTGTGAAAGTAGCGATATAAAATATCGATCTAAATATTTTTCAGCATTATAACATGCTGTAATTATCGTAAACTTTGTTTGAAAAAGTTTATTTTTAATATTAATCAATACTTGTTTCATTACACCACACTTTCTACTTTAAATACTTAACTACTATACTTATACTTTAACATTATGTTTCTTTTGATATATTTGATACAACAATTCAGCGAGTAGATAACCTCTCATTTTATATTTATACCATAATAAAAAATAGATATCTGTACCGTGATAATCACCCGAATATTTAACATCTTTTAAACTATATCGAATCTTCTTGAAATATGCTTTACGTTCTTTCCCTGACATTTGTGGATAGCCTCTGATCATATTTGAAAGAGTTGTATTGAAAAGATTAAAAATTATTTCATTTCTCGTTTGCTCATCAAGATTTGGAGAGATATTAGCTAATGCGTACTCCAAAAATTTAATGTTATTTTCTCGAACTTTTGAAGAATTAGAATGTGATTGCGGATTTAAACGCCATCCATAATATCTTGTACTCATTCGGCCGATTTTCGGATGTTTAGCTAAAACATTGTGCGTAAATAGATGATCTTCACTTCGCATCGTCGTTGGAAACATAAGTTCGTTATCAATTAAAAATTTTCGTTTGTAGATATTCCATATTCCAGTTTGATGGACTGCATACTTTAGCGAATTTTTCGCAAATGTCTTGTCGTCTACTTCATATAATTGCTTACAATACTTTATATTACAATCGACTAATCTATTTTTTTCATCACAAAAGTACGGAAAAGATAAGAGTATTTCTTCATCCGTTTTCGTTTCAAGCTCATCTATAATTTTACTTATTTTTGCCGTTAGTAAGTCATCTCCATCAACAAATAGAATATACTTACCTTTTGCCTCCTTAATCATTTCATTCCGCCCATAAGAAGGTGTTTTCATCCTTTTTCCCCATATAACTACGTTATAATATTTACTATCCAAAGCGCTTAAGAGATTATAATTTTTTTCATCTGAATGATCATCAATTATAAGAACTTCCACTTTATCAGAAAGTTCACTTAATTCTTCATCAATCAGTTCAATTAATTGGCTTATATATGGTAAATTATTATAACTGGATATACATATAGAAAGTGTCTTCATATATACCTCAATTTTCTTTTTAGAACAATACTTTATAAATTACTCTTAAATTATAGCATATTTCTTTAATGAATAACTGAATTTTTCAAAGATAATTAGCTGATTTAGCATGCAATTTTTGTCGTTTTAGAAGTTTTTTTTTCATCTTTTATTTGGAATAAAAAAAAGAACATTAAATGTCCTTATCATCTTTTTTCATTTTCTTCATCTAAAAAAATCAAAAAAAATGGTGGAGGTTAACGGGCTCGAACCGCTGACCCTCTGCTTGTAAGGCAGATGCTCTCCCAACTGAGCTAAACCTCCATAAATAAAAAGAATTGGCATCGACCATATCTTGCACCGTAGTACTACATCAGGCGTGATTGAGCTTAACTTCTGTGTTCGGAATGGGAACAGGTGTAACATCAACACAAACGATACCAAATCAATAGAAAGGAAAAACCTCTCAAAACTA
>JBOFGK010000046.1:0-20213 GCA_051649085.1 Mycoplasmatales bacterium | reverse complement strand
GATGTGAAAAAAGTTGACGAAAGTCGTCCATCAGCAATTATTGCATATTTATTGATAATTGTAACTTGTGGAATTTACGGATTGTTTTTTTGGTATAAATCAGGTGAAGCTGTTGGTAAAAGGTTAAACGAAGAAAACGTTGGGCTAATTACATTGTTATTATCGGTGTTTACCGGAGTTGGTGGCTATATTTATTTACAATACCAATTAAACAAACTTGGAGAATAAACATAATAGTTGAAAACAAACACTTTAAGTGTTTGTTTTTTCTTACTTTAAGCGAAATTCTCTTTCTTAATTTAAGCAACTACCTAAATCGAGTTAATTGTTTTTTCAAAAGATTTGACAGTTAATAACTTATAGAAAAGCGTAGAGTTGGCGTTTAAGGCTTAAATGCTCTAAATGTCGATAAACAAATAGCATTTTTTCCAAAAATATGATATAATTAATATTGTATTTTAGGAGAAGTATGAAGTCTAGACTAAATGAATTATACCAAATAATTGAAGAAGCAAATAAAGCTTATTATGAAAATGATAAGCCATTAATTAGTGACATTAAATATGATGAATTATATAGTGAATTAAAAACACTTGAAGCCAAGTATCCAGAACTTAAAAAGCTTGAGTCACCGACTACGCGCGTTGGTGGTGAAATAATTGACAAATTTGAAAAACATGAACATCAATTCCCTTTACTAAGTTTAGACAATGCTTTTTCAAGTGCGGACTTAGAAGATTTTGCACAAAAAATTGCGAAAGCGATTGGTGAAAAAGTTGAGTTTGTATGTGAGGTTAAAATCGATGGACTTGCGATGGCCTTGACATATGATCAAACTTTAACGGTTGCGGCTACACGTGGAGATGGACAAATTGGTGAGAATGTTACACATAACATTAAAACGATTAAAAGTTTACCGAAATCAATCGACTATGATAATTTTCAAGTACGAGGAGAAGTATTCATTAGTAAACCAACTTTTGAATTAATAAACAAACAAACTGAAAAAAAATATGCTAATCCCCGAAATTTAGCTGCTGGAACGGTTCGTCAACTAGATAATCGCTTAGCGTATGAACGAAATTTAGATATGTTTGTTTATGGAATTTGTGAACCTGAAAAGTATGGTCTAACATCATACTACGAAAGTATGATTTTTCTAAAGGAACATGGATTTAAAATTAACTCAGAGCTTAAACTATGTAAATCAATTTCAGAAGTAATTGACTACGTGACGGAGATTGAAAATAAACGTAATGACTTAGATTATGAAATTGATGGAGTTGTAATTAAAGTTAATCGCTTTTCTGAACAACAACAACTCGGAAATACGGCAAAATATCCTAAGTGGGCAATTGCTTATAAATTTAAATCATCAAGTGCAACAACGACAATTGAAGATATTTTCTATACAGTTGGACGAACAGGTCGAATAACGCCTAATGCTAAACTGACACCAGTTCATTTGATGGGAAGTACAATTGCTCGAGCAACTCTTCACAATTTCCAATATATTATCGACAAAAATATTCGAATTCACGATACAGTTGAAATTATTAAAGCAGGTGATATCATTCCACGAGTTGAAAAAGTTATTACTCATACTGAGAATTCTGTTCAACTTACCCACTTAGAAAGTTGTCCAATCTGTCATCAACCGATTGAAATCAAAAACAATGATTATTATTGTTTAAATAAAGATTGTGATGGACGTAGTGTTGAACGACTAGTTCATTTTATTTCGAAAAATGGTTTTAATATCGATGGTCTTGGTGAACGAGTAGTTGAGAGATTATACACATTAGGAATTATTAATGATTTTGCAGATGTTTTTGAATTAACAGCTGATCAATTAATTGACCTTGAAGGCTTTCAAGAAAAATCAGTAGAAAATTTATTAACGAGTATTGCGACAAGTAAACAAGTAGAATTTGCAAAGTTTTTAAATGCACTTGGAATTAACGGAGTTGGATTAGAAACCGCCAAACTTTTAACTAAAAAATTTCGAACATATGAAGAACTACTTGTTGCTGAACTTGAACAATTTAATGAAATACATGGAGTTGGGCAAGTATTAGCTCAAAATTTATATACTTTTTTCCATGATGAAAATAATCAAAAGAAAATCGCATATTTACAAGAAATTGGTGTCGAGTTTATTTACAATCAAACAGAAGTTATCGAAAGTGTGTTTACAGATAAAACAATTGTAATTACAGGTAGCTTTACCGAGTTTAATCGTGATGAACTAAAAGCAATACTTGAAGGATACGGAGCAAAAGTGACAGGTTCTGTTTCGAAAAAAACGGATATTTTAGTTGCTGGAGAAAAAGCCGGTAGTAAATTAACGAAAGCTGAAAGCTTAGGGCTGGAAATTTATGATGAAGCAACACTTAAAGAAGTGATTAATAATTAAATTAAAAGAGGAGTAGCATGATATTAGATATTGATAAGATTAAATATTTAGACGAAAGCTTACAAATTGATATGGATGAGCAAGAAATGGCTGAAGTAATCGCCGGTATAAGTGAACTTACAAAGAAAATTGAAGAATTATTGAAGGAGGATGTGGAAGGAATTGATCCATATTTTGTCTCTACAACTCAAACAAACTTATTTGCACAGACTGACGATGAATGTTTAAGTTATGATGACTTAAGTAAATTAAAAAATTTTAAAGATGGATATTTTACAATTGGACAGGTGATTAAAAATGACTAAAATGAATTTAACTGATTTTGCGAAAACGACAAATGTTAACGAATTAATCGAAACATTAAAAACAAATCCTGGAAATAGTGTTGTAGCTGTAAATGAGGCTATTACATCAACCGAAAAAATAATTGCAATTAAAGATATTCATGCAAATACAGCTTTAAAAACGACGGCTGCTTCTAATGTTTTGGAAAGTTATCAGTCACCGTTTGATTCACACGTTGTTGAAAAGCTAGCTGCAAATAACTATCAAATGATTTGTACAACTAATATGGATGAATATGCAATGGGTGGAATGAGTATTGGAAGCTGTTATGGTCCAACAGATTCAGCACTTGATAGTGAAAATTTAGCAGGTGGAAGTAGTAGTGGGAGTGCGTACCTAGTTGGTGCAGGAGTTATTCCATTAGCAACAGGAACTGATACGGGTGGTTCTGTTCGTCAACCAGCTGCTTTAAATGGAGTTATCGGTTATAAACCAACATATGGTTTAATTTCTCGTTATGGAACTTTTTCTTTTGCTTCAAGTTTTGATACAATTGGGCTAATCGGAACAGACCTTACAGATATTGCTAATGCAACAAATGCGTTAGCAGTTCAAGATAATCGTGATATGACTTGTTTTGTCCCTACTGATTTTGATGCAACAAAAGGGCTGAATGAATCGGTTACGCCTAAAAAGATTGCTTATATTAAAGAATGGATGGAAACAAACATTGATACTGATTTAAAAGCTAAAATTAACGAACAAATTGAAAAATTTAAAGCTGAAGGTCATACAGTTGAAGAGGTTTCAATCCCTACGGTTAAGTATAGTTTTGAACTGTATACTGTTTTAGCTTACGCAGAAGCATCATCTAATTTGAGTCGTTACGATGGAATCCGTTTTGGTGATGAAGCACTTGGTGAAAATCGTCAATTTATTGCAACACGAAAATTATTTGGAAAAGAAGTTAAAATGCGTTTGTTAATTGGTTCATACATGCTTGCAAGTGAGAATGCTGCTAAATATTTTACGCATTCACAAAAAATTCGTCAAAAGATGAAACAACAATTTGATGAAGTCTTTGCAAAATACGATTTAATTGTTGGACCAATGACACCAAACGTCATAATCGCAAAAGATGCCGATCTAGATTCATACGAATCAAATTTAGCAGATTTATTTGCAATTCCGGCAAACTTAGTAGGAATTCCGGCAATAAGTATGCCACTTGGTAAAAATGAAAAAAATCAACCGTTTGCAATTCAAGTAATGGCTAATCGTTATGATGATGCAAATTTATTAGCATTCGCTAAGACGATAAAGGAGTTTTAATGCAAAATTATGAAACGATTATTGGAATTGAAATCCATGTTGAATTAAATACAAAACGAAAAATTTTCTCACCGGCAATTAATGATATTAATGCTGCTCCCAATACAAATGTTCATCCAATTGACTTAGCACTTCCGGGAACAATGCCGAGATTTAATGAAGAAGTTTTACGCAAAGCCTTAATGATTACTAAAGGATTTTCGATGGAAGTTACAAAAGAAATGCATTGGGATCGAAAAAATTACTTTTATCATGATAATCCAAAGGGTTTTCAAATTACACAATTTGAAACTCCGATTGGTCGAAACGGATATATTACTTTAAGTACAGGCAAAAATATCGGAATTAGCTTTATGCATATGGAAGAAGATACAGCTAAATCAATTCACCAAAACGATGTTACATTATTAGATTTTAATCGTTGTGGAGTTCCTTTAGTCGAGATTGTCTCAGAACCAGATATTAGAAGTGGTGCTGAAGCTCGTGAATACGTGGAAAAATTACGTGAAGTATTACTATATTTAGATGCTTCTGATTGTAAAATGAATGAAGGTTCACTTCGTGTGGATGTCAATGTATCGGTGCGCCCGTATGGTCAAACAGAGTTCAATCCAAAAGTAGAAATTAAAAATTTGAATTCTTTAGCAAATGTTGAACTTTCAATTGAAAAAGAAGTGGCAAATCAAATTAAAGCATATAGTACAAATCAGCCAGTTGTTCAAGCAACTAAGCGTTTCAATGAAGCGACTAAAAGCTTAGATATCATGCGAGTAAAAGAAGGAAGTGTTGATTATCGTTATATGCCAGAACCTGATTTACCATGGCTTAAATTAACAGAAGAATACATTAGTGACACGGTGTCACACATGCCACTTTTACCAAGTCAAATAAAAACTAAACTAGAAGAAATTGGTGTTTTAACAGACAAAGAAGTTAAATCACTAATGACAAACCGTGAAATGACTTTATTTTATCTTTCAGGAGTTGAAGCAGGAATTGATGCAAAACAATTAATTAACTATTTACTTGTAAATACAAATGAAGTTATGAACGCCAAGCAATTGGAATTTAGTCAATTAACAATTACAATTGATGACTTTAAAGAGTTAACTGAGTTTTTAGAAGCAGGAAAAATTTCGACGAATCACGTTAAACAAATTTTGCCCCTTTTATTGACAGCAACAGATTCTGTTGCAACGATTGTTAAAGCACTTGGAATTGAACAACTATCTGATCCAAGTCAAATTTTAACGATTATTAATGAAGTCTTTGCCCAAAATGAACAATCAATTGTTGATTACAAAGCAGGAAAAGATCGTGCATTTGGATTTTTGATAGGTCAAGTAATGAAAGCGTCTAAAGGGCAAGCAAACCCTAAACTTGTTAATGAACTTGTGAAAAAAGAGTTAGACTCAAAATAAATAAAACGGAGGAAACATGGTTAGTTATGGTATTATGACATTAATTGTTGTTGCATTTTTTATTTTATATATAAAAAGCTTACGTTTTGCTCTAATCTTTAGCGTAATTTCAAGTCTTATTTTTTATGCAACATATTTGAAAATACCAACATCAGTACTCGGAAATTCAATTTTAGATTTACCTCTGCTCGAAATAGTTGCTGTCATCGTTGCAGCAATTATTATCTTATTTTTATATCTAAATATTCTCAAGCATAGTTTTCTTGATTCTGATGTTAATCTGATTGTCCGCTTTATTTACAATCACGATTTATCGATAAGTTTATTTCTATTTGCTTTATTCGTAATTTTGCCAATTCAAAATATCTTTTTACTATTAGTTTTCACATGCGTCTTTGGAATTGTCTTAAAGTTACCACGACAATTAATTTATTCTTTAACGATTGCCGTACTAATTCTTCGTGTTCTATATGTAGATAATGTATTCGATGTCTATTCAATTGTTGAACAAGGAAAAACGATAAATGTCTACAGTAACTTCGATTACATTTATGCATTTATTTGTTTTGTACTTGCAAGTGGTTCAATCATTATTTATAAACTATACTATTCAATTAAAGAAATGCCACTTAATAAACAAATTATTTTAAACATTGCCAAATTATATGGAGTTTATTTATTTGTGTTTATAATTTTCTTTGGAAGTATTGGTCCAAGTCAACTTATTCGTTTATTAGCGCTAATGAATCTGATTTCTTTACCATTAATCTTTTATTCGAAAAGTCGTAGGTGGAAACGAAAAGATAAATATCCATTAGTATTTAGTATTGCCTTTACACTTTTAATTTTTGCGGTGGCAGTTATCCCAAGTATTGTACTAATCGCTTTAATCTACACAGTAATTATTTTAATCATTCTGATTTATTTTAAACGATTCTTGCATCAATCGGTTGTTATTCGTCCGAAAAATCGTCGGTTGTATATAACAGTAGCAATCTTAGTAATCTCAAATTATTATTTATCATTTTTATTTACTAGTGGAGCGATAAATAATTTTCAACTTGGTCAATCAATGTCAGATTTATATATTCAAATTTTCACTGGCAATCCAAGTTTGAACTTTCCGTTCATGGCAAGCTTGTTCTCAACTTTTAATTTTATAACCTTCCCAACCAGTTTAGAATTAGTACAATCAAGTTTTTCATCAAATGATATTTTTTATTTAGTATCACGTATATTACCAATTTTTTCAATCTTCAACATTTCTATTTTCTACATTATTAGAATGATTTTGAATGTAGCTACCGAAAAAATAATTCCAGTTTTAACAGTTAACTTAGTAGTTGTAACATTTTTAATAGTTTCCGCTGGACTAATCAGCGTATTTTAGGAGAATCCATGACATATTTGATTTACAATGTATATGTAAATAATAATTTTAAAAACATCGAACTTAGAAACGACAAATTAGAGAAAATAGTTATTAGAGAAACAGTGACGGCTAAATACAATATCGGTGAATTCGTTAATGTTGAAACAATTAGTAATAAACAAGTTATTTCTTCAAAAGTAGTTAAACCAGTTAATTATTTTGAATTTTTCCCTAAAGGTGAACGCTCAATAACTGAACTCAAAAAAGAAATTGAACATTATGTAAATCAAATATCTAATGAAAAATATTATACAATTGTTTCAGAATTATTGGAAAATGAAGATTTTTATTCTTATCCTGCAGCCAAAGCCATTCACCACGCTTTCATTGGTGGGTTAGCTGAACATACACTTGCAATGCTTAAACATGCAGAAAATATGAAAACAATGTATGACTTTGACTTTGAATTACTTATAAGTGGAATTTTACTTCATGACTACGGAAAAATTTATGAATTACAAACGCATGGTGTAACGTACTCAGTCAGTGGAAATTTATTAGGTCATTTAATTATTGGTGTTCAAGAAATTAATCGAGTTGCTGTTCAAAAAGGAATTGATAAATCGGAAGAAGTAATGCTTCTAACGCATTTAATAATTTCTCACCATGGAAAACTGGAATACGGGGCTGCTAAAGAACCGATGACAGTTGAAGCATATTTATTAAGTGTAATTGATGATTTAGATGCGAAAATGAATTACTTAGAAACTAGTCTTGAAAATGTGGAACATTTAGAATCAACTCCACCGTTGATGGGCATGGATCGTCGAAAATTCTTTCAAAATAAAAATCGTTAAATAAAGAAAGGAGTGCAATGAAAACAGTTGTTGTTGGACTAAGTGGAGGAGTGGATTCCTCAGTTAGTGCTTATTTACTTAAGGAAGCTGGCTATAACGTAATTGGTGTTTTTATGCAAAATTGGGATTCAGCACTAAATAATGATTTAGCAGATCCATACATCGATCGAGAAATTTGTCAAGCACAAGAAGATTTTGAAGATGCTAAAGCAGTTGCAGATAAATTAGGAATTCCGATTCATCGTGTTAACTTTGTTAAAGAATATTGGGATCATGTGTTTGAATACTTTTTAGAGGAATACCGTAAAGGAAGAACCCCAAATCCAGATATTATGTGTAATAAGCATATTAAATTTTCGGCATTTTTCGACTATGCTTTGAAAAAATTTGATTGTGATTATATTGCAATGGGTCATTATGCTCAAATTGAATATGAACCAACGGTCTCACTTGTTCGAGGAGCTGATGTAAATAAAGATCAAACTTATTTCTTAGAACAAGTAGCAGTAGAAATTCTTGAGAAAACACTGTTTCCAATTGGTCATTTAGAAAAGAGTGAAGTTCGAGAAATCGCTAAAGCACAAGGGTTAATTACAGCTGAGAAAAAAGATTCAACCGGAATTTGTTTTATCGGTGAGCGGCACTTTGCTAATTTCTTAACCAATTATTTACATGAACATCCGGGGGATATTCGTGAAAAAAGAACAGATACTAAACTAGGAGAACATAAAGGATTAATGTACTATACAATTGGTCAACGTCGAGGAATGAATTTAGGTGGGAATAAATTATTTCCAGGCGCTAAATGGTATGTTGTTGGAAAAGATGTGAGCAAAAATATTTTATATGTCGCTGACCAAAGTGATGAATCATTTATGAAAAGCAATGAAGCAATAATTACAGATGTGAATCTCATAAATTTACAAAATAAGCCAATTTTAAGTTGTAAATTTAGATATCGATCAACTGATGTCAAAGTTTTAGAGTACGAATTATTAACGGCGACAACAATCAAAATTAAATATGAAACTACACTCAACTTAGCACCAGGTCAAGCATGTGTCTTCTATCATGATAAGTATTGTCTTGGTGGTGGGACGATCGATCAAGTATTTGATGAGAGTATACTTAAAGAATTAGTATAAATAATAACTACTAGTCAGTTAGCTTAATTTGAAAGGAAAAAAGATGAATAAAAATTATCAATTATGGATGAACAATCAAAATTTGGATAAAACGTTAAGAGCTGAAATTGAACAAATGACAGAGGAACAAATTGCAACAGCGTTTGGAGCGGACTTAAGTTTTGGAACAGCAGGTGTCCGTGGGATTATTGGTGCTGGGAATTCACAGATGAATATATACACTGTTGGTAAAATTACAGCTGGAGTTGCTGCTTATTTAACTGAAAAATTTAAAGATGAGGAAAATTTGGCGGTAGCAATTTGTTATGATAATCGATTTATGTCACAAGAATTTTCTCAACTTGCTGCACAAATTTTTGCAGCAAATGGAATTAAAGTTTACTTGTTTTCGGAATTAAATCCAACGCCTGTCCTATCTTTTGCTGTTCGTCATTTTAAGTGTGTTGGTGGAGTAATGATTACTGCAAGCCATAATCCGCCTGCATACAATGGTTATAAAGTTTATAATCCAACTGGTGCTCAATTAGATTTAGTTGAAGCTGAACAAGCATTAGCAAAAATTATGGAAATTTCTGATTTGTTTGCAATTACTTATCCTGAATTTGACCAATTAGTAGCTACTGGTAAAATTGAGATTGTTACAAATGATTTCCATGAAACTTATTTAGAAGCAATAAGTGACTTACAAATTGTTGATGAACCGACTAAGGACATCAAAGTTGTTTTTTCACCAGTCCACGGAACAGCCTACAAATTAGCGCCGATTGCGCTTGAACGTTTTGGATTTACAAATATTATTCCTGTTAAAGAACAAATGTTTGCTTCACCAACATTTGAAAATACGAAAAGTGCAAATCCAGAAGAAGTTGCAGCGTTTGAACTTGCAGAACAATATGCCAAACGAGAAGTTGCAGATATTTTATTAGTTACTGATCCTGATGCTGATCGATTAGGTGTTATGTATAAAGATGAAAGCGATAATTTTAAATTACTAACGGGAAATGAAACAGCAACCCTACTTTTAAATTACATTTTAGAAAATACAAACATTCCTCAAAATGGAGTGATCTTTAAATCAATTGTAACCGGTGATACAGCATTTGCATTAGCAAAAAAACATGATGTTATAGTAAAAGAGACATTAACTGGTTTTAAGTTTATTGGAAAAGAGATTGAACAACTAAACGATCAAACAGAATATATTCTTGGATATGAAGAAAGTTATGGTTATTTAAGATTAGGTTGCGTTCGTGATAAAGATGCAATTCAAAGTGTTGTCTTATTGACAGAAATGGCAAACTACTATTTAAATCGTCAACAAAACTTAGGTCAAGTGCTTGAAGCAATTTATCGTAAAATTGGCTATTATACGGAAAAAACTTTTTCAATTGATATTTTAAAAGAATTTGGAATTTCTGATATGGCAAGTGTAATGGCGCATTTTAGAACGAATGTGAGAACAAAAATTGACACGCTTATTGTTGATAAAGTTGTTGATTTTGAACTAGATGAAACAGGTTTACCACAAGCTGACGTTCTTAAATATTACTTTGAAAATGACTCGTGGGTTGCCTTACGTCCAAGTGGAACAGAGCCAAAATTAAAATTATATGTTTCGTGTAAAACTACGACGAAGCAGGCAGGTGTTGAACTTGCTCAAGTATTATATGAATCTTTACATGCGATTATTAATAGTTTAAAATAAGTCAAAGTTAATTTGAATAGAGGAGTGAATATGATTGGAATATTAATTAGAAATAAAGAATATCGTCAGTATGAAATTAGCGAATTTTCTAAGTATCTAACGTCAGAAATTATGATTGTTTTTTACGAAGATTTAATGATTGAAACTAATGTTGTTTCCACCCGTTTATTATATCGAGGGAATGAGTTAAAATTAAAAAAAGTATTAAATTGGTTAGGAAGTGCGCTTTCAGAATTTGATAATTATTTATTTACGTATTTTAAAACAAAAAAAATTAAAGTGATAAATAGTTTCGAACAATCAATGCTTTTTAAACATAAATTAGCGCTTAATACTCATTTAAGTTCAAAACAAATTCCAATTATTCCATCGATTAAATTTACTAATAATGACCAATATTTAAAAAGTAATTTTGAATATCCACTTATTTTTAAAAGCGATTGGGGTTCGTTTGGAAAAGGAATTTATAAAGTTAATAATCAACAAGAACTGACAAACATTATTGACCATACATTACTAGTTGATCAAACATATCAATTTTTTATTCAACCTTTTATTGATTATCAACGTGATATTCGTGTTTTCATTATTGGAAAACAATGTATTGCAATGGAAAGAATTCCTAAAGCAAATGATTTTATTGCAAATATTACACATGGTGGTCAAGCCAAACCAATCAACTTAAATCAGTTTGAAAAAAGATTAGTTAGCCGGATTATTAAAGAATTTCCAAATAGTATAATTGGGGTTGATATATTATCTACAAGTAATACAAGTTATATTTGTGAGATTAATTCAGGGCCAAACTTTAAAGGGATTCAATCGATTGTTTCTAAACCAATTGCTCGTGAAATAATCAATTTTTTAATAGCGGGTGCCAATGACTAAAATCCAAAGAATTGAACATTTACTTGAGAATTTTGCTGAAGCATTTGAGTATGTTGAACATTCAAAAATTGTTTTATTTGATGACGAAATTATTCATTTAAATGTGGCAATTAACAACTTATTATATGAAATGAAATATTACTATGAACAATTAAATTCTGGTAATTTTTCACATCGAAACTTTATAAGTTGTTTGTTTTTATCATCTCCTGTTTTTTTTGATTTCTTATTTTCGACACGTGTTAATAATCAAATGTTTGTAGGAGGTTATCAAAAACAAGCTTACTACAATGATGCACGACTTTGGTACCGTTTTATTCGAAATTCACTAATCCATGGATTTAGATTTGATCAGAATCATTACATTGAAAATATTTTTCGAATCGATTATAACGATTGTGTAACTTTTGATTTTCAGTTAAAACAAGGTAATGCCGAAAATTTCAATGAATTTAGAGAAAATCGGTTTGTTAGAAAAAATACAATTGCATTACTAGATAAACAAATTAAATGGAATTATCGATTCCTAAATTTAGAACAAAAATACGCTGAAGAAGATATTGTCGTGTTTCAATTAGAGTATGATTTCTTTATTGATTTTCTTTTAAAAGAATTAGAAAATTATTATGGAACACTTGAGACACTAGTTAATTCTTTTAAGCAAAAAGAAATGAAAAATTGGAATCACTATTTTGATCAATTTTATCAGCTGATTAAACAGACAAATCAAAAACAAGAAATTTCAGTTAGTAACATTAAAGAACATTTAATCAACTATCAAAATTTTAATATCATTGATACAAAGTATGTATTTGAATTAGTACAATTACTTGTTTTTTTAGGAAGTTTTGCGCCAAAACTAACTAATAAAGAGTTACTAAGCTTAATTAATCAAATTGTTGATAATAAACTAGAAGGAATTAGTAATTTTGACTTCCATGAGTACCAATTAGAAGATGAAGTAGTTGATGACCACTTACAAACCTTATTGACAAATCGAGTATTTAAATCGAAAGTAACTCACATTTTACGAAAGTTAGACATTTTAAGTGAGCAGCAAATTAAAGATTTAAAAGAAAAAGAGGCATATAATAAATTTATTAATATTACACTACAAATTACTGAAAGTGAGGAAAAAAATGATTAAACTATATGGATATTCAAAATGTTCAACTTGTATTACTGCCGAAAAGGAATTGAAGGCGCATGATTTTACGGTTAGTGCAATTGATTTTGTAACTAACAAACTTAGCTTGGAACAATTAGTTACATTTTATGAAATGTCAGGTCAAACAATTGATCAAATAATTAATAAAAGTGGTTTAAAGTATAAAGAATTAAATTTAAAAGAAAAACTGCCAACTATGACTGAAAATGAAGTACTTGCATTACTTGCAAATGAACCGATGTTAATTAAACGACCAATTTATGTAGATGATCAAACAGTAATTTTTGGGTTTAATAAAACTAGGTATACAAAATTTTTTAAGGAGCTTAATGCCTGAATTACCAGAAGTTGAAACTGTTAGACGAGTCCTTAGTCAATTAGTAATTAAGAAAAAAATCTCGGATATCATTATTAATTATTCAGGAATTATTCGAGAAATCGACTCACAAATCTTTAAAGATACGCTTATTAATCGAGAAATAACTGCAATCTCAAGGTATGCCAAATATTTATTAATCGAATTAGATCAACAAGTGCTTGTTTCTCATTTACGAATGGAAGGAAAATATAATTATGTGGAAAAAACACCAGCTGCTTATTCCAAACATGATCATATAATTTTTAGATTTACCGATGGAAGTGAACTGATTTACAATGATGTTCGTAAATTTGGTACGATGGAACTAACTAGTAAATCAGAAGTTATGGCCTTAAAAGGCTTGGCAAAATTAGGTGTAGAAGCAAATGATGATAAGTTATTTACTTTTGATTATTTAAAAACTAAATTACAAACAAAACATAAAACAATTAAAGAAACATTACTTGATCAAACTGTTGTTGCGGGTTTAGGAAATATCTATGTTGATGAAGTGTTGTTTTTAAGTAAAATTCATCCCCTTACAAGTGCATGTCATGTAACTAATTCACAAATTGAAGCAATAGTTGACAATTCCATTCTTGTATTAAATAAGGCAATAACAGCAGGTGGAACGACAGTTAAAAGTTTTGCGGTAAGTGGAGATGTCAGTGGATTATTCCAGTACAGTTTAAATGTTTATGGTCGTAAAGATGAACCGTGTCCAGTTTGTGGTCAGCCAATTAGTAAAATAAAAGTAGGAGGACGTGGAACACATTTTTGTTCTAACTGTCAAAAAAATGATAATAGCAATTAAAGGATATACCGGAAGCGGGAAAACAACCTTTTCGAAAATTATTGCCGAACAATATGGGGCAGATGTTTTTGAATGTGATAAGTACGTTCACTATTTATATCAAACAGTTGATGAAGTAATTACCAAAGTTAATCAAGCACTAAGTTTAGTAAATGACGATTTAACAATTAGTTCAGCACCTGAAATTGATATGCAGCTGTTGAAAAAAACAGTTAAAGATAAACCCGATTTTTTACTAGAACTTGAACGAATTGTTTACCCATATGTGGAAGCTAAAATTAATGAATTAGCACGTCAGGTCGAAAGACTATATTTAGATTGCCCGATCGTTGATAAATTAGCGATTAAATACGATCAATGTATTTGGATTTCAAGTTCGAGCGAATCAAGTATTGAACGGGTTTATACTCGAGATAAACGTGAACGTGAACAAACTAAAAAGTTTTTGGAAATTCAAGAAAAAATTATTGTCAAAGACAAAGATTGTTTAGAAATATTAAACAACGAAACATTGGCTGCCTTTGAAGTGAAAATAAAAGAAATAATGGAGCAAGATGATTGAAATTGGTAAAATTGTAAATACTCAAGGAATTAAAGGTGAAGTAAGAATTATGTCGAATTCTGATTTCAAAGATATTCGCTTTGCCAAAGGAGCAAAAATTTTGGTTAAAACAGCGAAAGGTGAATTAGTCTTAACAGTTGAAAATCACTTTTTTCATAAAAGTTTTGATATCGTTAAATTTATTGAATACTCAAATATAAATGAAGTTTTATTTTTGAAAAACAATCTAATTTATGGAGAAAAATTAGAAGTTGAAGAAAACAATGCATTAATTCTTGATTTGCTAAAGATGAAAGTGTATAATCAGGATGGCATTTATCGAGGACTAGTTAAAGAAGTTTTAGATTATGGTCATTACAATGTAATGCGTGTCGAATCTGAAAAAACGAGTAAAATTATTCCGTGTACAGATTTCTTTATTACAAAAATTGACGAAGCGACAAGAACAATTACAATTAATGAAGTGTCAGGGATGTTTGATGAAGATTAATATATTGACGATTTTTCCCGAACTGTTTTCCGATTTCAGACTTGTTGGTATTGTTGCAAAAGCAATCAAGCAAGAAAAGATAGAATTTAATATTATTGATATTCGTGAATATACAGAAAACAAACATAACAAAGTTGATGATTATGTGTTTGGTGGTGGAGAAGGAATGTTGTTTATGTGTCAGCCAGTCTTTTCTGCAATTAGAGAAAATAATTTGGAAGATTCACATCTGATTTATCCATCACCTAAAGGTGTAACCTTAAATCAAAAAAAATTAGAAGAATTAGCTGAAATGTCTGAGCTTACGATCCTATGTGCACGGTATGAAGGAGTAGATCAACGAGTAATTGACACGTTTGTTGATGAAGAAATTTCAATTGGTGATTATATTATTTCAGGAAGTGAACTTGCAGCACAAATTATTATTGATGGTGTTTCACGACTAATTCCCAATGTAATCAATAATCAATGTTCACATCTAAACGATAGCTTTAGCAACGGTTTGCTTGAACATCCACAATATACGCGACCGGCAATTTTTGAAGGAATTTCGGTTCCAGAAGTCCTTTTAAGTGGAAATCATGCTATAATAGATAAATGGAAGGAAGAAAAATCACTTGAAGAAACATTTTTCAAACGTCCAGACCTATTAGACAAAATTACTTTGTCGCCAGAACAAGCTACCTATCTTGCAAAATTAAGAACTCAAATAACCGATAAGAAAGATAAATAATTTTTATGAATCGAGGTATAAAAATGAATAATGAAAATGACAATGAAGTATTCGAAGAAAAAAACACTAATAAAGAAATGACAGAAACTGAATTTGAACATGAATTACTTGAACAAGAAAAATTGGAAAAACAGGCACGTAAGCAAAAAATTATGAAAGAAGTCAAAGAATGGACTTATTCACTATTACTTGTTATTTTAATCGTTGCGCTCTTCAATTTTTTCTTTATTAGAGCACAAGTTAGTGGTGATTCGATGGATACTACTTATAGTGATGGTGAAAATGTACTTGGTTTCAAACGATTCAAAACACTTAAGCAAAATGATGTTATTGCCTTTCTTGCGGACGATCAAAAAGGTGGATTGGAATATCATATAAAGCGAATTATCGGAACACCAGGTGATGTTGTCAAAATTGACGGGAGTAATGTTTATGTAAATGACAAATTAGTAATTGATAAATTAGAAGGCGAAGTTCAGTATCGAACATACGAACTGAGTTCAACCCAATATTTTGTCATTGGGGATAATTATCGAATCAGTCTTGATAGTCGAACTACAGGACCTGTTGAAAGTGATGCAATTAAATCGAAAATAATTTTTTCAAATAAAGATAATCCAAATGATTTAATCGAACCTAACTAGTTTGAAAATTTAATATAAAATGAGGTAAAAACATGGCAAAAAAAGCAAAGTCAGCAATCAGGAAAAAAATTGAAATTATCGAGTGGTTAGTTTTAGTGAATATTATTATTTTTATTTTTACAGCATATCAAATAAATATTGTAAATGCACGAGTTACAGGTAATTCAATGGAACCAACTTTTGAAAATGGTGATTTAATTTTTGGATTCACAAACTTTAAAAACATTCGTCAAAACGACGTCGTTGCTTATGAAGTCATGAGTGAGAATAAAATTCAGTATCAGATTAAACGAGTAATTGCAATTCCGAATCAAACAGTTAAAATTGATGGATCGAACGTATATGTAAATAATGTGCTTGTCGTTAATAACTTACAACCAGCAGACTTGAAAACAGAAGTCTTATTAGGTCCTGATGAATACTTTGTATTAGCAGATAATTATGATGCAGACAATTTTGATAGTAGAACGGCTGGTCCAATCAAGCAAAATGACATTAAATCATTAATTTTATTTTCAAAAGATAATCCAAATGATCAGCTTGTTACAAAGTAATTGTCGTTAAAGAAAAATCTGACACAAAATAGCACAAAAAATAGTAACTAAATAAATTAATGTTTCTTCTGATAAACTTCAAAAATTGAATATTATTTTGAAAAAAGTAAGTCATTTAAAAGTTTTTACTAATAATATATGTAGGAGGTAAAAACATGAATGCAAAAACATTAGTTTATTTACATCAATTTTATGATGATGAAAAACTTAAAGAATTAATCGAAGAAGAGTATCAATTAAAAGTAAGTGACAACGTGTTAGAACAATACCTAAACACGCTAAATTGTCGATATGTAACTAAGTTGTGTACCAATTATCCATTAAACCTTCGAAATGAATTAGATGCACCAGTCATTATTTACTATTTAGGTAATCTTAATTTATTGAAAGAAGAGTTAGCTTGGATTTATGGCAGTACTTATCCGACATTATATGGAAAAACGGTCACAAAAGATGTTGTTAAACAATTAGATAAAGAAATATTAATTACGGGAGTGATGTACGGTGTGGAAAGAATTGCGCAACTTTATGCAAAAGATCGAGCATTTAATCGAGTGTTAGTCTTGACAAGTGGCTTTCAAAAAATTTATCCACTAAAAGCAACCGACATTGTTTTTCAGAAAAGTTTTCAGTCACTTGTCTTGTCTATTTTTCCACCAAAACAAGTCGCAACTAAAAAAACAATCATGCGTAAAAATTATTTTATTGCAATGCTTGCGAAAAAACTATATATTGTTGAAGCCAAGCAATATAGTAAAGCATTAATTTATGCGAATTTTATGCTCGATCATGCAAAAGAAATAATAGCTGTTCCAGGTGACATCTATAGCCCAAATTCTAAGGGATGTAATCAACTTATTTGTGAAGGCGCAAGTGTCTTTATAATTCAAGAAAAAAAGTATAATTGAAAGAGGTAAAATGAAAAAATTAGTAATTGTGGAGTCACCTTCCAAAGCTAAAACAATTGAGAAATATTTAGGAAAAGACTATATCGTTACAAGTTCAGTTGGTCATGTTCGTGACTTAGCAATTAAAGGAGAAGGTGGATTCGGAGTTGACATTGAAGCTGATTACACACCAACCTATACATATATTAAAGGAAAAAAGAAAGTCGTAACGGATATAAAAAAGCAAGCAAAAGAATGTGATCAAATTTATTTGGCAACCGATCCTGATCGTGAAGGAGAAGCAATTTCTTGGCACTTAGCAGATGAATTAGGGCTTGATTTGACAGAAAACAATCGAATTATTTTCAATGAAATTACTAAAAATGGAGTTTTAAAAGGAATCCAAGAAAGTCGAAAATTAGATATGGATCTAGTCTATTCTCAAGAAAGTCGACGAATAATTGATCGGATTATGGGATTTAAATTATCTAATTTATTGCAGAAGAAAATAAAAGCTAAATCTGCAGGGCGAGTTCAATCGGTAGCACTTAGACTTATCGTTGAACGTGAAGAAGAAATCCGTGCCTTTATTCCAGTCGAATATGCAAAACTATTTGCTGATTATGAAACACTTGAACTTGAATATGAGAAAAATTCAAAAAAAGTTGCTCCCGAAATAATTGCTGAGATTTATCAACAAATAAAAAACGATAAAAAACTAGTCGTTGATTCAATTACACCAAAAACAAGTAAACAAAATTCTAAGCATGTTTTTACAACTTCAACTTTACAACAAACAGCTAGTACAAAATTAGGATTTGGTTCAAAAAAAACAATGTCGCTTGCCCAAAAATTATATGAAGGATTAGAAATTAACGGAGAACTTGAAGGGTTAATTACTTATATGCGTACTGATTCAACAAGAATGAGTGAAGACTTTGTGAAAAATGCATTGGGCTACATTAACAATGTTTACGGTAAAGAATATGTTGGTTTTTATCGCTTAAAAAAAGAAAAAGGTAATATACAAGATGCCCATGAAGGTATTAGACCAACTAATTTAAAACATACACCAAGTGCAATTAAACGCTTTTTAACACCAGAACAGTTTCGGTTATATGAATTAATTTGGAATCGTGCTATCGCTTCACTGATGAAAGCTGCTGAAATAGAAACAACAACATATTTATTTAAACATCAACAAGGAACACTTTTCAAAACAACAGCATCGAAAATTTTATTTGATGGATATCGAAAAATCTATTTAGATGAAAATGAAACAGAAGAAAAAATTATTGACTTCAGCTTAATTCCAGGTCAAGAAATCACTGTTAAAGACTATCGTCAAACAAATCATTTCACAACACCACCAAGTCGTTTTTCGGAAGCAAAATTAATTAAAGAAATGGAAGAAAATGGAATTGGTCGGCCATCAACTTATGCAGCAACAATTGATATTTTAAAGACGAGAAACTATGTTACACTTGAAAACAAAGCATTCACACCAACCGAAATCGGTGAGCTTGTTGTAAATAAACTTAAGGAATTTTTCGAGGAATTGATTAATGTTGAGTATACGTCTAAATTGGAAGAAAAGTTAGACTTAATTGCAGTTGGTGAAAGTGAACGTGTTAAAGTAATTGATGCCTTCTACCATGATTTCATTGAAAAATTTGAAGAGGCAAGTAAAGGTATGGAGACTTTAGCACCAGAATTTCTTGATGAAGAATGTCCAAATTGTGGAAAACAATTAGTTAAAAGACGTGGAAAATACGGTGATTTTGTAGCTTGTAGTGGTTTTCCAGAATGTAAATTTATTCAAAATGAAAATACCGAAACTTTTGGAACATGTCCAAAATGTAATGAAGGTCAAATGGTTGAAAAAAGAACAAAACGTGGAAAAGTCTTCTATGGTTGCGATCGTTTTCCTAAATGTGATCAAGCAGTTTGGAAACTTGAAGATATAGGAATTGTCCAAGAAACAGAACCAAAAAAGAAAAAAGTTACTAAAAAGAAAACGACAAAATCAACGACTAAAAAACCAACAAAAACAGCTGCAAAGAAAACAGTAAAAAAAGCGGAATAATATAAATTTTAGGCAGTTTAAACTTGGGATGTTTCTTTTAATTAAGAAACATCTTTTTCGTGTATTTAAGTTTGATCATGAAATCTTGGGAATATCGATCATCTTTTTCCAAAAAAACCGTGATTTAGGGTATAATTTAGGTATGGAAAAAAAAATAGAATATATGCAAGAAGCGGTTAACTTAGCAAATATTGCATTTGAAAAAAAAGAAATTCCGATTGGTGCTGTTGTGGTTTTAAATGACAGAATAATAGGTTATGGACATAACCAACGAGAAGGCTCCACTAAAATTAGTGGACATGCTGAGATTATTGCAATTGAATCTGCAGCTCGGATATTAAATAGTTGGAAATTAGATGAATGTGAACTATATGTAACAGTTGAGCCGTGCTTGATGTGTTGTGGGGCAATTATCCAAAGTCGAATAAAAAAAGTATATATTGGAACTAAGCAAAGAAAATTTAAAAAACAAAGTTATCGTTACTACATTGAAAAT
>JBOFGK010000045.1:0-34687 GCA_051649085.1 Mycoplasmatales bacterium | reverse complement strand
AGTTTTGAGAGGTTTTTCCTTTCTATTGATTTGGTATCGTTTGTGTTGATGTTACACCTGTTCCCATTCCGAACACAGAAGTTAAGCTCAATCACGCCTGATGTAGTACTACGGTGCAAGATATGGTCGATGCCAATTTATTTGGTCCAGTAGTTCAGTTGGTTAGAATATCCGCCTGTCACGCGGAAGGTCGCGGGTTCGAGTCCCGTCTGGACCGCCATTATTTAAAAAGCTTAGAAAAGATTGATTTTTTCTAAGCTTTTTTCTATCTAATAGAAAATAATTCTTTAAACTGGTGAGATTGATTAACAAATTGTACAATGAATTATGTACTGATTTTTATTATTAACTCTTAGTTTATGGTATAATTTACATGGAAGGATATTTATGCGTAGTCGAATGAATATATATGCTTATAAGCATGGAGGAATCTTTCATCGTGTCTGGAAGGATGCGATGCTTTTAAAAGAAACAAAGAACTACTATATAGTTGCAACTCCTTCAAATACACGTGTGTTCGAAAAATCAGCATATCGTTGGACAAGTCGAGAACTTGCAATCAATTATTTTTCGAAAAAACACTGGTTTAATGTAATACTTATGTATAAACCAGATGAAGAAGTATATTACTGTAACTTAGCTACACCTTGTATAAGAGAATTAAACGATCTAAAATATATTGATTATGATATTGATGTTAAATATTTTTGTAAATCAAAAAAAATGAGAATTTTAGATATGAATGAATATCGAGCAAATTCACAAAAATATGAATATGACGAGTGGATTGATCGTAAAATCAAAAAAGAACTTAATACGCTTAAGTTTTGGATTGAGAATGAAATTGGACCTTTTTCTAAGCAATTTCGAAAAGAAATGCTAGAATTATATAAGCAAAAAAATGAAGTAATTAAGAATGAGGAAAAACTATGAATGAACAATTAATTAATGAACTTAGTAAACAAATGGATATTTCTGTCAAACAAATTAGAGAAACTATTCAATTATTAGCTGATGGATCAACAGTTCCATTTATTGCAAGATACCGTAAAGAAATGACTGGTGGACTAGATGAAGAGCAAATTCGTTCAATTCAAAAAGAATATGAATATGGAGTAAATTTACAAAAACGTAAAGAAGAAATAATTCGCTTGATAGATGAAAAAGGGATGTTAACGCCTGAACTCGAAGCAGAAATTAATCAAGCACAAAAATTACAAACAATTGAAGATTTATATTTACCATATAAAGAAAAAAGAAAGACGAAAGCAACCGAAGCAATTAAAATGGGGCTTGAACCACTTGCTGATTTTATTTATAGTTTTCCTGTAGGTAAAGATGTAATAACGAAAAAAGCCGAACAATTTATAACTGAGGAAGTGAAGACAATCGATGATGCATTAACAGGTGCTAAATACATTTTAGCTGAAAGGATTGCTGATTCAGCCAAATATCGTGATTATATTCGTAAATTCACTTATAATAATGGGATACTTGTGACAAAAATTAAGAAAAACGCTGAAAAAATTGATGAAAAGAAAAAATATGAAATGTATTATAATTTTACGCAAGTAATTAAAAAATTACCAGCGTACCGAATTTTGGCTTTTAATCGTGCGGAAAAAGAAAAAGTAATTTCAGTTAAATTTGACTTAGAAATTGATAGAATACATGAGTATTTAGAAAAAAATGAACTGAAAAAATTAGAGTCTGAAGCTGTAATTTATGTGAAAGCAGCAATTGTTGATGCTTATAAGCGTTTGATTTCACCATCAATTGAACGAGAAATTCGTGCTCAATTAACAGAATTTGCTGATGAAAGTGCATTTACAACTTTTAGCCAAAATTTAGATGTTTTAATTATGCAACCACCACTTAAAAATATTTGGGTTCTAGGAGTCGATCCAGCCTTTAGAACAGGTTGTAAACTTGCAGTAATTAATGATTTAGGTGGAGTAGAAGCAATTGATGTTATTTATCCTACGATGCCCAAAAATGATGTTGCAGGTGCAAAACGTAAGTTAAAACAATATATTTCTAAATATCCAATTGGTCAAATTGTTGTAGGAAATGGAACTGCCTCTCGTGAGACTCATTTAATTTTAGAAGATTTCTTAAAAGAAGAAAAATTAGATATTAAACTTACGATTGTTTCAGAAGCAGGTGCTTCAGTCTATTCAGCTTCCAAACTTGCACAAGCTGAATTTCCTGATTTAAAAGTTGAAGAACGATCTGCTGTGTCGATTGCAAGACGTGTCCAAGATCCAATGGCTGAATTAGTTAAAATCGATCCAAAAGCAATTGGAGTTGGACAATATCAACACGATGTTAATCAAACAAAACTTGCTGAAAACTTAGATTTTGTAATGATTAAAAATATTAATAAAGTTGGTGTTGATGTCAATACTGCTTCAGCTGAATTATTGAAATATGTTTCAGGTCTTGATAAAACAATTGCAAAGAACATTGTAGAATATCGTCAAGAAAATGGAAAAATTAAATCACGTGCTGAACTAAAAAAAGTTAAGCGACTAGGCCCAAAAGCATTTGAACAGTCAGCTGGATTTTTGAAAATCCTTGACGGACGAGAAATTCTTGATACAACCTTTATTCATCCGGAAAATTATAAACTTGCAAAACAATTGATTAAAGATTATCAAATTGAAGCAACGGAAATTGGAACTGAAATGGTTTTTGATAGACTAACTAATGCATCAGCACAATCGCTTGCTGAGCAATATGAATGTTCTCCAGTTGTCATCGATGATATTGTTCAAGCACTTGTAATGAAAAATATTGATATTCGACAAGAAATTATCGCAGCGACATTTGATAAAAAAATAAGTACAATTGAAGAACTTTCAGAAGGTCTTGTTGTCGAAGGTCAAGTCCGAAATATTGTTGAATTTGGTGCATTTGTTGATATCGGTCTGAAAAATGATGGTCTTGTACACATTTCGGAATTATCAACAAAATTCGTTAAAGATGTGAACGAAGTGCTTGCAATTGGTGAAGTACGACGATTTAAAATTAAAAGTATTGATTTAGAAAAAGGAAAAGTTCAGTTAACAATGAAAGATGTATAATCACTTGGAGTTAAAATGTATCTAATGACAAAAAAAGTCGTTATTTTTGCCATATTTCTATTCATCGTTTTCTTTTCAGTTGTATATAATTATGAAAAAAAATTGAGAGAAACAGTTGATATTGCAATCATGACCAATGCTAATGAAAAATCAAATGTTGAATTGGCAAGTAGTATTGAAACAAAAATTAATCAATTAAAACCAGACTTAGAAGCTAGGTTAGAAGATCAAACAATTGTTACATATCCAATTCGTCAATCTAAAGAATCAGAGATTAACACGTTTGTCGCTGAAATAGCTCGAAGCTATGATTTATTGTATATTATTGGTTCGAGTTATAATTCATATATAGAACAAATTTTAAATAATAATCCTAAAATGCATATAATTTTAGTAAATTCTTCTTTTGAAAAAAAAATGGAAAATCTAATTCAAGTAAAACTTGATAATCAATCAATTTTTAATTCATCAATTAGTGAACTTGCTAACGCAACTAAAACAAATAAATATGTTTATATTACAGATGAGAATGATAAACCTGAAAATTTCGAAAAATACAAAGAACTTGTCTATAAAAAAAATGTTGATTCAACAATTGAAAAATTTGTAATAACTGATGCTCAAAATGAAGGAACAATTAATCAAGCATTAGAAAAATATTTTACTGAAGATTATGACGGTTTCTTCTTGAATACTTTAAGTCGACGAAGTACAATAATTGATGTTTTAAATACTCGTCAACAAACAGTCTATGAATCGATTTTAAATAATAAGAATGAAATTGAAAAAAAAGCTGAAATTGAGAATCAGAAAAATCAAAATGACCCTGATAAAAAACCAATTACAAAAGCTGATATTGAAAAAGAGCTCGCAACGAAAAATGCCAATCAACATTTATATTTTCCACATGCATATTTGCCAATTTTGACTATGCCGGCTGCATCGCAAATCATTACTGATCCAATTGACGATAGTCAACGTTCAATCTATACGTCGTTTTATGAGTATGATTTTACAAATGTAATTAATGTTTCAATTGATACTATTAATATTGACAAAATAGCATATAAGCAATTTACTTTAAAAACTAATGATGGAATTAAAATTACAAAATATGAATTTCCCAAACCAGAAGAAGAAGTAGAACCAGAGAATGAAGAAACACCTAATATTGATAAAGATAAACCGAAAAATTAAAAGTTTTGATGGGAGAAAAATGCAATCAATTGATGTAAATGAAATTAAAAATCTTGATAAACAATATGTAATTGATATTCGTGAAGCAGAAGAATTAAGAGAACAGGCAATAGAAGGATTAGTCCATATTCCAATGGCAACTTTACTCGAAAATCCAGCAGAATATTTAGAACAAGACTCAACATATTACTTGATGTGCCATATAGGTGGGAGAAGTATGAGAGCATGTGCTTATTTAAGTGAACTTGGTTATGATGTTGTAAACTTAAGTGGTGGAATTGAAGGATTTGAGTTTGATTAAAGGATTTTAAATTGTTGGATTAATTTAAATAATTTTATTAGAAAAATGGGACGTTTGTTCCATTTTTCTTTTACAGTATCTATTTTTTGAAATTTAGTGCCAAAATTTATTGATAATATGTTTTTTAATTGAGTTAGTTATATGTGATTTTTTTTTAATATGAAAAAGTACTTTTAATGCAATTGTTTTTTGAATTGGTGTTATAATTAATATAACAAGCATTTAGAAAAGTTGAAATATTATATTGATCAAATAATATAATTCTAGGAGGGAAATGAAGAAAATTGGTCTTAAATTATTATACATTCTTCTAATTGTATTTGCAATTGACGGACTACAAGATAATAATTTGCTTACAAAAATTAAAAAGAAAATAGATAATGCTAATAAATAACAAAAATAATTTATTACTAAAAATTTATGTGTTGAATCGACGTATTTAAATTCTTGACATTTATATAAAAAAACTTTCATCTACATTTAGATAGTAAAAACTATTTTAAAAATTTATAACAGTAAAAATGGGACTTTTGTTTCATTTTTTCATTATTTTATGATAAAATATAAGGAGTGCAAAACACTGATTAAGGAGGTAGAATTATGGAACATAATTACATTTTAGAAATAAATGATCTGAACTTTAAAGTTGACAAACAAGTAATTCTTGATGATGTTAGTTTAAAGCTAGAAGAAGGAAAATTTTACACATTACTTGGGGAAAGTGGATGTGGAAAGTCAACACTTTTAAGTATGATTTCAGGAATTAATTTTCCAACAACAGGTCAAGTATTAATTGATGGCGTTGACGTGAGTGGTTATCCTGCAAACAATCGAGATACAAATACAGTTTTTCAAGATTATGCTTTATTTGAACATTTAAATGTATATGATAATATTGCTTTTGGTTTACAAATTAAGAAAATTGAAAAAACTGAAATTGCTAAACGTGTTGAAGAAGTTTTAGAATCAGTAAATTTAGTAGGTTTCGAAAAGAAGCAAATATCGGAATTATCTGGTGGACAAAAACAACGAGTTGCAATTGCACGTGCAATCGTAAATCAGCCAAAAATTTTACTTTTAGATGAACCACTAAGTGCGCTTGATAAAAACTTAAGAGCAGGTTTGCAAAAACTACTTAAAGATATTCAGCGTGAGTATAATATTACAATGTTATTTGTAACACATGATCAAGAAGAAGCGTTAGCAATCTCTGATTATATATACATAATGCGTGACGGAAAATTCATTCAAGAAGGAACAGCTCAAGAGGTTTATTTGTATCCGAAAAATCGATTTGTTGCAAACTTCTTAGGAATTTCTAATATTGTCTCAGGTGAAGCAATTTCAAGTGATGTATTGGAATTTAACAATCATGAATTCAAAGTTTCTAATCAAGATTTAATAATTGGCCAAGAATATGATATGAGTGTTCGTCCAGAAAATATAGAAATATCTGATCAAAAAGATGGAATAGTCGAAGTAAAAGTTGTTGAACAGATTTTTACAGGTGAAAACTTCGATATCCATGCAACCGATTTAAGTGATAACTTATGGTACTTTCATGTTGCAGAAAGTTTAGAAATCGATGAAACAATGTACATTCGTTTCAGTTCGAAATCAATCCATATTTTAAAAGGAGATGATAATTGAAAAGACGTTTAATAAATATTTCGGTTGTTGTATACTTTTTACTTACTACAATAATTCCGTTAGTCTTAATAGGCTATAAATCAATAACAAATGGAGATGGTGAGTTTTCAATTTCAAACTTTACTTATATCTTTCAAGGAACTTATATTAAGATATTTTACGATACAGTAATCTATTCAGTTTTAATAACAATCTTTACCCTAGTTATCGGTTATCCTTTCGCCTATATTATTTCGCGAATGAAATATCGTAATGAAATTATTTTGTTAATTTTGTGTACAACATGGGTTAATATTTTACTAAAGATTTATAGTTGGATTGGTTTATTATCAATTCAAGGAACAATTGCTCAAGGTTATTTAAGTATCTTTCCAAATAGTGAAGGTATATTATATACAGATTTGAGTTTCTTTATTGTTTCAATTTATGTTTATCTTCCAATAATGATTGTAACACTTTATCACTCAATTGTTGGAATAGATGAAAAATACATTTTTGCTGCTAAAGATTTAGGGGCAGATGAACGCACAATTTTCCGCAGAATTATTTTTCCAAATACAATTTCGGGTGTTATTAATGGAATTCAATTTGTTTTTATTCCTTCGATGACGTTATTCATGCTTAATCGTTTAATTGCTGGAAATAAAGTAGTAACACTAGGTAGTATTATTGAACAACAATTCTTATCAAATAATAATTATGGAATTGGGGCTGCATTAGTAATTATTGTGATGATTTTCTTTGCTTTAGTTTCGTTTATTACAAATAAACTTAAACATTCAGGTTCAGAAATTGATGAGCTTGAAGTGGAAGCAGGTGATCTATAATGGGAAAATTTTTCAAATATACATTTGTTGTATTAGTGTTTATTTTTATCTATTTACCAATAATATATATCATCGGTTATTCATTCAATTCAGGTGGAACAATGGCTGCCTTTGATGGTTTTTCACTTGCAAATTATTCGGCGTTGATGGAAAATACACGTATTTTAGAAGCAACCCTAAATACGATAATAATTGCCGTTATTTCTTCTTATATTGCAATGTTAATTGGAACAGCTATCTCGATTGCTATTGTTGAACAAAAGAGTATTCGTCATCAAAATAGTTTATTAGCAGTTAATCGAATAATGTTCATTAATCCGGATATTGTAATTGGAGTATCACTATTATTGCTATTCACATTTATTGGAATTGAGTTTGGTTTATTAACGGTGTTAATTGCCCATGTGGTCTTTAATGTCCCAGTTGTTGTAATAACAGTCCTTAATCGAATGAAAAATATTAAACCGAATGTGATAAATGCAGCGTATGATCTTGGTGCGACTAAAACGATGCTGTATCGTAAGGTAATTTTACCACAAATAAAAGATGTCTTCTTACTAAGCTTTACATTATCAGTTGTTTATTCAATTGATGACTTCATTGTCTCGTTTTTTGTAACTGGAAATGGATTTTCAACATTACCAATTGAAATTTATGCAATGGCAAGACAGGGTGTTAGTTTAGAATTAAATGCATTATTTACAATTTTCTATGTACTTGTATTTACAATCATGATTGCCAAATATCTATATGGTAAATTTAGAGTAGGAGGTAAAGATGCGTAGTTTAAAAGGTTTAACAGTCATTTTTTTACTTGTTATTGGAATCCTAGTCTATCAAACGTTAAATTTAAAAATTGAAGTTAGTGAACAAGCAATCAATGTCTATAATTGGGGAGATTATATTGATGAAGGCCTACTTACTAAATTCGAAGAAGAAACAGGAATTAAAGTAAACTATGAAATATTCGATTCAAATGAGGCAATGTATGCTAAGATTTCTCAAGGAGCTGCATATGATGTTGTAATTCCAAGTGAATACATGGTCGAAAAAATGATTAAAGAAGATGCTGTTAAAGAAATTGATAAAACAAAAATAGCTAACTTTGATGCAGTTGATCCACGAGTTTTAGGGACAACAATTGATCCAGAAGACAAATACTCAATCCCTTATTTTTGGGGAACTGTTGGGATTGTCTATAATGAAAGAATGTTAAACGAATTAGGACTTGATATTCCAAAAACATGGGCCGATTTATGGAAACCTGAATATAAAAATTCAATTGCGGTTATGGATTCATCGCGTGATGTATTTATGATGGCTTTAGAAAAAAACGGTTATTCTCAAAATTCAACTGATCCAGATGAAGTTCAAAAAGCGTACAATGATTTATCAAAACTTCAACCAAACATCCGTGCATTTATTGGTGATGAAATTAAAAATATTATGATTTCAGAAGAAGTACCGATCGGAATTTCATGGTCGGGTGGTGCTGTTGAAATGCTTGATGAAAATCCTGATTTACGATATATAATTCCTGAAGAAGGAACAAATATGTGGATTGATTTTATGGTTATTCCAAAAACGTCTAAAAATACAGAAGGTGCATATAAATTTATTAATTTTTTACTTGAGCATGAAAATGCACTTACAAATGCCGAATATGTCGGTTACTCATCGCCGGTTACGAGTGTTGATGACGAATTAGACCAAATTGATGAATTTGATGCCTTAGATTTTAGTGAATTTGAATCTTTTGCCTACTTAGGAAAAGAATATGAACAAAAATATAATGAGTATTTTCTCCAAGTGAAAATGCTTGGTGCAAATCAGCATATGGTTGCTTTCTCAATTGCAGTTTTAATTATAATTGTTGGATCATTTTATGTTTGGAAGCAAAAAGGACAAAAGCTAAGATAGTTAAATAAAATAGTGTTTTAACTATATATAAACTGAAGATATTATGATGAAAAATGAGATAATCACCTAATTTACGATAACTTTGATATAATATATTAAGTAAAGTACTATAATTAGAGTGTTGTATATTTTTCGAAAATTGGAAAATTAAGTACTACTCATGAAATGAATTTGTGAAAAGGAGCCATTATTTTAAACGCACTTTCAACCTTTAGAGCACAATTGAAATCACTAAATGCTGATGAATACCGAATTATAATTTTAATTTTTTCAATTTTTACCCCAGTTTATATTTGTGGGTTATATTGCTTATATTTATTTATTCATATGATTAGAACAAAACAACTTGTACCTAGTTATCGTGCCTCAGAAGGTGTAGCCCTAGCAGTTGTTGCGTTATTAGCGTTACTTACGTCAATTTTTCATAAAAACTTCAATGGAAGTTTGATGTCAATTGGATTATTTATCGGTTTTAGTTTAACACTGTTTTATCGAATGAAGGTTGATAAAAAGATTTTTTATTTAGTAATCAAAATATCATCTATAATGAGTGTATTTGCAGCTATAATTGGCTTCATTCAATTTGTTAGCATCACAATTAATAATTTTTCAGGCATAGAAAATATTTTAGTTATTCAAGATGCTCCAGAATTACGAGTTAGCTCGGTGTTTTTTAATCCAAACTATTATGCTACAATAATTGAATTAGTAATTTTGATGGCATTTTACAAACTGTTTATTGTTCGTGAAAAAAATTTATCCCATACGTTTTATATCTTAGTAATCGTGATTAATATGGGAATGTTGTATTTAACAGGTTGTCGTACAGCTTGGGCTGGGGTGTTTGCAGCAATTCCAATAATGTTTCTGTTTCGAAAAAAATATAAAACTGGTATTTTTTTAATTATTTTTGGAATATTAAGTGTAATACTTGTTTTCTATACAAATTCTTTTCCAAGAATGGATACGATCTTGAGTGATTCTTCAACTCGAATGAAAATCTGGAAAGCAGCTGGAAATGGCTTTTTAGAGCATCCGTTGTTTGGATTAGGACCACATGGATATGCGTTAATTTATGAACGATTTAATGGTCCTCCAACAATCCATGCTCACTCATTATATTTCGATTCATTTTTATCACTAGGAATAGTTGGTGTTGCTTCAGGACTTGTGTACTTTAAAAATTATTTTACACTTTATTTTAAAAGTTCACATAAAAAATCTTACTCGTTCATTGTCGGTGTAGTTGTAGCAATGCTTGTGCATGGAGTGTTTGATATTACGATTTTAAATTTACAAACTGGATTGTTCTTTTTCATAATTATAAGCTCAATAGGATTATCAGAGTCTACTGCTTCGGAAGTAGAAACATAAAAAATTACTATTTAAAATAAATAAATAATGTTAGGAGTAAAAATGAAAAGTAAAACAGTGTTCTTCGGTATTATTTTGAGTACTGCATTTGTAGTATATAGCTACTATAATTATAAAGCAATTGAATTAAGTGCTCAAAGGATTGAAGATCCGGTGGCGATTCAAGAAATTTTAGACAAAGTCTATCCTCATATAATCGCTTCATTAATTGCCTTATTTATTTGTTTACTAGGATTCCTTTTCAATAAACGACTTCTTGTACTAATATCGGTAATTGGATATATAACAATTATTGGGATGTGGTTATTTTGGAGCTTTTTACTAGTCCCTGGTGCAATTGTCACGTTTTGGGGTTATATTCAAATGCGAAGTTATCGAAACCTTGGACAACAGACTAACGTAGCTAAAGATGTTGATGAACAAATTGATGCTGAACAACAAGTAGAGTTTGATCAAGAATTGGTTTTTGATAATGAAGATTTAGAAAAAACAATTTTATTTTCTGAGGAAGAAATTAATTCTTTTGTGTATGAAAGTAGTCAAGAAACTGAGCAAATGGAAACACAAAATATTGATTTGGAACTATTAACAACTGAAAAAAATACTGATATAAATGAGGAAAGTGTGGAAGCTACAGAGTCAATTGCTGAAGTTGATTCAGATGTTGTAGAAGTAGTAGAACCGGAAGAAATAACTTTAAGTGAAACAACTATAATTGATTCAAGTGCGGAAGTAGAAAGTAATGTACATGAACAAGCGGATTTAGAAGTAACAGAAATTCCATCTATTGTAGACGAAGAAGTTGTGGAAGAAGTTAAATCCGAAGAAGTAGAATTAACGAAAGCAAGTGAAAATTTTACAGGTACATTTGATTTAAATATTGAAACAAATGCTGATGTGAACGAACATGAATTTTTGGATGAAACAGAATTAACCGCTGAAATAAATTCTGAAGTTGAAGATGCAGTAGAAGTTGAAGAAGCAGTAGAGATTGATGATGTTGAAGAAGTGCTAGAAGAAACAGAAGATTTAGATTTTGATAGTGTTCTTTTACATAACGAAGATGGTACAATCTTTAATACATCGATTTCTGCTAAACCTGAATTTATTTTTGAAGCAGATGAAACAACATTCGAAAAAGAAAATAAAAATTAATAAAAAATAAGTTAAAATGAGTCTCTTAAAACTGAGGCTCATTTTTGTATAGCTTTTTGAAAAAAAATTATAATTTTGATACTAATTGTACAATAGAAATATAGACTCTGAATTATAACTAATTGGCATTTAGAACAAAATATGTTACAATTAAACTGAGGAGTTTATAATGGAAGATTTGTATCATGTAGAACAACGAATTATTAACTTAGAAGAAGTAGCGTTAGCTTTTAAACAAGAATTACAAAAGCTCCGAACAATGGAAGCAAATAGTTCAATGTTTGAACATAAAACAATTAGTAATTTTGAAAAGAATGTTGAAGAATTTCAAGTTATTAAACAATTTGTAGAATCAATGAACTTAAGTGGTTTACAAACGACGAATTTCATTCATGGTTTCAAGAATAATGATATGAATTATGAATTCGATCTTTTAAAAGTCTTTAAGACAAAAATCATTAATATTGAACTAAAAAATTATGATTGGCAACAAAGTCCTAAAAGTCATTTCAATTATGAGAAAATTACTAAACAACTGGAAAAGCATCGAAAGTTATTTGCAAATAGTAAGAGGAAAATAATTTTAATTTCAGTGGTGATTAGTGGTGGAAAATTGCTTATCAAAAAATATGAAGATCAACGTCTAAAAGAAATTCAAGCAAATGAACTATATTTTGACTTGGCTGGTGTTCCAGAACCTGATCAATTACAAGTATTAGATAAAATTTTAGAAATAGATTTGAAACAATTGAATTTTTGGCAAAATCCTCATGAATTAATAAATAAGACATATATTCTTTCGAGTAAGCAAAATAGTGCGTATAATACACTTACAACGCAAATTAAAAATCAAAAAATTGTCGCAATTAAAGGGCGTGCTGGAAGTGGAAAAACGCTTATAATGTTTAAATTTGCTTTAGAGGCTGCTGCAAATGGTAAAACAGTTTTAATTATTTTACCGTTTAAGTTAAGTACTGATCATCAAAAATTAAAACAAGTCTTCGAAACTAAATATCCTAACTTGAAAATTATGGAAAAGAGATTTGTATGTCATGAACATGTGTTTAAAACGAAGAAACCGAAAATTGATTGGCAGATATTTGATTATGTCATTGTGGATGAAGCACAACGTTTAAGTAAAAGTGAATTTGATGAAATAAGTTTTTTTGCGGAAAAATTACAAATATTTTTCGATCCAATGCAAACATTACAAGCATCTGATTTAGGTCATAAACTCAAACAACAAATTATTCCACAAATTGAATTAGATCAAAATGTACGAACTAATCCAAATATTGTTCGATTACTAAATTATTTAGTATTTGGAAAAAATGATTACTTTTCTTCATATAACATAGTTCTTTACAAGTTAAGTCAAACGGATTTAAGTTCAAAACAAAATTTAAATCAAGAAATTTGTGTACTTATCCAAGCAATTAGTCATAATGAGCAAATGACTTGTATTTCAGAATTTTCGCCAGAACATCGAAATTTATTTGAAGTAATTGGATTAGATTATCATCATACAATAATTGTTTTAAAAGATTTAATAATTAAGGAAGGTTATGTAGAGCTTGAATCAGAGCTAGCAGCGAAGCTTTATGCGAAGATAACAAGAACGACTAAACAAATTTCAATTGTCTGTACAACAAAAGAAGTATATGATTCACTTTCAAGTCGTTTTGTTTAGAAAAGTATTTTTTAAGTTAAAAATATAACTTAAATATTTAATGGTATTTTAAATTAAAAATATAGTAAAAACACATATTGCTCTTTTTAACTAAATATATAGTAAAAAATCAGGATGTATTACAACGCTTTTAAAATCAAAGTACTTGACTTAATGATAGTTTTTTGATATCATGTAAGTAGGAACAATATTGTGGGAATATATTAAATAAAGATTCTAGTCTTTGAGACTATGAAGACTTGCATTTATTAAGTGTAATCCATGGTTATTGTTCCGTTAAATTAAGTTAGATTATTAAACCCGAAAATAGTTTAGCTTCATGTACATGTATATTCTTGTACAATCACACTTAGAGTGGAGCGCATCTTGCGTTCCACATTTTTTATGTTTTGTTTTGAGATAGTTTAACTAAACTGATCAGTTTAGTCTGTTTTGTTGATATAAGAATTAAAAGAATATAAATATTTCTTGCATTGTTAACAATAAAACGTTATATTTTGTTATAACTACATAAAGGAGTTTTCATGAAATTAAGATAAATTGGCAATAGCTATGGTATAATTTTATTCCTAAAGAAATAATTAAAATTTTAAATTTATCAAGTAAAGATGAATTAGAATTATCTGTTCACGACAACGAACTGATTCTAAAGAAAATTAATCATTAAAATGAAATATTAAATAGTTGGTTTGAAAATACTCCAATTAGTAATTCTGATATTAATCGAGAATTTGCAGAGGATGATGATGTATGGCAATAATGCAATATGAAATATAGAGTTACGTTTTTTAAATAAGGATAAACAAAAAAAATCAGTGATCATTGATCACTTACGAGCAATTGATAAGCAAAGATAAATGTTACGGATTCACCACTTATAAAATAGAAAAAAGAAACATTTTACACTTTTATGAAAAATTTAGGTATAATACAAGCAGTGGAAAGAATTGATATGCTCCATTTAGAGCAACTAAGAAGTGATTTATTAAGTAAAAAAACAGAAGTAATTCAAATTTAGTATCCGATTGAATCGTTAATTGATCTAGTAGGAGTAAATGAACTTATTGAATTAGTTAAAATAAGAACAATGAAGAATATGGAGGGATAGCATATGATGTACGAATGGGAAGTAAGAAAGATATATAGAACGGAATTAGAACGTCGTAAAGATTGTGCCTCCCAGTTAAGAACATTGATTTATAATAAGACTAATGTTCTTTCGTCAAAGGGGCATATTTCAGGGACAAGACAATCCGAAAAAATCAAAACAGAACTAGAAGAGTTGTCATCAGACTTAAATGAACTTGTAAATTTATTTTATGATTAAGAAAAAGGAGATTTAAAATGAAATCAGAATTATTGGTAGATAAAGCAGAGTATAGTAAAATAGCAAATGAATTATCCAATGATAGAGATTGGGTTGAATCAAATTTTAAAGCATTGAATAGAACAAGAAATAAATTGAGTTCAGCAAAGTCAAATGATTTTTTGCCGAATTTCTTATCAGAAGTAGATGACTTATGTAAAACAGTTGAGGGTGGATTTCTAAATGACTTATATACAATGGCTTCACAATTTGATCAAACAAAAGAAGTGTTTGAGCAAACCGATAAGAAATTATCAAGTAATATGAATGAGATACCATCAAGTAATATGAATGAGATACCATCAAGGTTTCACTAGGAGATAGTATGGATAGAAATTTAATAGGACAGATGCCACCCGAAAAACCACAAAACAAACTATATAATCCTGGTGCAACAGGAGTTGGTGGTAAGGGTTATAATATCAATATTGATGATTTAAGGGAGTTTAATCAACAACTATACACTCTTAAGCAACAAATTCTAGGTGTTAAGCGAAAAGAAATATGTGTTTCAAAGGGAGTGGCAGCATCGCAAGCCAATCAGTCCCTATCTAATCTTGAGAAAAATAAGAAGGAATATGCCCAACAGCTTCAAAGCTATATTGATATGATTAAAAAGTTCATTTCAGAAGTAAATTCAGATGTAGATGTAACAAGTGGATCAACCCTAGTTACATCAACTAAAATACGAGATGTGATTAATAGTCTAAATTCGATATCTAATTCAAGGATTCGAGAAACAAAACGAATTACTTGTAGAAGAGCTGAGACGATTTTAACAGAAGCTGATATTCGTTTTGACTTCTCGTCGGCAATCAGTTTTGGTGCATTGCAAACAGAAAAAGAAAAAGCAGAAATAGAAAGAGCAGTTTATTATTATAATAATACATTTATGACACTATCGGACAAAGCGGCAACAGCTGAGAAAATTCTTGAACGAATTTCTGGTAGACTGCACCGAATAATTAATCAAGGCCGTAAACATATTGATTTACTTGATATTAATGGTAAAGCAATTGTTAAACCGACACAGATTGAAGATTTTCTTTCTAATGCTGCCACGTGGTGTGATGTACTAGCAATCGCAACAGCCCCAACAGTACTTGGACCAGTTATTTTCGAAATAGCTTCGATTGTGCTTGGAGCAGGCTCGATGGTAATTAAGCTTAGTAAGGGAGACTTCTGGGGTGCACTTGAAGAGTTTGTGTTCTTAATTCCCTTTGTTGGCCTTGCAAAAGTTGGAAAGGCAGTATTCAAAGGTGGAGCAAATTTGGGGATGCAAGCAATTGATCCGCTAGTTGCAATTACTAAACGTTATACACCGAAAGTAGCTGGAACTTTAACAGGAAATGGCTCAAAGTTTTTAGATAAAGCTGACGATATTGCATCGGACTTAGTTGATGGTGTTGCAGCTAATCGAATCTTAAGAGATATTGCAGATGATGCGAAAAGATTAGTTAGTGAGAATTGGAAGAAATTTTCCAGAGAAACCAGAAATAGAGTAAAAATAATCAAAAAAGAAATTGATGATACAAAAAATAATTGGTTGTATTTGAAAATAGCGGAAGAATATTTATCGTTAATTCAAGGTGGGCAAGCAGTTAGGCTTGCTGATGCGGCACTTGATTTTGCAATAGGAGGAGTATCAGGAGCTGATATTCCTAATGCTCTTACTTTAATCTTTGACCCACAAACAGCAAGTGCAGTAATTAAAGAAATTCTAGAAAACCCAAATAAAGGAATTGAACTAGGTAGTGAATATTTAAAGGAATCATTTGAGGAATTTGGAAAGAATGTCTCAGAGATCTTTAAAGCACTAATGAAAGGAGCATAAGATGAATTTAATTACACTATTTGATGCATATGTGATGTCGCCCGACTATCGGAAAAAAGAAAAACGCGATCATGACTTTATTAGTCGGAAAAATTCTTGGAAAAGAATGTATGGAATTGAGGTAAAAGCAGATGTCTTGGAATATGCAGCGCAAAATGCCTATGGAATGAGCTATAAAGAATTTGAAGAGAAAATAACTACATTATCAAGAATAGATGCAACACATAACTATGATATGCTCCAATGGTACGCATTTGATAGAGAAGAGGGAATAGTTAACTTAGAAGAGGCGATTAAGCGCCGAGACGATCGACTTCGAGCAATGAAGGTTGATTTAACAGCCAGCTTTGGCGAACAAGAAGAACAAGTTGCCAAGTGGTTAGATGAAAATTTAAAATCAACAAAACTATTTCAAAGCTTTGATGGTGATTTGGATGCGGAAAACAAACAAGCACTGGCAGGTGCGAAGACATTTGCCGAATTTGTGGATGTAGTCTACAAAATTGGAAAAGAAATTATGGCGAAAAAGCCACCGAGTGGTGAAGTTTATGATTCAAAGGCTAGTGATGAGTTAACAAAAGCCTTAGATGCACTTTCAACCCCAACATCCAAGTTTTTCGCACAAGTAACGAATAAACGAGTTATGTTTAATCACGTGATAATCAACTTTGAAGCACTTTGTTTAGAAGATGCAAGGTATAAATATGATTATTATGCACATAACGATGAACGGTTCCCTTGCCTTGGTGAATTTGTGCCAAAGTATACAAGTTTTACCAATAAAGAAGCAAAAGCAATTGGTTTTCCGTTTGTAATGAGGTATCATCGTTATTCATCAAGAATTTGGTTCCAACATCAGTTAAAAGCAATTGGTTTATATGATAAGTACAAAGATCATTTCTACACAACAGGAGCGCATATATATGTAACAGCGGTTGATGAGTTTGACTATAGTGTTAGAAGAAATACTCCAGAAGAATTGCTTCAAGAAGCTTGGGAAACTGGATTAGTTAAAGAAGAACACTTTGATTATATAGAAGATGGAATCTATTTACCAGCAAGAGAAGTTGCTAAGCGCTACCAAGCAAAGAAAGGTGTGCACTAAGCATGGATGAAAACCAGGTTTTGAAAAGAGCGAAAATTGATTTAGTAATTGGTATTGGTTGTAAAATATTCATTAAACTAAGTCCTAAACCTACCACACAATTGGGTTCTATTCTGATGTTAGTTGCAGTTGGTGCTATGATTTTCTTCATAGTTAGAGGAGTACGTGGTTATTTCAAATACTATAAAATGAAAAAGGGTAAGGAGTAAAATGTTCAAGCCATTATATCCAATTGGGACAGTTGTAACTTTGAAAAAAGATGTAAACGAAGAAAAGTATAAATTTATGATAATCGGTCGAGATATAGAAACCCTTGAAGGTGAAAAATATCGTTATTCATGTGTTGTTCATCCAATCGGCTTATCAGAAGATGTGAAAATTGCAGTTATTAATCAAGATGAAATAGAAGAAGTAATCTTTTTAGGATTAATTGATGGTGATGAGGAACAAATGAATGCACTAATGCAATTTAATAAATACATGAAAGATACTGGTAAAGATGAATAACCAGCAATACATGTAACATACTTTAAAGTAATTCCAAAGGTTGTAATCAACTAAAAGAAATGTGAAAACTGATTCGGCGATTGATATTGTAACAGGAGGGCTATCGGGTCTTATATTCCCAAGCCCTTTCGAATTTGTATTTACCCACTAGATAGGTAAAATTGTGAATATCACTTTACAACATAAAACTTGCAAATTGAACAACGCTAATCCAATAAATTTGTTATAATTAAACTATGATAATAGAGAGTATAAAAACGAGTTTAATAGATGCGGATAATCGGTCGCAAACAGAGTTTAGACATCAGTTGTTAACGAATCAAAAACAGACAAAATTTATATCGACAATTAAAGATCAATTATTAAATTGTGACTTTTTTGTTATGTCTGTTGCCTTTATTACCCAAAGTGGGGTAGTTATGATTTTAACAGAATTAAAAGAGTTAGAAAAAAAAGGAATTAAAGGACAAATTTTAACGGGAGATTATTTACAGTTTACAGAACCTAAAGCACTTGAAATGTTAAGTGAGTTTTCTAATATTGAGTTAAAGATGATGCCAAAGAGTAAATTACATGCTAAAGGTTTTTTCTTTAAACGTCAAGATGTTTGGACATTTATTGTTGGAAGTAGTAATTTAACCCAGTCGGCAATGACCATTAATCAAGAATGGAATTTAAAAGTTAATTCACTTGAGCGTGGGGAATTTACGATGGAAGCACTTGCAACCTTTAACGAATTGTTTGAATTTGCGACACCAGTTGCGGAATTACTTGAAGATTATACAAATCTATATGAATTAAATAAACAAGAAAGAATCAAATCTTTAGCAGTTTTTGAACAGACGAAAGTAGATGAAATTAAACCTAATCAAATGCAGGCAGAGGCACTAGCTAACTTAGAGCAATTAAGAAGTACTGGTCAAACTAAATCCTTACTTATAAGTGCAACTGGAACAGGTAAAACTTATTTAAGTGCATTTGATGTTAAAAGGGTTAAGCCCAAGCGTTGTTTATTCATTATTCATCGTGAGACAATTGCTAAGAAGAGTCTGGCAACGTTTAAAACAATTATTAACGATAAAACAATGGGGTTATATACAGGTAATCAAAAAGATAATGCAGACTATCTCTTTTCAACAGTGCAGACACTTGCTAATAACCTGGATAATTTTAAAGCAGATGAGTTTGATTATATAATTATTGACGAAGTTCATCATGCACAAGCAACAACGTATTTAAAAGTAATTGAATATTTTAAACCTAAGTTTATGCTTGGAATGACAGCAACACCTGAACGAAGTGATAAGTTAAATGTTTTTGAACTTTTTGATTATAATATATGTTATGAAATAAGATTGCATCAAGCTTTAGAAAATGACTTCTTAACGCCGTTTCATTATTTTGCAATAAGTGAATTAGAAGTTGAAACTGAGCAAATAAAAGAATATGCTAATTTTAACTACTTAGTTTCTACTGAACGGGTAAAACACATTGTAAATGCAATGAGACAATATCAGTACTCAGGCGAGAAGCGTGTTGCTTTGATGTTTGTTTCAAGTGTAAAAGAAGCGCTTGAACTAGCACCATTAATAACAGAGCTTGGAATTGAGGCTGTAAGCCTAACAGCAGTGGACCAAGAACTAACAAGAATCAAAATGATTGAACGCTTAGAGAGCCAGTCAGATAGCTTAGAATTAATAATAACGGTTGATCTCTTTAATGAGGGAATTGATATTCCGAAAGTTAATCAAGTAGTAATGTTAAGGCCAACTCAAAGTTCAATCGTATATATACAACAACTTGGAAGAGGATTAAGAAAGGCACCAGATAAAGAATATGTAATTGTCTTAGACTTTATTGGAAATTATGAAAATAACTTTATGGTTCCAGTAGCCTTAAGTCAAAATAGTACATACTCAAAAGATGAGTTAAATATGTTTGTGCAAAATCCCTCGAATTTAATTCCTGGCGCAAGTACAGTTACTTTTGAAGAAAAAACAAAAGAGTTAATTTTAAATAATATTAAGAAGACTAACTTTAATCAAAAGAAATATATTGAACATGATTATAAGCAATTAAAAATGGAACTTGGTAGAATTCCGATGTTAAGTGATTTCTATAAGTTTAAGTTAATGTCACCGTTAGTAATTCTTAAATATAAAAAGACTTATTATGAAGTACTATTAGCCCTTAAAGAAGAAGTTCCGTTAATAACAGCTGAAGCACTAAAGTTTTTAAAGTTTTTATCAATTCATTTTACTCCGAGTAAAAGAGTTCATGAACTGTTTATTTTAAAGTTGTTAATTAGTGAAGAACAAGCATTAACAATTAAAGAAATTAATAGTGAAATTGAAAGTTACTTAAAGTTAAATAATCAATTAGTAAATACTAAGAATGCGCTTATGCATTTAAGTAAAGAAATTTTCAAGAGTTATTCTTATAATAAAGAGTTTGATAGTTTAGTTATAACTGATGGTGAATTCTTTTCACTTTCGAATAAATTTAAGATTGTACTTAAAGAAGAAGCGATGATGAAGTATGTTGATGATCTAATTGAGTATAACTTATGTTATCAAAGAGATAACTATAAGCAAGTTAGTGAACAAACGATTATTCCTTTTAAGAAATATGAGAAAAAAGAAGCATTTCATTATTTAAATTTAGATTTTAGTAATGGCTATCAAGTAAGTGGTTATACTTGTTTAAAGGAAGAGAAAAAAGCGCTTTTATTTGTGACAATTGAAGATAAAGCATACGATAATCCAATCGATGCAAATAATTTGGTCTTTTATTCAAAATACAACAGAAGTCTTAAGAAAAATGATAAAATATCTAATGAAGGTCTTATAGCTCAAAATTTTTTTGAGACACATTTATTTGTGAAAAAAGAGACTGGGGAACAATTCTTTTATCTGGGGACTGCATCAACAGTTAATGCAATAGAGGAAGTTAATAAAGATAATCATCTAGTTAAATTTACGTTTAGATTTAAACAAGAAGTTGATGAGGAAGTTTTGAAATACTTGATTTTGTAGAGAAGAACTGAATAATCTAATGTAATTGAAAAAATATTTTTTGGAGAAAAATGATTGATATACGACCAAATGTTGGAAAAACAATTGAAAGTTTAAAAAGTTCTGGTTATGATATTTATTTTGCAATTGCTGATATTATCGATAATTCTTTGGATGCACAAGCAACAAGCGTTTCAATAAATGTTAATTTTGACGAAAATACAATATTAATATGTGACAATGGAATTGGTATGAACAAGGAAACAATGATAGAGGCACTAAGATTAGGTTCAGAAACAGGAAAAAATAGGAATAATCTTGGAAAATTTGGATTTGGACTTAAAAGTGCTTCATTTTCACAAGCAAATAAAATTGTTGTTGCTTCAAAAAAAGAAAATATTACTAATGAAATAACATTTGATGTGGGTAAATCTGTTCAACAAAATGAGTGGATTGCTTTTGAATCTAATGAAATAATAAATAAATTATCCGAGTATAAAACAGGGACTGTAGTAAAATGGAACGACTTATACAGACTTGGAGTAGATAAAATAGAAATAAATGAAAAACTTGATGAAGTTTGCAATAACCTTATATACTTCCTCGGAAAAACATTTTATGTATATATTGATGAGGGAATAGAGTTTGATTTGAATGGTATTCCAATTGAATCTATTTCACCATTTTATGAGAAAAATGCGACATCAAGAAACATTGATACGCAAACATTTGAGTTTGGTGAGGATAAGATTACAATAAATGCTTATGATATTTCAAAGGTTCAAAAAAGAAATAGTGATAATAATTTAATTGAATCACAAGGCATTTATGTATTTAGGAATAAAAGATTTATAAAAAATATCGGGTGGCTTTCAATTACGAAACATCCAACATATAATTTGTTAAGAGTAAAATTAGATGTTGGTGCAAACGAAGATGATTTATTGAATATAGATTTCAAAAAATCAAATGTAGAAATTCCAAATAGAATAAAACAAGAAATTCGAAAATTTGAAAATAACATTGTTAAGATACAACGAAAAAACCAAAAAATTATTGGAAAGAAAAAACTTTTTTATAACCAAACAAATATAAATTATGTCTATACAAGCAAAGACAAATTAAATGCAAATCATATTTTTATAAATAATTTTCTGTGTGAAAAGGCTATTTCAATGAATGATTTAAATGAATTCTTGTGTAAAGTAAAGAGAATGGATGATATTGCAAATACACCAAAAATCAAGCACGATGATGAGGAATTTCTTTTTGACTTATTAGAAGAGTTAAAAAAAAGTTTTGAGAATAAAGAAGAATTTTATAGCCTAATATATAATACATCCCCTTTTAAAGAAAATATTGAAATTGTAGAAAATTTTAGGAGAATATATGACTAATGTGAGAAATGAGATTCTAATTAATAAACTAAAGCCAGATGTCATTAAGTTTATTGAAACTTGGAAAACAAGTGAAGAGTTTGAGGATGACGCTGAAAAAAATGAAAAAATATTTGAAGAATTAAGAGCATTTTCCAAAAATAGTGATTCAGAATTAAACAATAACTATAAAATGTTTATTCCGTATGATCCAACAGGTGGGATATTTTTAGAGCAACTTGAAAATTGTTTTTTTGAGTGTATCCAATTGGTTGTAAATACATCAGATATAAAAAAGAAAACATACGATTGGTATAAAACAAAAGAAAATGGATGCTGGTTTAATTATGCCAAGTATATTGAAAATGTAAAAGGAATATCAGTAGAAGATATTGCTAATATGGATTATACGACAACTAAAATAATGAATAGTATTGAAAATCCAACGTTAGATACAGAAATCAGTCAAAAGGGATTAGTAATTGGAGATATTCAATCAGGTAAAACAGCTCATTTTACAGGATTAATTGCAAAAGCATTAGATTCAAATTTTGATATTATTATTGTGCTTGCAGGTGTTCATAATGAACTTAGAAATCAGACGCAGAAGAGAATTGAAGATAATTTAATTGGAAGAACCAGTTCAACAATTGATGAATCAAGATCACATGAGGATATTGGAATTAAATTAATGAATCCGCTATATGAATCAAAATGTGTAATGTTAACTTCATATGAAGATGATCTTTCTTCATCTTTAAAGACTGATATTGATAGTTTGAGTAGTGATAATACAGCGATTTTTGTAACCAAGAAAAATGTCAATACACTAAAAAATCTTTTCAAAATGTTAAACGCCTTAACCAATAAAAATAAGTCGATATTAATAATTGATGATGAAGCAGATAATGCTTCAATTGACACAAATTATGCGAATGTGGAAAAAAATAGCACAATAATAAATAGTAAAATCAGAGACATTTTAAATATATTTTCAAAAAATTATTTTATATCGTACACAGCTACTCCATATGCAAATCTGTTTATTGATAAAGAAATTGATAATTTATATCCATCTGATTTTATTATTAGAATTCCTAGCTCTAGATACTACACTGGATACTCCAAATTTTTTGATAGTGGTTATAAACACAATATTATTAAAGAACTTGAAAATGATGAAAATAATCTTGAGGCTGCAATTAAAGATTATTTAGTTGGGTCAGCAATTAAGTTTCTAATGTACAATGATAACAAACGATTTCCAACATTTAATTTTTTACATTCAACAATGTTAGTGCACTCATCTCATTTAATAGATGAACATCAGCAACAAGGACAAGAAGTATCGGATTATCTTGCAAAAATAAAATCACAACTTTTATTTAGAGAAAATCATGAACTTATAGATGAGTTTTCATATCTATTCAGTATTAAAGCTGATACATATAGAAAGGTTGATAATAATTTATTTGAGATAAAATTTGAGGAAGTACTTTTTGAATTGAAGTCAATTTTACAGAATGACAAAATTAAAATTGTGTTACACAATTCAGGAACACCAATGGATGAACGTTTGAAGTATGATGATGTGTATAGACACTATATTGTCATTGGTGGAAATACATTATCACGAGGATTAACGCTTGAAGGATTAATTGTTTCTTTTTTCGAAAGAGTTAGTAAACAAATGGATACTTTGAGTCAAATGGGTAGATGGTTTGGATATCGTGATCCGTACTTATTTTTAACGAATGTTTATATATCAAATGAGGCACTGATCTTTTTGAAAAATATCCATGAAGCAGATACCCTTCTGATTGAACAGTTAGATGAAATGAACTCAAAAGGTTTTACTCCGGATGAATTCGAAATTAATATTTCTAAATATGGTAGTCTTGTTCCAACGAGCAGAAATAAACTTGGAAATGCTAGAACAACAAAATTTAGTTTTACTGAAGAAGCACCGCAAATTACAGGACTTGATATCTCAAAGTTTGAATTAAACAAGAAACTAATTGAAGAACTATTTGAACATGAAACTGAAATTCAAAGACTAAGCGAGGGATTCGCGCTAAATAATATTGATTCTCAAAAAATTATTGATTTTCTTTTAAATTATAAACAAATTAATTGTAATGAAGATCTTTATAGTAAAAGAACTGATCCAGAAAGATGGGCTAGCTATATTATAGAAAAAAATACTCTTTCAGAATTAGTAAATTGGAAAGTTGTTTTAAAAGGGAAAATTAAAAGTTCTGCTTCCGAAGATTTTTCATTTGGAACAATTAATTTTTCAATGAGAAACTCAAAATATGTTAGTGTTGAAATAAGGCGGGCTAAAATAATAACGTCACCAAACGATGAGTTTTATGATTTGGAAAATACGGAAAAAACTGATAGAAAATTAGCAAGAAAAACTAGAGCACCAGAGGATGGATTACTTGTAATATATTGTATAACTTGTAAAGAAGATCAAGAAAAGGCAACAACTCTTATGATAAGTTTTCCAAAATCACCAACAGAAAATCCAGAAGAAACAGAAGTTTTAAGTAACTAGAACGGAGAAAAATGAACTTTAACGAACTTAACTTATATATTGATAATCAAATCGATCAAGAAGACAATGACAAATCTAGAGACCATCTATTTATAGAAAAGGTTGAAGAGATACTATACTTCCAAACGCCTGAACAAAAAACAGAATTATTTAATATTAATTGTGATGGAGTTGATATTGATGGCTTTTTGATAAGTGATGAGGTAATTAGATTTACATACGTTGACTATAATAAGGTAGCCCAAGCTGAACCATTTGATGTTGAAAAATTTGATGAGGATTTACAAAAGATAAGTAAAATAAAAAAGCAATATTCAGAATTAGAAGAATTAATAGCTGAATTTGATACTGAGGATCCAATTTTTGATGTATATAATCAATTTTTAGAAAAACCTAGAACAAAGATTGAAATTCAATTATTAACAAACAAAACCATTGGAAGAATGGGTGAAATGATGTTAAAAGGAATGGAGATCGATTATGGTATAAAAGTTGTATTTTATGATAGTAAAAAAATAACTGAGTATCTTGGAAAACATAATAATGAGGTTCTTGACGTGATAAGCTTTAAAGGGCAGAAAATTGAGTATGTTAGAGTCCAACAAGAACAGAATGATGTGTATTTTTTTATTCTTCCAACGATTACTTTAGCAAAACTATATGATGAATTTGAAACGCGTTTATTACAAGATAATGTTCGATTGTTTTTAAAAACGTCCGGTGTTAATAAAGGTATAAAAAAGACCTTAGAACGTAGTCCAGAATTATTTTTATCATATAACAACGGTTTAAGTGCTGTTTGTAAAGACATAAAATTTGATGCAAATAATAATATCGAATCAGTTAAAGGACTTCAAATTGTAAATGGTGGTCAAACAACAGCTTCTCTTCATGATGCATATAAATCAAATGTAAACTTAGAAGATTCATATGTACAAGTAAAGTTGAGTCATGTGAAAAATACAGACAATTATGTTGAGATGGTGACAAACATTGCTAGATATGCAAATACACAAAATAAAGTGAATAATAGTGATTTTATATCTGCACATACATTCTTTATCGGATTTGAAAAAATTGCTTCAAAAGAAATTATTCCATGCATTGATAGAAATGATCTTGAACATCAAATCTTCTTCGAAAGAATGCGCGGGCAAGCAAAAATTGAATTAGGAAAGGTTACAAAGAAAACATTTGAAGAAAAATATTTATTTACTCTTGATATTAAACAAATTGCGCAAATTGAAAATATTTGGTATGGTCATCCACGTGAGGCATCAAAAGGTGGTGAAAAGTCACTACAGTTTTTCTTAGATCAAGTGGAAAATATTGAACTCTCTGTTGAAACATTCAGAGACATTGTTGCAAGACAGTTAATTGTTAAGCATGTAGAGGAATTAATGGAGCATAGTGAGGCACCAGGAAATAGATATCAGACAACCAGTCGAAGTAAAAAATTTGGACCAATAGCATCCTCAATAAAGTATTATTCATTATATAGAATCTTTAATAAGTTAAATGCAGTAAACTCTGATTTATCAGTTATATATTTTGCGAAAAGTGCAAAAGATTTTTTTGAAGAAAATTATATTATGAATGTAATTGATACAACGTTTAAGTTCTTTGATAAGATGCAAACGGAAGTAAATATGATTGCACGTAATGAAGAAACACAAAATAACTTTAAAGAAATGTTCAAGCTAAGATGAAAATAAGATTATTTGAAGCATTTGCAGGAATCGGTAGTCAACATACGGCTTTTTCAAAACTTGCCAAAAAAAAAGAATATAACTTTGAGTTTGAGCTAGCAGGACTATCGGAATGGAACGTGTACTCAGTAGTTTCATACATGAACATTAATGGAATTAAGTACATTAAATCAGGCTATTCAAAAGAAGATTTAGTAGAATATTTAGGTAGGTTTAATTACAGTATTGATGGAAAAAATGTTGCGAAAAATCTTAATTCTGTAAGCTATGATGTACTAGACAGATTATTTTATGCGCATAGTAAACTTAAGAATATCCCAAATATTCAAAATTTACGTGGTGATGATATAATAAAAAAAGATGTTAATGTATTTACATATAGTTTTCCTTGTCAAGATTTATCAGTTGCTGGTAAACAAAAAGGAATGAAAAAAGGTGCAAATACAAGAAGTGGACTTCTTTGGGAAGTTGAAAGAATCCTATTGGAAATCAGTGTAAAGGATCGAAGTAAACTGCCAAAATACTTACTAATGGAAAATGTACCACAAATCGTCAATTCAAATCATAAAAAAGACTATGAAATGTGGAAGTCATTTTTAAATGAGCTTGGATATAAAACAATTGATGGAATGATTAATTCACTAGATATTGGATTTCCTCAAAGTAGAAATAGATTTTTTGCAATAAGTATTCTAGATTATGACGGAAATATTGATTTAGAAAAAAAAATATTTGACCATATCTCAGAATTTGATGAAAAATGCAAAAATATAGATAAAATTAAAAAAAAATATACATTAGCAAAATGCATAAAAACTAAAAAAGATTGCTCAAATGAAAAAAATGGTGATAAGTACTTCAATGAGTTACTGGCTGCAACACCAAATCATACGGAATCTAGACTTAAAATGTTTGAGAACGAAAAGCAACTGACCATTTCAGAAGATAAAGTTATAAAAACTAAACAAAACCAAATGAAGGCACATTGTTGTACGATAACTACAAAACAAGATAGATGGAATAATGCGGGTATTATTCACTTTCATGGAAAAATATTGAATGATGGAACAAAGTCAAAATTTAGGTATATTACTCCAAGAGAAGCATTTATGCTGATGGGTTTTTCTGAAAAACAATTTGATGCAATGCTAGAAATTGATATTACACTTGCCGAACAATACAAGATGGCTGGGAACAGTATTGTAGTTCCTGTATTAGAGCAAATATTTGAAACATTTATTATATCGGACTATTTGGAGAAATGATGGGTGAACGTAAAATAGTGATTGCAGGAAAAAATTATTCGAAAAAAACAGATACTTTTTTAAGTGAAATTAGAAAAGACTATTTGAATGATACTCAAAATGGTATTTATTCACTAACAACTGGAATAATTAATTTTATTGATTTTTATGAAAATTACATGATATTTCGCACGAACAATAATGAAAGATCGAAGGATTGGATAAATAAAAATATTGAAAATTTAAGAAAAATTTTCAATACAGATGATATTATTCAAATTCTATTAACTATTAGTAACAACGATAAAGAAAGCTTTATATTTAAGGCTTTCTATAACTATTGTAATATTGTTAATGATTTAGAATCATTAAATAGTTATAAAGAAGAACAACAAAATATTATCGAGCATAGTTTTGAACGGCTGAGTACTTCAAATGTAATACGAAATGAAGTAATATTACAAGCAAATGGGAAATGTTTTTTCAAGTGTACAAATGAGATGTTTTTGAATAGAAGTGACGAAGTTTATTTAGAAACGCATCACATTATTCCAGTTAAGTTAGCAAAAAGTAAATTTAAAGATTATCCTACACTTGATAGAATTGAAAATATTGTAGCACTTTGTCCAACCTGCCATAAAAGACTACATTTTGAAAAAAATGATTCGACTGTATTTTTGGATAAGCAAAGTAAATTGTTTGATAAAATCATTTGTATTTCAAATGAATACAATATCACTTCATTTGAAGAGTACATTAGTATAGTAAATTAAGTTTGTGAAAGAGGAGAAGTTATGAAAAGAATTTATAATGGAAAATATCTTGTAGGTACAGATATTGAATCAGGTTTATATATATTTTTGCAAAAATAGCTATTGTTGAAGTAGAAAGTATTGAAAAAAACCATATTATAACCAAATGTTTTATTATTTATTGGATGGTGAAATTCTTTATTTCGAAGAAGGATATGCTGTAAAAGTTAATGATGAAATACACTCGTTTAGTCCAAATAATGGTATTTATGAAGATGGTTGTTTTAGAGTAGGGTATGAAATTAATCCTGGTAACTACATTGTAGAAATAAATAAAAAAAGCAAAACAAACCTTGGCTATATATCAATATATACTGATAGTCGTTTAGAAAATTGCAACTTGTATGAAAAAATTATGTCTAATACTATATTTTCTATCGAATTAGAGCATGGAATGATTGTAAAATTAAAAAACTGTCGAATAGACATAAATTCTACAAAAAATAGTAATGATCTTAAGAGTAAAGAGAAAAATATACTCACAAAAATTAGTGACGAATATGACTATGAAAGTACTATTTTAATTTCCGATCAAAAAGAAGAACAAAGTATTGATTTTATGAAGGCAGAAATGTCTTTAATTACTGATGAATTTACTTGTATGAATATTGATTCAAAAAATATGTTTTTAAGTCCGATAAAACTTGGAAATCATTTTTTTTGTGGATTTGAAATTTTTGAGGAAACAGTTCAATTATTCTATGTTGAAAAAACAAGAGTTTGAACTTGTCTTTGATGGTGAAAAATTTGATAGTGCAGTATTTCAAATAATAGAATTTACAAATTCAATAAATGATTTTAGAAAATTATAAAGTTATGCTGAAGAAAAGAAACAAATATTAGATCGATTTATAAATTTTGATTTAGAAAAATAAATCTGTATTTTATTCAGAACAATAAAAAATATTCTAAAATAATAATTGCCTTTAAAAAAGGGACACAGAAAATTACGATTAGGTGTGTATGTTCAAAAAAAAATTTGGTAAAAATATAATTATGTAAATTATAAAATTAAAAAACTCAAGTGCTATCGTATGGCACTTGATTATTTTTTGTACAGACAAATTAAATACTTAAACCTTTTGAAAACAAATTATAATAGTTATAAGATATGCGTTTAGAAAAGACCCTAAAAAAAAATTGAACAATGATGCTTTTCTTCTTAGTGATTATTGACACTCTCAAAAAAGGGTGCTATACTTTGGAAGACAGGGGAAATTAAGTTTGAAAAATAGTATTTGATATAAATTAAATAGCCTTGTTAGAGAAGAGAATAGATGAAAAAATCTATTATAAAATTATCTTTGTTTGTATGTATCGCGTTATTTGGCTTTAGTGTATTACCACAATCAGCAGATGCGATGTCGACTTATAGTCGAGTGAAGTATTACAGCACAAGTATGCAAACATTCGAGGAAACAGCTGGATACAGATGGGTACTTGCAGGCGACAACGCTGGAAATGTTTATGCAGCTAGAGAATCAAATGGTGGCTGGGTAGGCGCTGGTTGGTCTGTTGGATGGAAGGATTATAATTTTTCTTTTTATCATGGTGATTAAATAAATGGTGCAAACTTAGGTTTGCATCAAGCTTTAATATTAGAAGAAAGGCTTTTATGAAAAAAACACTTTTATGGATTTTAGTTCTTTTTGGTCTATTATTTATTGAAACATGTACATCGAAAGTAATTGAATTTTACTCAACCAAAAGTATGAATTCTATTTTTGCAAAGGATGTGAAATCATTGAATCTAGATATGTTAACTGTTGTTAATAAAGAAAAATTATCAAATGATTTATATGAGTTTATAAAAAAAAACAATGATTACGTTTATGTATTTAGCTTTAATGAAGCGAATCCGTTTGCAATTTATTCAATTCCATCTACATCATCGTTTCCGATTATTGAGGGAGAACAATTCACAATTGGTAATGAACAAGAAGCTTTAGTTGGAATAGACTATGGTAAATTAAATAAACAAAAAATTGAAGACATTGGTGGTAAAATCCAATTCAGAGAAACTGATTTTTTGATTTCTGGGATTATTGGAACGCCAAATCTTGTTACAGATTTAAATGATGCAGTAATCTTGGATGCAGATTCATTGAAAAATAACACAATACCGATTGAAGAAGTTACAGAAGTTGTACTTGCAAACCCTGAAAATAAAAAAGAATTTAATAAAGTTTTTGAGGAAATGAAAAGTACATTAGAAAAAAATAAAGTCTCCTATTCGAATGGAAGTAGAGTCTTTGGTGGTGAAGAAACAGACATTAAAAAATATATCGAGACTGTACTTGCACAATTAATAGGGATAATTTTAATTTTTGTAATTGTATTTTTCACTTTGATTGAAGTGCAAACAAAAAACGAACGAAAGCATAACTCAGTTTTAAAATTATTAGGTTATAATAACAAAAGAATTTTTGGAATAAGGATAAAAGAAAAAGCAGTCTTTATGTCTAAAATTACGATTATCACAATAGGTGTATACTTTGTTATGTCACAATTATTTTCACAAATCTTTTCGAAAAGTAATCTATATATAATTTTTGGTTATGTACTTGCAAATATTATAATTTATGTACTGATGATTTCAGTGTCAATACTTGATATATTACGTCGAGAGATTAGAGGTGATTTATAATGAAATCACTTAAATACGCAATAAATGAAATTTATCAAAACAAATTTAGGATACTTCTTTTAGGACTGATTATGATTATTTCATTCTTTTCAATCTATGCAGTTTTTTCAATAATTGAAGAAAATTTCTTAAAAGGACAAATGCCAAAATTATTACAAAGTAATAACTTGATCCAAATATATGAGAAAATGAATCAAACAAGTAATTCGCCTTCTGTACTGAATGATCCAAGTAATACAGAAGCAATAAATCAAAAATATGAAAAATTGTTTTCGAAAATTAGCGAACTTGATGAATATAAAAATTCATTGTATTTTGCAGATAATTCGTCGGTAATGGCAACAACTAATAAAGATGTATCAACAAAGAAAGAGTCGTCGTTTGGTGAGCTTATTGGGTCGAAACTATGGGAAATTAAAAGTAAACATATTTCAGCTGCTTATCTCAAAGAGGAAAAGATTGAAATAAAATTTATTGATGGCGAAACACTTGAAAATTTTTCTGATTATAAAGTACTACTGCCAATCGAGTATGAAGGTAAAATTAATCTTGGTACAGAAATAGAATTTTATACACCGTTCAACAATCTTTCAGCTGAACAAATGGTGGAAAAGCATAAATATAAAGTGGTTGGATATATTCAAAATGAGCAAGAAATATTTAATCCAACAGTTCTAGAAAAACAGAAATTAGAAAATATAATGATTTTCCCCGAAATTCAACCAAATGATGTTAGTTTATTAAATCCGGAAAAAAATCTACTTGTCAATTCTGTAATTGCTTATCGTTTTTTCAAAGTAAAAGATGAGGAACTTGATAGTTTTACACAAAAAATAAATGTTTTACAAAAAGAAAGTAAAATAAATATTCAAATTCAAAATTTAACTTTTTCTTTCAAGAAAAAAGTTGAAGCCGCTAAACTTGTATTAATTTCAAATATAAAGTCTAGTATCCCAGTAATGATCTTTTATGCGATAGGAATAATTTATATCTTACAAGAAATTATTAAGAAAAGATTAAAGTTTTTATCGGTAATCTCAATGTTAGGGTGCGATGAATGGTTTATAAAAAGGATATATTTAATTGCATTTACGCTTGTACTATTAGCTTCTGGTTGTATATATTGGTATGTAACGATAAACTATTTAAAGCAACCGATAGATATAATGATTTTAATATACTGTGGGATTTTTATTTATTTATTAACAATAGTTGTTATGATTAGAGTTCTTAAAATAATTAAAACAGCAAATTTAAGTAAATTAATGAAGGAGTAAAATGATTAGTTTAAAAGAGGTTAGTAAATTTTACAATGAAAAAAATCCTGTAAAAGCATTGAATAAAGTCAGTTTAAAGATTAAAAAGGGTGACTTTATAAGTATTGTCGGGACAAGTGGAAGTGGGAAAACAACATTACTTTCTATTTTAGGATTAATTGATGAACTGACATATGGAGAATTCATTTTTAATGGAGAAGATGTAAGTGGATTAAGTGAAAAAAATTTAGCGAAAATAAGGGGTGAACATATTGGGTTTGTTGTTCAGGATTTTGCGCTTATAAAAGAATTTACAGTGCAGGAAAATATCTTAATGGCACTTGATTTCACAAACAAGAAAAAGCTCTTGTATACTGTTCGAGAGGTTTTGAAAATGGTCGATTTAGAAGGCTTTGAAAGTAGGAAAATAAGCGAATTGTCTGGAGGACAAAAACAAAGAATTGCAATAGCTAGAGCTTTGATAAAAAATCCGAGTATTTTATTATGTGATGAGCCAACTGGAAATTTAGATTCAGTCAATTCTAAAAATATTATCGAACTTTTAAAAAAAATCAATGATGAGGGTACAACAGTTATTATTATTACTCATGATAATTCAATCGCCAAAAAGACAAATAAAATTGTAATGCTTGAAGATGGGAAAATTGAAAGAATTTTGAAAAAAAATAAGAATAGTAAAGGAGATTGAACATAGTGTTCAAAAAAATGAAAAAAAACTTAATTATTGTAATAGTTGGAGTATTTTTAATTGGTGCCTTGTTTGTAACAACATCATTTAATTCTAATCCAGCAGCAGCAAATGAAGGGCATGGAATAAAGTCATCAACTGATTTGCCTGAAGATAATGGTAATGTAGAGAATGTTGATGCAAAACCAATAACATTGACAAGTGATGAAGGTTGTAAAAAAGATCCATATGGTTATGTAAAGGAAGCAGAAGTACCTCAAGGAGAACCAGATGGATCAATACGTATGCATTTGGCAACAAAATGTTTTGCAACTAAATTAGCAGACGGAATCTACACTACTGGTTTTTTAAGTAGTCCAATGCAAGGGAATGAAGCTTGGGGTGATGTTGATACATATGTCGTTGCATATGTATATGGTTCTGGAATCGACTTCAAAAATGATGTTGAATTATTGATGAAAAATGGGAAAAAAATAAAAGCTTCTGATAAAAGTGTGATAAATACTAATGAAGGATATTTAGTTTTTGAAGCCACAAAAGCAGATGGTGGCTATGATGGAGTAAATGAAGTTATCTTGACTGTAAATGGAAAAGAGTATCTACTATCAAATTTTTCTAACTTTGGTGTTGAACCTAAAAAAGCTCAATAATGTTCAAGAAAATTCAGATTATACTCTTCATATGCTTACTGTTAATTTTGATGGCATTTTCACAAGTTTTGGGTTTAATGAAAATACAAGGTGAATCAATGGAACCGACCTTAAAAAATAACGACTATGTGCTTTATATGAAAAAATTTTATTCAATCAAAAAAGGAGATGTTGTTATTTATCGAAATATAGATATAAATATTGGGAACAAAATTATTAAAAGAGTGACAAAAATTGAAGGTGAAAAAGTTTTTTTAAATGGTGATAACCAAAAAGAAAGTACAGATAGCGATCAATTTGGTTTTGTTGATCGAGAGGGAATAGTTGGAAAAGTAATTTATTACTTTAAATAATTTAAAAACTTTTGAACTGAACTGTTTTTATTTGTAAAATTCTTAATTGGGAAAATAGAATTCTAAGATACTGATTTAGCTATTAAATCGTAGTTTTCTTAAACTAAGCAATAATGCATATGATCTAATGAGAAACTAGTACAATTGTTACTAGTTTTTCCTTCTTAAGTATTTTTTGATAACGTTTTAAAGATTTTTCTAAAAAAGCTGTCAAGCAAAAGCTAAAATGTCCTAAAAAATTCTAAACATTTGTCCGGATTTGGATAAATGTTTTTTTTATCTAAATTAGTTTTTAAACACTTAAAATAAATCATCTATATTAACCTGTAAGTGTTTCTGTTTCTC